>NZ_JXKM01000039.1 GCF_001885905.1 Enterococcus devriesei | reverse complement strand
GGTTCTGTTGCAAAGCGTCTCTAGCTAAAGACAATTTCCTTAAGCTTACTATCGATCAAGCCGGGATGCCTAGTAATCCTTTGATTTCAAGACACACTGAAAAACCAAAAAGGGACCCTTCTTTTCGGCTTTTCTTATATAGTCCTCGAATGGTTTCCATCCCTTTGATCGTGGTCGCAGCGGTACGTAAGCTTCGATAGAATTTATTTCTACGCTTGATTGGTCGATGATCTTGTTCAATCAAATTGTTTAAATATTTTACGGTTCGATGTTCTGTATGTTGATAAAACCCATGATTCTGCAACTTTTTGAAGGCACAGGAAATCGACGGTGCTTTATCAGTAACGAGAACCTTTGGTTCTCCAAAATGGTTGAACAGTCTCTTTAAGAACGCATACGCAGCTTGTGTATTGCGTTTTTTTCGTAGCCATATATCTAAGGTTAAGCCATCTGCATCGATGGCTCGATACAGATAATGCCACTTGCCTTTAATTTTGATATAGGTTTCGTCCATCTTCCATGAATAAAAAGACTGCTTGTTTTTCTTTTTCCAGATCTGATAAAGTAACTTTCCGTATTCCTGAACCCAACGGTAAATGGTTGTATGACAGACCTCAATGCCACGATCATAGAGAATTTCTTGAACTTCACGATAACTGAGGTTATAGCGAAGATAATAACCGACAGCCACAATAATCACGTCTTCTTGGAATTGTTTTCCTTTAAAAGGGTTCATATCTTCGTTCCTCCCGGGTCATTTTAGTTAGATTTTACACTAAAAGGTCTTGATTGAAAAACTTTGCAACAGAACC
>NZ_JXKM01000038.1 GCF_001885905.1 Enterococcus devriesei | reverse complement strand
GCTCCGAATTGGGGCACTTTGGCTTTCTGCGGTTCGTCTACAGTAGGTAGGTTACTCACTACTATAACTGCACTCTTAAGTCCTTCATTGTGTCCTCTATCCCATGAGTCACTAGGATAGTTCATGAGACGACTATTCAACTGATTAACTAATTCTTCTTTTTCTTGTTTATCCATTTCATACCTCTTTTCTGACTTGATAGGCTGAGATTGCGGATCTGTTACTCAATCAAATCAATCGTATTTGCATCTAACATTTCTGGCATCTTAGCATTGATAGCTTCATGCTTTTGATAGGTTATTTCTGCTTTTAGAGCCAAATGGCCTGCGCTCACTGCCTGCGTAGCGACCCTTGAAATAGCATTCGCCCTGTCTATTTCTAGAGCGATTTCCTCTTTAGTCATATCTGGGTCGTTCAGACGTTCTAATTGTTCAAATAAGTACCCATTCAAATCACCTAAGTTCTGTCTTTTCATGTCATCACCTCTAAGCGATCGCTGACAAAGCGCCAATCATTTTTTGTTCGTCTTTTTTCTCAAGTTCTTTGATGATATGCGTGTATGTTTCTTGCGTCGTCGTTACATTCGCGTGTCCTAAACGATCAGCAATCGAATGCATTGTGACTCCTTCAAGCAGCAGTATGGATGCGTGAGTATGTCTCAACGCGTGTACTGTAATAATTGGCACATCAGCTTCAATGCATTTTCTCTCTAGAAATTTGTTGACTGTCGAATTAAATACACGCTTATATTTCCCGTTTTTTTCTTTTTCCACAAAGATTAGTTCGTCTTGCGGCAAATTGGCTATGAGCGGACAAAACTGTCCAATCATTTGCCAATCCAACTTAATTTTTCTTACTGAC
>NZ_JXKM01000037.1 GCF_001885905.1 Enterococcus devriesei | reverse complement strand
AAAATAGACGAGGGGACGTTCCGAATACTTTAGAATCTTTACGCTACTCACAATACCATTCATGCTTATCATTTAAACCACTCCCGTATTTTAGTATGTAGTAATCAAAATTATGAAGACCATTAGCTTTGCTACAGTAGAAAGTAAAGCATCGTTCGCCGATTTCATCTATAGCGTTAGGACCGAAATCCCACAATAAGACTTGGAGACGATCGAATGTCATCAATCCTAGATGATAAGAGAGGATAGGATTCATTTCAGTTCACTCCATTTTTTCCAGTTGTAAACCTCAACATTTCTAATTTCATCGTAATGTACTTTTTGATCACCTATGTAAATTCCTAACTCATCGTAACCTCGAATCATTCCTATAACATCATCATAATACTGTGCATTTTCATTGAGGGCTTCTAACTGAACAGAGACAGGTTTGCTTTTTAGTCTAGCTTCGTTTAAGACTTTTTCGATTTCTTCACTTTACATTAACGTTTTTTGATTATTGACCTTAGACCGTTCGGTTACATCCTTATTGATTGCTGCTGTTTGCTCGGACAAGTAAAATCCGATCCATTTAAGCATATTCCGGTCCTCGTAAACTTTTTTAGCTTCTAAAAACAGTTTGATAGCTGACTCGTCATCGTAGATCATAGCGTTCACCTCTTGGGAACATTCTACGAACATATGTTCTAAAATGTAAAGCGAACAATTTCTTAAGAATTCTGATATAATGTGGGTGCGGAAGATGATTGGATTACAATAGGTAAGCTTGGTGGAATGGTAGCGATTGGATATATTTTTGCGTATGCGGTTTGAAGTATTTTCAAGAAGTGTTTTTTTAATCGGAAATAGTGATTACGCATGAATTACGCAAAAAATAATATGCTCGCAAAAGTATAGTAGCTTATAAAAAAGGTGTCGTAAGTGTTTATGGGTTATTTATTTTTTGCCAGACTTTATCTAGAAGCCCGTCACCCGCTT
>NZ_JXKM01000036.1 GCF_001885905.1 Enterococcus devriesei | reverse complement strand
TGTAGTGACCCCCAAAAGTTAGACTTTTATAGAGTGGAGAAATCCACTCTTTTTTTCATGTAATAAATCAAGGATTAAGCAGCTACTCGAGCTGATTTTCTAAATTGAACAGGGCTTCGCCAGTTCAATTTATTTTTCATTCGTTCATTATTGTAATAGTAAATATACTGATCAATTGCTGCCTTAAGTTCATCAAAGCTGCGATAAATCTCTCCGTGAAAAATTTCTTGTTTCAAAAGACTAAAGAAATTTTCCATCGGTGAATTATCTAAACAATTTCCTTTTCGAGACATGCTCTGGAAGATTTTATGTTGTTTCAATTGATAACTGTAGGCTTTCATTTGATAAGCCCACCCCTGATCAGAATGGAACGTTCGACGATAAGGGCAATCACTGGTAATTTGGATTGCTTCTTCCAAACCTTCCATTACCGCTACCGCGTTTGGTTTTTCAGAGATTCTATAAGAGAGGATTTCACTGTTGAATAGATCCATAAACGGATCTAAATAAAGCTTTTTCTGACGAATGACACCCTTGGTGTCTACTTCGAAATACTTAAATTCTGTTGTATCCGTTGTAATTTTTTGATGACAAACATTGGTGTAGAAACGACGATGGATTAGATTTTTAGCAACGATACCGATTTTTCCACGATAGGAGCTATAGCGTCGAGACTTTCGTGTATAGGACTTCACTTCAATCCTTAACTTTTTAATCAATCGTTGCACTTTCTTTTTATTGACATGAAAACCCCGAACTTTCAATTCTTTCGTCATTCGTAAACAACCATAATCCTTGTGCTTCTTACGAATTTTTAACATCTCTTCTTCGATGGATTGCGTTGGATTTAAGCGTTCAAAACGCTTTTGCCAATACATAAAGGTGGATTTAGGAAACCTCAAGGTTTCAAGAAGCTCAACTAATTTGAATGGTCCTCGGAGGCTGTCGATGATTCGCGCGACTGATTCTTTCGTCTTTGTTGAGCTTCCTGTTTTCGCAGCTTCCTCAATTC
>NZ_JXKM01000035.1 GCF_001885905.1 Enterococcus devriesei | reverse complement strand
GTTGAGGAAGAGCCGAAGTGGATAGTTTGCTACAGCACTATGTATCTAAAGAGTCCACTTGAAACAGGACAAATTGAGTCAGTAGAAATTACGCCCAAAAAAGAACTAGCATATCATTTTAAAAGCTATAAAGAAGCAAAACAACAGACGTCATTAATAGGCGGCACAGTCGAGAAAGCGGAGGTGTGATTTAATGCAAACTATGCGAAGAATTGGCGTACAAATTAATGGAAAGCTTGTAGGATCGTGCGACTCAATAAGTAAAGTAAGCTCTCCTTTATTCAAAGACATTTTAGACCCTTGGTTTGATATTGAGGGGTTTGTGCCAGTGGAACCTTCCTTGAACAAAAACCAGCATATCGTGTTGAAGTGGTTGAAATATCCGTTGAATGACATACCTAATCGATTTTCCAAAAACTATTTTGCGTATGTCACGTGTTTATTTTTAGGACAAGCGCCTGATAAAGTTTTAAAAGCCTATCAAGAATTATCACCTGAACAACAATTAGAAGTCCTAGCAGCCTTTGCAGATTTGGAAATGAAAGAGGTGGCGGAATGAACATGAGTCAAAATCTATCTATCCCTCAAAAAATAGCAGCGGCACTAGACCAGTGTGAATCTTGGTTCCGCTACGATTGCAAAAACTTATGGATGGGAACATCGGCTTTGGTTGAGCTTGAGGGTATGACATTTGATGAAGCACAATTAGAAAGAGAAAAAATAAACTCAGTGATTTTTGATTGGGTAAATGATTCTAAAGAGCGGCAATCTCTTGTCATTGCATATTTGAATCCCGCAACATCACCAAAAGCAGCGCCGTTACTGTGGGCATTGGAGGAGGATGAATGATGATACCGAATATCGAAATCGGGAAAATTTATAAATTATCTGATGCAAACCCGCCAGCATTTGCAAAAATCATAAAAATTTCTAAACACGATGTTTGGAACGATGTTTTAGAAGAGGATGAATTAACGCAGCTTGCATGGGGAGATATGTTTCGATGGGCAGACAATCCAGAAAACAAGCCAATTGAAACGCTTATCCGAATGCTAGACGGCTACGAGGTTGAGG
>NZ_JXKM01000033.1 GCF_001885905.1 Enterococcus devriesei | reverse complement strand
ATTTTCTCGGCATAAATGCGTGTTCTTTTTTGTCTACTTAGTAGACCTGGTAAACCCAATTGTTATTGCTTTACAAGTCCAAAATTCATCGTTACAATCTAGTTAAATCCCGTAAGGGCGCACTTATACGTCGGATAAATCGACGTGTGCAAAACCATTATCGACCTTCGTCGATTTTTTATCTTAGTTTTAAGTAATCGGTGTTGTAGCACAGATATAAAAATTAATACTGCATTATTAGTAATCGGCGTTGTGGCGCAGATACAAAAATTAATACTGCACGAATTTGAATCGACGTTGTAGCGTAGATATAAAAATTAATACTACATCAAAATTTAACTAAGATTTAAGCTACTAGTTTTTTGCTAGTAGCTTTTTTATTTTTAAAATTTTAAATACCTTTATTTTGAATTTTAAGGGGGCATTTTAAAGATTTAGGGGTAATTCATATAGTTTTATGCCTAAAAACTTATATAAGCTCTTAAAACGCGAATATGAGCCAAATAAATATATGCTATTTCCAAAAGCAAAAATTTGAGCAAATCCAGTGTTGATTTTTTAAGACACTGGCCCATTTACATGCAAACTTAAAAGTTGGCATGTAAAGTGGTCAACCATGCCGGTTGAACGCTATAGTTCCCGCAGGGGCAAAAATACATAAAAAAACGCTAGCTTTTAAGCTAACGTTTCAAATTTTTTAAATAATAATTTTGTTTTTCAAAATTCCAAATTGCCGTAATCGAATGTGCTTTTTCTTCTTCGTCTGTTGTTTTATCTTCGTCACTTGTATTAATCAAATTGCCATCTTCGGCATCATCTAAATTTAAAATCTTATGTTTTTGTTTAAGTAATCCACCATAACTCAACATACGCTTTCGGTATAAACCTTTTTCTAAATCATTCACGATTTCTTGATTTCTTTCATCATCATCAGTTAAAAAATCAGATGACTTAACCGAATATTTAGAGGTTTCTTTAATAGCTGCTTGAATATCTTTATCGCCTTTTTGATTTGGTTTGATCGCTTTAATATTTGCTACCGGTCGATAATTTACTTGTAATGCTTTTTGCCATAAATTAACCCATTCTTCTTGAGTTATATAATTAGCTTTATTCTTAAAATAACTATTTTCAACACACAACAAAACATGCATATGTTGATTATAACTGCCATCATTTTTATTAACTGTAACTTCTGTTGAACGCATAAAACCAATTAAATTTTTACTAACTTTTTTATATTTAAATAATCTTCTAAAAGATTCAGTTAAATGCTTTAAACTTCGTTCTAAAGTATCCCCATCTATCGCATTTCGTGTCGATAGAGTAAGAAATAACCACCGAGCTTTAGGCTTTTCTTTTACTACTTCTTCAATCACTTTTTGAGCTTGATAACTATTTTTCATAGCACGCCTCCAATTACAAACTGGGCATAATTTTGACTTACAAAACCATGTCTTATGTAACTTCAAATAACCTTCATCAGTTGGCTTGAATTCTAAGACGTTACCACATTGTTTTACGTTAAAAGCCTTTTTAATTTTTAAAATCTCCAGTATATCTGCGTAACTTACATTATCAATTTTCTTTTCTCTCCATGGGCGTTGCTTCCCACTTTTCGTCATATCTTTTAATGTTTCGTTATCTTGATTTTCGTCAATATATTTAGTAGTATTATATTGCATATAAAAATCCCCCAGTTTTATTTAAGATTCGACACCTTAATAATATAACTGGGGTGTTTTCATGTCAAATTTTCTTTTCAACCACAAAAATACATAACAACACTGTCACATCAACGATAAATCATATTTTTAAAAAAGAACGTTATTTCTATATAGTATCAAGACAAGAAGAAACTCGTTTTCAACTCGTTTCAAATTCCCAAGTTAGGAGGGATAAAATGAAAAATAATAATGTAACAGAAAAAGAATTATTTTATATTTTAGATTTATTTGAACACATGAAAGTAACTTATTGGTTAGATGGTGGCTGGGGGGTAGATGTATTAACTGGAAAACAACAAAGAGAACACAGAGATATAGATATAGATTTTGACGCTCAACACACTCAAAAAGTTATACAAAAATTAGAAGATATAGGATACAAAATAGAAGTTGATTGGATGCCTTCACGTATGGAACTTAAGCATGAAGAATATGGGTATTTAGATATTCATCCTATAAATCTAAATGATGATGGATCAATTACCCAAGCAAACCCAGAAGGTGGTAATTATGT
>NZ_JXKM01000032.1 GCF_001885905.1 Enterococcus devriesei | reverse complement strand
CTTAAGGCACCTAGATAACACCATCACCCTTCATCAGAACAAACTGGACCAACTTCAATCGCTTAAATATGCTCTACTTAAAAGAATGTTTATATAAGCTCAATCCCAGAAGACAAACTTATCTTCTGGGATTTTCTTTTAAACTAATGCACTTAAATGTCGAATAATTTTATCATTATCTTGATTTTCTAATTCTTGAATAATATGAAGATAAGTTTCCTGAGTCGTAGTCATACTAGAATGGCCTAACCTTCTGGCAACGCTGGCAATTGAAACTCCTGCGAAAAGCAGTAATGACGCATGAGTATGCCGTAAGCTGTGGATGGTGATAATTGGAACATTTGCTTTTTTACATAATGATTCAAGTCGCTTATTAATGGTTGAGTTGAATACCCTGCCGTTTACAAAGATCAATTCATCTTCCGTCATTTCTTTGGTTAATTGTGAAAATTGCATACTAATTTGCCAATCAATCTGAATTTTTCTTTTAGAGGATTCATTTTTGGTCGGCTGTATTTCGCCTTTTGCTTTTTTATAATTCCAGGTTTTACTTATGACAAGACTTTGGTTAAAATAGTCAAAATCTTGCGGAGTCAGAGCTAAGGCCTCTGAAAAACGCAAACCGGTTTTTGCAATCAGTAGAATGAACCAATCCCAGTTAATTTCACTTTTCAATTCTAATTGCTTTAATAAAGTCTGTAATTCATATTGATTCAAAAATTTTGGTTTCTTTTGACGAGGCTCTTTGCCTTTAATAATAATTTTACGGGTTGGGTTTTTCTCAATTAAACCTTCATCCACTGCATCAAGAATTGCTCCTTTGATTTGATGATGAAAGTCCATCGTTGTTTGTTTTTCATGCGTCAGAGCATATTGATTTAGGAGTCGTTGATAACTTCTCCGATCCAACTCAGATAAACATAGTGTAGGTGCTAACTCTAGAATTTTTTGATAAGTTACGTAATACTTATCCAAAGTAATTTCACGGATTGCCCCTACTTTGTATAATTCTAACCACTCTTCAAAATACTCGTAAAACAAAACATCTTTTTTCTTTTTTCGCATAAAAATAGCCTCCTAAAATAGTTATTAGAATTTCATAATAACAATTTTTAGGAGGTTGATTTTTCTAAATGAACATTTTTTTTAGAAAAGCAGATTTTAAAAATTTAAGTTGATCCAGTTTATTTTGTTGAAGAGAGATGGAGTAGTCTACGTTGGATAAAAATACCCCAATTTTTTCTTGTTCTTCACTACTTGGCACCATAATTGTAGCTTCCTTAATATCATTTGAATTAATACTCTCAAATGTTGATCCAGTACTATATCTACTCCAATAACTATTCGTTTTCATTTTTCCCAGTTGTTGGAAAATAAATTCATTACCTCTAATTGCTGCAACACCACGACCAATAACTACGTCATAATCAGTTTTACCAATATCTCCAACTGGAGCACGGACACTTAAAATTAAATCGCCTTTTTGAGCTTGCTTTGTTATTTGAGTAGTCCAAACACGAGGAACAACGTAACCATTTTTCATATCTGCATTACCTTGAACAAGAATATAATCATCGGGATTTTCAGTATAATTTTCTGAATTAGGCGATTGCCCCATAATTATATTCACTTTGATTCCCAACTTACTTTGTTCCCACACATCCTNAGTCTAACCCTTGAGAATTTTTTCTCCCCTGTTTCTTGCTAAACTCCTTAAACTTACGCTGTTCCCATACATCGATAAAGTACGCAAATCTTAATTCAGGAACTTGGACCCCGTTTTTCGGAAACATTTTCTCTAAATATCCTTGTTTCATCTTTTTAAATAAGTCAAGTTTACGCTGATGAAGGGTGATGGTGTCGTCAAGTTGCTTGAAGAAGACACCAATTTTTTGTTGCTCCTCAATATTTTCCGGAAAAGATACGTCAGTTTTTTGTAAATTCCCTTTACTGATGGCAGATACTTTAGATCCTTGCATTAATCTTAAAAGTTGTCGGTGGTAAATGTTGGAATTAATATAGTAACCTAAAAAATATTCTGCTTTTTGTTTTGTAGCTCTTGCAACAATAGTGTGAAGTCCTGATACAAGATTTTCATTAGTAATACCATTGATTTCAACAGCTTTCCCTACAGCTTCATCTTCAGCAGCATCTGCAAAAACTAAATCTCCATTCTCTAACAAATTAGGCGTATACGTCTCTAAAGAACCATCTGTAATATATGGAACCTCCTCTTTTTTAATATTAAGAATTGAAGGATATTTTATTAGCACGTCTCCATAATGTACGTTCTTAACTTCTCCCTTATCGTAATTTAACATTGCTCTTGATAACGAATTAGTAGAAACGGGGAAATTAAAGCAATCTTCAAACTTACGCTGTTCCCA
>NZ_JXKM01000031.1 GCF_001885905.1 Enterococcus devriesei | reverse complement strand
ACGTCCCCTCGTCTATTTTAAGGTTGATGATCAGTCATGTTTAATTGCTGGCCACTCGTTGAATTTTCTTGCAGATGTAGAAGATGGAATGCGGATCGCTGTTGGTGGTGATTACAATGGTAGGAAACAGTTTGTGGTGAAGAAGTATGCGGTCATTGGCAAGACGAAGATTATGATGGAATTTAATCAAATAGCGATCTAACTTGCATCCCTTCTATTTAAGCCTGAATTTTCGGGCTTTTTTATTTTGTTGCCACTTTAGTGGTCCTTTTTATTGACTTATTACCACTGTGGTGGTAATATATAAATATAGAAAGAGATACGAAAGGATGATAAAAATGTTAGACGAAAAAGAGATCAAAGAATTAATCGAATCTGGTGCAGTGCTTTACTTTACAAGCGAACAAGGAAAAGAAGCTGATAAGAATGCTTTTGAAAGTATGAAACACGTAACTGATTTTGAAAACCCTGTGTTAAAAGAGTTAGGCAATTATGACGGTGAGAGCTTTGAGTTTAATGATTATGAAGTGGTTGACGGTGATACAGTCTATACTTTAGAAGAGAGTGATTAATTTGGATCTGTCATATATAGAAAAAATTATCAAAAATACTCCCTATTCAAAATTATCAGAGTTTGCTGGTGTCTCCCCTTCCGCAGCAAAAAAGTGGAAATCGGGAGAAAAAGATTGGCGGAAATCAAGATTTGATTCGATAGCTAATTTAGTTCAACATTACGAGGAGGAAATGAAGAGGGATGAATTTAACGGGATCGTTAAAGAACATTAAAAGCACAAAAATAAGCCCCCTACGAAATCGTAGAGGGCTGTTTTGGTTATTTAATATCGTGATACCAGCGAGTTTCGTAGAAGTCTTGATGGCCTCCTGAAGTATTACCTTTTGGATCATTTGTTGCTCTCATTAAGACAATAACAGATTTCCCTTTAAATTGAGCAAGATCGAACTCTGTTTTAAACCCAACCTGGTCAAATGAAAGCCCGAATGCTTTTTTGACATCTGGACGAGCAATTGGCTTAACTTCTTTTCTGGCCAGTTCTTTATTTTTCACTCGATCCATAATGATGATAAACTCGTGATTAGAAACTGTTGTATGCCAACCTTCAACAACAAGCTTAGTTCCCACTGGTCCAAAACGATCTAAATGAGCTTTGTTTTGTGGAAACTTTGGATCTTGAAGAATCGAGTATCCTCCACCAGCTGTCGTTGGATCTACTGAAGGTTTAGAAGGAGCGGGAGTGCTTGGTTTTTGCGTACCGCCAGATGATTTAATTCCAGCATATGCATCCCACGCATTTTTATCACCATAAAATATATTCAGATCTAAGCGCTTGTTCCAACCATTCAAGAAACCATTTGAGGTGTATTGATACATTGCCGTCGATTTCCAGTAAGGAGAAATTGGAGGATTTGGCTGCGAATAACCTTGTGGTGCATCAGTTCCATAATTTGCGACCCACAAGCCATAATCTGCATTGGCAATACTACTAAAGTTATAGCTATTCAAAACTCCTGTATATGTGTAGAAAAGGGGTTTCACGCCTGTCTTACTTTGTACATGATCTAACCAAGCTTTTGCCCATGCGACATCACCTTTATTGTCAGATTCCCAATCTAAAACGAGAATTGCCTTTCCGATATATCCTTGAACATTCTTCAAGAAGAAATCTGCTTCTTGTTGTGCTGTGCCTTGAAAGCCCAACTCATGTGCATAATGGTAGACAGCTACTTTTTTCCCACTTTTAATTGCTTGTTGAAAAGCTCGATCACAATCCGGATTCACATAACCAGTACCACCGGTCGCTTTAATAATGACAAAATCAGCTGCAACACCATTAGCCCCTACGTTAATTCCAGCTTGCCAACTTGCAATATCAATTCCATTTAATACCATTTATTTTTCCTCCTTCTTCGGTTTTGAATAGGTCAACGCCCGTTCGCTATCTGACAATCCGCTCGTAGTTGGATCAGCAGTAATACCTAGAAATGCTAGTAATGCAAAAAGCGCATTAATAACAGCTAACGCTTTATCGCCATATGAAGATAAATCTAATGTATATCCAAAAGCCGCCGAGACTGCTTGAATCAGCAAAATGGCTAACGGAACGACACCAATCCAAAACGCTTTCGATTTGATTCTTAATTTCCAATTGATTTTCAATCTGTATTCCTCCTATAAAATTATCTTATTTCTTTATATAGCGTTTTGATTTGTTCTGAATGCTCGATTAAACGGTCATTGTGTCTATCCAACCGTTCATCATGTTTTACAAGCTCTTCATGAATACTTGTTCTATCATCTTTACTTGCCTGAAGATCACGATTTAATAAATCTAAACTATGTGTCATTTTAGTTAGATTTTCAGTAATCTTTGTAAAGCTGCTCATTATTGGTCGTATAACAGTCACTACAGCAACACCAATAACCGTCAGCCATTCAATCCATTTTGTAATTAATTCAACGTTCAACACATACCATTCCACCTTCCAATCAAACTTAT
>NZ_JXKM01000030.1 GCF_001885905.1 Enterococcus devriesei | reverse complement strand
ATTTTCTCGGCATAAATGCGTCGTCTTTATAAAGTGTAGCCATCATCTCGTTCATCTTCAAAAATAATTTCTGGTTCATGCCTTTGATATTTTTTCTTAAAGAATTGTTCATCGTTATCATCTACAATCATTGTTTCTCGCATTTTTGAGCTTTCTAAGTGATTATCAATATGGTTAATCAACGAATGATATGTTTCTTCTTTCATCACACCTTTAATCAACTTAAACACATTGTTAAATAGTTTATACGAACGGTTTAACTCTTTTTCTTTTTCTTGATTTTGTTCCAATAAATTATTATAACTATCCACTAAATCATTGTATTTATCTATTACTTTTCCATTTTTAATCTGTTCGTCTAATAATCTATCTTCTAATCTTTTGTTTTTTTTCTCAAAATCTTTTAAAGCCTTTCCGCTTTTAATATATTCATAATCATCAGTAATGAGTTGAGAAGCTTTTACTTGTTCCTGCAATAAATCAAATTCATTTTTATCAATAACGACGTTACCTGTTTCCTGTGTTTCTTTGTTGAACAATCCACCAACTTTTTCAGTTTCAAGCTCATATGGGACATTTATAGGCTTTTTTAGAACATCTAAAGCATTTTGATACTGTTCCATTACTTCTTCGCTTTCTTGCTTTATACGGTCTAATTTTCGGCTCTCATGCTCATATTCTTCTTTGTGATAATCTGTTAAATTTTTATAACGACTTATCTGCTCATGTCGTCTCGGTGTAACGCCCCTTGTTATACCTCTACTCAAGTCATAACCACAACTATTGATATGTTCGTTAAATCTATCTTGAAATTCAGTTAGTGCCTTTTTATTACCTAAAACCTCTTTCGCACTCAATCGACCATCTTCTGTAATCGGAACTACCCCATAATGCATATGAGGTGTTTTTTCGTCCATATGCACTGTTGCATATAATAAATTATCTTTTCCATACTCTTGTTCTAAAAACGTTTTAGCATGTTCAAAAAACTGCTTTGTTTCTTCAAGTGTTTGATTTTTAAAAAATTCATTACCAGATGTAATTAAACCATCAATATGTTTTACTGCGTCTTTTCTAATTTTGCGTTTCCCATTATAATTTTGTTCAATTTTCTCTTCGATTTTTTGATTATAATCAATCGGACTATCATTGACTAAATCGTAATTTAAGTATGATTTTTCTAAATCAATATCCATATTTTCATAATTTTTATTTTGTCTTTGTACATGTTTTTGAATGCCTTTTGTATTCGTTTTTGATTTCACTTTAGCAACTCTGATAATAGAATACGCCATATTAAAATTCCTCCACTGCACATGTTTTTGCGTAGCTTTATTTATTAAAGTATAACACACTAGACTTATTTGCTATCGCCATAAGTCATTAATGCGTGTGCTCTGCGAGGCTTGTTTTTGTGCAAGCACAAAAAATGGACTGAACAAGTCAGTCCATAAGTTCAAAACCAAATTCAAAATCAAAACACCAGCAACCAAAAATGGTGGTTGCTATACGTTCATAAATTTTATGATCACTTACGTGTATAAAATTAAATTCACTTCCAAAATCTAAAAACTAAATCCAATCATCTACCCTATGAATTATATCTTGAAATTCATTCATAAATAGTGAAGCATGGTAACCATCACATACAGCATGATGAAGCTGCAGAGCAACTGGTATATAAATTTTATTATTCTCACTATAAAATTTACCTATCGTAATAATAGGCAATAAAAAGCTACCATTGTTACCAATGTTTAAATTAAATGAACTAAAATCAATCCAAGGAATCATTGAAATCGGTATGGCGTTTTCAGGTATCGGTTTTTTAGGAAACATTTCTTCTTTATCTTTATATTCAAGTAAGTCATTTTTATAATTATTATAAAAAGAAGTGAAGTTGTTATCAGATTCAGTCCAAATGTTAGTAAATTTTTCAGTTTGCTTATTAAAAACTGTATACAAAGGATTTAACTTATCCCAATAACCTAATTTATTCTCACTATTAATTCCTGTTCTAAACACTTTGTTTTTATTTACAACTTCCATAATTGCATAAATCAAAGAAGGATAAATTTCATATCCTTTCTTTTTTATCATATCTTTAAACAAAGTAATATCAATTTCTTTAGTAATGCTATACGTAGTTTGCTGGTTAAAATAGTGTTCAAAATATTCTTTTCTATCCCAATTTTCTAATTTGATAATATTAAAATTCATATATAACTTCCTCCTAAATTTTAAATCTTTATATTTAGGAGGAATAATCCTCTGATTTTTTCATACGTTATGTCACCTCGTAAATATTAATTATACTGAATTAGCGATTTTTATAAAATAAAACTTATTTTACTTCCAAAACCTAAATTCACGTTGCCAAAAATCAATCTGCTTTTGCAATTGTTTTTCGTTCTCTTTTAAAGTCAATTTCATTAAGTCCGTTAAATCAATTGTAGAAATTTCAGCCATTAATTTTTTCATTCTATATTTCTTCTTACGTTCTAATTTTCCCCATTCACTCTCATCAAATAGCAAAGCCATAATTGTATGTCTGTCAGGAGCTTTTTCTATTGTCGAATAGTCTGGTTTTAAAATATGTAAATCATTAAAACAATCATTCCAATAATCAACCATATCTCTTTTTAATTCAATTTCTACACGCCATAAATGTTCTGAAATAATTTCAATATCTGCATTATCCTTACGTTCTTGTTTTTTATTATAAATTCTAATAAATCTATCACTGTCACGAACACCAAAATATTTCGTTTCTGGTTTACCGTTACGACCATAAAAAATAGTTTTTTTAACTGATTTATCAGTCATTGCATAATAGTCACTTAAATCATCTTCAAAATCAAAAGCTAAATCCAATCTTGTAAAACCGTCATCTTCCATGTAATCGATAATATTTTGTTTTAACCAAAACATTTCTTCATGTGTAAGTTTATTCGGATTAAATTCAACACGCATATTACGTCTATCCCACGTATCTGCTTTTACTTTGTCATATTCGATATATACTTTTTCTTGTAGAGCTTTAGCTTTAAATTTCGTTTGTAATATATCCCAAAGTCTAATTTGTGGTTCAAGACTCATAAATTCAGATAGCTTTTGAGCATTATTTTTATTAAGATTTCCAACGATTGTCATAGCATCAAAACTTAATTTTGGTTGGGGGGTGTCCCAAATCGGAACACTTAACCGGCTATTAGAGTATCCGGTTTTAGAAAAATTTAAGTTTTCGTTTTCTAAGCTTTGTTTTGTCTGAATTTCTTCTGCTTTTTTAATCACAAAAAAACAACTCCTTAATTTAATTTAAGAAGTCGCTCACCCGAATATATATCTTGAAGAATAAACTTATATCGTTTAATATCTAGATATACAAGATATAAAAAAACAACTTAGTGTTTTTTCTAGGTAAGTCGCTATCACAAACTTTGGCGAGGGAGTGAGCGACTTCTTTTTATTTTGTTATTAATATAACACTATCAAAAGACTTGGTCTAATCAGATCAGGTCTTTTTTTATTTAAGCATTTGTATTATCTGGTAAACAGTTAAAACTACTAAAACACCAAGTACATACTTACTTGCTATAAAATTCTCAAAAGCTTCTCTAAATTTCATTTCTTCAACTCCTTTTATTGCTTTATTCCAATTGCTTTATTGACGTTGAGCCTCGGAACCCTTAACAATCCCAAAACTTGTCGAATGGTCGGCTTAATAGCTCACGCTATGCCGACATTCGTCTTCAAGTTTAGTTAAGGGTTCTTCTCAACTTCAATAAATTTTCTCGGCATA
>NZ_JXKM01000003.1 GCF_001885905.1 Enterococcus devriesei | reverse complement strand
ATGCGGTCGCGTTCTTCAGGTATTATGTTGGGCTCTGTCTTTTTCTTTGTTTCGTTTTTCTTGGATAATTTACTTGGACATCCTTTCGGTTTTGAGAGTTCATTAATACCTTCCGTACGGAAGGTACGCATCCAATTGGCAACTAACACAGGGTTGTTAATTTTTAAATGATTGGCCACTTCTCGATAAGCATTAACCTATTTACGAATCTGAGTCGTACCTTTAACGTTATATTTATTGGTGTGACAACCCATTCACCCTTTACCCTCAAGATGCTCTTGAACAATTTTCATTTTAAATTCAAAACTGTATTTTGCCATAAGAATAGCAACCTCCAAAAGTTAGATTTTTGGTCTAACTTTTGGAGACGCTTCATCCTCAGCCTTTTTTGAGATTAAATGAGCTAAGAAATGGCCTAGTGAATGCTATAATAATCCTAGAAAAGAGGAGATGTTATGAAGCTGACGATCTCAATGGATCTTTTGGAAAAAATGTTTTATTATGTTTCTCCCGTGAAGCCTGTGTCCACGGTTCCTTTGATCTACGCGACTTTTTTAGTAGACAAGGATCAGCTCGCCTATACGACGGAGAATGAAGCGAAGTTTGCGCGAAAAATTGAGCGCTCATTCAAGGCGGCGTTTCATGAGGTGATTGAAAAAAACCGAGCCTATGGTGAAATGCTTGATCAAGATACACTGTTATCACCACAGGAACATGCAAATCAGCAAGGAAAATTGATCGACTCGATCATAGTCGCGCTTCAGCAATATCCTGAGTTAAAGTTGATTCGCTTAGAGTTGGCGGGAAGTTGGCCGCTGTTTCAAACCGAAGCGGGCCGGTTAGATTTAACAGAGTAAACTGGGTTATTTAGTAACTGAATGACAAAAGATTAAGAGCATTTGAAAGGGTGAAGAAAATGGAAATGACATATTTTGAAGGACAGGCAGCTTTTTTTAAGGATTATCAAAAGGTCGCAAAGGCAGAAAAAATAGATCAGCAGCAGGTGATTGATGCGGTCATGAATGACTTGAACAAGCCGACACCAGATGACAGCTTATCCTATATTTTACCGGGATCTGAAACAAAAACAGGGCACTCGGTACGCTTTCCTTTCCGCAAAGAATTAATTGCAACGGACAATGAAGCGACTGTTTCCACCCAATTTTTCTACGAAGGTTCGCCTTATGAGTATGAAGTATTGGAAGATGAACAATTATAAGCGCGATCGCGCCGGATAATCAAAAGGGATCAGGGCTGTATTCAGCCCTGATCCCTCTTTCATTTTAAAAAATCAAACCCGTGATAATCGCGCTTAAAAAGCTGACGAGACTTGCACTTAATAGAATTTTCAAGCCGTGCTTGGCTACCAGATTGCCTTTTTCTTCATTCAAACCTTTCATCGCACCGGAAATGATCCCAATCGACGAGAAGTTTGCAAAGGAAACTAAGAAAACGGAGACGATGGCAGTCGTCCGTGGAGAGAAATGCCAATTTCCTTTGGCTAATTCGGTCATGGCGACGAACTCGTTGGTGACTAATTTAGTCGCCATCAAGCTGCCGGCATCAACGGCTTCTTTCCAAGGAATCCCAGTAATGAAGGCCAATGGGGCGAAGACATAACCAAGAATCTCTTGGAAAGTCAGTCCTGTGATCTTAGCGAAAATGAAGTTGATCATCGCGATCAAGGCGACAAATCCGATCAGCATCGCCGCAACGGTAACTGCGACATGGAAGCCGTCTAAAATATATTCCCCGAGCATTTGGAAAAAGGTTTGTTCTTTGTCCTCTTCAATCACTAATTCATCGTTCTCCAATTGATAAGGATTAACGATGGAGGCGATGATAAAGCCACCGAATAAGTTCAATACTAAAGCCGTAATGACATAGCGTGGTTGAATCAAAGCCATATAAGAACCAACGATCGACATGGAGACTGTTGACATTGCTGAGATACTCATCGTCGTTAGGCGTTGTTCTGACAAGGTCGGTAATTCCTTTTTGATGGAGATAAAGACTTCCGACTGTCCTAAAATCGCAGAAGCGATTCCGTTGTATGATTCCAGCTTGCCCATGCCGTTGATTTTACTTAATGCCAGACCGACACCTTTCATAAATAACGGCAAAATTTTAATGTAACGCAAGATTCCGATGATCGCAGAAATAAAGACGATCGGCATCAGAACGTTTAAGAAAAAGGGGAAGCTACCTTTGTTGGCAATTCCGCCAAAGACAAAGTCCACACCCGAACCGGCAAAACTTAGCAAAGCATCAAAAACGCTGGCCAAACTACCAACGATCTTGGTTCCCACTGATGTACGTAGTAAAATAAAACCTAATAAAAATTGCAAGACCAGCATGATCAAAAGCGGTGTAAAACGAATCTTTTTCCGATCATTGCTGATTAGAAAACTTAATGCCAGGACCAGTCCCAACCCAATAATACCCATTAAAAAATGCAAACAATCACTCCTGTTTCTATTTAATTTTTTTTGCGCTAAATAGATCGGCACAAAAAATAATCTGAACCAGTCTAGCCTTTTTTTGACAAAAAGGCGAAAGATAGCAGCGAAAAAAGTGCTTCTATGAAAAAAAACTAAAAGAAAAAGCACTAACATCTTCATTTAAGCGGTCATAGAATGGTTACAGCTTTTCTAAAAAAAATATGCTATGCTTGAAAAGAATTCTGCAAAAAAGGTAAGTTCCGTTTTTCGCAGTGTGCAGTTCTAATAGGCTGTTCTATAGTAGTTAGTCTGACGGCGTTTGCCGCTTTACCGGAAGGATCGATCCGGTAAGAATCAGACTCATTTTTTGAAAAATAGAAAATATTTAGACGAACTAGGAGGGGTCGAAATGGAAGGGGAAAACAAGAAGCGGGTCTTACTGCCTCGGTACCAACAAGTAGCGGTGGAGATCGCCGAACGGATCGCGGACAATCGCTATCGAGTAGGCGAAAAAATTCACGCTCGTTCTACGCTGGCTAGTAATTTCAATGTTTCACCAGAGACAGCTAGAAAAGCCATCAATGTCTTAGTTGACCTTGGCATCATGGAAGTTCGTCATGGCAGCGGTGCTTATGTACTTTCGCGAGAAAAAGCCAAAGTCTATTTCGAAAAATATCAAGACGTTCAATCCGCCCAAGAGATCAAAAATGATATTCAAACCAGTATTGAAAATCAAAAACAAGAATTAAATAATATGACGCAATTATTGGATCAATTATTTGCGCAGACCAAGCGGGTTCACAACGTCGCACCCTTTGTTCCTTACGAGCTGACTTTAACAGAAGCAGCGGAACATTTAGAACAGACCGTCAATGAATTAAATATTTGGCATGAGACGGGCGCAACCATTATTGCGATTCAGCAAAAAGAACAGCTGCTGCTATCACCAGGCCCCTACGCCAAAATTTGCGTAGGCGACACCTTGTTCTTTGTCGGTAATGAGCTGGTGCTGCAACGCATGCAGCATTTATTTTATCCAGATAAATAAAGCTAATAGAACCTGTGACAAAACGTTTGTCACAGGTTCTATTTACGTATAAACGGTGAGAAGCAGCTTCTTCGGCAATAAACTGAAATTTCTTGAAGCTGATCACTTCTGCCTCGTTCTCCGGTAGCTTATTTTGTTTAAAAGGCAAAATATTAAGAAATGATAACGCTTTCTGAATTACAAAAGTTATTTTTTTACTATTGGTTCTCTCCATGAGACACTTTGTTAACCCTTAATAACTTTTTGAATTTACGAACGGAGGATTTACCATGGAGAAAAAGCTACCAGAATTACCACATTCACTGAAGGATGTTGCAGTATTTCCAGAAGACCCTCGCTATGATGATGTTCGTTCAAACGATTATAAAGTAGGCCAGCCCAAAATTGTCATTTTAGCAGAGAACGAAGAACAAGTCCGAGACGCGATCACCTATGCTGCTAAGATCAAACAAGGGGCAGAATTTCCCTTTTCTGTCCGCTGCGGTGGTCATGGACTATCCGCGACTTCCGTGAACGACCAAGGAATGATCTTAGACCTCTCCCGGATGAATCAGATTCAAGTAATTGATAAAGAAAAAGGCATTGTTAAAATCCAAGCCGGTGCCCTCTGGTCAGATGTAGCGACCAAGCTGCTAGCCGATCAATTAGTGATTTCAAGTGGGGATCATGGTGATACCGGTGTCGGCGGCTTGGCGGTATCCGGTGGGATGGGGATCATTTTACGTTCTTTTGGCTTGACGATCGATCGGGTCATTGGCGGAACACTGATCACGGCGGACGGTGAACGACATGAGCTTGATGACCTGAATGAGCCGGAACTTTTTTGGGGCATTCGTGGAGGCGGCGGACAATTTGGTGTAGTAACGGAATTTCTTTTTCAAGCGGATAAAGTGACCACAACCGATTCGGAATTTTCGATTCCTATGGTCATTCAAACCATCAATTATACGATCACGGATCTTTATGGCTTTACGCAAGCGTGGCATGCATGGTTCAAAAATTCTTCAAATAAATTGACGAGTATTCTTTTGCTTAACAAAGGTGCAGATCAAACGATCACGGTACAGACGAGAAACTTTTGGTACGGCGAGGAAACCCCTGAAGCAAGAGCGGTGCTGGCTGAGGCTCTTCATTTAGGCAACGTTTCCGCTAAAACAGAAGTAGCGATGAACTACGCCGATTTCTTTCCCGATGAGCATGCCCGCATTGATGGAAAAAATACGGCTTTTGGGAAAAATACGTTGGTAACAGATATTCCGCAAGCAATAGCGGCCGAAATGGAAAAACTGCTGGAGCCGCCTTTTGTCTATGGCGTAGAATTGCGGGCACTCGGCGGAGCGATGAATGATAAAGCCGCCGATTTCAACGCATGGTCTTTTAGAGAAGCAGAGATTATGATTGCCTATTGGGTCAATCAAGCACATGCGGATGAAGCGCTTCGGCTTTTCCAACCGATCCAGGAATTTGGTCAAGGTATTTATGGCGCCTATTCAAGCGATACGAGTACGGCGGAAAATCTCCGCGTTTGGTCTAACCAAACCGCGGCTAGATTAAAAAAATTGAAACAAGTATACGATCCAATGCATTTCTTTACTCAAAATCGAGAAGTCTAGCTGATCCTTGTAGCGAAAAAATCTAAGCAGAAATGCTTAGATTTTTTTGCTTTGAATTTGTTTTCCTGAAAACTTTCTGCATCATTTTTGACAAAGTGACCACACCGTGTTAGTGTTGTATGGTCACTTTTTCAGTGAGAGCATTTTTTAATGCAGATGAAATTTGGTTTCGCGAACGAGGTTCGTAAAGCTTTTTAATAAGGAGGATACATTTTGAGTAAAGTTAAGGTTGAACATCTGACGAAAATCTTTGGTAAGAAGCAGCAACAAGCCCTTGCGATGATCCAAGAGAATCGCAGTAAGAACGAGATCGTCGAGCAAACGGGTGCGACAGTTGGTGTGTATGATGCCAGTTTTGAAGTCAATGAAGGAGAAATATTTGTGATTATGGGGCTTTCCGGTAGCGGAAAATCCACGATGATTCGTTTGTTAAATCGGTTGATCGATCCAACTTCTGGTGAGATTTATATTGATGGTGAGAATATTGCCCAAATGGATAAAGAAGCACTGCGGGAAGTGCGCCGCCATAAAATCAATATGGTCTTTCAAAATTTTGGATTGTTTCCACATCGAACGATTTTAGAAAATACGGAATACGGACTTGAAGTCCGGGGTGTACCGAAAGCGGAACGTCAAGCCAAGGCGGAGCAAGCCTTAGACAACTCCGGTTTGCTGACCTTTAAGGATCAATACCCTGATCAATTATCCGGTGGGATGCAGCAGCGGGTCGGTTTGGCGCGGGCCTTAGCCAACGATCCAGAAATCTTATTGATGGATGAAGCCTTCTCAGCGTTAGATCCATTGATTCGCCGTGAAATGCAAGATGAGCTATTGGATTTACAATCAAATGTGCAAAAAACGATTATCTTCATTACCCATGACTTGAATGAAGCCTTACGGATCGGTGATCGAATCGCCTTGATGAAGGACGGACAAATCATGCAGATCGGTACGGGGGAAGAAATTTTGACCCATCCAGCCAACCAATATGTCCGCGACTTCGTGGAAGACGTGGATCGTTCAAAAGTCCTGACTGCGCAAAATATCATGGTACCGGCTTTGACGACCAATATCGAAGTCGATGGTCCAAATGTGGCCTTGAACCGAATGCGGAAAGAAGAAGTCAGCATGCTGTTAGCCGTTGACCGCAAGCGTAAATTAAAAGGCAGCCTGACGGCGGATAAAGCCTTAGAAGCTCGGAAAAATAATCTAACCTTAAAAGAAGTCATTGATAAAAATGTCCGCCGTATTCCTAAAGACATGCTGGTGACCGACATTTTTAATCTGATTTTTGATTCGCCAGCTCCTTTAGCTGTGGTTGAAGGCGACCGCTTAGTCGGCGTTGTGATTCGCGGCAGTGTCTTAGAAGCGTTGGCAAATACAGAAGAAGAGGTGACGACGAATGTTTAGTTTTTTACAACAAGCTTTACCCGTTGCAGATTGGGTTGAAAATTTCACCGACTGGTTAACTAGCACCTTCGCAGGATTATTTTCAGCATTGCAACAGGCCGGACAATTTTTGATGGATGGCATGACGGGAATCTTAACAATGATTCCGCCACTCTTATTTATTTTAGTTTTGACAGTTGCCGCATTTTTCATCTCCAATAAAAAATGGGGATTAACCAGCTTTACCTTGATCGGACTATTATTCATTTATAATCAAGGTTTATGGATGGATTTAATGAGTACCGTTACGCTTGTGCTTTTATCTAGCTTGCTATCGATCATCATCGGGGTACCGTTAGGGATCTTGATGGCGAAAAACGAGACGGCGAAAAAGATCATTACACCGATTTTGGATTTCATGCAGACGATGCCTGGTTTTGTTTATTTGATCCCAGCCGTTGCCTTCTTTGGAATCGGTATGGTGCCAGGGGTCTTCGCGTCAGTGATTTTCGCCTTGCCACCAACGGTCCGTTTTACGAATTTAGGGATTCGTCAAATTCCAAAAGAGTTAGTCGAAGCTTCTGATTCATTCGGTGGTACTGCCAAACAAAAATTATTCAAATTAGAATTGCCGTTAGCTAAAAGTACTATTTTAGCCGGGATCAACCAAACAACGATGCTGGCTTTATCAATGGTAGTAATCGCCTCAATGATCGGTGCTCCCGGTCTAGGACGTGGGGTCTTATCTGCCTTGCAACGAGCACAGGTCGGAAATGGGTTCGTCAATGGTTTAGCACTAGTTATTTTAGCAATCATCATTGACCGCTTTACCCAAAATATCAATAAACCGAAACAACAAGCCGCTGAAAAAATGCCGAAGAGCAAGAAGAGAAAATTGGGTATTGCAGCCGGTGTGGTCGCTGCTGTTGTGTTGTTGGCGTCATTTGGTTTTGGCGGGGCGTCTGAGAAAACCAAAGGTACGATCAATCTTTCTTACGTGGAATGGGATACCGAAGTCGCTTCAACCCACGTTGTGGGAGAAGTATTGAAAGAAATGGGCTACAAAGTCAACACGACCCCATTAGATAATGCGATTATGTGGGAATCCGTTGCAAAAGGCGAATCGGATGCAATGGTTGCGGCTTGGCTGCCAAATACCCACAAATCACAATATGCCCAATATAAAGATCAAGTCGATGATTTAGGCGTCAACTTGAAAGGTGCTAAAGTTGGAATCGTCGTACCGGATTATATGGATGTAAATTCCATCGCAGATCTATCCGACCAAGCCAATAAAACCATCACCGGGATTGAACCTGGTGCGGGCGTTGTCAATGCGGCGGAAAATACGGTGAAGGCTTATCCAAACTTAGCGGATTGGAAAGTTTCAACCTCTTCTTCTGGAGCAATGACCGTCGCACTAGGCCAAGCAATCAAAAACAAACAACCCATCGTAATCACCGGCTGGTCACCCCACTGGATGTTTGCAAAATATGGTTTGAAATATTTAGAAGATCCTAAAAATGCGATGGGCTCAGCCGAATCGATCCACACTATGGCTCGCCAAGGTCTAAAAAAAGACCAGCCCGAAGCTTATAAAGTATTAGACAACTTCCACTGGATCCAAAAAGATATGGAAAGTGTCATGTTAGCAATCAACGAAGGTGAAGATCCATCGCAAGCAGCGAAGGACTGGATCAAAGATCATCAAAAAGAAGTTGATGAGTGGAAGAAATAAGATAAGAGAAAATTGCTGGTCGATATGATCAGCAATTTTTTTGTGGCTAATTATTTCTTTCCTAGTTCCTCGTCTTTTCGAATCGTCGCATCGATTCCCTTGATAACGGTCGAGATAAAGGCGTTGTCTTCTAACTCCACGATCCCTGCGACTGTCGTTCCGCCTGGTGAGCTGACCCGATCGATCAAGGTCCACGGATTTTCTTGACTAGTGGCCAAAGTTTGAGCGCTGCCTAGAATGGCTTGGGTCGCCATTTCTAGAGCGAGATCCTTTGGCAAGCCATTCTTCACTGCAGCCCGAGCGATTGAGTCGATAAATAAGAAGGTATAGGCTGGTGAACTGCCAGCGATCGCAGTAAAGATGGAGAAATATTTCTCTTCTAAAGGCCAAGCTTTCCCTACAGCGTTGAAGAGATCAATGATTTGTTTAACATCTTCCTCAGTCGCGGCACTGTTTCCGCAGACTGCCGCCGCCCCTTCACCAACCATGGCGTTCATATTCGGCATGACTCGGACGATGCGGATCGGCTGATCGGTCTCGAAAACGTCATATAACGCAGCCGTGCTAGTTCCCGCTGCGATAGAGACGATCAGTGGATCATTGGCAACGATCGCTTCTTTGGCTGCTAACAAGACTCCTTTAATGACATTCGGTTTGACTGCTAGGATCAACGTGTCGACAGTTTGAATAACGGCTTGCGGGTCTTTCAGCGCATGCGCGCCGATTTTTTCCGCGAAGGCTTGGACTTTCTCCGTTGCGATATCATATAAATAAATGTCTTCTGGATTGCTGAAGCCCTTTTGTACGATTCCTTCCACGATTGCCGTGGCCATGTTGCCGGCACCGATAAAACCAATTTTCATAATAAATCCCCCTTAGAAGTGTTTGAATCTAATGTAATGAAACGCTAAAAATGCTACAATCAATAAATAAATTATATGCTGATAAGCAGCTGTTTGAAATAGTGTAGATAAAGAAAAAAGTGTTCGATTCTAAGGTGGTGGAAAAGTGAAGGTAACGGAGCAGCAATATGATCAGTTTTATCAGTTTTTGGAAACATTGGATTGCTATCTTGTTGAGGATAAAGAAATGAAAAACGAGGTCCGGCAGTTTGCGGAAAATCCCAAGCGTGAGATCGCGGCTTTTGTAACGCGCAAGAGTGAACAGCGGATCGAAGTTTCTTCGGAATTTATTCGGGTATTCTATGTACTGAAAGGTTCGGTTGAGGTGAAACTTGATACCTCTGAAAGACGGCTTGATATGGGTGGATTAATCTTGATGAATGGTGCGGCGCGACTTTCTTTTCAAGGAGACCAGAACGCGGAAGTCATCACGTTTTATTTTAAAGCTAGCTATTTCACCGATTCATTATTAGGCCAATTTTTTGAAGAACCGCTGTTGTATCGCTTTTTTATCGAGGCAATAAGTTCAGAATTTTTAGGAGTTAGCCGCTATTTGGTGTATGATTTTGCGACATTAACGGATATTCATTTTTATACGTTGCTGTTGTTAAAACAGGTGGTCAAGATGGCTTATTTCAATAATAAGGTAACGAAGGCGGCCTTTGTACTGCTGATTGTTGAGATCAGTCAGGCCGAGACGGGACATCTTGTTGCCAGAGACAGCTTCGTGTCCAGCGGTCAATTAACGGAAGAAATTTTAGCCTATATCGATGTCCGCTTGGAGCAAGTGACACTAGAAGAGGTCGCTCAGAAATTTCATTTTCACCCGAATTATTTGTCGAGCTTATTAAAGGAAAAAACGGGGCAGGCCTTTACGGAGATCGTATTGCTGCGCCGCATCCAGCGTTGTAAGCTCTATTTAGAGCAAACAGATCTGACTATCCAAACAATTGTCGAACGCTTAGGCTACAAAGATAAGGCCTTTTTCTATAAACGTTTCAAGCAAATCGAAGGCCTTACCCCGCGTCAATATCGAGAAATTCAGGAGGAAAAAACCAATGTATGAAGATATTTTTGCTGACGTTCAACTGACCGTCGTAGAACAGCCGATCGAGTGGCTGGAAAACTTGCCTCTTTATCGCGGTCATTTGAAGGAACTTCCATTTATTACTGGCGAAGGTTCCTCGAAAAAAGCGCTGTACCGTCAATTAGCGGAGCAGTACCAAGAATACGTCGCGTTGAATCAAGTGGAGGAAGAAAAGGACGAAGAAATGACCTCTTCTTTATTAACGGCAGATCAATTATTGAAATATTATGATGGTGAGACCTTTGACGGCTTTTCTTTAGGGGAGAACGTGAAGGAAGAATAGAGCAGTTTTGTATCCCTTTTCAACCTTTTCCGCTAGACTAAAAGAAAAAAGGACGTGAAGCGATGACAGCAATCGAAGAATATATCAATGAGGCTGAAAAAGATCAGCAGCCCAAGCTAAAAGAAATTTATCAAGTAATTAAAGAAACGGTTCCACCCGAAACGAAAGAGAAGATTTCTTACCAGATGCCAACCTTTTATTTAAAAGAAAATCTGGTTCATTTCGGGGCAATGAAAAAGCATATCGGCTTTTATCCGACACCTAGCGCTATGGAAGCTTTTGAAAAACAATTAAAGGACTACAAAACTTCTAAGGGAGCCGTCCAGTTTCCTTATGACCAAGATTTGCCAATTGATTTGATTAAAGAAATGGTGCGCTTTCGTTTACAAGAAGTCATGGAAGATCAATAAATGAAGAGCTGTAAGGAGGTTGGGACAGAAGTGTTCAGCTTCAAGAAATTTTGGCTTATTTCCGAAGAAACTACTTCTGTCACACCGTTTATACGGAAATAGGAGCTGAGACAAATTAATGTCCCAGCTCCTTTTTTTGTGTGAAGCTTAGCACTTTTTATAAGATTTATTTGACGAATATCATCAAATTGTTATTTAATTTCAGTCAAAAAGTATGTGAATTGTTGTACCATCTTTACAGGTAAAAGAGCTTTCATTCAATTAAATATTCAAAGGAGAGAATTATGGTACAGATTTTATTGGGACTTTTAGCAGTCCTCTTGGTTTACTATCTTTTTTATTTTATTCGCGATTTGGTTGCGGAACGAAAAAATTTAGGCGGCGGGAATTGGCTCGTTGCCGGGTTGATCGGATTGGTGACGGACGCGATGGACACGCTGGGAATCGGGAGTTTTGCACCGACGACGATGCTATTAGAAACGACGAAGCAATTAGACAATGATCGTCAATTACCGGGAACATTGAATGTTTCTCACACGGTACCGGTGATTATTGAAGCGTTCATTTTTATTACGGTAGTAAAAGTAGCGCCGTTGACTTTATTTTCGCTAGTCATTGCCGCAATTGTCGGTTCTTACATTGGTTCGAAAACGGTCAGCAAGCTGCCTGAGAAAAAAGTCCAATTTTACATGGGAATCGCCTTGATCGTCACAGCCGCACTAATGGCGCTAAAACAATTAGGATTATTGGATCTATTAGGAACAGGCAATCATTTAACCGGTTTGACGGGTTCAAAATTAATCATTGGTATTATCGGTAATTTTATTTTGGGCGCCTTGATGACGATTGGAGTAGGACTTTACGCACCGTGTATGGCGTTGGTTTATATGCTTGGCTTAAGTCCGTTGGTGGCTTTTCCAATCATGATGGCTTCATGTGCAGGTCTAATGCCAGTTGCTGGTACAAACTTTATTAAATCGGGGGATTATTCTCGTAAAGTTAGTTTGGGGATTACGATCGGTGGAATTATCGGAGTAATCATCGCGACGCGCTTTGTCACCGGGTTGAACATGAACGTTTTGACATGGATTGTTATCGTAGTCGTGCTTTATTCCGGTTTTACCTATATTCGTAAAGGGAAGCAGGCCTTTGCGGGGAATTTGAAGAAGAGCTAAAAACGAAGCCACTGAAAAGTTCACTTTTCAGTGGCTTTATTTTTTTAATTAATAACACTTCGCACAGGCGGTTAATCCGCGACCTTGTGCTTCCTCTAGTGTAGCGGGGCTGTAAGTGCCGTTGCCGCACTTGTGCGTATGATATTTGCTGCCTGTCGGTGTGACATAAACGGTCTGACCTTGAGCCGGCTGGGCTGCTTGCTGAACCTGTGCTTCTTGTTGGGCACGAGCATCCGCCTCTGACTGTGCTTGAGCCGCGACTTGTTGCTCTTCCGCTTGTTTTCTTGCAGCTGCTTCTTGTGCGACGCGCTGTTCTTCTGCCTTACGAGTCGCTTCTGCTTCTTCTGCAATTCGTTTTTCCTCGGCCTGTTTGGCAACCTCCGCTTGTTCCGCTGCTTGTTTCTCGGCGGCAGCCTGAGCTTCTTGTTCTTTGCGTTGCTGTTCTTCTTCGGCTTTCTTCGTATTGGCTAATTCCCTTTGTTTTTGCTCTTGCTCGGCGTTCTGTGTTTTTTCCTTCGCCGCTTTTTCTTTTTCAAAAGAATTCACGGTCTTCTCTAAAGATGAGACGGTCGCCTTTAAGTCTTGATTGCTTTTTTCCAGCGAGCTGATTGTTTGCGACTGACTGGTAGTGGTTTCATTAGTGGCATTGTCACCACAACCAACAAAAGTCAATCCTAATGCGAGAACAAGTCCTAACTTAATAAATTTTTTCATATCCGTTCCTCCTAATCTGATTTTTTTCGGGGAAAATAATGATCAAACAACAAAAAAAGTTTTATTATAAATAAATTATACTATAATTAAGTTTTTGTTAGAAATAAAAATGATTTTAGATGGATTAAATACAATGAACGATATTTATTTAGGAAGAATGAGTTTTTCTTCAACCTAGAATAGGTTAATAAAGTTAGAACTCTAATTTTTAGAAAACGAATCTTTTCCGTTGACTTTTATTTTAACGGCGTGTATATTCTTTTCGAACAGTTAGATATCTAATAGTTAGCGAGGAGGAATTCTTTTGGATAGAATGGTCGTTTCCAATCTACTGCGCTCGATTATGCACAAATCTCGTGAATTGATGAAAGATCGTGCGGAATCGTTAGGTGTCAGTCCGCAACAAGCTCGAATGATTGCGTATATTGCGCAGAACGAAGACAAAGGCTTGATCCAAAAAGATTTAGCGGAAGTCTTTCAACGACGCGGTGCCAGTATTACCAGTATGCTGCAAGGCTTAGAAAAAAAAGGGTATATCGAACGTCGAATTCCAGCCGATAATGAGCGGCAAAAAAATATTTATGTTCTTCCTAAGGGAAAAGCGATCGTCAATGAAACCAATGAGGCGTTTTATGCGGCGGAAAAAGAATTGGTCAAAGCGCTAGACCCGGAAGAAGTGCAAGAATTGACCGAACTGCTTAGAAAAATCGACCGCAGTTTATAAGAACAAGCAGCGCAAAACTGCTTGCACCTAAATAGTTAGAATTCTAACTATTATAAATGAATAGAAGAAGGTAGTATCATGGAAGAATTTGAAGTCAACGAATCGAATATTTATTATTTAAAGGAAAGTCCCATTCGCAAAGCCATCGCCCATTTGTCGATCCCGATGATGGTGGGGATCTCAGCCACGACGATCTACAATTTGATCAACGCTTATTTTATTGGTCGGATCCATGACACGAATATGATGTCGGCGATTACGTTGGCGATGCCGATCACGATCATTTTGATGGCGGTCGGAAATATGTTTGGTGTCGGTGGCGGCAGCTTTATTACGCGGCTATTAGGCAGCGGGGATACTCAGAAGGGGAAGAAAGTCGCTGGCTATTCCTTTTACACAAGCATTATTCTTGGGTTGGTTATCGGAGCAGTCGCTATCTTATTTATGACACCGTTTGTTCACTTACTTGGCGCCGACGGACAAACACTGCTTTACACAAAACAATATTCAACGATTTTATTTGCTGGTGGATTTGCCTTTATTCTGAACTTTGCCTTGGAGCAAATGGTTCGCTCAGAAGGCGCCTCAAAGGAATCGATGTATGGAATGTTTATTAGTGTGGCTGTTAGTATTGCGCTGGATGCGCTATTGATCTTGGTTTTTAACCTGCATGTGATTGGGGCCGGAATCTCAACAGTTATTGCCAATTTGGCTTCCACCGCTTATTATGTTTGGTTTTTAGAAAATAGAAGCGAATCCTTGAAGGGCTTCTTGAAACATTTCAAACTTTCTTTTAGCGATCAATTAGAAGTCTATAAAATCGGTGTTTCAGAACTGTTTAAATCAGCCTTTATGATCGTAACAACGTTATTGTTGAACAATTTTTCAGTTGAATATGGCGATAATGTTGTCGCCAGCTTCGGGATCGCGGTGCGGATTACACAGTTGCCTGAATTTTTGACGATGGGTCTATTTTTAGGCGCCATGCCGTTATTTGCTTATAGTTTCTCCGCCCACAATACCAAACGTCTAAAAGAAGCGTTGAAAGAAGTTTCTTTATGGATTGGTGGTATCTCAATCATTTTCGCGGTCGCCGTTTATCTCTTCCGAGTGCCCGTACTAAGCGTATTTACTAGCGACCCTCGCGTAGTACAAGTTGGTTTAACGATTTTAGCAGCACAATTAGTTTCTTCCGTCTTTAACGGATTCTCGGGTTTATTTACCGGAATCTTCCAATCCTCAGGTTTTGGCGCTCAAACGGGAATCATGTCTACGATCCAAGGAACCTTTTTCATTCCAGTCGTTCTTTTACTGCACCATTTTTATGGTTTGAACGGCTTGATTTGGTCAATGACTATTACCGAAGGGATCGCCTTTATCGCTGGTACAATCATGATGATCCCTTACTTGAATAAATTAAATAAAAACGAATTACCAGCGATGCAAGAATAATCAACGGGTGAATAAAAAAAGAACGTGCTATTAAAGGAAAAGAAATCCTTTAGTAGCACGTTCGTCTTTAAAAAATTATTCTGTCTCGTCATTTTTTTCTGACCAATGCAAGGCGAGATAGTATCCAGTAATTCCCATACCTAGCAAAAAGCAGGCTGCATCAAAGCTATTGATGTCTGGCTTGAAGAGTGCAAACAAAATAATCACCACTAACCAATTCGTAATCGCCCACAAGACATTCGTTGGAGCGGATGCGAATGTTTTCCAAGGAACAGGCCATTTTTCTGCGGTAATCCCTTTGACAAAATGGGGGATGCCGTTTGCGAAGATCATTCCTAGAACGATACAAAAAATTGAATCCATCGTCATCTTCTCCTCTCATTGCTATTCAATTTGTAGTATACCTCTTTCTTACTTTTTTTTCTGCCGATCTAAGAAAAAATTGCTTACGCTGAGCAGAGAATTTAACAAGGCCAAGAATTTGGTGGTAAGGTGGAATGGTGATGAGAAGATACACTTAAACATGAGTATTTTTTTAACTTGTGGAAGGATAAATAAAAATTAGGAGGAATTTGCTGATGACTGCACCATTGATAACATTGAATGACGGACATTTTTTACCGGCTGTTGGACTGGGAACCTATCAGATCCGAGGAGGTCAAGGGGTGGATCAAGTGTTGACAGCGATCCAAGATGGCTATCGCTTGTTAGACACGTCAACGAATTATGACAGCGAAGGAATTGTGGGGGAAGCGATTCGCCGTTCAGGACTTCCTCGTTCGGAATTTTTTGTAACGACGAAGCTACCAGGAAAATACCACCATTATGCTGATGCCTTAATGATGATTCAAGAATCCTTATTTCGGATGGGCTTAACGTATTTTGATCTGTATTTGATTCATTGGCCATTACCTAAGCGGGGTCTGTATACTGAAGCGTGGCAGGCATTAGTTGATGCGCAAAAGTTAGGCTTGATTCGCTCGATTGGTGTTTCTAATTTTGAGCCAGAGCATTTGGATAAAATTATCGAAGCAACCGGTGTGACACCGGCGGTCAATCAAATCGAGATCCATCCTTACTGGGTCCAAGAACGAATGGTTGCTGAAAATAAAAAACGCGGCATTCTAACAGAGGCTTGGAGTCCGTTAGGCCGCGGCAATGACGCGCTAACGGAATCGGTGATTCAAGAACTCGCAGAAAAATATCACAAGACTCCGGCGCAAATCGTTTTACGTTGGCATCATCAACGTGGAATTGTGCCAATCCCAAAATCGCGCAACTTGCAGCATCAACGGGAGAATTTGACGATATTTGATTTTGAATTGTCACAAACAGAGCTCGAAAGAATCAATCTATTAGAAAAAGCGGACGGTCGAATCGACGATCAAGACCCAAATGAATACGAAGAATTCGAGTAAAAAACACAGCTAAGAACCCTTACAGGTTTTTAGCTTTTTTTGATTCAGTCAAAGCCTATTTATCGAGAAAGACTGCTTTTCATTCAAAAACGCTTTCAATTATGGCATACTAATAATAAACAGAATCGTTGGAGGCGGATTGGATGAAAAAAATTGCAGCGCTTGTTGTTGTGTTAGCAGCCGTTTTACTCTTTTTTTGGTTTGATCAGAAGGACCAAGTCGCGGTCGAACCGACGACGGAGTTTTCACAAACCGAGCCAGAGGAGCGAATGGAGGATTTTTTCACGAATCGCGATCTCAATGAGTTGGAGGCCGTCGTTTATCCAGAGTACAAAGCGTTGATGGATGATTTAAGCGGCGAAGGTGATTTAGTCAGAAAATCAACTCAAAAAGCCTTCGTAGGAGCAAAGGTCAACGAAGAAGATCGCTCTTGGACGGGGTATTTTGAAAAGTAACATTTAACTATAAAAGAAGGGACAAACTCGATGAACGATGTTTGCCCCTTCTTTTTTTAGCTTCCACCCATTAGGAAGTCTAGAATATTCCAACCATCCGACGTTGTTCCGCGATAGAGTTCGGTGTAGCCGCATTGTTTGCAGCTAATAGTCGTGAATTTTTTATTTTGTACATCGAAGATCTTTGCGAAATTTCCCCCCGTTGCTTGGAATTGGTCAGATGTATAATGCTGGCATCCGCACTTGTCACAAACATATTGTTTTCTTTCCATCTTTCATTCTCCTTATCCTTATCTGACAGTACAGCTAACTCATTTCCGACTGGAAAAGTAACGAACAGCTGTGGTTATGTCTAAAAGTATAGCAAATTCTCAAATGACGTCATCCGTCTTTAGAAGTATCTCACAAGAAAATTTTTGACAAAGAAGACTTTCTTTGGTTAAATAAGAACATAGGTTCGATAAAAAGGAGAGCTTTCGATGGAGCTGGAAAGAAAAATTGAAATTTTGGCTGAGTCAGCGAAATATGATGTATCCTGTTCCAGCAGTGGTGTGGAAAATAATACCAGGAAGGGGACGGTAGGTAGTACGCAAGTCTCTGGGATTTGTCATTCCTTTACGCCCGATGGACGGTGCGTATCGTTATTAAAATTATTGTTCACTAATGCCTGCATCTTTGATTGTCATTATTGCATCAATCGAAAATCGAATGCGATTCCGCGAGCGACTTTCACGCCGCAAGAGGTGGCGGATTTGACGATGGATTTCTATATGCGTAATTATATCGAAGGCCTGTTTTTGAGCTCTGCAATTATTAAGAATCCGGACTACACTTGCGAGCTCTTAATCAAGACGCTAAAAATTTTAAGGGAAGAAAAAGGTTTTCGTGGCTATATCCACGTTAAGGCGATTCCAGGCGCGGATGAAAAATTAATCGAAGAACTTGGTTTTCTGGCGGATCGAATGAGTGTCAATGTTGAACTGCCTTCCCGCGAAAGTCTAAAATTGCTGGCTCCAGATAAAGATCCCTTTGACTTATACAAGCCGATGAAGCAGATTACGACGGTAAAAAAAGAACAGGAATTTTTACCCATGGTGCGGAATGCACCAAGTTTTGTGCCAGCCGGACAGTCAACCCAGATGATCATCGGAGCTAGCCCTGAGAGTGATCGCTCGATCGTGAAGATTTCGGAGAATTTATATCAAAAATATCAATTGAAGCGGGTCTATTATTCGGCCTATATTCCCGTCAATCAAGATAATTTATTGCCGGCAGTGACGACAGATCCACCACTATTAAGAGAACATCGCTTGTATCAGGCGGATTGGTTGCTGCGCTATTACAAATTTACCGCGGACGAGATTTTGTCTGAGGACAAACCAAACTTTAATTTGTATCTCGATCCGAAAGCCAATTGGGCGGTCCAAAATTACCAACGCTTCCCCGTTGACGTCCAGACGGCATCCTACGATCAGTTGTTGCGCGTTCCCGGGATCGGGCCGAAAAGTGCGCAAAATATCGTAAAGGCAAGAAAATATTATCGATTGCATCTAACCGATTTAAAAAAATTGGGTATCGTAATCAAGCGGGCGCAATATTTTATCGCCTGTAATCATGAAACGCCTGCCGGATTGATCAAAGATCCGGAATGGATCATCACCTCGTTGATTTCTTCAAAGCAATATGAGGTATTAAAGAAACACAACACGCAATCCACCAGTGAACAGCTATCCTTATTTGATGTGGAACGTTTTGAACATGCGAAAAGTAGGTGAGTTTCATGGAAGAATCCGCGGACCATTGGGAGTATGACGGTAGCTTTTTAGGGTTTATGACCATTGTGGATCGTAGCTTTCGGGAGAAAAAGTTTCCGACACTGATCTTATCACCGGAGACAGCGGTCGAAAATTTATTTTTGGCGGAGTGGATCGAAACCGACGTGCTGAGAGGGAAAAAAATCTATCGCCGTCTGCGTCAACGCTTGCGATCAGAAAATTTTCAATTTATTCAAAATGGTTTTTACGCCACACTAGAGGGGAAAGAACGCTATTTATTAGAAGCGATCGAGATTGCATTACAAACAAAGGATCTATTAGAAAACCATTTAGGGCACCCTGCGATCTTAGCGTTAGCCAAAAGTATTCGGACCCTGCTTGGAGAAAATCATGCATTGACGGGGTTTGTTCGGTTTGAATATGTTGGCGACGTGTTATTCAGCAAAATCCATCCAAAGCACTATGTCATGCCTTATCTTTGTCCTCATTTCGCCGAGCGCTATCCTCAAGAAAAAATCATGATTTATGATGAGACCCATGAACTTTTGGGAATCATTGATCAGGGGGACATCCATTTGATGGAAAATACTAGCTGTCCCGAGTTTTCGGATTCCGGTGATGAACAGGACATTCGCCAGCAATGGAAGACTTTTTTACGAGCAGTGACGATTGATGAACGTGCCAATTATCGGGCTCAACGAAATCATTTACCTTTGCGTTTTCGCGGGGATATGACCGAGTTCAAGGCTTAGTCAAAAAGATGCCTTTTTGCACCAGATTCAGCAGACATTCTGTTAGATAATCTTCATTATGTTCGGGATAGATCGGACGAGTGAGGGCCAATGGCTGGATCGCTACTAAAGGAGATAAGTTTTTCCCACGGTACAGCGGATCGAACCATAAGGAATCAGGCTTGTAGCCACGGCGCTTCATTTCCTCCATAACCAACAAATGAAATTGATACAATTTGTAATAAGGATGAGTGAAAACATAATCCACCGTGGCGTGCTTTTTGCCCCAACCTTTGCCCCGCAACGCCGCAACTTCGCGATGCTGTCCTAATAATTGTTGTCGCGGAAGCGCGGGTATCAGTGCTTCATGCCATAGACGCATAAAAATCCCTCCTAGCTTTCTTTTGATTTTTCCACAATTCAGCTTTAAAGACGAGCGATTTGCTTCACGAATGGAAAGAGATATGTTTTTATGATTTTTCCTTTCTGATTTATAATAGATACAATCAGGAAGTGAGTGAATCAAATGGAAGAGAAAAAAACGCAAGGGTCGATGGCCGTACTGGCTGCGCTGTTAGCGAATATTTTAGTAGCAGTCAGCAAATTTGTCGGCTATATGCTTAGCGGTAGTGCCGCAATGATGAATGAAAGCATCCATAGTGTGGTGGATTGCAGCAATCAAATTTTACTATTATTCGGCAATCGCCGGGCGAATCGGGGCCAAAGTGAGCTGCATCAGTTTGGTGAAGGCCGGGCCAAATATTTCTTTAGTACCATTGTAGCAACAATGCTGTTTTTTGGTGGGGGTGCTTTAGGGATTTGGGAGGCCGTGGAAAAATTGTTCCATCCCAGCCATGAAGTAGAAAATCCTTTAATCATCTTAGCAATCCTCGTTTTCGGGATTCTAGTTGAAGGCAGTTCGTTGCGGGTCGCAATTAAGGAAATTCATGAGCTGAATACGGAAAAGCTGCCGCTATTCCAATTTTTACATGAAAGTCGTCACAGTGAAATCTTGATTATTTTTACAGAAGATTTTTGTGCGGTGATTGGGTTAGTTTTAGCGATTATCGGAACTATTTTAACGATGCTGACTGGCAACCCGATGTTTGACGCATTGAGTGGGTTGTTGATCGGGATGATGCTTTTGTTTGCCTCGATCTTTTTAGCGCGAGAATTTTACAGCTTGATTATTGGCGAAAGTGTCTCAAAAGCAGACCTATTGAAAATTCAAACGGCCTTCAACCGCGAAGAAGTCAAAAAAGTCATTGACATTAAAACGGTGCACTTAGGCCCAACTGAAGTGATGATCGCCGCCAAGATCGATATCGCGGATTCTTACGAAGGCGTCAGTTACGATGTCGTCAATCAGATCGAGCGAGTGATCCGCCAAGCACTGCCAGATAAAAAAGCCTATATTTATATCGAAACCGACGAATTTGATCCCAACTACGATCAAAAACGCCAAACCCAATCGGACACATAACCATTCTGTGCCCGATTATTCTTGTCAGTCCAACTTTTCACAGTTCTTAAATTTCAATTTCAATACTAGGATTTGAATGAAAATAATAGTATAAGCTGTTTAATTGGATGATATGCGTACGAGGATCACCTTTCTTTTTCCGATTTTGAAAAAAGAAAAACCATAAAACGAGTTAGCGGTCAGTCCAACTTTTCGCAGTTCTTAAATTTCAATTTCAATACTAGGATTTGAATGAAAATAATAGTATAAGCTGTTTAATTGGATGATATGCGTACGAGGATCACCTTTCTTTTTCCGATTTTGAAAAAAGAAAAACCATAAAACGAGTTAGCGGTCAGTCCAACTTTTCGCAGTTCTTAAATTTCAATTTCAATACTAGGATTTGAATGAAAATAATAGTATAAGCTGTTTAATTGGATGATATGCGTACGAGGATCACCTTTCTTTTTCCGATTTTGGAAAAAGAAAAACCATAAATCGAGTTAGCGGTCAGTTATGCTTTTCGCAGTTGCTTAAAGTGTTTTATCTTTATTAAGGAGGGATGCAGAGTGTCTTCACTTCGGTTTTTCTTTACCTATTCACGGGAATTTCTGCGTCATTGGGGCAGCTATATTCTTTTGATTGTTGGTACGAATATTGTCTTAGAGATGCTAGTAATTCCTGTGGTCCAATTTTTAGTGGTCTTTATTTTACAACGAGGTAATATTCCTTATGTTTCTAACACAAATATTTTAACGATCATCACGAAGCATCCAGCCGTCTTGATTGCGCTGCTCTTGTTGCTTGCTTTAGTTTTGACCTTAGTTTTTTTACAATTTACGTTTCAATTATTTGGCATCAAAAGTATTCAAACGAAGGAAGATCGGTCGCTGTGGGGGATTTTTAAGCAATCGCTCTATCACATGCGGCATCTACGTCCAGCGACGTTCTTTTTCTTTCTATTTTATTTTCTCTTGATTTTGCCTTTTGCTAATGCAATTTTTCGAACACCTTTATTAAGTAAAGTCACGATTCCGGTTTTTATTTTGGAATATTTGAATGAAAATGTGGTTTTCGCCCTTTTACTAGTAGCGGGTTCGATCGTAGTGTCTTATATCGGAATACGGTTATTATTTGTCTTGCCGCTAATGATTTTCTCTGACGAAAGACCAAAGGCTGCGATTGAAAAAAGTTTAAAACTGACACATCATCGGTTCTGGCACTACGGTTGGCGTATTTTTATTTTGACGATGTTCTTGACCTTTATTTCTTATGTTGGTTACGGATTCAGCTATCTTTGCCAAACAATCTTTGATTTATTGCCCGCACCTTTTCCAGCGGTGGGAGCGATGCTGACTTTGACGAGTATTCAATTTTTTAGTCAATTAATGCTGGCTTGGGCGACAGTCCTTTACTTCAGTATCTTAGTACAAAAATTTTATCCGCTGATAATTAGCGGCGAACGGCCTTTGCGCTTGATTCGTCCGAGTCTTTGGACACGAATCGCAGCCGGAGCATTGTGCCTCTTTTTTGGCGGTTCGATTCTAATCAGCAATGCCCTGTATCTCACTGGTTTGGCTGATGCGATTCCGCTAACCATTTCTCATCGAGGAGTGGATGATGGAAACGGTGTTCAAAATACGATTCCCGCGATGGCTGAAACAATCAAAGAAAAGCCGGATTATATTGAGATGGATATTCAAGAAACCAAGGATCATCAATTCGTTGTGATGCATGATAAAAATCTGAAAAATTTAACTGGGCAAGACAAAACGACCCATGACTTGACCTTAGTGGAATTACAGGATTTGTTTGCGACGGAAAATGGTCATGTGGCACCGGTGGCAAGTTTTGACGATTATTTAGCTTATGCCAATCAGCATCAGCAAAAATTGTTGATTGAAATCAAAACAAGCGCTGCAGATTCGAAAGATATGGTGAAAAATTTTGTCAAAAAATATCAAAAAAATATTTTGACCCACCATCATCGCATTCATTCGTTAGACTATGATGTAGTGGTAGATTTGAAAAAGGAAGCGCCAAAGTTGTTTGTCAGCTACATCCTGCCGTATAATTTAGTATTCCCTCAAACAGTGGCGAATGGTTATACGATGGAGGAAACGACACTGACGAGTGATTTTGTTCAACGAGCCCATCAGGAGAAGAAGAGCGTCTATGCTTGGACAGTGAATGATGCGGATTCAATGGATCGAATGATCTCGTTAAACGTGAATGGCATCATAACAGATGATTTGGGAACATTGAAGAATCAAATCAAAACGTATGAGGAAAAACCTTCTTATGCGAAGCGGATCGAGATGTATATTAATCGGATTCCGGCACTGGATCAACGGATCAGTGAAAATTAATAAAAAAGAAAAAAATTCATTAAATTTACCCAGAGTTTTCGTAAAAGAATGACGAATCCAAAGGCTCACTATGTTAAAATAGCTATATGTTTCACAAAGAACGAGCGTCTTATTTTGACCAGAGTTTCTTTAGGTTTTCGGACGATTCGTTAAATCGTCTGAGCAATGATCAAAAAAGCATTTTTGTTTTTAAAAAAAGGGAGTCTAACATGACAGTAAGAGGGTTTGAAATTACAACCGCATATCAAGCTAAAGGTATCAATTTGCCAATACGGGCAACAAAAAATGCTGCTGGCTATGATTTTGAAGCGGCAGAGGATATCGTTATTCCGGCAATTTGGAAGCAAGTGATCCAACATTTCACGAAAGGCGCAGAAGCTTCAGAGAAAATCCTTAAGCCAGTTTTGGTCCCAACTGGAATCAAAGCTTATATGGGCGAGGATGAGTATTTGCAGTTAGCCAATCGCTCTAGCAATCCGTTGAAACGTTTCATTACCTTAAGCAACGGGATCGGCGTGATCGATAGCGATTATTACAACAATCCTGATAACGAGGGACACATCATGTTCCAATTTTCGAATTTTGGTTTAACTGATGTAAAAATTAAAAAAGGTGAACGCATCGGCCAAGGCATTTTCTTGCCATTTCTTAAAGCGGATAATGACCGGGCTGAAACGCTTAGGACTGGCGGATTTGGTTCATCTGATCAACAATAAAATTTAATCTGAGTGAGGCGAAAGTTTTGGCAAAAAAATCCAAGACGCAATTTATCTGTCAAGAGTGCGGTTATGTTTCGCCTAAATATCTGGGGCGCTGTCCCAACTGTGGCAATTGGAATACGATGGTGGAGGAAATCGAACAAAATCATCCAGAAGATCGCCGCAACCGGGTCAGTTTAACCGGTGAACGAGCACAGCCAACCAAATTAAAAGACGTGGTCTTCAAAAAGGAGACGCGTGTTCAAACGGAGCTCGCCGAATTGAACCGCGTGCTGGGCGGTGGCGTGGTACCAGGTTCGCTCGTCTTAATCGGTGGTGATCCCGGAATCGGGAAGTCGACACTGCTTTTACAAGTTTCGCATCAATTAGCGGCGACTGGCGGTACAGTTTTGTATGTGTCTGGTGAGGAAAGCGCGCAGCAAATTAAGTTGCGGGCAGAACGTCTAGGTTCTAGCGATACTGATTTTTACTTGTATGCCGAGACAGACATGGGAGAAATCAGCCGTACGATTGAAAATCTGAAGCCGGATTATGTGATCATCGACTCGATCCAAACCATGACCCAGCCAGACATTACCAGTGTGGCGGGTTCGGTCAGTCAAGTGCGAGAAACGACCGCGGAATTATTGAAGTTAGCGAAGACCAATGGCATTGCGATCTTTATCGTCGGTCACGTGACTAAAGAAGGAAACATCGCTGGTCCGCGAATGTTAGAGCATATGGTGGACACTGTGTTGTACTTTGAAGGCGAGAAGCACCACAGCTTCCGGATCTTGCGGGCGGTGAAAAATCGTTTTGGTTCGACTAATGAGATCGGAATTTTTGAAATGCGGGAAAGCGGCTTAGTTGAAGTGGCCAATCCTTCGCAGGTTTTCTTAGAAGAACGCTTGGAAGGAGCTACCGGTTCGGCGATCGTCGTCGCCATGGAAGGCAGCCGGCCAATTTTAGTGGAGGTCCAGGCCTTAGTCACGCCAACGGTTTTCGGCAATGCTAAACGGACGACGACGGGACTCGATTTTAATCGCGTTTCATTAATCATGGCGGTTCTAGAAAAACGGGCCGGCCTACTGCTGCAAAACCAAGATGCCTATTTGAAAGCCGCTGGCGGCGTCAAGCTAAATGAGCCGGCGATTGACTTGGCGGTAGCGGTAGCGATTGCTTCCAGCTACAAAGAAAACGGTACGGAGGCCACCGAGTGTTTTATCGGTGAAATTGGTTTGACCGGCGAGATTCGCCGCGTCAGCAGTATTGAACAACGTGTCAAAGAAGCAAGTAAATTAGGCTTCAAAAAAATCTATTTACCGAAGAACAATATGGGTGAATGGACACCGCCGAAGGGCATCGAATTGATTCCAGTGGCGACTTTAGGGGAAACCTTGAGAAAAGTATTTCGTTAATCACGGGTGTGGAGATCTTTCTCCGCACCATTGAATAATTTTTTAGGAGGGATGGCATGCAAAAACGTGTGTTGACAGTGATCGTTACCATTGTTGGGATTAGTTTAGGGATTACCTTATTACCCATAGCATGGTTAGCGGTCGGTTATGCAAACAATATGTGGTTGAATAATTCATTTACGAACGGCCTGATCGGTGCAATTATTTTTTATCTTATTTCTTTGGCGATCGTAGAACCAATCACAGTTGGTGTAAAGAAAATCGAAAAACAATTAAATGAACTGAGCTTAACTTATATTTTATTTGGAGTGGTCGGTGCGATCTTAGGATTGACGCTAGGATTGATTGGTACGACGCCGTTGTATCAAATCCCGATCCCCTTCATTAATAGCGCGTTACCGATCTTGATTATGCTGCTATTAGGTTATTTAGGTTTTCGGATGGGGACGACCCGGATCGATGAATTAAAAAAATTCTTCGGTGGCCGGAATAAAAAAGCCGAGACGAACGATGGAGAAGTGTTAGAACGTAAAGCCGATGATCATTTTCATAAGTACAAGATCTTGGATACTAGCGTGATCATCGATGGTCGAATCTACGATATTGCGAAGACTGGTTTTTTAGAAGGCGTCTTGATGATTCCGAATTTTGTCTTATATGAATTGCAATATATCGCGGACTCTGGTGACAGCTTGAAACGTGTTCGTGGGCGTCGCGGGTTAGATATCTTGAATGCTTTGCAAAAAGAAGAAGGCATCGCTGTTGAAATGTATGATGGCGATTTTGAAGATATTAGCGAAGTCGATAGTAAATTGATTAAATTAGCAAAATTGTTAGATGGTGTGATCGTAACCAACGATTATAACTTGAATAAAGTATCCGAATTTCAAAATGTCGCGGTCTTGAACATCAATGCTCTAGCCAATGCGGTGAAGCCGGTTGTGATCCCGGGGGAAAATATGAATGTCTTAGTCGTTAAAGCCGGAACAGAACGGCAACAAGGGGTCGCTTATTTAGACGACGGTACGATGGTAGTTGTAGAAGATGGTCAGCATTACATGAATGAGCATATCGAAGTCGTCGTGACTAGTGCCTTGCAAACAGCCGCTGGACGGATGATTTTTGCGAAACCAGCCCATTCGAGCCGCAATATCAAAGACGATTCACCTGAAAAGAAATTAGATTATACCAATGATAAGACAGCAAAGTAACGCTGTGACTTTACTAAACAATGGATTGATTGTACAATTTGAGCTATGGAGCAGACGTTTCGTTTGCTAAAAAAGCGGGAAAGAGGAACCAAATATGTCAAAAATTCGTGTACGTTATGCACCAAGTCCAACTGGACACTTACACATCGGAAATGCTCGAACAGCATTATTCAATTATTTATTCGCTCGTCACAATGATGGAGAATTCATCATTCGGATCGAGGATACTGACTTGAAACGCAACATTGAAGATGGTGAAAAAAGTCAGCTAGAAAACTTGGCATGGTTAGGGATCGACTGGGATGAATCACCAGCAAATCCAGGAGAATACGGGCCTTACCGTCAATCTGAACGCAGAGATATTTATCAACCATTGATCGACCAATTACTGGCTAGTAATTTGGCTTATAAATGTTATTGCACCCCAGAAGAATTAGAAGCCGAACGTGAAGCACAACGCGCTCGTGGCGAGATGCCTCATTATGGCGGCAAATGTGCCAACTTAACACCTGAACAACAAGCTGAAAAAGAAGCACAAGGTTTAGAACCAGTGATTCGTTTCCGAGTTCCTCGCAATACTAGCTTTGCTTTTGACGATATGGTCAAAGGCGAAATCAGCTTTGAATCGGATAATGTCGGTGGCGATTTTGTTATTCAAAAACGTGATGGCATGCCAACCTATAACTTTGCGGTAGCCGTTGATGATCACTTTATGAAGATCACACATGTATTGCGTGGGGACGATCATATCGCCAACACGCCAAAACAATTAATGATTTACGACGCTTTCGGTTGGACACGTCCAACCTTTGGTCACATGACGTTGATCATTAACAGTGAAACAGGTAAAAAATTAAGTAAACGTGATGAAAGTATTCTACAATTCATTGAACAATACCGTGAATTAGGTTATTTGCCAGAAGCAATGTTTAACTTCATTACTTTACTAGGCTGGTCTCCAGTTGGCGAAGATGAAATCTTTTCTCAAGAAGAATTGATTAAGTTGTTTGATACAAAACGTTTAAGCAAATCACCAGCAGCCTTTGATCCGAAGAAACTAGAATGGGTCAATAACCATTACATCAAAGCAATGGACTTAGACAAATTAACTGAATTGTGTCTGCCATTCTTGATCAAAGCTGGCAAAGTTGAAGAAAATCCAACACCTGAACGCAAAGATTGGGTGAAACGAGTAGTCAGCTTGTACCAACCACAAATGAGCTACACCGCAGAAATTACGGAAGTCTCAAACTTATTCTTTGAAGAACATCCTGTTTTGGATGATGCTGCTAAAGAAGTTTTGGCTGAAGAAGATGTACCAACGGTATTGAAGGCTTTTAAAGCCCAATTAGAAGCAATGGAAACTGTGGATGCAGCGAATGTTTTGGCTGCGATCAAAGCTGTTCAAAAAGAAACCGGCGTTAAAGGAAAAAAATTGTGGATGCCGATTCGTGTAGCCGTCAGCGGCGTGACCCACGGACCTGAATTACCTGAAACGGTTGAATTATTAGGCAAAGAAAAAGCCTTAGCACATTTAAATCAAGTTATGTAAACACATAGAAGAGAAGAAGTAGCAACGAAGGATTTTTCAGAGAGACTGCGGCCGGTGCAAGCAGTCAAGTCAACCGTTGTGAAATGCATCTCGGAGTGGCCTTAGCGATACGTAGCTAAGGACGATTCACAGACGTTACCTGTTTCAAGGCAAGCAATTGCAAACAAAAGTGGGACCACGTCTAAGCGTCTTTTGAGGAAACTCAAAAGACGCTTTTTTGCGAGTTGGACTTTTCGCAGTGTAATTTTTCAAGATCAAGTTGATATTATTAAAACTAGATATGAAACGAACCGTTTAGTCCAATCGTATGCGCAGTGAAAATCAAATTCATTTTTCTGGTTTTTAGAAAAATGAGTTCATACAAACGAAATAGCTGCCAGTTCCCCTTCGCGTCTTCAGTGGGATTAGTGGAATGGTATGCGAAGCGAGAATCAGAATTATTTTTCGCAGTTTACTTGGTTCAAAAATAAAAAATGAAGGTTGTTACTCAAGGCAAGGCGCAAACGTTGGGAACGTGGCGCCGCTCAGAAAAGGAGTTGAGTTTAATGGGATGGTGGCAAGAAGCGATTGTAGCAGCAAAACGTAATGATCCAGCGGTTCGTTCAGGTGTTGAGGTAGTCCTTACCTATCCGGGTGTCCATGCGTTGTTCTTTCACAAGTTTTCGCATTTTCTCTATCGACACAAGCGGTTTTTGTTGGCACGGATTCATTCGCAATTTTGGCGCTTTTTGACCGGAATCGAGATCCATCCCGGTGCTAAGATTGCTCCCGGTGTTTTTATTGATCACGGAATGGGTGTCGTGATTGGGGAGACAGCGGAAATCGAACGGGACGTGGTATTGTTCCATGGCGTAACTTTGGGTGGAACCGGCAAAGACACCGGCAAGCGGCATCCTACCGTTCGGCAAGGGGCGTTTATTTCCGCCAACGCACAAATTTTAGGACCAATCGAGATTGGTGCAAGGGTCAAAATTGGTGCTGGTGCCGTCGTATTGAAAAGTATACCAACAGATGCAACAGCCGTGGGTGTCCCAGCAAAAGTAGTAAAAATAAATGGAAAGAAGGTTCCTCATGATTAAAATACACAATACATTAACACGAGAGAAAGAACTTTTTAAACCAATCGAAGAAAATAAAGTTCGGATGTATGTCTGCGGACCAACAGTGTATAACTATATCCATATTGGTAATGCCCGTAGCTCAATCGCTTTTGATGTGATTCGCCGCTATTTTGAGTACCGCGGTTATGAAGTGAATTATGTTTCGAATTTTACCGATGTGGATGATAAGATCATCAAAGCAGCAAAAGAATTAGCAGTCACCGCACCAGAGTTGGCCGATCGTTTTATCGCCGCCTTTGAAGAAGACACCGCCGCTTTGAATGTCAAACCGGCGACACTGCATCCTCGAGTAATGGATCATATTCCAGATATCTTGTCCTTCATTGAAGCCTTGATCGAAAAAGGCTATGCCTATGAAGTGGCTGGTGATGTTTATTACCGGACACGGAAATTTGAGCATTATGGTGAGCTAAGCGACCAATCGATTGATGAACTAGAAATTGGTGCTAGCCAACGAACGGGCGTGGAGCAAGCAATCAAAGAAGATCCCTTGGACTTTGCTTTGTGGAAGAGTGCGAAGCCAGATGAAATCTCGTGGGAATCTCCGTGGGGCGCTGGTCGTCCAGGCTGGCATATTGAGTGCTCGGTAATGGCAACGAAGCATTTGGGCGAAACCATCGACATTCATGGCGGCGGCCAAGATTTGGAGTTTCCCCACCATGAAAACGAGATCGCCCAAAGTGAAGCGAAGACCGGCAAACGTTTCGCCAATTATTGGATGCATAACGGTTATGTGACGATTGGTGAAGATGACGCTAAGATGAGTAAATCTCTAGGCAACTTTGTCACGGTTCATGATCTAGTGAAAGAGATCGATCCGCAGATTTTACGTTTCTTTATGGCGACGACTCAATATCGCCGTCCGATCCGTTATAGCGAAACGACGATGAAGGATGCACAAGCAAATCTACAAAAATTGCGCACGGCTTTTGAAAACGCGACTTTCCGTCAAGCGACGGCAGAAAATGAATTAGCTGACGATCAAGCAAAATTAGTTGAACTGCGTACCTTGAAAGATCGTTTTATTGAAGAGATGGACGATGATTTCAATGCAGCCAATGGAATCACTGTGGTTTATGAAGTAGCGAAATGGTTGAATCACTACAGTGAGCAAGACCAAGTTTCGGCGGCGGTCTTGACTGCAGCGTTGGAAGAATTTACGAAGCTTTTGTCTGTTTTTGGCATCGAGTTTCAAACGGCTGGTTTATTAGATGAGGAAGTTGACCAATTGATCGAAGAACGGAATCAAGCGCGGAAAGATAAAAATTTTGCCCGCAGCGATGAGATTCGTGACCAATTGAAAGAACAAGGAATTATTTTAGAAGATACCCCACAAGGTGTCCGTTGGAGAAGAGCCTAATGACTGATTACAAACAATTAAATGCCTTAGCGTTAGCCTACGTAGGCGATGCGATCTATGAAACGTACATTCGCGATCATCTTGTTCGTTCGGGACAAACGCGTCCGAATAAATTGCATCATTTGGCGACTCATTATGTTTCAGCCAAGGCGCAAGCAATGTTGATCCAAAAAATGCTGGAAGATGGTATGCTGACAGAAGAAGAAGCCGGCATTTATCGGCGCGGACGAAATGCGAAAAGCTATACCTCCGCTAAGAATACCGATATCATGACCTACCGGATGTCTACGGGCTTTGAAGCCTTGATGGGCTATTTACATTTATTGGAACAAACAGAGCGTTTAGAAGAATTAATCGCTTGGTGTATCGAGAAAGCGGGTGAAACAATTGAAGGATAAAAAACCACGTCGAAGCAATGATCGTCGGAATCAACGAAAAAATGATCGGCCAAAAGAGCGACGGGTCGAACCAATCGTACCAACGGAATCAGAAGAAAATAATTTTGTCTTTGGTCACCATGCCAGTGTGGAAGCATTGCAAGCTGGCCGCGGTAATAAATTATTTATGCAAGAAGATGCCCACGGCGATAAAATCGATCAGTTAAAAAGCTTAGCTAAAGAGCAAGCTGTACCGGTGAAATGGGTACCAAAGCAAAAATTAGACACGTTAAGTGACGGTGGTGTCCACCAAGGGATCGTTTTAGGCATCACGCCTTATGAGTATTTAACGTTGGATGAGCTACTAGGAAAAACGTCTGCCGAAGAAGCGCCTTTTCTGTTGATTTTGGATAGCTTGGAGGACCCACATAATTTTGGGTCGATCTTGCGAACCGCAGACGCTAGTGGCGTCTCTGGCGTGATTATTCCCAAACATCGTTCTGTCGGCATTACACCGGTGGTGACGAAGGCTTCAACAGGCGCGGTGGAATATGTACCGATCGCGCGAGTGACGAATCTCGCTCAAAGTATCAAGCAATTGAAAGATGCCGGTTATTGGATTTTTGGTACCGACATGGAAGGAACAGATTATCGTCAGTGGAAAGTGACGGGACCGATCGCGTTGATCATCGGAAATGAAGGCAAAGGCATGAGTGCCGGCTTGAAAAAAGATGTCGATGAAATGCTGACGATTCCAATGACCGGGCATGTCCAAAGTCTAAATGCCGGTGTGGCAGCGGGGCTTTTGATGTATGAGGTGTTCCGAAAGCGAAGTGAGCTCTAATGAAAAAGCAATTACTGATCGTGGATGGCTACAATATGATTGGTGCTTGGCCGGAGCTCGTGAGCTTGAAAAATCAAGATCGTTTGGAAGAAGCTCGTGAAGCCTTGCTATTCCGCTTGTCGAATTTCGCGAAATACCAAGGCTTGGAAATCATCATTGTTTTTGATGCGCAATTTGTTCCCGGTGTGACTCAAAGCTATAAGAAATATTTGCTGACAGTGGTCTTTACAGAAGAAGGCGAAACCGCGGATAGCTATATCGAACGGGTCGCCGGAGAATTAAATGATCGGTTGACGCAAGTGACTGTGGCGACTAGTGATTTGGCTGAACAGTGGACGGTTTTTTCTCAAGGAGCCTTACGAACCTCTGCGCGGGAGTTGTATAAAACAGTGCAACAAACCGAAGCTTTGATCGCTGGTGACACCGAAGATACGCATTATCAAAATTTTCGCCGGAATTCTCCTTGGAATAATGCACAATTACAAAAATTGTCGCAAAAATTGGACGAACTTAGTCGAAAAAAATAAATTTTCCGAATATACTCCTCTCTTATTTTAGTTACGTGTATGCTTTTACGTGACGAGAGGGGTGTAAAAATGGAAAACGTTGAGTATCTGGAAACAATTGATAGTATGGTCTTTGAAGAAATGTTTCAACAGTATGTGCCGATCATTTATAAAATGGAGTCTCGCTATCTTATTCGGGACTTTGAACATGATGATTGGTTGCAGGAGGGCCGAATTGCTTTGAACAGTGCGTTGAGGAGCTATCGCACGGATCGCGGAACAACATTCGGTCTCTACTATAAAATGATTCTAGAAAATCGGATTCGGTCACTTTTACGACGTCAGCAGGCGAAGAAACGCCTTGCTCAGCAGCAGGCTGTGTCGATTGAAAAAGTCGGCAGCGAGACCTTCAGCGAATATTTTCACTACCACCAACAGTTGGAGGAAAGTCTTTCAATTAGCGAACTCCTATTGAAGGGCGAAATTACCTTGTCTCAGTTAGAAACGTACGCGCTTTATTATTATATTAGAGGCGAAGAACCTTTTGAGATCGCCAAGCGCTTGGGAGAAACGGAAAAAGCAATTCGTAATGCCTTGAATCGAACCAAGAACAAAATCAAGAAAGAGCTAGCTGCGGAGCTTTCATAAAATGAAAACGGATTCTTTTTAACGACGCCATTAAAATCAAAAATAATAAATCATAGTCCAGATCTGTCGCTAGCAGATCTGGACTATGATTTTTTTTAAGCCGTTTTCGAATATGTTACAATTATTGTATGGAAGCGATTGCGAATAAAAAACTAGCTTCTCCAAGAAAAATAGTGGAGCTAGTGATGTTGATGCCGTAACTAGTCAATTGAAGGATAACAAGTGAAATTGTAAACAAGCGGAAGAATTCAAGGTTAAAAATGGCTGCTGAATAATCGTAGAAGACAAAAGGGAGTAAATGTATGGAAGTGAAGAAGGTTGGTTTTACTGAGACTGTTTTACGAGACGCCCATCAAAGTTTGATGGCGACTCGCATGTCAATTGAAGACATGCTGCCGATTTTGCCGGTATTAGATGAAATTGGTTTCGATTCGGTGGAGTGCTGGGGCGGTGCGACGTTTGACGCCTGTATTCGTTTTTTAAATGAAGATCCGTGGGAACGATTGCGAGTGATCAAAAAAAATATGCCTAAGACGCCGCTGCAGATGCTGCTACGGGGACAAAACATTTTAGGTTATCGCCATTATGCAGATGATGTCGTTGAAAAATTTGTTCAAGCCTCAGCTGAAAATGGGATCGCCATTTTTCGTATATTCGATGCCTTAAATGATTTAAGAAATTTAGAGACCGTATTGCGAGCCGTAAAAAAAACGGGAAAAGAAGCCCAGCTGGTCTTAGCCTACACAATCAGTGAAGTGCATACTATTGATTATTTTGTGGAATTGGCTCAAAAAATGGAAGCGATGGGAGCGGATTCCATTTGCATCAAAGATATGGCGGGAATTTTGACGCCGGTCAAAGGTGCTCAGCTAGTCCGTCGCCTGAAAGCAGCTGTGGAGGTGCCGATCATCGTGCATACCCATTGTACTAGCGGAGTGGCAGCCATGACCTATCAAGCTGTCGTTGAAGCCGGCGCGGATCGGATCGATACGGCCCTCTCTCCTTTTAGCGAAGGAACTAGCCAGCCTGCCACCGAAACGATGGCGATGGTTTTGCAGGAGGAAGGTTACCGTGTTTCTTTAGACTTGGAAAAGCTAGAAGAGGCAGCCGGCTATTTCCGAAAAATCAAAGATCATTATTTGGAGGCAGGTATCTTAGATCCAAAGATGCTATCGCCGGATCCTCGTGCGTTGATCTATCAAATTCCCGGCGGCATGCTGTCTAATATGTATTCACAGCTAAAAAAAGCGAATGCGGTAGATAAGTACGAAGCCGTTTTAAAGGAAGTCCCTCATGTTCGTGCAGCTTTGGGCTATCCGCCATTAGTGACACCATTGAGTCAAATGGTAGGCACACAGGCGGCGATGAATGTAATTACCGGAACGGCCTATTCAATGGTCTCCAATGAAATCAAAGCTTATCTCGCAGGAGAATATGGTAAGTCACCGGTCCCGATTGCGGATGATTTTCGCCGCAGTATCATCGGGGATAAAAAAGTGATGACGGATCGTCCCGCCGATCATTTGAAACCTGAGTTCGCTGTCTTGCAATCAGAGATTGGCTCATTGGCTAAAAACGAAGAGGACGTCTTAATCTATGCGCTATTTCCAAAAGTTGGCAAAGAATTTTTAACGGCGCGCACAACGCCGAAAAAAAATGATTTGGTCATTAAAGTAGCGGGTTTTTTATAAAAAATGATGAGTTGAAATGAGGGGAATTAGATGCACTATTCATTAATAGAGGTTTTAAGATTAACGGTATTTTCGATGGCGGTCGTTTTTCTGATCCTGTTAGGCATCATGGGTTTAATGATGCTCAGTGCCAAGCTTTTCGCTGAAAAGCCAGTCGAAGAGGCACAGACGTCCTTTAGTAAAGAGGCGACTGAGCTATCAACGAAGGAACTATTTACCCAAGACCCGTTAGCCAAAGCTGCGGCGATTATTGCTTTGGCTGAGGCTAGCGGCGAGAAGGACGGGAAAAAATTTAAAATTCAAACGATTAGAAAGATCAAGTAAGCGGAGGCGAAAACATGACGATGAAAAAGTATGAAGTAACCATTGAAGGACAAGTGTATCAAGTGACGCTAAAAGAATTAACCGCTGAGGAAGCGGAGCAAATGCCGCAAACAGCAGCTCCTTCTGCGGATCCCTTGGAAAAGCCGGCGGCCGCTTCAACGGGTTCACCGGTTGTTGCGCCGATGGCAGGTACGATTTTGTCTATTAAGGTGAAGTTGGGAGAAACCGTTAAAAAAGGCGATACCTTGTGTGTGTTGGAGGCGATGAAGATGGAGACACCGGTCTTGGCCCCAGCCGACGGTAAAGTTGCCAGTATTGAAGTTTCTGAAAACCAAACGGTCGAATCCAATCAGCAGCTTTTAGCGATTTAGGAGGTAGCGTATGAGTGAAATAGTCCAGCAATTGATTGATACCTCAGGTTTTGCCAACCTAACCTTCAATAATTTATTTATGATTGTGCTGGCTTGCTTTTTTCTTTATTTAGGAATCAAGAAACAGTACGAGCCGTATCTAATGATTCCGATTTCTTTTGGAATCTTATTGGTGAATCTGCCGTTGGCTAATTTGATGGCTAGCGGCTCGGATGGGACACCAGGAGGCTTATTATATTATCTTTATCAAGGAACCAATTTAGGGATTTATCCACCGTTGATCTTTTTATGTTTAGGGGCATCAACGGATTTTGGTCCGTTATTAGCTAATCCCAAAACGATTTTGTTAGGCGGTGCGGCACAATTTGGGATTTTTGCGGCTTTCTTCTTAGCGGTAGTTTTAGGCATGACTCCTAACGAAGCCGCCTCGATTGGAATCATCGGTGGGGCAGACGGACCGACGTCGATCTTTTTGACGACTCGCTTAGCTCCTCATCTGCTTTCGGCGATCGCTTTAGCCGCTTATTCGTATATGGCGCTGGTGCCGATCATTCAGCCGCCGATCATACGTTTATTAACGACAAAAAAAGAGCGGCAAGTGCAAATGAAGGAAGCTCGGAAAGTCAGTCAAAAGGAAAAAATTGTTTTTCCAATCATCGTCACGATCTTCGTTAGTCTGCTCGTACCGAGTGCGACGACCTTGATCGGGATGCTGATGCTAGGAAACCTGATTCGTGAATGCAAGCTGGTACCGAAATTGACAGACGCTTTACAAAACTCATTGATGTATATTGTGACGATTCTTTTAGGTGTTACCGTCGGTGCAAAGGCGGACGGTGATATCTTTTTGTCGGTCACGACCTTAAAAATTATTTTCTTAGGCTTGCTGGCTTTTTGTGTCGGAACGGCAGCCGGGGTACTGTTAGGGAAGGTAATGTATCGTCTTAGCGGTGGGAAAATCAATCCGATGATTGGAGCCGCCGGAGTCTCAGCGGTCCCAATGGCTGCGCGAGTTGTACAAAATGAAGGACAAAAAGAAAATCCCCATAATTATCTGCTGATGCATGCGATGGGGCCAAATGTCGCTGGAGTCATCGGTTCGGCGGTGGCAGCGGGTGTGCTGCTGGCCTTTTTTGGTAGGTAAGGTCTTTAGGGAGAAAAACGCCTTAGGATCATCGTTTTGTTCGAGAATAATTTGCAAATTATTTTATCTTATGATACATTGAAAAGTTTTGGATTTGTGCTATAATGTATGTTGAGGTGAACTGTATGCCAACAACTTTAGCGACTATCAAGAAAAACTTGGAAGATCGTATCGGCGCTCCAATTATGCTTGTAGCTCAAACGGGACGTAAGCGTCAAACGCAACGTAAAGGGATTTTAACTGAAACATATCCTTCCGTCTTTGTTGTCGATTTGGACCCAGAGGAAAATTCTTTCGAACGTGTTTCATACAGCTATTCCGATGTATTGACTCGCACAGTAGAGATCGAATTTTTAAGTGAAGCAATTTAAAAACCATGGAGCGTTCGCTCCATGGTTTTTATTTGTCTTCAGTTTGGTCGAAGTTTTCTCGCGTGGCTTTTTTTTGTTCGACTAAGAGGTCGCGAATGTCCGCTAAGTAATCTTCGGCCGTCGGCATTTTAACTTCTGGAACCACTGCTTCTTCCTCTTTGGTACCTTTTTCTTTGGCTTTATTAGCCGCTTTGACGATTAGAAACAGCACAAACCCGGTAATCACAAACGTAATCAGCGCACTGACCACATCTCCAAAGGCAAAGGTAACGCCTTTGACTGGCTTCCAGTCTAATACAGACATCGCTTCGTTTAAATCTTTTCCTTTAGTAAACAACGAAACGATCAGTCCTACCAATGGTGTGATCAAGCCGTTCACCACGTTGGTCACGATTGCCGTAAAGGCAGTCCCAATAACGACACCAACTGCTAGATCAAGGACATTGCCTCGCATCAAAAATTCTTTAAATTCTTTAATCATCGTGTCACTCCCTATCTTAAATAATATTCCCGCCTGTTTCCGCCAGTGCTTTTTCCAAGTAGGTTTTCTCATAAAGCTCGGTACATTGGCTCGGCATCATTTTCTTTATATTTTAGTATAGCGAAAGAAGAAAAAAATTTGAAATAAAAGCGACTATTCGCTGAAGCTGATTTCAGTCCTTAAAGAGCGCCTGTGCTATAATTGTTCTTAACGATGAGACGAAGGAGCTTTGTGATGATCGAACTAAAAAAAGGCGTGCGCTTGCACGTTATCGCCACAAAAAAATATAAAACGATTCAACTCTACGGGCGTTTTACGACTCGTTTAACGAAAGAAATTATGACCAGACGGGCACTCTTAGCAAATTTATTAGAAACAAATTCGCTACATTATCCCGATCAAACTAAATTAAGCGGGAAATTGGCGGAGCTTTACGGGGCCAGCTTTGGTTTAAGTGTTGGACGCAAAGGCAATCTGCATTGGCTAGACGTTGGTCTTGGGGTCGTGAACGGAAAATATGTTGAAGATCCGCAGCTATTACCTGACGCGTTAGACTTTTTACAGGAAATTTTATTCAATCCCAATATTCGTGAAGGAAAATTCGATGAGCAGACCTTCCGTTTAGAAAAGGAGAATCTGCAAAGCTATATCGAGACGCTGCAGGAAGATAAACAAACGTTGGCCTCTTTAAAGATCAAAGAGACCTATTTCACTGACGACGCGCAAAAACTGCCAAGCTTCGGTACGGTCGAAGACTTGGCTAATGAGACCAGCGAAGGCTTGGCGGCGTATTATCAGGAAATGATCACGCAGGATCAAGTAGACTTGTTTGTGATTGGGGATGTAGAAGAAGCAGAGATGTTAGAGCTGTTCAAGCGCTTGCCCTTTACTGAGCGCGAAGAAAGTTTCCCATCAATTTATTATCATCAAGCCCATGACAATGTGATTCGCCAACAACAGATTCAAGAAACCGTGACGCAAGGAAAGCTGAATTTGGCTTATGCGACAGATGTCTATTACGAAGACCTCGATCGTTTCGCGCTGTTAGTTTTTAATGGCCTGTTCGGCGGCTTCCCTCATTCAAAATTATTTATGAATGTACGAGAAAAAGCTAGTCTAGCATATTACGCCTCCAGCTCCTTTGATACCTTCCGGGGCTACTTGCAAGTTCAAACTGGGATCAACAGCGACAATCGCGAAAAGGTTCTGCACTTGATCGCAGAGCAATTGCTTGAGTTGCAGGCGGGAAAATTCACTGAGTTGGCCTTCCAGCAAACCAAAGCGATGCTGAAAAATCATTATTTGTTAGGTCTGGATAGTATGCAAAATACGATCGAGACAACTTATTTGGCGCAATGGCTGCCGCAAAGTAAACTGACAGACGAAGAATGGTTGAAACGGTTAGCGGCTGTGACACCGGAAGATGTCCAACGAGTCGCGAAAAAAATTCGTTTGCAGGCGATCTTCTTCTTAGATGGAGGACAGCAACATGGATAAAGTAGCGTATCAAAAAATCAATGAGACCTTGTATAAAGAAATTCTGCCCAATGGCTTGACGGTCTATCTTTTGCCGAAAGCCGGCTATCATAAAACGTACGGTCTATTCAGTACTAATTATGGCTCGATCGACAATGAATTCATTCCCCGCGGTGGTCAAGACTATGTCAAAGTACCAGATGGGATCGCGCATTTTTTAGAACATAAAATGTTTGAAAAAGAAGATGGGGATGTCTTCCAAAAATTCGGTGAGCAAGGGGCATCAGCCAATGCCTTCACCAGCTTTACCCGGACCAGCTATCTATTTTCAACGACGGATCAATTGGAATTAAACTTAGGAACGTTGTTAGACTTTGTTCAAGCACCCTATTTCACGGAAGAATCGGTGCAAAAAGAGCAAGGCATCATCGGTCAAGAAATTCAAATGTATCAAGACGATCCAAGCTGGCAGCAGTTTTTCGCAATTTTGAAAAATATGTATCCGAAGCATCCGCTGCATATCGATATCGCTGGAACGATTGAGTCGATCGCGGAGATCACGGCGGAGGATTTGTACACCTGCTACAATACCTTTTATCATCCTAGCAACATGACGCTGTTTGTTGTGGGGAATCTAGAACCGGAAGCTTTGATGGACTTCATTCGGGAAAATCAAGCCGCGAAAACGTTTGAGGCACCGGAAACGATCCAACGTCGCTTCCCGCAAGAGACACCAGCAGAGATTATCAAGCTCAGTGAAGAAAACATGCCGATTACGATTCCTAAAGCGATCGTCGGTGTCAAAGGTCTGGCGGAATTACCAACAGATGACAAGGAACGATTGATCTTCAAAGTTTCGCTGGATTTATTGTTCCAAATGTTGCTAGGGACGACCTCACAAAATTATTTACAGCTGTATAATGAAGGTCTGCTAGATGATAGCTTCGGCTATGAATTCTCGCTAGATCGCAGTTTCTATTTTGCGGATTTTGGCGGCGATAGTGAGGAGCCACAAAAATTAGCGGATCGTTTGACGGAGATTTTACTGCATTTTGCGACGGACCCAGAGCTTAATCAAGCAAATTTAGACTTACTGAAGAAAAAGATGTTAGGAAAATATTTTCAATCTTTGAATTCCTTAGAATACGTTGCAAATCAATTCACGCAATCATTGTTTGGTGATTGGACGTTGTTTGATATGCCGGAAATTATTCAGGAAATCGAATTAGCGGATGTGTTAGCGGCGGGGAAATTATTTATTAAAGAAGAGGCCTTCACCCGTTTTTATATGGAAAAGGAGGCGTAAGATGCCTTACGCGTTAGTCATGGGTGCCAGTGGAGATATCGGCCAAGCCATCTGTGAGAAATTGGCAGGAGAAGGCTGGTCCCTTTACTGCCACTACAATCAACAAAAAGCGAAAGTCTTAAGTTTCGTTTCAGACTTACAGAAACGTTATCCTCAGCAAGATTTTTTTATGGTATCCTTAGACATGTTGAGGGAAGCGGAAATCCCTCATTTCTTAGATCAACTCTTTCAAGTGGACGGGATCGTTTTTGCCTCAGGTTTTACTTTTTATGAGTTATTACCAGAGACCAAAGCTGATCAGATGGAAGCTTTATGGCAAGTTCATTTAAAGACACCGTTACTTTTGCTACAAGCCTTACAGGAAAAATTGGCTAGAAATAACAATGGGCGCGTGGTCTTTATCGGTTCAGTCTATGGTCATCGTGGCAGCAGCATGGAGACGGTCTATAGTGCTGTCAAAGGGGCGCAGGAGGCTTTTGCTAAGGCGTATGCCAAAGAAGTTGCCACCTTGGGCATCACGGTCAATGTGGTGGCGCCTGGAGCGGTTCAGACAAAGATGAACACGAATTGGACGGAGCAGGAATTAGCGGAGTTAAACGCGGAGATTCCTTTGGGACGGTTAGCCGATCCGAAAGAAATCGCAGCAGCCTGTCAGTATTTATTTTCAAAAGAGGCCAGTTATACGACCGGGATCGTTTTGCCGGTAGCTGGTGGTTGGATGGAATAAAATCCCTTGTTTAGTGAAAGTCTGCAGTGTCTGTGAGAAAATGATCGAAGAATGACAGTGAGATGAATGAGCTGCCAAATTCATTTTATGAATGGGCAAGCATAATGAAAATAGGATATAGGAGTCGAGAATCAAGTGGCTAGTATTAATATTGGAGAAACGTTACGCAAAGCCCGTATCGATAAAAAAATTAGTTTAGATGAACTGCAGCAGCGCACAAAAATCCAAAAGCGCTATTTATTAGCGATTGAAGAAAATGACTTTCATGAGTTGCCGAGTGATTATTATTTGCGGACGTTTATTCGCCAATATGCAGATGAGGTAAACGTGGACGGCAATCATTTGATCGATGTTTTAGACGGTAAGGATCGGCCGTTGCCGACGTATCCGGAGCTTCAAACCGTCGATGAGTTGCGAAAAAATAAACACGCGGAGAATCCTACTCGGGCTCGTTTTAGAGCGACGCTGCCGATGGTTGTTTTAGGCTTGGTAGCTTTGGCAATCATTTCAGTGGTTGGGTATATGACTTGGCTGGATCATCAAGAGACCGCTATTATTCCCGAAAACAGTTCTGTCCAAGTCGAGCGCTCAGAAAATACGTCATCACAGGCAGAAAAAGTTTCGTCGTCACAGCCAAAACCAACGGTGGAATCTTCTAAGCCGCCGGAAAAACCAAAAATGGCCTTAGCGATGGAAAACAATACCGTCAATGCTGCAACAATGAAGGTCGATCACGCGGAAAAACCATTGAAGCTTACTTTTACAGGTAAAGAACGCGTGTGGATCGGGGTGCAAGTTAACGGTGCTTTGATTTATCAATATACCTTACAGCCGGGTGAGTCACAAACGACCGAATTACCCGCGGATACTGCCCAAGCGCTGATCACTATCGGGATGGCGAAATACGCAGACATCAAGGTCAATGATCAAGGTCTGGATTTTCAACCGGGAGACTCTTTGCTGAAAAAAGACATTACCTTAAATATCGCCTACGCTGCTTAAAAGCCGTAGGAAAGTTACATAGGAGGAATCAATGATGAATTTACCAAATAAATTGACGGTCGTCCGAATCTTTATGATCCCATTATTTATGGTTGTTGTCTTAGCGCCATGGGATTGGGGCACGTTACAAGTTGGCAATACGACTTTAGCGGTCACACAATTAGTCGGTGCGATCATCTTTGCTATCGCTAGCTACACGGACCATTTAGATGGGAAAATCGCTCGCGCTCGCGGACTGGTGACCAACTTCGGAAAATTCGCTGATCCTTTAGCGGATAAAATGTTAGTGATGACCGCCTTTATTATTTTAGTTCAACAAGGCAAGGCACCTGCGTGGGTCATCGCGATTATCGTCTGTCGAGAATTAGCGGTAACCGGCTTGCGTCTTCTGATCGTTGAGCAAGGTGGCGGTGTAATGGCAGCGGCGATGCCAGGGAAAATCAAGACTACTACACAAATGGTCGGAATCGTTTTATTATACTTAAACAATGTGCCTTTCAATTATATCGGGATTCCGATGGATCAAATCATGCTGTATATCTGTTTATTCTTTACGATTTATTCAGGGTATGATTATTTCGCTAAAAACACTGGACTATTTAAAGGCTCTATGTAAAAAATGCTTAGGACGTGCCGTGAGGGTGCGTTCTTTTTTTTATTTTTGAGCCAATTCTCAAAGCCTTTTTGAAATAAAAATGATATAGTTGAGAAAAATGCGTATCTTAATGTTAGAAGGAAGAGGATTACATGAAAGCAGAGATCATTGCTGTAGGAACGGAACTTTTATTAGGACAAGTAGTCAATACGAACGCGACTTTTTTATCAGAAAAATTAGCGGATATGGGGATCGAAGTTTATTTCCATACAGTCGTCGGTGATAACCCCAAACGTTTGGAGGAATTGTTGCAGTTGGCCGATTCACGCAGCGATTTGATTCTTTTATGCGGCGGCTTGGGACCAACCGATGATGACTTGACGAAAAATGTTTTGGCTGATCACGTCGGCGTGCCGCTCGTGCAAAATGAAGCAGGCTTAGCAGCGTTAAACGCCTTTTTCGCACAGCGTCAAAGTACGATGACACCGAATAATTTACGGCAAATCGAGACCCTGCAAGACGGGATTCCATTACCGAATCGGACAGGGCTAGCCATTGGCTGTTTGTATAAAGGAACAAAGAACAATTATATTCTGTTACCGGGGCCACCTAGCGAATTGAAACCAATGTTTTTGGAACAAGCACGTCCGCTACTAGAAAAAGAATTTCCGACGACGGAAAAATTGACCTCACGCGTCCTACGTTTCTTTGGTATCGGCGAATCAAAACTAGTGACGGATCTAGCAGAAATGATCGAACATCAATCCAATCCGACGATTGCTCCCTACGCCAAACCCAATGAAGTCACGTTAAGAATCACAGCTAAGACGGAAGATGAACGCTCAGCGAACGCCTTATTGGATCAAACAGAAGCAGAGATCCTAGCGAAGGTCGGCGAATTTTTCTATGGCTACGGCGAGGAAAATAGTTTGGTTGAAGTGGTCGTTGAACTATTGAAAAAGGAAAAACTGACAATTACGGCGGCAGAAAGTTTGACGGCGGGAGAGTTCCAAGCGACCTTAGGAACGATTTCAGGCGTTTCAGAGGTCTTCCCCGGTGGTTTTGTAACTTATTCCAAGGCGACGAAGGTAAGCTTCCTAGGGCTTGATCCTGAGCATCTAGAGCAAACGGGTGTTGTTAGCGAGGACTGCGCGAAAGAAATGGCAGAAGCTGCGCTGCGTTTAGCTGGGACGGACTATGCATTGTCCTTTACGGGTGTTGCCGGTCCTGACGAATTAGAAGGGCAACCGAAGGGAACGGTTTATATTGGCTTGGCGCAAAAAAATGGACCGACCGTAGTGACAGAAAATCACTTCACCAGAGATCGTTCGTATGTTCGTCACAGCTCCGTGATGAAGGGTTTAGACATGTTGCGGCGAGCAATTCTAAACAAAAATTAAAAATGCGAATGTTTGTTCGTTTTTTACTTGCTTTTTTGATTTTAAACCGATAAACTAAGACTATTGAAAAAGCAATAATGATGTGAGCGCATTGCCAGTTCTATTTCTTGCTTTGGTAAGATCAGTAGAAGGGTATGCATACGAGAATTTTTGGATTTTTACGTTAGAGAAATTCATCCATTGTTAACGAGCAAGCTCTTTAGCAGAATAATATACGTGTTGAACATCAACTTCATTTTTCGTTTTTTGAAAAATAATTACATTATAGGAAATAGGAGGATCAGCTATTGGCAAATGATCGCAAGGCGGCTTTAGATGCTGCAATGAAGAAGATTGAAAAGAACTATGGAAAAGGCTCGATCATGAAATTAGGTGAAAAGGTTGATCAACAGATTTCAACGATCCCAAGTGGTTCTTTAGCATTAGATGTAGCATTAGGTGTCGGTGGATATCCACGAGGACGGATCATTGAAGTCTATGGACCAGAAAGTTCTGGTAAAACGACGGTTGCCTTACATGCTATCGCAGAAGTACAAAAACAAGGCGGTACAGCAGCTTTTATCGATGCTGAGCATGCGTTAGACCCGCAATATGCGCAACGTCTAGGTGTTAATATTGACGAACTATTGCTTTCACAGCCAGATACTGGTGAGCAAGGGTTGGAAATCGCTGATGCATTGGTTTCTAGTGGTGCTGTTGATATCATCGTTATCGACTCTGTAGCAGCGTTGGTTCCTCGGGCTGAAATCGATGGTGAAATGGGTGACGCTCACGTTGGTTTACAAGCACGTCTGATGTCACAAGCATTGCGTAAATTATCTGGTTCTATCAATAAGACGAAGACGATTGCGGTCTTCATCAACCAAATTCGGGAAAAAGTCGGCGTAATGTTCGGTAACCCAGAAGTAACTCCTGGTGGACGTGCGTTGAAGTTCTACGCGACTGTACGGTTAGAGGTCCGTCGTGCGGAACAATTGAAAAACGGTACAGATATTGTTGGTAACCGGACGAAGATCAAAGTCGTGAAAAACAAAGTGGCTCCTCCCTTTAAGGTGGCTGAAGTGGATCTGATGTATGGTCGGGGAATTTCGCAAGAAGGCGAACTCTTAGACATGGCTGTAGAGCAAGATATCATCGACAAGAGCGGTGCTTGGTATGGCTACAAAGAAGATCGGATCGGTCAAGGTCGTGAAAATGCGAAGAAATATTTAGCGGACCATCCAGAAATGATGGCTGAAGTCGATACACGTGTGCGGGCTGCTTACGGTATCGGTGAAGCAGGTGAAGCGGCTGAGGCAGACGAAGCAGGACAAGAAGAACTGCCATTAGACGAATAAAAAACAAATCGACACTAATGACAAAGGCTATTTGCTCGGTCATTAGTGTTTTTTTGTGGAATTTTCAAAACAAAGCAAAGCGCTTTAACGGGAAGTCTGTCAAAAGAGAAATAAAGTTGACACGCTATCAGACAAACATTAGAATAAAGTTGTGTGACACCACACATATGCAAGTAGGCATATTGATAATTTGACATTCGTTTATCAAAAAACTACAGATAGGTAAATAAGATAGTACGGAGGTGGATTTAATGTTAGTTCCGATTCTCCTCGCTATCATCGGTTTAATTGTCGGTCTTGGTTTGGGTTTCATGGTGGCAAAATCACGCCATGAAAAAGAAATTGATGGGGCACAAAACACAGCTAGAGGGATCATTACGCATGCTAATAAAGAGGCGGAGACCTTAAAGAAAGAAGCTTTGTTGGAAGCCAAGGAAGAAAACCAGCAGTATCGCGCACAAGTTGAAAGTGAGTTGAAAGAAAGCAGACAAGAATTAAAATCGCAAGAAAATCGCTTGCTTCAAAGAGAACAAACCTTAGATCGTAAGGATGATTCTCTTGAAAAGCGTGAGCACTCACTTGAAGAAAAAGAAACAAAAATCAGTGCTAGACAGCAATTAATTGACGAGCGAGAAAAAGATGTAGAACAACTGATCGATGAACAAAAAACAAAACTTGAACAAGTTGCGTCATTAACTAAAGATGAAGCAAAAGAAATGATTATGAAGACGACGGAAGAGGAACTGAACCATGAATTGAACGTCATGGTCAGAGAATCTGAACAACGGGCCAAAGAAGAAGCTGATCGCAAGGCGAAAAATCTTCTGGCAATGGCTATTCAACGTTGTGGTGCGGATGCCGTTTCTGAGACAACCGTTTCAGTGGTAACTTTACCAAATGATGAGATGAAAGGTCGCATCATTGGACGTGAAGGCCGTAATATCCGGACGTTAGAAACATTGACGGGGATTGATTTGATCATTGATGATACCCCAGAAGCAGTTGTTTTATCAGGCTTTGATCCAATCAGACGGGAAATTGCCCGCATGACTTTGGAAAAATTGATTCAAGATGGTCGAATCCATCCAGCACGAATCGAAGAAATGGTCGAAAAATCGCGTAAAGAAATGGATGAACGCATTCGCGAATATGGGGAACAAGCAGCCTTTGAAGTGGGCGCTCATACCTTGCATCCAGATTTGATCAAGATTTTAGGACGTTTGCATTTCCGTACCAGCTACGGACAAAATGTTTTGAACCATTCCATCGAAGTTGCCAAGTTGACGGGAGTCCTTGCCGCAGAATTAGGCGAAGATGTTCAGTTAGCACAACGCGCTGGCTTGCTTCATGATATCGGTAAAGCGTTAGATCATGAAATCGAAGGTTCACACGTTGAAATTGGGGCAGAACTTGCCGCTAAATATCGTGAAAATTCAGTAGTCATCAACGCCATCGCTTCTCACCATGGAGACACCGAAGCCACTTCAGTGATTTCCGTATTGGTTGCCGCAGCAGATGCCGTATCAGCTGCACGACCAGGAGCACGAAGCGAATCACTAGAAAACTATATTCGCCGTTTAGAAAACTTAGAAAATATTTCCAACAGCTTTGACGGAGTAGAATCAAGCTTCGCAGTTCAAGCTGGACGAGAAGTTCGTGTCATGGTTAAACCAGAAGAAATTTCAGATTTGGATTCTGTTCGCTTAGTCCGCGACATCCGTCGTAAGATCGAAGACGAATTAGATTATCCAGGACACATCAAAGTCGTGGTTATTCGCGAAACACGAGCAACCGATTATGCAAAATAGCCGAAAGCCTCAGAAATGAGGCTTTTTGTTTTGCGAGTTTTTCTTCGCGCTTCAGCGCTTAGAAAAATCGTATGCGTGCTGAGGATCAAATTTATTTTTCACGGGCTTCGAAAAATAAAAACCTTAAAGTGAAATAGCTGCCAGTTCTGCTTTTCGTAGTGGCTATCGTTTGATTAGTAAACTTTGTTTTAATCAAAATTAGAAACAGGCAGTTTAGCAGAATGGTATGCGTACGAAAAAAAGCGTCCTTAGTTTGAGCTAGCTGCCAGCAGTTTTTATGTTTTTGATTTTTAAAGTGAACAACCACAAATCGTAGATTAAAAATAACTAATCATATTTGATTGGAATCATTAATTTAAAAGGATGGCTTCAAAACAAGAATTCATTTAGAATAGAGTAACAAGAAAAGGAAGAACGGGAGAAGAAGGATGACGACTATTAGTCGCTGGTTCAAACGATATGCCACGTTGCTTAAAATTATTTTTTTCGGGGTTGTCTTATTTTTCGTCGCTAATCAGGTGAAAAATATTGCCCATGGAATGAGCTGGCAAACGGTTTGGCAAACAATCAAACAACAGGATCAAATCGCATTACTAAGTATGTTCGGAATCGGCCTTTGCGGCGTTCTCCCCATGCTTTTATATGATCACGTTGCCATCACGACGCTGGAAGCGTCGGGGCGTCCGCGGATGAATCGCAGAGAGTGGTTGGTGTCTGCGTGGACGACCAATACGATCAATAATTTAGCCGGCTTTGGCGGTGTGGTCGGCGTGAGTTTGCGCTCAAGTTTTTATGGCAAAGGGATGGAAAGAAAAAAAGTGCTGGCGGTGATTTCTAAGATTGCTCTGTTTATGTTGGCAGGTCTTTCGATCATGGCGTTTTTTACAGCATTGGATTTGTTTTTCATTCAAACACAAAGTCCGTTTGTTCGTTATCGTTTTTGGCTGTTAGCAGGAGGGGCGTTTGCGCCGATTCTTTTCGGTTTTGTTTATGGTCGGCGACGGACGATCTTTAAAGAGTTCCAGCTGAAACAAGTTTTAGAATTGTATATCGCTTCGATTGGTCAATGGCTGGGGGCTTTAACGGTCTTTTTAGCAGTCGGCTACTTGATGGGGGCAAAGGTGAATGTGGCTGAGGTTTATCCGATGTTTGTGATCGCCACCGGCTTAGGGATGCTGACGATGGTTCCAGGGGGGGCCGGAACTTTTGACGTCATGATGATCTTAGGGCTGGGGCATCTTGGCCTCAGTCAAAGTACGGCCGTGGTTTGGATTTTATTCTATCGGATTTTCTATTATCTTGTGCCATTTGTTACAGGCATCGCGATCTTTTTGACCAATACGAGTGTCAAAATGAACCGCTATTTTGATAATCTGCCGCGCCTGCTTTCCCAAAAATTTGCTCATGTAATGATGGTCAGTGCGGTTTATTTTGCTGGGATCATGATGATTTTATTATCGACGTTAACGAATTTATCTAATATCAGCCGCTTGTTTCAAGTGCTGCTGCCCTTCTCTTTTGATTTTCTAGACCAGACCTTGAATTTATTGATTGGTTTCTTACTGCTAGGCTTTGCCCGCGGCATCTCGCAAAAAGTCAAACGGGCTTTTTGGCCGACGATCTTATTATTGATTTTCGGGATTGTTAACACGGTGGCTCGGACGGCATCGATTCGCCTGATCGTCGTTTACTTGGTGATTTTATTGATCGTCTGGATGTCACGGAAAGAATTTTATCGTCAACGGTTTGTCTATTCATGGGGCGCATTGCTGTTTGACGGCGTGTTGTTCGGTCTACTATTTATTTTCTACGCAGTGGCAGGTTATCACAGTGGACAAATTTGGAGCACCGAACGGTTATCAACGAAGTATTTCGCCTTTCCTTCTGAAGAAATTTGGTTTTCCGGTCTGCTAGGATTGATTCTATCTATTTTGTGCTTAGCGATCTTATACCAATATTTGACGCAGAGCGAGGAAAAAATCGGAACGACCTGGGACGAGAAACGTTTCAACTATTTAATCAATCGTTATGGTGGGACTGCAGCCAGCCATTATTTACGCGTCACCGGCTACCGCTATTTTTATTATCAAGAAAATGGCAACGATCAGATCGTTTTTGGCTTCCAAACGAAAGCAAATAAATGTTTTGTCTTAGGCGATCCAGCGGGAAATCCGCAGAAATGGCAAGCGGCGACATTGGCGTTTATGGAGTACGCCGATCAGCATGGCTACCAACTAGCGTTTTACAAAATTTCAGAAGAATATGTTTTGCTGTTGCATGATCTAGGCTTTCACTTTGATAAGATTGGTGAGACAGGGGTAACCGATTTTACTCAGCATAAACTGGAAGTATTCTCTGATCGTTTTGAATTCAAACGTTTAACCAATGAAGGCTATCAATTCATTTATTTTGAAAAGTTGCCTGACGAAGTTTTCGATGAACTAGAAGAAATTTCGGATGAGTGGTTAAATGGGGAAAAAGAAAAATGCTTCTCTGTGGGTCGTTTTGATCGCGGATATATCGAAACCAGTAATGTTGGGATCGCTCGTGATCCGCAAAATCGAATCGTTGGTTTTATTACGGAACAACCAATTAATCAGGAAAATGCCTCTTTTGACTTACTGCGTTTTCGGAACGATGTACCGAATGAATTGCCGACGTTTCTAAAATTGCATTTAATGGATGAATTGAAAAAGCAGGGCTATCATGAGATTTATCAGGGGATGGCGCCGCTAGCCAAAGTGGGGGAGACCTCCTTTGCCTTTTTCGGAGAGCGTATCATGAACTTGATTTATAAATATGGTCATTCAATCTACGCCTTTCAACAAGTCGCTGAGGAAAAAACGATCTACGTGGATCAATGGCGGCCGAGATATTTTGCTTATATGAAGGACAGTAGCTTCTTATTTTCTGCCCTACAGCTATTATTATTGATTGGCCGTGGAAAGAATAAGGGTGCGACTATCTCAGAAGAAATGATTGAACTGTAAAAGAGGACCTGACAGAAGTATTCGGCTTATTTCCATAGCAGCTACTGCTGGAATGTCGTTTATTCGTAAAAAGAACCTGTGACAAAATTTTGTCACAGGTTCTTCTCGTTTAAACAGCAGTTAATCAATCGAGATCGCTTTGCCTTTTTTCTCTTCGTAATCGGTTTTTGGCAGCTTCAAGGTTAGGACGCCGTTTTCAAATTTTGCGTTGATTCTTTCTTCGTCAATGCTTTTTACGACAAATTGCCGGTGAAAGGCACTGCTAGAACGTTCCCTGCGTACAAAACGGCCATCATCTTTGACTTCGTGTTCACTGGTGTGTTCGGCATCAATCGAAAGAATTTCATTGTTGTACCGAACGGAAATTTCTGATTTTTCAAAACCGGGCAAGTCTGCTTTGACTTCATAGTGATCATCGAGATCGCGAATATCAACACTCATTTTTCGATCGTCCCAAAACGTGTTCATGAGGCGTCCCATTAAATCTTCTCCATCTAGCCAATCATTTTTCGGCAATAGATTCATAACGCATTCCTCCTTGACTCCTATTTTTTAGCTTAAACAGTAACCGTCTTCATCATTGACAACTTCTTCTATTATAATGGTAAGACCTGAAAGCGAAATTTTCAACTATTTTGTAAGCCCTATGCTAGAATGAAGTATCTATACATTTTTTATAGGCTATGATAGAATCGTCTAGTGAAAAATTTGAACGGGTGAGAAAATGGAAGTTACGGAAAAAGCCCCAGCAAAAATCAATCTAGGTCTTGATATTTTAGGTAAGAGACTAGATGGGCTGCATGAGTTATCAATGGTGATGGCCAGTATTGATTTGGCTGATCGCTTACACTTGGAAGAAATTCCGGAAGATACGATCATTATTGAGACGAATAAAGCTTTTTTGCCCACGGATAAAAAAAATCATGTCTACGAGGCGTTGGATTTAGTCAAGCAGCGCTTTGACATAAAAAAAGGCCTACGGGTCAAAATTCATAAAGAAATACCAGTAGCAGCTGGACTCGGTGGTGGTTCAACGGATTCTGCCGCAGCACTGCGGGCGGTCAATCGCTTGTGGAATCTCGGCTTATCGATTGAAGAATTGGCTAGTTTAGGGGCTGAAGTCGGTTCGGATGTTCCTTACTGTGTTTACGGTCAGACATCGCTAGTCGAGGGTTTCGGTGAAAAGGTTACGCCGCTTGCTCCGATGCCGCAATGTTGGGTGGTCGTTGTAAAACCTCGCATGAGTGTCTCCACCCGCACGATTTTTTCAAAGATTGTGATGGAGGAGCTTTATCATCCGAATATCTCTGCTTTAGTGGACGCGATCGAAGCCGGTGACTATCAAAAGCTGACGGAGAATCTTGGAAACTCGATGGAAGTTGTCACGATCAAAAAGCATCCTGTCATTCAACAATTAAAAGATCGAATGTTGAAATACGGAGCGGATGCAGCGATGATGAGCGGCAGCGGACCGACCGTTTACGCGCTCTGTCATAAATACTCGCGCGCTAAGCATGTTTTTAATGCGCTGAAGGGCTTTTGCGATGAAGTCTATCTAGTGCGTACGTTAAAGTAGATCCTTGAGGGTCTATTTTTTTTGATTGTCAGCTGTCTGATTGCTTGGAAAAAGATGACCAAGCTTAGCTTAAAATAACAAAACAATCATATGAAAGCAGATGCAGGTAGAAGCTTTCATATGAACCGAAAGTCATCTGTTTTACGGTTTAACAAAGTTTATCGAACTCAAATCGTAAATTTTACGCTTTGGGTTGACGGATAGAAAAACATCTGCTAAATTAATTCTTGTCTTAAAAAGAGAAGAAGGTGTATTAATAGATGAAAAAACAAAAAGGACTACTTATCTTAGGAACTGTGCTACTATCGATTCTATTGACTGCTTGTGGTACGCAGGAAAAAAAGGAGGCATCCTCGAATGATAAGATTCAAGTGATGACTACTTTTTATCCCATGTATGAATTTACGAAGCAAGTGGTAGGAAATAAAGGGAATGTTGAATTATTGATCCCAGCTGGAACCGAGCCTCATGATTTCGAACCTTCCGCCAAAGACTTGGCGAAGATCTCGGATTCGGATGTGTTTGTTTACAACAGTCCCGAGCTGGAAACTTGGACGGATAATTTGACGGATACAATCGACACGAAAAAGACAGAGATCATTCAAGCGTCGAAAAATATTACCTTAATGGAAGGCGCCGAGCATGATCATGAAGAAGCCCACGACCACGATGGAGAAGAACATGAGGAACATGGACATGACCACGAGTTAGATCCCCATGTTTGGTTAGATCCTGTCTTAGCTATTAAAGAAGTGGAAACGATTCGCGATCAGTTAAGCAAGAAGTATCCAGAGGACAAAGCGACTTTTGAAAAAAATGCGGAAAGCTATATCGATGAGTTGAAGGCAGTAGATCAAGAGTATCAAACAGCTTTCAAGGACGCAAAAGAGAAAACATTTGTGACCCAGCATGCGGCGTTTGGTTATTTGGCAAAGCAATATGGCTTGACTCAAGAAGCAATCGCCGGAATTTCACCAGACCAAGAGCCTTCACCAAGCCGCTTGAGTGAGTTGAAGCATTATGTGGAAGACCATCAAGTTAAAGTGATTTATTTTGAAGAGAATGCCTCATCGAAAGTCGCAGAAACGTTATCAAATGAAACAGGCGTAAAATTAGAAGTATTGAATCCCTTAGAAAGTCTGACCGACAAGCAGATTAAGGACGGGGAAAATTATCTTTCAGTGATGCGTGAGAATTTGACGGCTCTAAAAGAAAGTATTCATTAAAGGAGAGACGAGAATGTCGTATATCGAGGTGGAAGGCCTCTCATTTTATTATGATAATGAACCGGTGTTAGAAAACGTGTCTTACCACGTAGATCCAGGGGAGTTCGTCATTTTGACAGGAGAAAATGGTGCCGCAAAATCGACATTGATCAAAGCGACATTAGGCTTATTAAAACCTAGCAGTGGGAAGATCACGATTGCTAAAAAGAATACCCAAGGTAAAAAATTAAGTATTGGCTATATTCCACAACAGGTGGCGTCATTTAATGCCGGATTTCCTAGTACCGTTTTGGAATTGGTGGAATCGGGACGTTATCCTCAAGGAAAATGGTTCAAAAAATTATCTGACCGCGACCACGAACATGCGAAGAAGGCGTTGGAATCGGTCGATATGTGGAATATGCGGCATAAAAAAGTTGGGGAATTATCCGGCGGTCAAAAACAACGGATCAGTTTGGCGCGATTATTCGCCAAAGATCCAGACTTGTTTATTTTAGATGAACCGACAACGGGAATGGATGAAAAATCTCGCAATGACTTTTATGGCTTATTGCAGCATAGCGCCCATGCTCATGGGAAAAGTATCTTGATGATCACCCATGATCATGATGATACAAAAAAATATATTGATCGTCATATTCGATTGGTACGGAAGGAGAATTCAAAATGGCGTTGCTTTCATATGAATTCATGAGACGAGCGTTCCTAGCGGCGATCTTCATTGCTGGAATCGCACCTATGCTAGGTGTCTTTCTTGTTATTCGGCGGCAATCGTTGATGGCGGATACTTTGTCTCATGTGTCGCTAGCAGGTGTGGCGCTAGGCTTTTTCTTAAACTTAAATCCAACCGGTACAACGTTATTAGTCGTCGTAATTGCGGCGATCATTATGGAGTATCTGCAAAATATGTACAGCTCCTATTCAGAAATCTCGATTGCGATCTTAATGGCGGCTGGTTTAGCGGTGGCGCTAGTCTTGATGAGTTTAGCACCAGGTAGTTCGGCAGTCAGCATCCAATCGTATTTGTTTGGTTCGATCGTAACGATTACTTGGCAGCAGGTTGTTTTTCTAGGGATTTTATTTGTCCTTGTGGGGATTTTATTTCTTTTATTTAAACGACCAATGTATGTTCTGACTTTTGATGAAGATATCGCGGCAGTCGATGGCTTACCTGTCCGTATGATGTCTATGATCTTTAATGTAGTCACTGGTGTCGCCATTGCGATCATGATCCCGATTGCGGGAGCCTTGTTGATCTCAGCGATTATGGTGCTACCGGCGGCGATCGGGATGCGAGCTGGAAAAAGCTTTAATATCGTGATCTTGATCAGTGTTTTAGTCGGCTTTATCGGTATGATCGGTGGTCTGACAGGGTCTTATTATTTGGATACACCGCCAGGAGCGACGATCACTTTAGGCTTTATCATTTTATTTTTACTAGTTAATGGAATTCGACAATTGAGGTTTTTAATTCAGCGCAGACAGCTGCAAAAATAGAGGAAAGCGAAAGCTTTTCCTCTTTTTTTGTGGAATAATTAATAAATTCCGAACTTTTTCACTTTAAAACAAGAAAATACTCGAATTTTATTCGCTAAACCCTTATAATGGGAAACGATAAATCAGAATAGAGTGCTATTTGCTTATCATAAGTTTTGTGAGCACAACGAGGAGATTCGTTGAGAATCAAAATTTTTTAATGAATAAAATAAATACTTAGGAGTGAATTATGTGAAAGTGCGTCGAAGTGAACGTTTAATCGACATGACACAATATTTATTGGATCATCCACATGACTTGATCCCATTGACTTTTTTTGCGGCCCGCTACGGTTCGGCCAAGTCTTCCATCAGCGAAGATTTAGCGATTGTTAAAAAAACTTTCAAAGAGCGAGGAACGGGATTTTTAGAAACGATTCCCGGAGCTGCGGGAGGCGTCGTCTTTACACCGAGTATCACCGACGAAGACGCGCGAGAATACATTGAATCCTTAGCTGAACGCTTGTCAGAGGAAGACCGCTTGTTGCCAGGTGGCTATGTGTATTTATCCGATATGTTAGGTCAACCAGACTTATTAAGAAAAGTCGGCCGGATTATCGCTGCACAATATTTAGATAAAAAAGTTGACGCAGTGATGACGGTAGCGACAAAGGGTGTACCAATCGCTCAAGCGGTGTCCTACTATTTGAATGCGCCATTTGTCATCGTTCGTCGGGATTCAAAAATCACGGAAGGTTCAACGGTCAGTGTCAATTACGTTTCTGGCTCGTCTGAACGAATCGAAAAAATGGAGCTTTCAAAGCGCAGTCTAAAACGCGGTTCAAAAGTTTTGATCGTGGATGACTTCATGAAAGGCGGCGGCACCGTCAACGGGATGAAGAGTTTGATCGAAGAATTCGAAGCTGAGTTAGTGGGGATCACGGTCTTTGCGGAATCGAAATTCAAAGGTGAACGGGCCATCGACGACTACAATTCATTGCTATTTGTCCAAGATGTTGATACAAGCACCAAGACGATCACGGTTGTACCAGGTAACTGCTTCGATAAATAAATTCAAAGCTAGTTTTTCAGACTCTCTCCACTTTTTTTAATTGGGAGTCTAATGAGCTAGCCTTTTTTACGTTCAGCTAGTAAAATGATATACGTGTTGAGAATCAGACTTATTTTTTATCTTGGGAAAATAAATCCATTAAAACGAAATAGGATGTCAGTTCTACTTTGAGCTTTAGCCCATTAGTAGAATGATATACGTGTTGAGAATCAAACTTATTTTTCTCTTAGAAAAATAAATCCATTAAAACGAAATAGGAGTGACTTCTTTTGGAAAATCGTTATGCGATTATTTTAGCGGCGGGTAAGGGAACTCGCATGAAATCAAAATTATACAAGGTTTTGCATCCTGTAGCAGGCAAACCGATGGTGGAACATATTATTGAACGAGTAGTTGAGACTGAGCCAACAGAGATTGTGACGATCGTGGGCCACGGGGCGGAAATGGTCAAAGAGCAATTAGGTGACCGTAGCGAATATACGTTGCAAGCAGAACAATTAGGGACTGGGCACGCAGTCATGCAAGCAGCGGAATTTTTAAAAGGTAAGCAGGGCACCACGTTAGTCATCAGCGGCGATACGCCTTTATTAACCACGCAAACCTTGAACAATTTATTTGATTATCATCAAGGCAAGAAGGCTAGTGCCACGATCTTGACCGCTCATGCAGAAGATCCAACGGGCTATGGCCGAATCTTACGTGATCATGTTGGCATCGTTGAAAAAATCGTGGAACAAAAAGACGCAACACCAGAAGAAGCCCGGACACAAGAAATCAACACGGGCACTTATTGTTTTGACAACGAAGAATTATTCGCCGCCCTTGAAAAAATCGGCACGAATAATGCCCAAGGCGAATATTATTTAACCGATATCGTAGAAATCTTAAAAAATGACGGTCAAACAGTCGCAGCGTATCAAACAGAAGACTTTGAAGAATCCCTAGGTGTTAATGATCGTATCGCTTTAGCTAACGCGAATGAAATCATGCGTCGCCGCATCAATCGTCAGCATATGGTCAATGGTGTTACCTTTATCGATCCAGCGTCAACCTACATTGACGCCGGCATTGAGATCGGTTCAGATACGATCATCGAACCCGGTGTACAGCTGCAAGGCAAGACAGTGATTGGCTCTGATTGTGTGATTGGGGCTCATTCAAAGATCGTAGACAGTATCATTGAAGACAATGTTGAGATCAAGTCTTCCGTCTTAGAAGAAGCGATCGTTCGCAAAAATGCGGATGTGGGTCCCCATGCCCATCTACGTCCACAAGCGGATATCGGTGAAAATGCGCATATCGGCAACTATGTCGAAATTAAAAAAGCAACCATCGGAGAAAATACGAAGGTCGGTCATTTAACCTATGTCGGTGACGCAACACTAGGTAAAGATATCAATGTCGGTTGCGGCGTGGTTTTTGTCAATTATGACGGGAAAAATAAACACCATACAACAGTGGGTGATCATGTCTTTATCGGATCGGGAACCAATATTATTGCCCCAGTCACTATCGCAGACAATAGTGTCACAGCGGCAGGTTCAACCATTACAGAAGATGTCAAAGAAGGCGATATGGCTATAGCTCGAGCTCGTCAAGTAAACAAAGCTGGGTATGCCAGTCACTTGCCTTTTTAAGGAAAATCTCTTGATTTCTTAAATGGAAATGACTAGTATTTTATTTGAAATGGTATATAATCGGTAGCGTATGCTTAAAAAGAAAGTGGAGGTCCCCATGTCGAAACATTATTTTGATCCAAGATTGAAAATTTTTGCTTTGAACTCAAATCGTCCCTTAGCTGAAAAAATTGCTGAAGAAGTTGGTGTAGAGCTGGGAAAAAGTTCTGTCACTCAATTTAGCGATGGCGAAATTCAAGTAAATATTGAGGAAAGTATTCGTGGCTGTCATGTCTATGTCGTTCAGTCAACAAGTAGTCCGGTAAATGATAATTTAATGGAACTTTTGATTATGATCGATGCCTTGAAACGCGCGAGTGCAAAAACAATCAACGTCGTAATGCCTTATTACGGTTATGCACGTCAGGACCGTAAAGCACGCGCACGGGAACCAATTACTGCAAAACTAGTTGCCAACATGATTGAAAAAGCAGGAGCAACACGTCTGTTAACGTTAGATTTACATGCTTCACAAATCCAAGGCTTCTTTGATATCCCGGTTGACCATTTGATGGGTGCACCATTGATTGCAGATTATTTCTTAGAAAAAGAAATCTGCGGCGATGATGTCGTAGTTGTCTCACCAGACCACGGCGGTGTAACACGCGCTCGTAAATTAGCCGAATTCTTGAAAGCTCCAATCGCGATCATCGACAAACGTCGTCCGAAAGCGAATGTTGCTGAAGTGATGAACATCATCGGAAAAGTCGATGGCAAAACGTGTGTGATTATCGATGATATGATCGATACAGCAGGTACCATCACACTAGCAGCTAATGCGTTAAAAGAAGCTGGTGCGAAAAAAGTCTACGCTTCATGTACTCATCCCGTTCTATCTGGTCCAGCAATGCAACGGATTCAAGATTCAGCGATCGAGCATTTAGTTGTGACTGATTCAATCTACTTATCAGATGAACGCAAAATCGACAAAATCGATGAAATCAGCGTTGGTGAATTAATGGGCGATGCTATCAAACGCATCCATGAAAATAAACCTGTTAGCCCGTTGTTTGAAACACATAAAAAATAAACTTATTACTAGGCACTCCATGCGGGTGCCTAGTTTTTTGTACTGATAAAGAGATGAAAAAATAAAGCCGTGGATCGTTGGATGACGATCCATGGCTTTTGAAAGTTAAAGTGACAAATTTTTTTTGAGAAAAAGGATTAACGATCTGCTTGCGATTAATAGAAGCCACAGCTAATTCACGTTAAGGGGTTTCATTTTACAGATAAAAAAAGGAGCTCATCGGTGGGTGGCCGATGAGCAAAGGAGTTAAAAAATGAAAAAGTGTTAGGGTTGTTTGTTGGTATGCTTATATAATAGCAACTAGTTGTGAATAAATTGTGAACGATGCTCGACGATAAATAAGATAATAAGTTAAGAAAAAGTAATGGCATTTTAACTGAATTAGTTTTTTCAAACATCCGCAAGCAAAAAAAGAGCTCGTCGGTGGGTGGCCGACGAGCAAAGGAGTTAAAAAATGAAAAAGTGTTAGGGTTGTTTGTTGGTATGCTTATATAATAGCAACTAGTTATGAATAATTTGTGAACTATGAATGTTCGAATATTAAAAAAACTGTAAAGAAATTGGGCTTTTCAATTCATGAGGATAAATAAATTATTTTTTATAAAAAAAGAGCTCGTCGGTGGGTGGCCGACGAGCAAAGGAGTTAAAAAATGAAAAAGTGTTAGGGTTGTTTGTTGGTCTGCATATATAGTAACAACTAGTTATGAAAAAAATGTGATGAAAGACTAGCAAATCCGTTAACTTTAAGAAAAATAAAGTCAATAAGTAATATTAGATTAGTTTTTGGTAAATAGAGTCAAACGTATTTTAGAAAAAAACCGTCCGACAAGAGGAAATAAAAACTCTTGTCGGGCGGTTCATTTTTTTATTCATAGACGCGATTTTTCTTATCGTAGATTCTACGTGATTCGATATACAATGGAACTAATTCATTTTTTGTATAAGGAAAATCTAGTTGATACAATGGAATATGTGGTTTTTCCTTTTTCAATAATGAAGAAGAACTAATGATTAAATCATAATCATCCTTCAATGAAACATCGTAAGGCTCGGCATTGATAAAACGTAAATCTTCTAAAAAGCGATACAGGTCGCGAACAAAGATTGCATTATGCTCCAAAGCAATACCGACACTCAAATTTTTTGCATAAGGGAATTGATTAAAGTACGGCAGCAGCAGTCGTTTGAATCCTCTTGTTAGCATCGGATGAACAGAGCTAATGAAGCTGTAAGAAGGATTGTCTTTAGCCATCTGCATAAAGTTTTGGATATTTTGGAACAGGATGTATTCGCCGCGTGTTTGTTTTTCGTTCGGATCCATCACTAATTCAATGATGCTTGGGAAAGGCTGGCGGAAAATAAAGTAGCCAAACGTGATGTTCAAAAGATTTGATACAACGAGCGGATCATCCATTACTTCAGGACGGTCAGGAAATAGTGCCTTTTTAGCGAACAATCGAAACTCCATCACAAAATCATTGACTGGATTTGGCCGCGCATCAAAATCGTGGATGGCTTGTTTCATACTTGGATCGTCGCGAATCGTGTAAAATGGTGAATAGTGAGCAAGGAAATAAATAAAACTGGATTCCCCTTTGACTTGGCGAGTCGTTAGTGGTTCTTCAATGAGCTCTCGCAATGAAGTGAAATCATAATAAGGATTGTCCTTCATTAAAAAGTTGTAACGAGGATCGTATTTAACGAACTTTTTATTTTTGATGCGGATCAAATTGATACAACTAAATAATTTAATTTCTTGCGTACCAAAATAAGTCCGAGCCAGTGGGTAATAATCTTTATAAGTATTCATGACTTGCTCAAGCTGGTGTTGATCCACGACTAGCGGACATTCAATTCCCCGCGTTCCTAACCATAAAAGATCAAACAACGCTAGACGAATCAAACGTTCATCACCAGACATGCCAGCTTCTGTATATGTAAAACGGATATTGAAACGCTTCAGATGTTTTTTTAATTTATCGATTTTGCGAGAAACGGTCGAGCGACTGACAAAATATTTTTCACAAAATTTTTCGATTGTTGGATTTTCTTCATTCATGAAGTATAAAATGAATTGGAACGGGACTGCTTGTTTCAATAGATGGTAGCGATAAATATCGATCGTCGCAGTGAGATTCTCCAAGTTAACCTTACCTGCACGCATCATGATTGTCTCGTGATTCGGACTGATCTCCGCTAGTTCTTGATCGATTTCGTTTAGCTCAATCACGCTTTGTTGATAATTTAGTTCTAAATCTTCTGATAATTGACTGATCGACAAGATTTGTTTTGTAGATTGGTTTAAATATTTAAAAATATTAAAACGTAAGAGGAGCGACGAATCAAACATAAGTTCCTCATATGACATCTGTTTTCCTCCTTTTATTAAATTACTCTATTAATATGAACTTTTTTAACCAGAATACCTCCTATAATTGTACTTTATTTACACAGAACTGTCAGTTATTAACAGACAAAAAGTGAGTAATTTTATATAGTTAAAAACAAATTTCATGCTATTCTAAGAAAGAAGGTGAAAAAATGACAAAATCCCGTTTAGAAGCATTTACAGATGGTGTAGTAGCGATAGTTTTAACCGTTTTGGTGTTGAATATCCAAATACCAGATGCACCCACGCTGGCTTCTTTGAAAGCTATTACGAATATTTTATTTGCTTACGTCGTCAGTTTTATTTTTGTCGCGGTCATTTGGGTGAACCATCATCGGATGATGCAGATGGCGGAAAAAATCAATTATCGAGTGATTTGGGCAAATATTTTTTGGTTATTTTGGCTAACGTTATGTCCGGCTGTGACAAGTTGGGTTGGTCGCGATCCTGGGGAATTTTGGCCTGAAATGTCCTATGTCATTATTTATACGATGTGGAGTTTTTCTTATGGTATATTGTCTGATCAATTAATCAAGGCGAATGATCCGAACAGCCATGTTGCAAAAGTGCTACGAAGAGATCGTCGCAGCAGAGTGTCAATGGTAATTAATTTCGCGGTGATGGCGGGCGTCTTTATTTTTCCACCAATCGGAATATTTGGCCGCTTTTTAGTTTCGGGTATTTGGGTGATTTCTTACCGTACGGCGAATAGGTACTATGAAAAAATCTTTCATCGAAAGAAAGCGTAGCAAAAAGACTCTGACAGAAGCAGTAATTGCTTTTCTGTCAGAGCCTTTTTTTTGTTTATGGTTCAGGATGCAAGACGCGGTGTAGGAATTCTTTGGTCCGAACCTCTTTTGGATTAACAAAGATATCCTCAGGTGTGCCTTGTTCAGCGATTACACCTTGATCCATGAAGATCACGCGATCGGAAACTTCTTTGGCAAAAGCCATCTCATGAGTGACGATCACCATCGTTAAGCCGCTTTCGGCTAATTTTTTCATGATCTGCAACACATCGCCGACCATTTCTGGATCGAGAGCGGAGGTTGGTTCGTCAAACAGCATCACTTCGGGGTCCATTGATAAGGCCCGAGCGATTGCGACCCGTTGTTTTTGCCCGCCGGAAAGCTGTGCCGGTTTCGCGTCAACGAAACGATCCATGCCAACTTTTTCCAAGTTCTCCAATGCGACTTTTTTCGCTTCCTCTTCTTTCCGGCCTAAGACGGTTACTTGGCCGCTCATACAGTTTTGCAAAACGTTCATATTGTTGAACAAGTTGAAGGATTGAAAAACCATTCCTAAGTGAGTACGGTATTTTGGCAAATTATATCCCGGCGCCAAAACATTTTCACCTTGATACAAAATTTTACCATCTGTTGGTGTTTCTAATAAATTGATGCAGCGGAGAAAGGTTGATTTACCAGAACCAGAGGCGCCGATAATGGTCACGACTTCTCCTTTGTTGACGTTCATACTGATATCTTTTAAGACGAGGTTGTCGCCGAAACTTTTTTTCAAATGCTCGATTGCAATGATATTACTCATAATGATCCTCCTTATTCGATTCAAATGTACTTATTTTTCCGAAGATCAGAAAAATAAGCTCGCTTCTCATGCTTTATATCATGGGATTAACTTGCTAAAGCAAGAGGTAACACCGGCATCCTTCATCAATCTCTGGTTTTCAGAGTTCCTGTTTGAGAAGGTGCTGTTCATTTATTTGTCTTCGCCAACGGCTACATCAACGTCATCTAAACGAACATAAGCGGATGGGCCGTCCATTTTTTTCTCGACTAAGCGTAAGATCCGCGTTGCGGTGAAGGTCAAGACAAAGTAAATCACACAAATAATGAAGTAAGTTTGGAAGAACATGTAGTTCGTTCCGGCTGCGGATTTCCCTTGGAAGAACAGTTCAGAAACTGAAATGATACTTAATACCGAGGTATCTTTGATATTGATGACTAGTTCATTCCCAGTTGCTGGCAAAATATTCCGTAGGACTTGCGGCAAGACGACCTTGCGCATTGTTTGTCCATGAGTCATTCCGATTGCATGAGCGGCTTCGAATTGTCCTTGGTCGACGGCGAAAATCCCACCACGAACGATTTCAGACATATAAGCTCCAGTATTAATCGAAACAATGAAGAGTGCCGCGGCTGTTCGATTCAAATCAATTCCGAAGGCCATCGCGATCCCGTAATAGATTACCGCAGATTGAACGATCATTGGTGTACCCCGGAAAATTTCGATGTAAGCATTTAACAACCAGCCAAACACTTTTTGTAGGCCGCGTTTTGCGCCGTTGTCTGATTCAGGCAAGGTACGGAAGACTCCGACGAGTAAACCAATCAAAGTTCCGACCGTGGTTCCGACGATCGCCAGCAGTAAAGTCACGCCGGTTCCGCGTAAGAACATCGAACCATTTTGTTTTAGGATACGAACAAATACATTTTCTTTTTTACCTGAGCTGCTAGTCGTTTCATCTGATGCGGGTTGGTCTTTAATAGCTTTGTCCATGATTTGTACTCGCTCGTCTTGCGAGATGCCTGCTAAGGTTTGATTGACTTGCGCCATATCAGGATCACCCTTACGCATTCCGACGGAAACTTGCACATCTTCAGGATTGGTTTGGAATCCATTGGCTTTGTCGAATTCCACCATTTTTAAATCAGGATTGACGCTTTCAGCAGTGACCCCTTCAGGTCGCTCACTGACATAACCATCGATGGTTCCGGATTCTAAAGCGACCCGCATCGCTGGGAAATTATCCATGGCTTCCTGTTTTTTAACGCCAGGGATTTGCGGAATCACACCATAGTGAAAGGTGCTTAATTGGGCGGTGATTTTCGCGCCAGAGAAATCTTTAATAGAGGTTGCTTTAGCGTATTTTGTATCTTTACGGGTGACGATAACCAGCTGTGATTCGTAATAAGGATCGGAGAAGTCGACTTCCTTGCGACGTTCAGCAGTTGGGGACATACCGGCGATGATGGCATCGATCTTACCTGACTGCAAAGCGGGTAAGAGCCCGTCCCATTCGGTTTTGACAACGACTAATTTGCGATTCATTTTATCCGCGATTTTTTTAGCCATCTGAACATCATAACCGCCAGCATAGGCTTGGTCTCCTTGAATTTGTACTGCACCATTGCGGTCGTCTTTTTGCGTCCAGTTGAAAGGGGCGTAGCCGGCTTCCATGCCGACCCGTAATTCTCCTTCGGGGGTTTTAGCATCCGCGTGAGTGAGTAGCGGCGCTCCTAAAAATGAAATAACTAATGCGATAAAGGCGATAACTGAAAATTTTCTTCTATTCATAACTTTCTCCCTTTCTTGAAATCACGAGATTGGGTAAGGGTGTCTTTGAAAAATCTACGCAAAAAAAAGCCGCCGATTTGTGTATAAGGCCGCTTGCAGATAATAAGAAGATGGTGTTCCCTCTCACAAAAACATAGCGCAACTTAGCATCACTGCTAAGACAGTCCGCAAGTTATTTGCTTGCGTCCCAACATACAAAACTTAGAGAATTTTGTACATTTCGGCGAAACTTCCTAGTCCTATTTCATCGTGTCTCTACACTCCATAGGGTTAATAAGGTTCGCGACCTCTACCTCATTGTACTGAGGCATCTCGTATTCAGTTATTATGTTTCACAGTCTAAAGGGTAGAAATGAAAAAGTCAATGGAAATCATTTGAAACGAACAAAAAAACGTGCGTATTTTTTAATTATTACCACTTTTTTGTCTGATTGGACAAAAAGAATCGAATAAAACCAGTTTTTATCGCGTAAATAGATTGAAGGATTTTTTTATTTTACCCTGCTTTTATACTATACTTAGTCTTGAGGTGACAGAAATGGAGATCACGATTGATCAAGGGGTACAAATGATTCAAGCGGCGCAAAAGATTACATTTTTGACAGGTGCAGGCGTTTCGACGCCATCTGGAGTGCCGGATTATCGCTCGTTACAAGGTGTTTATCAGGGACTTGAGGCGCCGGAATATTTATTGAGTAATGTTTGTTTGGTGAATGAGCCGCAGAAATTTTACGAATTTGTCAAACATCTGTATCATGAAGAGGCGAAGCCAAATGTGATCCATCAGAGGATGGCGAGATTGGAAGCGGAAAAGGAAGTCTGGACCGTTTCTCAAAATATTGATGGGCTGCACGCAGCAGCTGGTAGCCAGCACTTGGTGAACTTTCATGGCTCGCTGTACGACTGCTATTGCCGCAATTGCCAACAGCCAGTTGTTTGGCAAGATTATTTGCAAAGTGATCGCCATAAAGAGTGCGGTGGACAAATTCGACCAAATATCGTTTTGTATGGCGAAGGCTTTGAAGAATCGGTGATCCAACAGGCAATCCATGCCGTGGAAAAAGCCGAACTTATAGTAATCGTCGGGACAAGCTTTCAAGTCCACCCGTTTTGTGATTTAATTTATGAAAAAAGCAGTGAGGCAAACGTATTGGTGATTAATCAAACACCGATCCAATTAGCTGGTCCTTATGATTTCATCCAGACAAATGGGGTCGCGGTGTTTGAAAAATTGTAGCGTTTTACTTAGATAGAGGATCAAAGCTTCATACGAATGAGGAGGAATGTGCGTGGAGTTAACTGAAAAAGAAAAAATGATCGCGGGAAAATTATATTTTGCCGGCGATCCAGAATTATCGGCAGACCGTAGAGATGCCCGCGTAAAATTACGAGCAATCAATCAAGAGGCAGATAAAGATAAGCGGGAGATTTTTGTCAAAGCAGCCTTTGGTGGGACGAAGAAGCATGTCTACATTGAACCGTCGATTTCCTTTGATTATGGTTACAACATTTTTGTGGGAGAAAATTTTTATTGTAACTTCCACAATGTCTTTCTAGATATTTGTCCGATCACAATTGGGGACAATTGTATGTTTGGGCCGAACGTTCAATTATATACAGCTAGTCATCCGATCGAACCGGCGAAACGCAATAGTGGCTTAGAGCTAGGCAAGCCCATCACGATCGGTGACAATGTTTGGATCGGTGGTTCAGCAGTGATCGTTCCCGGCGTGACACTAGGAAATAATGTCGTCGTTGCAGCTGGAGCTGTGGTGACAAAATCATTTCCCGATAATGTCGTCGTTGGTGGCAATCCAGCACAGATCATCAAAACGATCGAGGAAGAATCAGAACAAGATGCACTCCTGCAAGCACGAGAAAAAATTGATCAGATCGATCAAAAGCTCGTGGCTTTGTTGGAAAAACGCATGTCAGCAGTCAGTGAAATTTCTGCTTATAAAGCACAAACGAATAAAGCAGTTTTAGATCCAAGCAGGGAAGATACGGTCTTGGCAAAAGTAGCTGATGCGGTGAAGGATGAAACGTATCGCGAGGCGATCGTTGCAACTTTTAAAGACATTATGAAACAATCACGAACGTATCAAGAAGGGCGGTTGAAGACGGATGATTGAAGGCGAGCAACGTAAAGCCCAAATTTTAGCCGCGTTGCAGCAAGCAGAAAAGCCCATCAGCGCTAGTAGCTTCGCTAAAAAATTTGGCGTTAGCCGACAGATCGTTGTTGGTGATGTTGCCTTGTTGCGGGCTTCCGGCGAAAATATCATCGCAACGGCACGAGGCTATTTATTAGAGCGGGAATCAGAAAAATTAATCAGTAAGATCGCGGTCCAACATGATCGCTCACAGGCAGAAACGGAGTTGCGCACAATCATTGATCAAGGTGGAGAAGTGATCGATGTGATCGTAGAACATCCCTTGTATGGTGAACTAGCCGGTGGGTTGCATTTGACGACCCAAAAGGATGTCGATCGCTTTTTGAATCAAGCGCAAAAAAATCAAGCGGCCTTCCTATCTGAATTAACTGATGGTATTCACTTGCATACGATCGCTTATGATTCTTTGGAAGATTTAGCCAAAATCAAACAAGCTCTTTCAGACAAAGGAATCTTATATGAAGAAAACCGTCACGCATAAACGTGACGGTTTTAAACTAGCTAGCTATGGGAATGATCATTAATCAATGACTAAGACGCCATCTTTTAATTTCAATGGATTCTTTTCATCGATGTGATCGTAGAACATGATGCCGTTGATATGATCGATCTCATGTTGAACGACGATAGCATTATAATTCTTCAAGCGAATCTTATGTTTTTCGCCTTCTGCGTCAAAATAAGAAACCGTGATTCGAGCTGCTCGTACGACGTAGCCAGGAACTTCGCGATCGACTGATAAACAGCCTTCACCTTCACCTAGGCAAGCTTCTTGAACAGAATGGCTCAAAATTTTTGGATTGTACATCACGGTGCTGATGCCGCTCTCTGGTTTTTCCGGATCGATGCTAGGCACATGAACGGCGATGATCCGTTTTGAAATATCTAATTGGGGCGCCGCTAAACCGACACCACCGCGTAAATGTAGTTCTTCTGCTTTCTCGGGATCTTGACTATTTTTAAGAAATTGCAGCATTTCTTTTCCAAGTTCCACGTCTTCAGCAACTGGAGGAATCGGGACTTCTTTGGCGACAGCCCGCAAGGTCGGATGGCCTTCCCGAATAATATCATCCATTGTGATCATTAAAAAATCTCCTCTCAAGACATGATTTCATCACGTAAGTTTAACACAAAAAGTAAATCAGGTAAAAAAACTGTTTTTTCCAAATTCATTCCTTAAAAAAATTGTAATGATTATAAAAGACCCGCTTAAATTGCTATACAGCTTGATTTTTTAGAACAAATCAAGTAAAGTGTTAGAGTGTGCAAAGCACACCACCTATCACTTGGTTGGGCGATTCACCAACGCTTTACTCAGTCATAGGAAAAAATCAGAAAGAGGTGAAAAACATGGCAATCTCAAAAGAACGTAAAAACGAAATCATCAATGATTTTGCACGCCATGAAGGAGATACTGGTTCTCCAGAAGTACAAATCGCTGTATTAACGGAAGACATCAATCAACTGAATGAGCATGCACGTATCCACAAAAAAGACCACCATTCATACCGTGGCCTTATGAAAAAAATTGGACATCGTCGTAACTTGTTAGCTTACTTACGTAATACTGACATCCAACGTTACCGTGAATTAATCCAACGTCTAGGACTACGTCGTTAATTCGTACAACTATGAAAGTGAGGTTCCTAGGAATCTCACTTTTTTTTGACAGTTGCGCTTTTTCCAGCTTGTCTGGTGAAGAAGAAAAACAAGAAAGTTATTATAAACTATTGTTTTAGCAGTATAGCGCAATGTTATGCGTACGAATATCAAACTTATTTTTCGTGGGTTTCGAAAAAGGATTACCGTAAAACGAGTTAGCTACGCTTCAAGATCCTCGCCATTTTAAGTTGAGAATCCGTGGCGAAAATTTATTTATTGTAATTATCTGAGTTCAACTCAGAAAAAATAAAAAACCTTTGATTGGCGTGTTGTTCACTCTACTAACCAAATGGAAGTGGCTAAATAATTCAGCAAAAATGTTCGCTGTTTCCATTTGTTTAGTAGCGTCGCACTGGTCAAAGGGCAAAGGAGAAGTTATGTCAGAAAAACAAGTTTTCAAAACCACTTGGGGCGGACGCCCTCTGCAAGTTGAAATCGGTCAACTTGCCAAACAAGCCAATGGTGCTGTTTTAGTACGTTATGGTGACACTGTTGTATTAAGTGCTGCAGTTGCTTCAAAAGAAGCGAAGGATTTCGACTTTTTCCCATTAACCATCAACTATGAAGAAAAAATGTACGCAGTAGGTAAAATTCCTGGCGGTTTCATTAAGCGTGAAGGTCGTCCAAGTACGGATGCAACGTTGACGGCTCGTTTGATCGACCGTCCAATCCGTCCGATGTTCGCAGATGGCTTCCGTAACGAAGTTCAAGTAACCAACGTGGTTATGAGTGTGGAACAAGATTGCTCGCCATCAATGGCAGCGATGTTTGGTTCTTCATTGGCGTTATCGATCTCTGATATCCCATTCGAAGGCCCGATCGCTGGTGTCGATGTTGGCCGCGTGAATGGGGAATACGTCTTGAACCCAACTGTGGAACAACATGCAGAGTCAGATATCGACTTGACGGTTGCCGGAACCAAACAAGCCATCAACATGGTGGAATCTGGCGCGAAAGAAGTTTCTGAAGAAGATATGTTAGGCGCCTTGCTATTCGGCTTTGACGCAATCAAAGAATTAGTGGCTTTCCAAGAAGAAATCGTTGCCGCTGTCGGCAAAGAAAAAATGGAAATCAAATTGTTGCAAGTTAATCCTGAACTTAAAAAAGAAATCTTCGACGGCTACTATCAAACAATGAAAACAGCTGTAATGACCATGGACAAATTGGCTCGTGAAGACGAGATCGAAAAAGTCAAAGAAACGGTCAAAGAAGTTTACGCAGAAAAATTTGCTAACATCGAGACAGAAGATTTAGTTCAAATTACGAAAGAAGTCAAACAAATCGCGGAAGATCTTGAAAAAGATGTGGTACGTGAATTGATCACGATTGATAAGATTCGTCCTGATGGCCGTAAATTGGATGAAATTCGTCCATTAGCCGCTGAAACGGGCTTATTGCCACGGGTTCACGGTTCAGGTTTATTCACGCGGGGACAAACGCAAGCTTTGTCTGCTTGTACGTTAGCTCCTTTAGGCGAACATCAAATCATTGATGGCCTTGGAACTGTTGAAAGCAAACGATTCATCCATCATTATAATTTCCCACAATTCTCTGTTGGTTCAACTGGACGCGCAGGTTCTCCTGGTCGTCGTGAAATTGGACACGGAGCATTAGGTGAACGTGCTTTGGCACAAATTATTCCAAGTGAAGAAGACTTCCCTTACACAATCCGTTTAGTAGCCGAAGTTTTAGAATCCAACGGTTCATCTTCGCAAGCAAGTATCTGTGCCGGAACTTTGGCATTGATGGACGCTGGTGTGCCAATTAAAGCACCCGTTGCAGGGATCGCAATGGGACTTGTCTCTGATGGCGAAAACTACACGATCTTGACTGATATTCAAGGTTTGGAAGATCACCTTGGCGACATGGACTTTAAAGTTGCCGGAACAAAAGACGGAATCACTGCTTTACAAATGGATATTAAAATTCAAGGGATCACAGAACAAATTCTTTCTGAAGCCCTAACACAAGCCAAACAAGCCCGGATGGAAATCCTTGAAGTCTTGACTGATACAATCGCAGCACCACGCGAAAAATTAAGCCCATACGCTCCGAAGATTGAAATGATTCAAATCGATCCAGATAAGATCAAAACAGTTATCGGTAAAGGCGGCGATACCATCAACGGTATCATCGAAGAAACTGGCGTGAAAATTGACATCGATCAAGACGGCAATGTCAGCATCGCTTCTTCTGATGCAGAGATGATCAAGAAAGCCATCAAGATCATTGAAGAATTAACCAAAGAAGTTAAAGTCGGCGAAGTTTACTTAGGTAAAGTCGTTCGGATCGAAAAATTCGGCGCATTTGTCAACTTGATTAAAGGAAAAGACGCATTAGTTCATATTTCTCAATTAGCGAACGAACGTGTGAATAAAGTTGAAGATGTGGTTAAATTAGGCGACGAAGTACTTGTAAAAGTTACAGAAATCGACCGTCAAGGCCGGGTCAACGCTTCTCGTAAAGCAATGTTAAAAGAAGAAGAAACCAAAAAAGACGAAAAATAATTCGCTCGATGACGTTTTTCTTTGACAAATGGCTCTCTAAACCGGATAATACCTTTAAGTTTTAGGGGAGTAGCAACATAGAGTCCGCTCTATGCTTTTAGATCAACATCAAGTGCTGTGCACTGGTCTATCAGATAATTTGCAAGACCTAAACAATAGTGAAAGCTGTTGTTTAGGTCTTGTTTTTGCGAGTTGAACTTTTGCAGTTTAAAAAAGTATGAGGAAAGTATAGTGATACATCCTTGTTAATGTAACAAGCACTTTAGTTCAATCGTATGCGTGGCAAGGCTAGGTTTATTTTTCCGGTTTTTGGGAAAATGAATTCCTTAAAACGAGCTAGCTGTCAGTTCTGCTTTTCGCAATTATCGGTAGACGTAAGCTTAGCGCTAAAACGACCAACATTTTTTTTTTAGCTTTAGCAATTATTCAACCAATTTTTTGAAGTTATTTTGATTATCGATCAGGAGCGTGTGTAATGGAAAAGAAAAAGAGTCATACAAAGAAATTATCAGCGGCAGGCTTGCTGATCGCGATGGGCGTGGTGTATGGCGACATCGGAACGAGTCCTTTGTATGTAATGAAGGCGATCTTGGAAGAAAACGGTGGAATCAGTACGGTCACCAATGATTTTGTTTTAGGAGCAGTATCGTTAGTTTTTTGGACAGTCATGCTGCTGACGACGGTCAAATATGTGTTGATCGCTTTACGGGCGGACAATCATGGTGAAGGCGGGATTTTCTCGTTGTATACTTTAGTCAGAAAAGGTGGCAAGTATTTGATTGTACCAGCCATGATCGGCGGTGCGGCATTACTTGCTGACGGCGTGTTGACCCCAGCTGTGACAGTAACCACTGCCATTGAAGGTCTGCGCGGCATTCCTGATTTTTATCAAGAGTTTGGTAATAATCAAAACATTATTGTGATCATCACGTTGGTCATCTTGCTCTTTTTGTTTTTGATTCAGCGTTTTGGGACAGATTTTGTCGGTAAGGCTTTCGGACCCATCATGTTCTTGTGGTTCACTTTTTTAGGCTTGATGGGACTGTTGAATATTCCCTATGACTTCAGTGTGATTAAAGCAATCAATCCTTATTATGCCGTGCATTTATTATTCAACCCAGATAATAAGATGGGAATCTTTATTTTAGGCAGTATTTTCCTAGCAACGACCGGTGCCGAGGCTTTGTATTCCGATCTAGGTCATGTCGGCAAAAAAAACATCCATTTCAGCTGGCCCTATGTTTTGATGTGTTTGATGTTGAATTACGCGGGGCAAGCCGCTTGGATCTTACATTCAAAAGGCAACGTATCGGTTGAAAGAATCGAAAATTTGAATCCCTTCTTCCAAATTTTACCCGATGGTTGGATGATCTTCGGTGTGGCGTTTGCGACCGTTGCCGCGGTGATTGCGTCACAGGCGTTGATTTCTGGTTCTTTTACGTTAGTTTCCGAAGCGATCAAATTGAAATTATTACCAAGAATGCGGATCATGTATCCGGGGAAAAGTATCGGTCAAATGTATATCCCGGCAATCAACCTGATCCTATGGGGCGCATGTTCATTGATCGTCTTGACCTTCCGCACGTCTAGCCATATGGAGGCGGCGTATGGTCTGTCGATTACAGTGACGATGCTGATGACGACTTTCTTGTTGTATCATTATTTATTACAAACAGGAACTCCGAGAGTTTTAGCGACGGTGATGTTAGTCTTTTTCGGTACATTAGAAGGCTTCTTCTTTATCTCAAGTATTACTAAATTTTTCCATGGCGGGTTTGTCGCTGTGGCGATGGCGCTGCTGATTCTTGCGGTGATGTATATTTGGCATCGTAGCAATCGGGTGCAGGAGAATGCCAGTCAAGATGTGCGCTTTAAAGACTATTTACCACAGCTGCAAGAACTTCATGATGATGATAAGATTCCTTATTATCAAACCAATGTCGTCTTTTTAGTTCCACGTTTGGAAGGGGACGAGATTCCGCAGCAATTTATTTATTCGATTTTAGACAAACGCTTGAAGCGAGCGAAGGCCTATTGGTTTGTCAATGTGGAAGTAACCGATGAGCCTTATACCGAAGAATACAGTGTGGATATGATGGGAACTGATTTTATCGTGAAGGTGAAATTGTATCTAGGATTCCGAATCGCGCAAGATGTAAATGTTTATTTGCGGCAAATCATCCATGATTTAATGAAAGAAGGTCGTTTGCCAAAACAGCCTCAGCATTATTCATTGACCCCGGGCCGCCAAGTCGGCGATTTCCGTTTCGTAATGATCCAAGAAGAACTTTCAAATATTACGAAACTGGCAAAATGGGATCGGCAAGTGATGCAGGCACGGTTGGCGATTAAACATCATACCGTTTCACCGGAACGCTGGTTCGGCATCGAATACAGTGAAGTAACTTATGAGACGGTACCATTGATCGTCGGCGAAACCCGCAAAACCTGGTTAAAAGAACGCAAATAAGAATCTATCAGGGAGCTGGGACATTCATTTGTCTCAGCTCCTATTCATATATAAAGGGTGTGACAGAAGTAGCTTCTTCGGAAATAAGCCGATCACTTGTGTCCCAACTTCTTTTTGTCAGTTCTTTTTTGCATGAGACTAAAGTTGGAAGAAATGACACACATTATAAGGTACACTAGATTAAAGGAATTAAACTAGATCGTATGTGTGAAGCAACTTTTGTTAAACGAACAAGCTAGGCAAAAAAGGAGGTAACAAGATGGCACTAATTGTTTATGGGACACAATATGGTACGAGTAAACAATACGCGGAGGAATTAGCAGCGATTACGGGTGACCCTGTGATCGATTGCCAGCAATTACCGAAGGAGCTGCCTGAAGCTCATGTGATTTTTGTTGGTTCGGTGTATGTTGGACGGATGACCGGACTGAAAAAAGTCTTGCAGGCTTTAGCTTCAGCGAAAAATGAACTGACGATCGTGACTGTTGGGATGACGGATTCGATTAGTGAAGAACTAGTAGCGGGGATTCATCAGCCGATTGCGGCAAAGGTGGCGGAGAAAAGAATTACCTTGCGAGGTTGCTATCATTTGCAAGGGAAAGTGAATTACGAGGGGTTGGCGCTGAAACATAAACTAGTCATCAAACCGATGGTAGCAGCTTTTAAGAAAAAGCCAGCCAATGAATTGGATGAGCAAGCGAAAATGTTGCTGCAGGCTTTTGATCAAACAAACGCAAATGAGCCAGCAATCGATTTTGCTGCTTTGGCGGAAAGAATGAAATAGCTATAAAAAAAGACGAAATTCCCATTCATTGGGAGTTTCGTCTTTTTGGTTAGTGCTCTAAACCAATTTCTGAAGTTTCGATCATTTGTTGCTGTTGATCTAATTGTTTTAATTGACGCATCGCTTTGAAGTAAGAAGCTAATAAAACAGCGACCGAACCGATCCAAGCTAAGGGTGAAGCAAAAGCTGCACCGGCAAAACCAAAGGAGTGAGTCAAAATAATCGCTGCGAAGGACCGCATAATCAATTCCATCATACCGGCGATCGTTGGGATCTTTGCTTGGCCTAAGCCTTGCAAGGTATAACGTAAAATGAAAAGACCGGCCAAGACCCAGTAAAGCGAGCCGTTGATGTTGAAATATGTTTGTGCTAATTCAAAGACATGTGTCTCACTTGGAGCAACGAACAAAGAAACAAAAGCTCGACCACAGGTAATCACTAACGTTCCGGCTAAAATGCTAAAGGCGCCACTCATTAATAAGCCTTGCTTCACCCCTTGGATGATCCGGCCATATTGTTTGGCACCAAGATTTTGTGCCGTGAAAGTTGCCATAGTGATCCCGAAGGACATCATAGGCAGGACCGCGAATTGATCGATCCGACTTGCAGCAGCTTGGGCAGCAACGACATCCGTTCCTAAGGTATTAAGGGCCGATTGTAAAACAACGGCGCCAATAGCGATGATGGAAGATTGGAAGCCCATAGGTAATGCAGCCTTCAAATGGATTTGGAAATCTTCTTTATCAAAAGAAAAATGTTTGCGGCTGATTTGCAGCAGCGGAATTTTCCGACGAATGAACCAAACACATAATAAACTAGCAAAAACTTGAGCAATGACGGTAGCATAACCAGCACCAGCAACCCCCATATGGAAGTGAATGATAAAAATCAAATCCAAAATGACGTTAACAACAACCGCGGAGGCTAAGAAAACTAGCGGTGTCCGACTATCACCTAACGCGCGTACCATATTAGATAAAAGATTGAAGCTCATGGAAGCGAAGATCCCAGCTAATAGAACAGAGATAAAATCTTGGGCGGGCTTCAACAATTCAGGGGGTGTTTGCATCAAAAGCAACAAGGGACGTAAGAAGATCAAGCTTAGGGTCGTCAGAATAACTGTGACACCTAGACTGATCACAATGGAGGTAGCAAAACTTTTCCGAACACCTTGTGCGTCTTTTGCGCCAAAGCGTTGAGCCGTAATGATGGACAATCCCGAAGTCAGACCTTGAGCAAACCCGATGATCAAGAAGCTGACGCTCCCTGTAGCACCGACAGCGGCCAGAGCATCTTTACCTAATGTCTGACCAACAACAAGCATATCCACCATACTGTAAAATTGCTGAAAAACATTTCCGACAAATAAGGGCAATGTAAACAATAAAATCAATTTCGCTGGATTTCCATGAGTCAATTCTTTCATTATTTTCCTGCTTTCTAAATAAATTTTCTGCTTGATATTACCACAAAATTTTCTGAAAGCAAGGGTCTGGCTCGAAAAAGTAAAAAAAAGAGACAACCCTTAAGAAAAGGTTGTCTTCTGGATTAGCGTTGACGAATCTCACTTGGTAATAAAATGGTTTGGCGACTGCCGTCATCGTATGCATAGACCTCTTGTGGGAATTCATTAGAAAAACCAAACGGCAGATCAATTCCCATTTCAACATCGTTGTCTTCTTGCGAGAATTGCATCGTGACCCGACCATTATTGTTGATTAAATCAAAACTTAACATATTGTCTAATGGGATCAAGCCCTTCAAGTCTAAGTCAATGATATACCAGATACTATCTATCAGCTCGCCTGGCAAGCTGGACACCACACCGACAGAGGCATACCGACTTTTTTTTGAATCAAAAGTTTCAAACATAGATTTTTCCTCCTTTAGTTGGAATCACTTACTTATAGTATAACTTAAAGTAAGCTTGTAGTGACTTATTGTAATTCTTTTTATTAAAAAAGACCACTCATAGTACTTGGAGTCTGAAAAACTAAAAAACTTTCTTAAGACAAAGAGGATTGAGAGAAAATAAAAAAGAGGCGTAGCAAATGATTGCCCGCCTCATTCATTACTTATTCTGCTGCGTCTTCACCAATTACTTCTGGTTCAGCACCTTCAGCTGCAGGTTCTTCTTCAGGAACTTCTTGTGCTTCTTGGATTGATGCGATTTGTTCTTCAGCATCTGTTACGATCGTGTAGTCCGCGTTTTTAGGAAGATCGCCGATTGAAATTGAATCGCCGATTTCTAAACCAGAGATATCTACGTCGATTCCTTCTGGTAATTTTTCTGGTGTTGCAGAAATCGTTACGGTGTAAAGTGTTTGTGTTAAGATACCGCCTGCTTTCACCCCAGCAGCGTCGCCAACTAAGTTTAGTTCTGTTTCAGCTTCTGTTTCTTCAGAAAGGTTAACGGATAATAACTCGATATGTGTTAAATGACGAGTAAAGGTATCCGTTTGGGCATCACGCAATAAGGCGTTGACTTTCTTGCCACCAAGTTCAAAAGCGAATACAGTGTTTGTTCCGTTTTCCCGAAGTAATTTTGAGAATTCACGTTCGTCGATAGCGATCGGTGTGCTTTCCACCTTGTAGCCATTTACGACTGCGGGAACTTTTCCTTCGTGACGCAATTTGTTGCGTAGGGAACGGGGACGTGTTGCTCTTTCTTCTACTTTCAATGATACTGCCATAACCAAATTCCTCCTTAAAATGTGACTGTCTGTGGTTGACTAGACAGGTTTTATTCAAGTGATGGGTTATTCTCAGCACGATGGCTTTACGTAAAAATACGCAAAAGGACAGCTGTTTACGCAGCTGTCCCAAAAAAGTCTAAGTTCAACTTTCTCTACCAGGTCATTACGCTGTGTATGAGAAACCTTTGACACGTAACGTGTCGATTCACTTAATTTTTAATGCAAATCTCTGACTTGCATAATTAAATTCTAGGACTTCTGTCATTAAAAAGCAAGCGGAAGGGGTTCGAAAAAAGTTTTGGGTTTCTTTTAAGCGAGTTGGAATATAGGATTGAGCCTTGTATTCAAGGGATTTGACTACGTATCTTTTAGTTGCGAAAGTTTTAAAAAAATGGTTCTAGCCTTGGCATCGTAAAAGAAAATCAGCCGCAGTTTTACTAATTTTGGAAAAATCATCCCTTTTAGCTGAGATAGCTGGAAAATTTCTGTATAATGAAGCCGATATGTTTGAAGGAGTTTAGCCATGCGTTTAGATAAATTAATCGAAGAACAATTACACACGAGTCGCAAAGAAATGAAACGACTCTTTTTAAGTAGAAAAGTTTTGATTGATGATCAGTTGGAAATGAATCCTCAGCTGAATGTGGATAGTCGGCTGCATAAGATTGAAGTCGCTGGACAACCGCTACAAACCAAGCATGTCTATTATTTGTTGAACAAACCGGCGGGGGTAGTCACTGCCAAAAAAGACGCACGGTTTCAGACAGCCACTGAATTAGTCACGAAACATGAACGGCCGGCTGATTTATATCCGGTGGGTCGACTCGATCGCGATACGACTGGTTTATTATTATTAACAGATAACGGCCAGTTAGGCTATGCTCTTTTACAGCCAGGCTCAAAGGTTGAAAAAACCTATCTTGCCACTGTGAATGAAAAAGTTACGGCTGAGGATGTTGCCGCTTTTGCACAAGGAATCGTTTTTCATGGTGGGATTGTTTGCCAACCCGCCAAGCTAGAGGTTCTGTCTGTAGGGGCGAATGAATCCCGCGTTCGTTTGACCATTCAAGAGGGCAAGTTCCACCAAGTCAAAAAAATGTTCTTAGCCTGTGGCAAAAAAGTCACGGCTTTATCACGCGTAGCAATGGGTCCCTTACGTTTGCCGCCGGAACTTTTGGCGGGGGAGTATCGCGGGTTAACAGAATCAGAATTACAACAATTAAAAAAATATTTTAGATAGAAGGTTTGTTTATGCGTTACGAAACAATTTTATTTGATATTGATGATACCTTATTAGATTTTAAAGCAGCCGAAGAGCAAGCGTTGAGCTGGCTATTCCAAGACATGGATGTGGAACCTTCGCTATCGGTCAAAAATGCTTATAAAAAAATGAACCAAGGTTTTTGGCGAGATCATGAGGCTGGATTACTTTCACGGCAGGATTTGTTAGACAATCGTTTTCGCTTGTTTTTTGAACAATATGATCGAGAAGTCGATGGCCCAAAAACAGAAGCGCGCTATCGTCATTACTTAAATCAAGGGCACCAGCTGATGGAGAACAGTTTGGAGGTCGTTCAGCAATTAAGCCAAAAAGAAGAGCTGTATGTTGTGACCAATGGCGTCTCTGCCACGCAGCATCAACGCCTGGAAAAATCTGGTTTGGCTCCCTATTTCAAAAAGTTTTTTATTTCTGAAGAGATGGGCGTGCATAAACCTATGAAGGAATTTTTCGATCAAGTCTTTGCTGAGATTCCTCAAATCAATAAAGAAAAGACCGTGATCATTGGCGACTCCTTAACGTCGGACATCAAAGGTGGACAGGTGGCAGGGATCGATACGATTTGGATGAATCCCGCGCAAAAAGCGGCGACGATCATTGAACCAACGTATCAGATTAGAGAATTAACCGACCTTTATCAGATTTTAGAAGATTTTTGATATTTTGATAGTAATTTGACCGTGTTTCGCTATAATAGGACTAATGAAAAACGAAAGAGGTTTTATTTACATGAAAAACAAGCCGATCATTATTGGTGTAACGGGCGGATCTGGAAGTGGAAAAACAAGTGTCAGCCGCGCGATTTACAATCGGTTTCCTAATCATTCGATCATGATGCTGGAGCACGATTCTTATTATAAAGACCAAAGCGATATCAGCTTTGAAGAACGTCTAACAACAAATTACGATCATCCTTTTGCTTTTGATACGGATTTGCTGATTGAACACTTAAAAGAATTAACCAATTATCAATCGGTAGAAGTGCCGATCTACGATTACGTAGCCCATACGCGCAGTAGTGAAGTGTATGTTCAAGAACCCAAAGAAGTGATTATTCTAGAAGGAATTTTGATTTTAGAAGATGAACGTCTGCGGGACATGATGGATATTAAAATTTACGTTGATACGGACGATGACATTCGGATCATTCGCCGGATTAAACGGGATATGAACGAACGCGGCCGGACATTAGAATCAGTTATCGAACAATATTTGACCGTTGTCAAACCGATGTACCACCAGTTCATCGAACCAACTAAACGCTACTCAGATATCATCGTGCCAGAAGGCGGCGAAAATCACGTAGCGATTGACTTGATCGCGACCAAAGTTGCCAGTTTTTTAAATCATGAATAAAAGAACGGGTTCGACAGCATTTGTCGGACCTTTCTTTTACACAAAAAGGGTATCTCGGAAATGATTTCCGAGATACCCTTTTGCCAGTTTTGTGAACTAGCTTTTTCGCTTACCGCTCAAAAACTGGGCGAGTTCGCAAAACTTTTATTGTGATGCGGCCGAGAAGACTCGAACTTCCACGGTATTGCTACCACTAGCGCCTGAAGCTAGCGCGTCTGCCAATTCCGCCACGACCGCAAATAAAGTACTTTTCTATTTTAGCACAAAAAAATATTCATGCCAGCTTTTGAATACGATCAAAAAAAATCCCGACTCACAAGCGAGCCGGGAAAAAATTTATATTTTATAAATAGTATTTTTTAGCAACAGTTAAGTCATCGTTCAAGTCATAAACCAATGGTTGACCTGTTGGGATTTCTAAGTCCATGATGTCTTCGTCAGAAATACCTTCAATGTGTTTAGCTAATGCACGTAGTGAGTTACCGTGAGCAGCAACTAAAACCGTTTTGCCGTCTTTCAAAGCAGGAGCGATTTCGTCTTGCCAGAAAGGTAATGCGCGTTCCAAAGTAACTTTCAAGTTTTCGCCACCAGGAATGTCGCGAGGGTCTAACATTGAATAACGACGGTCTTGAGCTGCTGAACCTTCGTCAGTTGCTTCCATCAATGGAGGCAATACGTCGTATGAACGGCGCCAGATGTGAACTTGTTCATCTCCGTATTTTTCAGCGGTTTCTTTTTTGTTCAATCCTTGTAATTTACCGTAGTGACGTTCGTTTAAGCGCCAAGATTTGATCGTTGGTACCCAAAGTTGGTTAGAGTATTCTAAAATGTAGTCACAAGTTTTGATCGCACGAGTTAAAACAGAGGTATAAGCTACATCAAATTCAATTCCTGCTTCTTTGATTTTACGGCCGCCTTCTTTTGCTTCTTCGACACCTTCTGGAGCCAAATCAACGTCTGCCCAGCCAGTAAATTGGTTCAATTTGTTCCATTCACTTAAGCCGTGACGAGAAAAAACTAATTTTGGCATATTATTCTCTCCTTTTGAAATTTCTGAAATTTTCAATTCCTGAATCATTGTACAATTTTTTTAGCGAGATTTCCATTAAATCGCGTGTCTTTTCGATTAATTAGGGAAGATTTACAAATTATCTGACAAAAAAATGTGAAAATACTCGAAAACTATTTTTCGGATTACCGAGTAGGGACTTCCAGTGTTTTTGGTCCTTCCGGTGTACCCACGATCACACGTGAAATCATATCAATAAATAGGCCATGCTCAACAACACCGACACATTTGTCTAATTCGTCTGCTAATGCACGAGGGTCTTCAATCACCTCTAAATGCAAATCAATAATATGATGGTCGCCGTCAGTTAATAAAATTTCTCCGGCATCCGTTTTGCGCCAAGTAGGATTGTAGCCTTTTGCTTCAAACAGGCGGAAAAGGTTATGACTACCGAAAGGCACGACCTCTACTGGTAATGGGAAATCGCCCAGCTTATTGACCATTTTACTTTCGTCTACGATCCAGATACATTCTTTAGAATATGTGGCCACTACTTTTTCAAACAGTAATGCTGCGCCGCCGCCTTTAATCCCTTGAAAATCATCGCTGATTTCGTCGGCACCATCGACGGTTAAGTCTACGGATTCAACTTCGTCGATGGTTTTTAATGGAATGCCCAGCTCTTTGGCTTGTTCTTCAGTTCGAATAGAAGTGACTACTCCTGTGATCTGCAAGTCTTCTTCTTTAACTCGTCGCCCTAGTTCTTTTACGAAATAGTACGCAGTCGAACCAGTTCCCAGCCCCACGATCATACCATCTTTGACATATGTTGCCGCTTCAATACCAACCAATTCTTTCAAATTCATTGAAATATCCCACCTTCTGATAAGTTTACGTTTATTGTAATCGCTGAAAAAGGAAAAAGATAGCCTTTTCAGTAGAAATAACTAAAAAGCGAATCCGCTTTATCGATTTGTCTGAAAGTATTTAGCTGGATAAAGTGAAGGGAATAAAATTTTTCTTATTTGATTAAAAGCAAAAGAGAAGACGGGACAAATCTATTTGTAAGAAAAAAGTCTTTAGAGTTTGTTGACAGCTAAAACTAACCGTGGTATGCTATCAAAGGTGCTTTGTGAACAGGTCTCTCAAATGAGACGTGCTGACTGTGTCGAAGTACGCTTGATAGAGAATGCAGGGATGCATTATTTTTTATCACTGAAAAAGAACCACCAGGATGTGTGGTACTAGACAGTGAATCGAGGAAGGAGGAAACAAGGAATGCCTACAATTAATCAATTAGTACGTAAACCTCGTAAATCAAAGGTGGAAAAATCAAATTCACCAGCATTGAACAAAGGATATAACAGCTTTAAAAAAGCTCAAACAAACGTGAACTCACCACAAAAACGTGGAGTTTGTACACGTGTGGGGACTATGACGCCTAAGAAACCTAACTCAGCGTTACGTAAATATGCTCGTGTTCGTTTGTCAAACTTAATCGAAGTAACAGCTTATATCCCAGGGATCGGTCATAACTTACAAGAACATAGTGTTGTTCTTTTACGTGGTGGTCGTGTAAAAGACTTACCAGGGGTACGTTACCATATCGTTCGTGGTGCACTAGATACTGCCGGTGTTAACGATCGTAAACAAAGCCGTTCTAAATACGGTACTAAAAAACCTAAAGCTTAAATCAAACGAATAGATAAAGACATATTTTCGGAAGGAGGAGTTACGTATGACTCGTAAAGGAATGATTGCAAAACGCGACGTTTTGCCAGATCCTATGTATAACTCTAAGCTAGTAACTCGTTTGATCAACCGTGTAATGGTTGACGGAAAACGTGGTACTGCTACAAATATCGTATACAGCGCTTTTAATACAATCAAAGAATCAACAGGGAATGATCCATTGGAAGTTTTCGAACAAGCAATGGAAAACATCATGCCTGTACTAGAAGTTAAAGCTCGCCGTGTTGGGGGTTCGAACTATCAAGTACCAGTTGAAGTACGTCCAGAACGTCGTACTACTTTAGGCTTACGTTGGGTTGTGAACTACGCTCGTTTACGCGGCGAACACACAATGGAAGAACGTTTAGCAAAAGAATTGATGGATGCTGCAAACAACACTGGAGCTTCTGTTAAAAAACGCGAAGATACACACAAAATGGCGGAAGCCAACCGTGCATTTGCTCATTATCGTTGGTAAGATTTTTTTGCCGGCTTCGATCGGCAAAAAAGACTCAACTGTACTACATTTAATTTAAGAGAGGAGCAAACTAAGAAATGGCAAGAGAATTTTCTCTAGACAATACACGTAATATCGGGATCATGGCCCACGTCGATGCAGGTAAAACGACAGCGACTGAGCGTATCTTGTACTACACTGGTAAAATCCATAAAATTGGTGAAACCCACGAAGGGGCTTCTCAAATGGACTGGATGGAACAAGAACAAGAACGTGGTATCACGATCACTTCTGCTGCGACAACTGCACAATGGAAGGGTCACCGCGTAAACATCATTGATACCCCAGGACACGTGGACTTCACAATCGAAGTTCAACGTTCATTACGTGTACTTGACGGTGCGGTAACTGTTTTGGACTCACAATCAGGTGTAGAACCACAAACAGAAACTGTTTGGCGTCAAGCAACAGAATACCAAGTTCCACGTATCGTATTCTGTAATAAAATGGACAAAATCGGTGCTGACTTCCTTTATTCAGTAAGCACTTTACATGATCGCCTACAAGCGAATGCTCATCCAATCCAATTACCAATTGGTGCTGAAGATGACTTCACTGGGATCATCGACTTAGTTAAAATGAAAGCTGAAATCTACACAAACGACTTAGGAACTGAAATCCAAGAGACTGAAATTCCTGAAGAGTATAAAGAACAAGCTGAAGAATGGCGTGAAAAATTAGTAGAAGCAGTTGCTGATACTGATGAAGACCTAATGATGAAATTCTTGGAAGGTGAAGAAATCACTGAAGAAGAATTAAAAGCAGGTATCCGTAACGCTACTCTATCTGTAGACTTTTACCCAGTTTTATGTGGATCAGCCTTCAAAAATAAAGGTGTTCAATTGATGTTGGATGCAGTCATCGACTATCTTCCAGCGCCAACTGACGTTAAAGCAATCCAAGGTTTCAATCCTAAAACAGACGAAGAAACTGAACGTCCAGCTGATGATTCAGCTCCATTCTCATCACTAGCGTTTAAAGTTATGACTGACCCATTCGTAGGTCGTCTAACATTCTTCCGTGTTTATTCAGGTGTCTTGAACTCTGGTTCATACGTGTTAAATGCTTCTAAAGGCAAACGCGAACGTATCGGACGTATCCTACAAATGCACGCGAACACTCGTAAAGAAATCGAAACGGTTTACTCTGGAGATATCGCAGCAGCTGTTGGTTTGAAAGATACAACAACTGGGGATACACTTTGTGATGAAAAAGCGCCAGTTATCTTAGAATCAATCGAATTCCCTGATCCAGTTATCGAAGTCGCTGTTGAACCTAAATCAAAAGCTGACCAAGATAAAATGGGTGTTGCTTTACAAAAACTTGCTGAAGAAGATCCTTCATTCCGCGTTGAAACAAACGTTGAAACTGGCGAAACTGTTATCGCTGGTATGGGTGAACTTCACTTAGACGTCTTAGTTGACCGTATGCGTCGTGAATTTAAAGTCGATGCTAATGTCGGCGCGCCGCAAGTATCTTATCGTGAAACATTCCGTGCTGCGACAAATGCAGAAGGTAAGTTTGTACGTCAGTCTGGTGGTAAAGGTCAATACGGTCACGTATGGGTCGAATTTACGCCAAACGAAGAAGGTGCTGGCTTCGAATTCGAAAACGCGATTGTCGGTGGTGTGGTTCCTCGTGAATACATCCCAGCAGTTGAAAAAGGATTAGAAGACGCAATGGCTAATGGTGTCTTAGCTGGCTATCCATTAGTTGATATTAAGGCAAAACTTTATGATGGTTCATACCATGATGTCGATTCAAATGAAACGGCCTTCCGTGTGGCTGCGTCTATGGCGCTACGTGCTGCTGCGAAGAAAGCGAAACCTGCAATCCTTGAACCAATGATGAAAGTTACGATTACTGTTCCAGAAGATTACTTAGGTGATGTTATGGGTCACGTAACTGCTCGTCGTGGACGTGTTGAAGGAATGGAAGCACATGGTAACTCACAAATCGTTAACGCTATTGTGCCGTTAGCTGAAATGTTTGGTTATGCAACAACGCTTCGTTCTTCTACTCAAGGACGCGGAACATTCATGATGGTCTTTGACCACTATGAAGATGTACCGAAATCAGTACAAGAAGAAATCATTAAGAAAAACGGCGGAAAAGCTGAATAATTCTTAAAAGGTAATTGAATTTTGATTGAATTTTCACTAAAGCATCTATATTTTTAGTGGGAATTCATGTAAAATTACTTACTGATGATATAGGGTCGTGTCGCTTTTGGCGGCACGGACTTATCAGATAAAAAACTAACTCAATTCAGGAGGAACATTTTAAATGGCTAAAGAAAAATTTGACCGTTCAAAACCCCATGTAAACATTGGTACTATCGGACACGTTGACCATGGTAAAACAACTTTAACTGCTGCAATTACAACTGTACTTGCTAAACAAGGCGGAGCGGAAGCAATGGACTACGCTCAAATCGACGGAGCACCTGAAGAACGCGAACGCGGAATCACTATCAACACTGCTCACGTGGAATACGAAACAGAAAACCGTCACTATGCTCACGTTGACTGCCCAGGACACGCGGACTACGTTAAAAACATGATCACTGGTGCCGCTCAAATGGACGGAGCTATCTTAGTAGTTTCTGCTGCTGATGGCCCTATGCCTCAAACACGTGAACACATCTTGTTATCTCGTAACGTTGGTGTTCCTTACATCGTTGTATTCTTAAACAAAATGGATATGGTTGATGACGAAGAATTACTAGAATTAGTTGAAATGGAAGTTCGTGACTTATTGTCAGAATACGACTTCCCAGGCGACGACACTCCAGTTATCGCTGGTTCAGCTTTGAAAGCCTTAGAAGGCGACGCTTCATACGAAGAAAAAATCTTAGAATTAATGGCTGCTGTTGACGAATACATCCCAACACCAGTTCGTGATACTGACAAACCATTCATGATGCCAGTCGAAGACGTATTCTCAATCACTGGTCGTGGTACTGTTGCAACTGGTCGTGTTGAACGTGGACAAGTTCGCGTCGGCGACGAAGTTGAAATCGTAGGTATTGCTGAAGCAACTGCTAAAACAACTGTAACAGGTGTTGAAATGTTCCGTAAATTGTTAGACTACGCTGAAGCAGGCGACAACATCGGTGCATTATTACGTGGTGTTGCACGTGAAGACATCCAACGTGGACAAGTATTAGCTAAACCAGCTTCAATCACTCCACATACAAAATTCTCTGCAGAAGTTTACGTTTTAACTAAAGAAGAAGGCGGACGTCACACTCCTTTCTTCACTAACTACCGTCCTCAGTTCTACTTCCGTACAACTGACGTAACTGGTGTAGTTGATCTACCAGAAGGTACTGAAATGGTAATGCCTGGTGATAACGTAACTATGGAAGTTGAATTAATCCACCCAATCGCGATCGAAGACGGAACTCGTTTCTCTATTCGTGAAGGCGGACGTACTGTTGGTTCAGGCGTTGTATCTACAATCCAAGCTTAATCAACCTTACAGTTAAATTGTGCTCATACGTAAAGAGTCATCGGCTTGCCGATGGCTCTTTTTTTGACTATCAAGGAAGTATAAATTTTTAAATGAATAAATCGCTTTACAGCAGGTCTAGCCGTGTCCGGCTTCGCGAAAGCCTTTCTCATTTTGCAAATAGAGAAAGGTTTTTAACGGGATGGCTCTGAAGTGGGATTCGTTTATAAATCGCGATTAATTTAGTAGGATAGGGAGAAGGTTTTTAAAGGAGATGAATGAAATGATTCTTATGCCATTGCCTCATTATGGCTTTGATCCGACGGAAGCGGCGGTACCGTGGAAATATTTAGCTGAACGAGGAGTGAAGATCGTTTTTGCTACGCCAGATGGGAAACCTGCGGCAACGGATGAACGATTGATTACCGGTAAAGGTTTCGGACCCTTCAAAAAATTTTTGATGGCAACACCGGAAGCAATCGCGGCATATCGAGAAATGTTTAGGAGCAGTGCTTTTCAGCAACCGATTCAATACGCGTCGATCGCTACGGAAAAGTATACGGCTATTTTATTACCCGGTGGTCATGATAAAGGGATGAAGACGTATTTGGAATCGAGCATTTTACAAACGAAGGTGGCCGAATTTTTTACGAGTCAAAAATTAGTTGGCGCGATTTGTCATGGGACTGTTTTGGCGGCACGGGCAACGGACCCGCAAACGAAGCATTCCGTCCTTTATGAGTATCAAACGACTGCGCTATTGAAGAATCAGGAAATGGAGGCGTATTATTTAACCGCTTTATGGCTGAAGGATTATTACCGAACCTATCCCGTGACGGTAGAAGCTGAAGTGAAATCTGTTTTAAAATCACCGGAGCAATTTCATACGGGCAGTTTTTCAGTGAAAAGAGATTCTGAGACTGATGAATCGCCGGCGTTAGTCGTAGAGGATCGGAATTATCTTTCTGCTCGCTGGCCAGGAGATGCTCATACTTTCGCGAAAAAATTTTTTCAGCGGTTGCAAGAGATGGAATGATTGGCCTCTTTATATAGAAGGAAAATAATTTTGTCTAGCATCATTTTCTGAAAACAATAGGAAAAATCAGATTTTGACTAGAAAATCCTTGCAATCACAGACCTCCTATTATATAATCATAAAGGTGCTGTTTACAGAAGTGTGAAACACACTGGGGGGTTCGTAAAAGAATCCGCCGGCTTTGAAACGAGAGGTTGCGACACGCCCGGACGCTTTGCCACGAACGAGCGTGACGGAGATTTTCGTGGAGCTATGTCTACTTTTAAAATAGGCGAAGGAGGGAACAAGATGGCAAAACAAAAAATTCGTATCCGTTTAAAAGCGTATGAACATGGTATTTTAGATCAATCAGCGGATAAAATCGTGGAAACTGCAAAAAGAACTGGAGCTAGTGTATCTGGTCCAATTCCATTACCAACTGAACGCAGTCTTTACACAGTTATTCGTGCGACTCATAAATACAAAGATTCACGCGAACAATTCGAAATGCGGACTCACAAACGTCTAATCGACATTGTGAACCCAACACCGAAGACAGTCGATGCTTTAATGAAGCTTGACTTACCATCAGGTGTGAATATTGAAATCAAACTATAATAAGAAGATGGAGGTGTAATCATGACCAAAGGAATCTTAGGGAAAAAAGTGGGAATGACACAAATCTTCACTGAATCTGGCGAACTTATTCCAGTTACTGTAATCGAAGCTACTCCAAACGTTGTTTTACAAGTGAAAACAATGGAAAACGATGGTTACGAAGCAGTTCAATTAGGTTACCAAGATATGCGTGAAGTTTTGTCTAACAAACCTGCGAAAGGTCATGTTGCAAAAGCAAACACGGCTCCTAAGCGCTTCATTCGAGAATTCAAAGATGTTGAGCTAGGAGACTATGAAGTAGGTAAAGAAGTGAAAGTTGATACTTTCCAAGCTGGAGACATCATTGATGTTACCGGAACGACTAAAGGTAAAGGATTCCAAGGCGTTATCAAACGTCACGGACAAAGCCGCGGCCCAATGGCTCACGGTTCTCGTTACCACCGTCGTCCTGGATCTATGGGTCCTGTTGCACCAAACCGTGTATTTAAAAATAAAAAATTAGCTGGCCGTATGGGTGGCGATCGCGTAACAATTCAAAACCTTGAAGTTGTTCGTGTTGACGCTGAACGTAACGTTATCTTAGTTAAGGGCAACGTACCAGGCGCTAAAAAATCTTTAATCACTATCAAATCAGCTGTAAAGGCTAAATAATTCGTTATAGGAAAGGAGGAACTAAGGAATGCCAACTGTAGCATTATTCAAACAAGATGGAACTCAAAACGGTGACATCACTTTAAATGAAGAAATCTTCGGAATCGAACCTAATGAAAGTGTTGTATACGATGCAATCGTGATGCAACGTGCTTCATTAAGACAAGGAACACACGCTGTGAAAAATCGTAGCGCAGTTCGTGGCGGTGGCCGCAAACCATGGCGTCAAAAAGGAACTGGACGTGCTCGTCAAGGTTCTATCCGTTCACCACAATGGCGTGGAGGTGGTATCGTCTTCGGACCTACACCACGTTCATACAGCTACAAACTTCCTAAAAAAGTTCGTCGCTTAGCAATCAAATCTGTTTTATCAGAAAAAGTTGCGGAAAATAACTTAGTTGCTGTTGAAGCGTTAAGCTTTGATGCTCCTAAAACAAAAGAATTCAAACAAGTTCTTACTGGCTTGTCAATTGATTCTAAAGTATTGGTTGTATTGGAAACAGAAAACGAAGTTGCAGGCTTAGCTGCTCGTAACTTGTCAAACGTAACTGTAACTACTTCAAACAACGTTACTGTATTAGATGTAGTCGCTAATGATAAAATCTTAGCAACGCAAACTGCTCTTACTCAAATTGAGGAGGTGCTTGCATAATGAACTTACTAGACGTAATCCAACGCCCAGTGATCACTGAAAAATCGATGTTAGACATGGATGAAAAGAAATATACTTTCGAAGTGGACACTCGCGCAAATAAAACTTTAGTTAAACAAGCGGTTGAAGCTGCGTTTGACGTAAAAGTTAAAAACGTAAACATTATGAATGCTAAACCAAAAGCAAAACGTATGGGTAAATACCAAGGCTTCACTAAAAAACGTCGCAAAGCTGTTGTGACTTTAACTGAAGACTCAAAAGAAATCCAGCTTTTCGACGCTGCTGAATAAGCACAAGATTAGCGATTAATACAGGAGGGAAACAGACGTGGCGATTAAGAAGTATAAACCAACCACAAATGGCCGTCGTAATATGACAAGTTCTGATTTCGCTGAAATCACAACTTCAACACCTGAAAAAACGTTGTTAGAGCCATTAAAAAACAATGCCGGTCGTAACAACAACGGTCGCATCACTGTACGTCATCAAGGTGGCGGACATAAACGTCAATACCGTGTTATCGACTTCAAACGTAACAAAGATAACGTGGTTGCTACAGTTAAAACGATCGAATACGATCCAAACCGTTCAGCAAACATTGCATTAGTTCATTATACAGACGGAGTGAAAGCTTATATCTTAGCCCCTAAAGGCTTAGAAGTTGGCATGACAGTCGTATCTGGAACAGATGCAGACATCAAAATCGGAAACACATTACCACTTGAAAACATTCCAGTTGGTACTGTTATCCACAACGTTGAAATGAAACCAGGCAAAGGCGGACAATTAATCCGTTCAGCTGGTACAAGTGCTCAAGTACTTGGTAAAGAAGGAAAATACGTATTAGTACGTTTAAACTCTGGCGAAGTTCGTATGATCTTAGCTACTTGCCGTGCAACTATCGGTTCTGTTGGTAACGAACAACACGAATTGATCAACATCGGTAAAGCTGGTCGTTCTCGTTGGATGCGCAAACGTCCAACTGTACGTGGTAGCGTAATGAACCCTAACGATCACCCACACGGTGGTGGTGAAGGTAAAGCTCCAGTCGGACGTAAAGCTCCGGTATCTCCATGGGGTCAACCTGCATTGGGTTACAAAACACGTAATAAGAAAGCTGCATCAGACAAGCTTATTATTCGTCGTAAGACTAAATAATCAAATTGACTATGTGTCGCATATTTTGAGAGGAGGTACACCATGGGTCGTAGTTTGAAAAAAGGACCTTTCGCTGATGATCATTTGATGAAAAAGATCGAAGCACAACAAGGTGTTGAAAAGAAAAAAGTTATTAAAACTTGGTCTCGTCGTTCAACAATTTTCCCTAACTTTGTAGGATTTACAATTGCTGTTTATGACGGACGCAAACATGTACCAGTTTACATCCAAGAAGACATGGTAGGACATAAATTAGGTGAATTTGCACCATCAAGAACATATCGTGGGCATGCTGCTGACGATAAGAAAACAAGACGTTAATACTGAGGGGAGGATATCAACATGGCAGAACAAATTACATCAGCTAAAGCAATTGCGAAGACAGTTCGCACTTCTCCTCGTAAAGCACGTTTAGTAATCGATCTTATCAGAGGAAAAAGCGTAGCAGAAGCAATTTCAATCTTGAAATTCACACCAAACAAATCTGCAGGAATCATTGAAAAAGTAATGATGTCAGCAGTTGCTAACGCAGAAAACAACTTTGACTTAGATGTTGAAAACTTGGTAGTTTCTGAAGCATTTGTTAACGAAGGACCGACAATGAAACGTTTCCGTCCACGTGCAAAAGGTTCAGCTTCACCAATCAACAAACGTACAAGTCATATTACCGTTGTGGTATCAGAAAAATAAGGAGGGATAATCAGTGGGACAAAAAGTAAATCCTATTGGAATGCGTGTAGGCATCATCCGTGAGTGGGATGCTAAATGGTATGCCGAAAAAGAGTATGCTGAATTTCTACACGAAGATTTGAGAATCCGTAAGTTCATCGCAACTAGACTTGCTGATGCCGCTGTGTCAACTGTTGAAATCGAACGCGCTGCAAACCGCGTAAACATTTCAGTTCACACTGCTAAACCTGGTATGGTTATCGGTAAGGGCGGTTCTGAAGTCGAAAGCCTAAGAAAAGAATTAAATAAATTAACTGGTAAACGAGTTCACATCAACATCGTTGAAATCAAAAAACCAGATCTAGATGCAAAATTAGTCGGCGAAGGTATTGCACGTCAATTAGAAAACCGTGTTGCTTTCCGTCGTGCGCAAAAACAAGCGATCCAACGCACAATGCGTTCAGGCGCTAAAGGAATCAAAACTCAAGTATCTGGTCGTTTGAATGGTGCGGATATCGCTCGTTCAGAAGGATACTCTGAAGGAACAGTTCCTCTTCATACATTGCGTGCCGACATCGACTACGCTTGGGAAGAAGCAAACACAACATACGGAAAACTAGGAGTTAAAGTGTGGATTTACCGTGGAGAAATTCTTCCTACAAAGAAAAACACTGAGAAAGGAGGGAAATAAGCATGTTAGTACCTAAACGTGTAAAACACCGTCGTGAATTCCGTGGAAAAATGCGCGGAGAAGCTAAAGGCGGTAAAGAGATTGCTTTTGGTGAATTCGGCTTACAAGCTGTAGAATCACATTGGATCACCAACCGTCAAATCGAAGCTTCACGTATCGCTATGACTCGTTACATGAAGCGTGGTGGGAAAGTATGGATCAAAATTTTCCCTCATAAATCATATACATCTAAAGCGATCGGCGTACGTATGGGTAAAGGTAAAGGTGCTCCTGAAGGATGGGTTTCACCAGTTAAACGCGGCAAGATCATGTTTGAAATCGCCGGTGTTCCTGAAGAAGTAGCTCGCGAAGCATTACGTCTTGCTTCTCACAAATTACCTATGAAAACGAAGATCGTAAAACGTGAGGAAATGGGTGGTGAATCGAATGAAGGTTAAAGAAATCAGAGAATTAACCACTGCCGAAATGCTAGATCAAGAAAAACAATTAAAAGAAGAATTGTTCAATCTTAGATTCCAATTAGCAACAGGTCAATTAGAAAACACTGCACGTATTAAAGAAGTACGTAAATCGATTGCACGCATTAAAACTGTGTTGCACGAACAAGCTGACAAATAGTGGAAGGAGGCCATTTCCAGTATGACTGAAGAAAGAAATCAACGTAAAGTTTATCAAGGACGCGTGGTATCTGACAAAATGGACAAAACGATCACTGTTGTCGTTGAAACCCAAAAGAATCACCCAATCTACGGTAAACGTATGAAGTATTCTAAAAAATACAAAGCTCACGATGAAAACAATGAAGCAAAAATTGGTGATATCGTGAAAATCATGGAAACTCGTCCATTATCAGCTACCAAACGTTTCCGTCTGGTTGAAATCGTTGAAAAAGCAGTGATTATCTAATCACACGAGATTTTCCTATATAGATGTTTTTTAAATCTGAAAGGAGGATACACAAGTGATCCAAGCAGAAAGCCGTTTAAAAATCGCGGACAACTCAGGCGCCCGTGAAATTTTAACTATTAAAGTTCTTGGCGGATCTGGTCGCAAAACTGCCAATATCGGTGATGTGATTGTTGCTACGGTTAAACAAGCAACGCCAGGTGGTGTTGTCAAAAAAGGTGAAGTTGTCAAAGCCGTTATCGTTCGGACTAAATCAGGCGCTCGCCGTACTGATGGTTCTTACATCAAATTTGATGAAAATGCAGCTGTTATCATTCGTGATGACAAGAGCCCAAGAGGAACACGTATCTTCGGACCTGTCGCTCGTGAACTACGCGAAGGCAATTTCATGAAGATCGTTTCATTGGCACCGGAAGTATTATAATCGAAAGATTCAACCAAAGGAGGTGCGCAACAGTAATGTTCGTTAAAAAAGGCGATAAAGTAAAAGTTATCTCTGGTAAAGACAGAAATAAAGAAGGCGTAGTTTTAGAAGCCCTTCCTAAAAAAGATAAAGTCGTTGTTGAAGGCGTTAATGTCGTTAAAAAACATCAGAAAGCCTCTCAAACTGCCCCTCAAGGCGGTATCGTTGAGGTCGAAGCGCCAATTCACGCTTCAAATGTTATGGTCATCGACCCTTCAAATGGAGAAGCGACACGCGTTGGCTACAAAGTGGTTGACGGTAAGAAAGTCCGCGTTTCTAAAAAAACCGGCGAAACTCTAGATAAATAATTAAACAAGGAAGGAGGATCTTATAGATGAACCGCCTAAAAGAAAAATTTGTAAGTGAAATTACACCATCTTTGATGGAAAAATTTAACTATGATTCAGTTATGGAAGTTCCTAAAGTTGAGAAAATCGTCATCAACATGGGTGTTGGTGATGCGGTATCAAACGCAAAAAACTTAGACAAAGCTGTTGAAGAATTAGCCTTGATCGCTGGTCAAAAACCAATCATCACTAAAGCTAAAAAATCAATCGCTGGTTTCCGTTTACGTGAAGGAATGCCTATCGGTGCGAAAGTAACACTACGCGGAGAAAGAATGTATGAATTCTTAGACAAATTAGTGACTGTGTCACTTCCACGTGTACGTGACTTCCACGGAGTAAGCAAAAAATCCTTTGATGGCCGCGGTAACTTTACTTTAGGTGTCAAAGAACAATTGATCTTCCCTGAAGTAGATTATGATTTAGTTGATAAAGTCCGTGGTATGGATATCGTTGTTGTTACAACTGCGAAAACCGATGAAGAATCACGCGAATTATTAACACAACTTGGAATGCCATTCCAAAAATAATCAAGGAGGCGAAAAAATTGGCTAAAAAATCAATGATTGCTAAAAACAAACGCCCTGCAAAACATTCAACGCAAGAATATACTCGCTGCGAACGTTGCGGACGTCCACATTCAGTTTATCGTAAATTTCATCTTTGCCGTATTTGCTTCCGCGAACTTGCCTACAAAGGTCAAATTCCCGGCGTGAAGAAAGCAAGCTGGTAAAATAAACTCGCATAAAGGAGGTAAACAGTTCAATGGTCATGACAGATCCAATTGCAGATTTTCTAACTCGTATTCGTAATGCCAACATGGTAAAACACGATACAGTTGAAGTACCTGCTTCAAAAATCAAACGTGACATCGCCGAAATCCTTAAACGTGAAGGTTTCGTACGTGATGTTGAATATATCGAAGATGACAAACAAGGCATGATCCGTGTGTTCCTTAAATACGGTAAAAATGACGAACGTGTTATCACGAACTTGAAACGTATTTCTAAACCAGGCTTACGTGCTTACGTCAAAGCTGACGAAGTACCAAAAGTATTAAACGGTTTAGGTATCGCAATCATCTCTACTTCTGAAGGTTTAGTAACTGATAAAGAAGCAAGAGGTAAAAACGTCGGCGGCGAAGTCTTAGCTTACGTTTGGTAATATCAAACAATCCATGAGGAGGTGTCTTTAAGTGAGCCGTATTGGTAATAAATTAGTCGTTTTACCTGCAGGAGTTGAAGTAACTCAAAACGGAAACGATGTAACTGTTAAAGGACCTAAAGGTGAATTAACGCGTACTTTTTCTTCTGATATCAAAATGAGCATTGAAGGAAACGAAGTAACGTTCACTCGTCCAAACGACAGCAAAGAAATGAAAACAATCCACGGAACAACTCGTGCAAACTTCAATAACATGGTTGTTGGTGTTTCGGAAGGATTCCAAAAAGCATTAGAATTAATCGGGGTTGGGTACCGTGCGCAATTACAAGGATCAAAACTTGTATTGAACGTTGGTTACTCTCACCCAGTTGAGATTGTAGCACCAGAAGGCGTTACAATCGAAGTTCCTGCGAATACGCAAGTAATCGTTAAAGGATCAAACAAAGAAGTAGTAGGCGAATTAGCTGCGAAAATCCGCGGAACTCGTCCTCCAGAACCTTATAAAGGCAAAGGTATTCGTTATGTTGGCGAATATGTACGTCGTAAAGAAGGTAAAACTGGTAAATAGTAGGTCAAACCTACTTGCGGCCTAGGCCAGCTTAAACAAAGAGGTGACAATTGTGATTTCAAAACCAGATAAAAATAAGACACGCCAAAAACGCCACATGCGCGTTCGCGGTAAGATCTCTGGTACTGCTGAGTGCCCACGCTTGAACGTTTTTCGTTCTAACAAAAACATCTACGCGCAAGTAATTGATGACGTAGCGGGTGTGACGCTTGCAAGTGCCTCTGCCTTGGATAAAGAAATTTCAGGTGGAACAAAAACTGAACAAGCACAAGCTGTTGGGAAACTAGTAGCAGAACGTGCTTCTGAAAAAGGTATTAAGAAAGTAGTCTTTGACCGTGGTGGATACCTTTACCATGGCCGTGTAGCAGCTTTAGCTGAAGCAGCACGCGAAAATGGACTAGAATTTTAGGAGAAGGAGGAACACCATTCATGGTTTATATCGATCCAAATCATTTGGAATTAGAAGACCGCGTAGTAGCGATCAACCGTGTTACTAAAGTTGTTAAAGGTGGACGTCGTCTACGTTTTGCGGCATTAGTTGTTGTCGGTGACAAAAACGGTCACGTAGGCTTTGGTACTGGTAAAGCACAAGAAGTACCTGAAGCGATTCGTAAAGCAATCGAAGATGCTAAGAAAAACCTAGTCGAAGTACCGATGGTAGGAACAACGCTTCCTCACGAAGTTATTGGTGTATTCGGCGGTGGACGTATCTTGATGAAACCTGCTGTAGAAGGTGCCGGAGTTGCTGCTGGTGGACCAGTTCGTGCCGTCTTGGAATTAGCTGGCGTTGCCGATGTAACTTCTAAATCTTTAGGTTCAAACACACCGATCAACGTTGTTCGCGCAACTGTTGAAGGATTGACTCAATTGAAAAAAGCAGAAGACGTTGCAGCATTACGCGGCATCTCTGTAGAAAACTTAGCTAATTAAGGAGGACGAATGTAATGGCTGAATTAAAAATTACTTTAAAACGCAGTATTATCGGACGTCCTCAAAACCAACGTGACACTGTTAAAGCGTTGGGTCTGAAAAAAATGAACAGCACTGTTGTTAAACCTGCTAATGATGCAATCAAAGGTATGGTTAACACAGTCTCTCATTTAGTGGACGTAGAAGAAGTTTAATCAAATAATGATGATTACAATCTAAGGAGGTGCCCTATATAATGAAACTTCATGAATTACAACCTGCCGAAGGTTCACGTAAAGTTCGCAATCGCGTTGGACGTGGTACTTCATCAGGTAACGGAAAAACATCTGGACGTGGTCAGAAAGGTCAAAAGGCTCGTTCAGGCGGTGGTGTGCGTTTAGGTTTTGAAGGTGGTCAAACGCCTTTATTCCGTCGTTTACCAAAACGCGGATTTACGAATGTGAACCGCAAAGAGTACGCTGTAATCAATTTAGATGTCTTAAATCGTTTTGAAGACGGAACTGAAGTAACTCCTGTTGCTCTAGTTGAAGCTGGAATCGTGAAAAACGAAAAAGCCGGAATCAAAGTTTTAGGAAACGGATCATTAGACAAAAAACTAACCGTTAAAGCAGCGAAATTCTCGAAACATGCTCAAGAAACAATTGAAGCTGCTGGTGGTTCAATCGAGGTGATTTAATGTTCAAACTTTTAAAGGATTCTTTCAAAGTTCAGAACATCCGATCGCGGATTTTGTTCACCGTTTTAATGCTTCTAGTTTTTAGGCTAGGTGCTCAGATCACTGTACCAGGAGTTGACGCACATGGGTTGCAAGGCCTGAGTGAAATGCCATTTTTCAGAATGTTGAATTTGGTCAGTGGCTCAGCTATGCAAAACTTTTCGATCTTCTCGATGGGAGTTTCTCCTTATATCACTGCTTCAATTGTCATTCAATTGTTGCAGATGGATATTGTTCCTAAGTTCGTTGAATGGTCAAAACAAGGGGAAGTTGGACGTAAGAAGTTGAATCAGGCAACACGCTATTTGACTTTAGTCTTGGCTTTTATTCAGTCTGTTAGTATTACAGCTGGATTTGATTATTTTGCACAATTTGGTTTTGTGCCAAATCGCAATGTTCAAACCTTCGTTACGATTGGGTTGATTCTAACAGCAGGTACCATGTTTGTAACTTGGCTGGGAGAACAAATCACTGAAAAAGGAATTGGAAATGGTGTTTCGATGATCATCTTTGCAGGGATTATTTCCCGCTTACCGCAAAGTATCAAAGATATCTTCGATGATTATTTCGTAAATATCGATCCTAGTGATATTTGGAAGTCAGTGATTTTCGTGGTGATTTTATTGATTGCTATTATCTTGATCGTCGTTTTTGTAACGTACTTTCAACAAGCAGAAAGAAAAATCCCTATTCAATATACTAAGCAAGTCGCAGGTGCGCCAACGAGCAGTTATCTACCATTAAAAGTAAATGCTGCCGGTGTTATCCCAGTTATCTTTGCCAGCTCGTTTATTGCTACGCCCAATGCGGTGTTGCAAGCATTAGCCAGCAGATATCAAGCGGAAGGCTGGTACGATGTGTTAACGAAGTTATTCAGTTATAACACAGTTCCAGGTGCTGCGATTTATACTGTTCTGATTGTTGCTTTCACCTTCTTCTATGCTTTTGTTCAGGTTAATCCTGAAAAATTAGCAGAGAACTTACAAAAGCAAGGAAGTTATATTCCTCGCGTAAGACCAGGTAAAGGAACGGAAGAATATGTTTCTGCAATTTTGATGCGTTTAAGTGTGGTAGGTGCTATCTTCTTAGGACTGATCGCCTTGATTCCAATTATCGCGCAAATGGTTTGGAACTTGCCTCAATCAATCGGTTTGGGTGGTACAAGTCTTTTGATCGTAGTCGGTGTCGCATTAGAAACTGCAAAACAACTAGAAGGACTCATGCTGAAACGACGCTATGTCGGCTTCATGGATGGAGAATAGATTCGTGTGTTGAGGGTTTTCCTCAACGCCGGTCTTTACCAGTTTTACTACTTGCTTTGGCAAGTGAGTAAAAAGGTATGCGTATCAAATGAAAAGATGATTTTCATTGTACGTATACAAATATTTAGGAGGGAAAACAATGAACCTGATCTTAATGGGACTGCCTGGAGCAGGCAAAGGAACACAAGCAGAAAGAATCGTTGCAACGTACAATATTCCACATATCAGCACGGGGGATATGTTCCGAGAAGCAATCAAAAACGAGACAACACTCGGATTGAAAGCAAAATCATATATGGATGCAGGGGATTTGGTTCCAGATGAAGTTACGAACGGTATCGTTAAGGAACGTTTAGCTCAACAAGACACTGAAAAAGGTTTCTTGCTGGATGGATTTCCTCGTACTTTAGATCAAGCCAAGGCATTAGCTGAAATGTTAACCGACTTGAACAAAAAGATTGATGCTGTAATTGACATTCAAGTAGCAGAAGACGTGTTAGTTGAACGTTTAGCAGGACGCTTCATGTGCCGCAATTGTGGCGCGACTTATCATAAAATCTTCAACCCTACGAAAGTAGAAGGAACTTGCGATCGCTGTGGCAGTCATGAGTTTTATCAACGTGAAGATGATAAGCCTGAAACAGTTAAAAATCGCTTAGCTGTCAATGTTAAAAACAGCGAACCAATTTTAGCTTATTACGATGAAGAAGGTTTGTTATATCCAGTTAATGGAGATCGTGAAATTGATGCCGTATTTGCGGATGTAGAAAAGATTATCAATAAATAATTTGCCTACCAACTTGAGATGCAGTTTATCTTGCCAAGTTCGATGTTTTATGATAGAATTTGTCAGTCCGACTTCTAGCTATTTTAGGAGTTAGCTTAAGAATTAAGGTGGGAACTGCAGTTTCCGCCATTTTATCGTGTGAAAATGCGAAACAACTACAAGGAGGTACTCTGCGTGGCAAAAGAAGATATGATTGAAATCGAAGGAACAGTCGTCGAAACTTTGCCGAATGCAATGTTTAAAGTCGAATTGGAAAACGGACACGAAGTTCTTGCACACGTATCTGGTAAAATCCGGATGTATTACATTCGAATCTTACCTGGAGATAAGGTTACAGTAGAACTTTCTCCCTATGATTTGAGCCGTGGTCGCATTACCTATCGCTTTAAGTAAGTTGTACTCCGTAAAACTTCAGGAGGTATAATCATGAAAGTAAGACCATCAGTAAAACCAATGTGTGAACATTGTAAAGTTATTCGTCGTAACGGACGAGTTATGGTGATTTGCCCAGCAAACCCAAAACATAAACAACGTCAAGGATAATTGGAGGTGTAATTAAGTATGGCTCGTATTGCAGGAGTAGATATTCCTCGTGATAAACGCGTAGTAATTTCCCTTACTTATATTTTCGGGATTGGTAATACTACAGCGAAACAAATTTTAGCCGATGCAGGTGTTTCTGAAGATGTTCGTGTACGTGACTTAACGAACGAACAAACAGACGCTATCCGTGCTGAAGTTGATAAATTAAAAGTTGAAGGCGATCTTCGTCGTGAAACTAACTTAAACATCAAGCGTTTGATGGAAATCGGTTCTTACCGTGGAATCCGTCATCGTCGTGGCTTGCCAACTCGTGGACAAAACACGAAGAACAACGCTCGTACTCGTAAAGGCCCAGCTCGCGCTATCGCCGGCAAGAAAAAATAATTAGTGAAGGAGGTATAAATCTTCATGGTAGCAAAGAAAGTTAATCGTAAACGTCGTGTGAAGAAGAATATTGAAACAGGTATTGCTCATATTCATTCGACTTTCAATAATACAATCGTCATGATTACTGATGCTAGCGGAAACGCATTGGCATGGTCATCTGCAGGTTCATTAGGCTTCAAAGGTAGTAAAAAATCTACACCTTTCGCTGCTCAAATGGCTGCTGAAACAGCAACAAAAGCTGCAATGGAACATGGATTGAAAAGTGTTGAAGTAACTGTTAAAGGACCTGGTTCTGGTCGTGAAGCAGCGATTCGTTCATTGCAAGCAACTGGTTTAGAAGTAACTGCAATTCGTGACGTGACTCCAGTACCTCATAATGGATGCCGCCCTCCAAAACGCCGTCGTGTTTAATGAGTGCCTCTTTTCTATGAGTTTTACAGGAACGTCATTGAACAAGACACTTTTCGTTTTGAAAGGGGTAAAAGACAAGAATGATTGAATTCGAAAAACCAAGAATCACAAAAATTGATGAAGACAGAGATTATGGCAAGTTCGTTGTTGAACCTTTGGAAAGAGGTTATGGAACTACTTTAGGTAATTCTCTACGTCGTATTCTACTTTCTTCTTTACCAGGCGCAGCCATTACTAATATTCAAATCGATGGGGTGTTACACGAATTCTCAACCATCAAAGGTGTACGTGAAGACGTGGTGCAAATCATCTTGAATATCAAAGGTTTGGCGTTGAAATTATTCGCCGAAGAAGAAAAAACCCTTGAGATCGATATTACTGGACCAGCTACGGTCACTGCCGGCGATATTATCGTTGACAGCGACGTTGAAATCTTGAATAAAGATATGTACATTTGTACTGTTGCTGAAGGTGCGACATTCCATGCTCGCCTAACAGTAAAACCTGGTCGAGGCTATGTTCAAGCAGACGAAAATAAAAAGGAAGATATGCCAATTGGTGTCCTTCCGGTCGATTCTATCTACACACCAGTTCGTAAAGTAAACTACCAAGTTGAAAATACTCGGGTTGGTCGTCGTGATGATTTCGATAAATTAACGATGGAAATTTGGACTGACGGATCGATCATTGCTCAAGAAGCATTGAGTCTTGCAGCGAAAATTTTAACTGAACATTTAGATATTTTTGTTAATCTGACTGATGAAGCTAAAAATGCTGAAATCATGGTAGAAAAAGAAGAGACGCAAAAAGAAAAAATGCTAGAAATGACCATCGAAGAACTAGACTTGTCTGTACGTTCGTATAATTGCTTGAAACGTGCCGGAATTAATACGGTTCAAGAATTAACGAATAAGTCTGAACCAGAAATGATCAAAGTACGTAATTTAGGCCGTAAATCACTTGAAGAAGTGAAAGCTAAATTGCATGATCTTGGCTTAGGACTACGTAAAGACGATTAATATTGTTGACAAAGGAGGGAAACCTACGTGAGTTACCGTAAATTAGGACGCACATCTAGCCAACGTAAAGCAATGTTGCGTGACTTAACAACTGACTTAATTATCAACGAACGTATCGTTACGACTGAAGCTCGTGCGAAAGAAGTTCGTTCAACTGCTGAAAAGATGATTACCTTAGGAAAACGCGGGGATCTTCATGCACGTCGTCAAGCTGCTAGCTTTGTACGTAATGAAATCGCTGATGTTCGCGAAGAAAACGAAGAAATCGTTGTTGAATCTGCATTACAAAAATTATTCAACGACATCGCTCCTCGTTACGCTGAACGTCAAGGAGGATACACTCGTATCTTAAAAACTGAACCTCGTCGCGGCGACAACGCCCCTATGGTTGTTTTAGAACTTGTATAATAATCACTCTTCACTTTATAGATGATTCTTTTAGAGTGTTATGATGTTGGAGATTTTTCTCCGAGTCTAGCTCAGCGCCGCTTCCCAGATTGTCTGGGAAGCCGGCACTCATCATAAAGTGTTTTTTTATACCCAAAATTGCTGTCATGACAGATCGGTATACAAAAGCATTTTATCGAGTATCAAGGATTGATAAAATGAAGCTTTTTTGCTAGGCTTAGAACAGATTTGCAAAGAAGTGGAAAGGTGTAACCATGGAGCCAATTATTGAAATCAATCAAATAGAATTTAGTTATCAAGAAGAAACGAATCCAGCGTTAAAAAATGTCAGCTTTTCCATTGAGCGTGGTGAATGGGTAGCTATCGTGGGTCATAATGGTTCAGGAAAATCGACCTTAGCCAAAGCTATTAATGGGTTGCATCTGCCACAAAAAGGCACGGTGCATGTTGGCGGCAAAGAATTGTCTGAAGAAACTGTCTGGGACATTCGTCGTCAAGTAGGGATGGTTTTTCAGAATCCAGACAATCAATTTGTCGGAGCGACAGTAGAAGATGATGTGGCCTTTGGTTTAGAGAACCAAGGAATCGAGCGAAGCGAAATGCAGCACCGCGTGCAAGATGCCTTAGAAAAAGTCAAAATGCAAGACTTTGCGACCCGTGAGCCTGCCCGTCTATCTGGTGGACAAAAGCAACGGGTAGCGATCGCTGGTGTGGTTGCGTTACGCCCAGATATTATTATTCTAGATGAAGCAACCAGTATGCTTGACCCTGAAGGTCGTGACGATGTCATCGCGACGATTCGTAAAATCAAGGAAGAAAGCGAATTGACGGTCATTTCAATTACTCATGATATTGACGAAGCCGCCAGTGCCAACCGCATTTTAGTCATGCGCGACGGAGAACTGTATCAAGAAGGCACGCCTGACGAGATTTTTTCTGAAGGGCCGAAGCTCGTGGCATTAGGATTGGATTTGCCATTTCCTGAAAAACTGAAAGCGGCGTTAAAAGCGCGTGGGGTTACTGTCCCGCAAAATTATTTAGATGAAGAAGGGATGGTGGATTGGTTATGGACATCCGTTTTGAAAAAGTAAGTTATGTTTATCAACCAAATACGCCCTTTGAACAACGTGCCTTGCATGAGATTGAACTAAATATCAAGGAAGGCTCTTACACCGCTTTAGTCGGGCATACCGGCAGTGGGAAGTCTACCTTGTTGCAACATTTAAATGCGCTATTAAAACCAACGGCTGGCGAGGTCACAATTGGTGACCGTATTATCACACCTACCACTGATAATAAAAACCTAAAGCCCGTTCGAAAAAAAGTTGGGATCGTTTTTCAATTTCCTGAAGCGCAGCTATTTGAAGAAACCGTCGCAAAGGATATTGCTTTTGGTCCGAAAAATTTTGGGATCAGTGAAGAAGATGCCTACGTCCTAGCGAGAGAAAATTTAAAATTAGTTGGGCTTGATGAAGAATATTTGGAACGTTCGCCTTTTGAGCTATCAGGAGGTCAAATGCGACGTGTTGCGATTGCCGGGGTTCTGGCAATGGAACCGGAAGTATTGGTCTTAGATGAGCCGACAGCGGGCCTAGATCCACTTGGTCGTAAAGAGATGATGGAAATGTTCTGGCGTTTGCATCAAGAAAAGAATATGACGATTGTTTTAGTTACTCATTTAATGGATGATGTGGCGAATTTTGCTGATTACGTTTACGTATTGGAAAAAGGTCAAGTAGTCAAACATGGCGAACCAAAAAAGGTATTTGAAGATGTTGCTTGGCTAAAGGAAAAACAATTAGGTGTTCCTCAAGCAACGGCATTTGCTGAAAAAATGCAGGCGCGAGGCGCTGAATTTGATCAACTGCCTTTAACAGAGGGCGAGTTGGCGGATTGGATCCTTCAACAAGGGGGCAACGCCCATGATGAATAAATTGATTTTTGGTCGTTATATTCCCGGTGATTCATTGATTCATCGTTTAGATCCAAGAGCCAAATTGGTTGCTAGTTTTTATTTCATTGGGATTATTTTCTTAGCAAATAATTGGCAAAGCTATTTATTTTTAGCCGTTTTTACACTATTTGCGGTCTTTTTGTCAAAAATTAGTCTAAGCTTCTTTTTACGGGGAGTTCGCCCGCTGATTTGGCTGATCATCTTCACGGTAGCTTTGCAAATGCTGTTTACTCGTGGTGGGACACTGTATTGGTCCTGGGGTGTCTTTAGCCTTTCGTCTTACGGCATCCAAAACGGATTATTTATTTTCTGCCGGTTTGTTTTGATTATTTTTATGTCTACTTTGTTGACGCTGACGACACCGCCATTATCGATGTCTGACGCGATCGAGTCTTTGTTGAATCCCTTGAAACGATTCCATTTACCGGTGCATGAAATCGCCTTGATGTTGTCAATCGCCTTGCGCTTTGTACCGACATTAATGGATGAAACCGAAAAAATCATGAACGCGCAACGAGCCCGGGGAGTAGATTTCAACGATGGCAATTTGATTCAAAAAGTCAAAGCGATCGTGCCTTTATTAATTCCGCTATTTGTCAGCAGTTTCAATCGGGCAGAGGATTTAGCGACAGCGATGGAAGCCCGCGGCTATCGCGGCGGTGAAGGCCGCAGCAAATACCGTAAATTAAAATGGGCTAATCGAGACACGTTTGTCTTAGTCGTTTTTGCAGCGGCGACGATTATTTTAATCTTTTTACGGAGTTAAAGCTTGGAGAAATCCAAGCTTTTTTTGTGAGTTATATTTTGTTCTTTAGCATGATTAACGACATATAAAAAAATTCTATAAAATGAACGAGCAATCAGATGAGCTTACTCTTTTTTTCGATATGCTAGTTAGTTATAAGGTAAATAAATATTGAATAAGCAGTTTAGTAGAATCACATGCTCAGAAAGCGATTATCCTATTTCTTTCGGCTTTGAAAAATTTCTTCTGCTGAAATCATAAGATTATGCGTTGTGAAAATTCTTCTTTCAGTTTAGACTATTATTAAAAGGGAAAGAGGGATCGCATGAAAAAATACTTTGTACTGTTACTTGTTTTACTGGCAGCGTCTGGTTGCGGCAAACAAACAACAACGGATGAAAAAAAGGATCAGTCGATGGTTTCGGATAGTTCTTCCGCTCAGTCTAGTTCTATTTCTAGTTCTAGTAACGTCGCACAAGAGGACACTAAGACGCTTTGGACAAATGAGCAGGCAAATCAATTGGCACTTTTGATGGAACGTTGGGGAGAAACGATGGGACAAAAGTATCAACGCTACAATGAAACCGATTCCTTAAACTTTCAAAATAGTGAGATAACTAAAGCGAATTTAACACAAGAGGGAATCAGCTTGGCTGGCCAGAATAGAGATGTCGCTGTGTTTCCACCGAATGAGAAAATTGGAAAAGTGAATATCGTTGGTATCTATTCAGACGAAAGTCGACTTTACTTATTTACTTTTGACCAAGGAGAACCGAAAGTTTTAGTGACGGATAGTGGAAAAAATGAGCAGGGTAAGTTAGCTTTTACTGAAACGCAAAATCAAGCGTTAAAACAGGGATATCAAGCGGTTGCCAATGGTCAGCCAATTCCTGAGGTTGAAAAAAAGGAAGCTGGTTTCAGTGAGCTGTCTCCGAATTTGCGAGCTATACTGGCTACCGAGATTTTGGATGATCGAATAAGTTTTGATCCATCATTGCAGGGGTTCTTCTTACGCTATTATCAAGAAGGAAATGATCTTTATGTGCAGCTTCATAGTGGTGCCGGTGTAGGACATCCAATCTATCATTTGGTTTATGAAACGAATCAAGTACGGCCGATAGAAGCTTTTGTACGTGTTTCGGCAAATCAATCTGAAAAGCTCGAAGTGCGCTCGCCGGTTTCAAATCAGATCTTATTCGATCGTTATCAAGGAAATAAAGCGGCATATGATAGCGGAGAAACGAAGGTCCAAATTGAACCGGAAATGAAAAATTATTTTAACGAAATTAAACGGATTGTTGAGGAACAAGGAGGGGTAGGCTAGAGCTGACAATAAAGCATTGGTGCATCCGATGAGTGTAGCTTAAAAGCAAAAGAGATTACTAGACAATTTGAGTAAAATACCTATGTTCTTAATTTTTTAAGGAGGATCAGTGTCGGTTATTTAATGAAGCGATTGCCTGCTGGGAACTATAAAAAGTGTTACTAGGAGATGATAAATATCATCCAACTGATCTGTGCGCGTTGGAATCGGCTTGAAAAGCTGTTATAATGACAAGGATTTTTATGGTTGAGGAGCGGGAAAATGGTAAGATATAAAGCAGTCATCGCTTATGATGGCACGCATTTTAATGGTTTTCAGAAGCAGCCGAATGGGCGGACGGTGCAGCAAGAAGTCGAAAAGACCTTGCAAAAAATGAACAATGGCGAACCTGTAACGATTTTCGGCTCAGGTCGAACAGATGCTGGGGTTCATGCGCTGGGGCAGGTGATTCATTTTGATTATCCGCAGGAACGGCCGTTGGAACGGATGCGTTTTGCCTTAGATACTCAGACGCCAGAGGATATCGCGGTGTCTTCAGTGGAAATTGCGGCGGATGATTTTCATGCTCGCTATCATGTAGTGGAGAAGACTTATCATTTTAAGGTTCAGATTGAAAAGCCCCGTAGTCCGTTTCGGCGCTTTTACGCGTCGTATTTTCCTTATCCCCTTGATTTGAATTTGATCAGACAGGCGTTGCCGGATTTATTGGGAACCCACGATTTTACGTCCTTTTGCGCGACGGGCGGCGCAATCGAAGATAAGGTGCGTACGATCTATCAGGCGGATCTAGTGGTAAATGAAGCGGGAACGGAATTGACCTTCATTTTTCGTGGCAATGGCTTCTTATATAAAATGATTCGGATTTTAGTCGGAACGTTATTAAAAATCGGCAATGGTCGAATTCCGGCAGATAGTATTCCGGAAATTCTTGCGGCAAAAGATCGAAATCTGGCAGGTCCGACTGCTCATCCAGAAGGACTGTATTTGGCAGAAGTAAAATATAAATAAAAAAATGAGCTGCGACTTGTCGCAGCTCATTTTTTATTTAATGCCGATAGGTCTTCCGAGGCTTTAGCGTCCGTAAGTAAAGTAGGAACAGTCCAATCGCGACAACGAAGGAGATGGCGCCTGCAATAAAGCCCTTTGGTAAATAGCTGAAGGTGACTTTGTGCTTGCCTTTAGGAACATGAATACTGACAAAAGCATTTTGGAAGGCTTTTGTCTGCACTTTTTTGCCGTCGATTTTGGCGGTCCAGCCTTCATCGTAGGGAATCGTAGTGATCAATGTCCGAGCTTCTTCACTGTCAACCGTTCCTTCGGCGCTGTGCTTGCCAACCGTCATAGCGATACCGTTGTCTTTGATTCTATCGACAGCCAATTTGTAGGCAACAGTATCTAACGCCAAGACTTGTGGATTTTGGAAGCTGATGGATTTGGTACCATAAAAGCTAGCGGTAAAAGTAACCATCGTCGCTTTTTGATAATAACCTAGATCATAATACTGTCCACTGATGCCGATTTGCGCTTGGCGCGTTTGTCCGTTGGCGGTGACTGTCGCGGTAGAGCTCTCTAATTCAGCGAAGTCATAAGGGTAGAGACTTAGATAAGATTGAGTATTAGCAGGAATCTGTACCCGCCATGAAACCTCTTTGGCGACGTTGCTTTGCTTTTCAGTGATCGTCGTGATATTGCCAGCGTTGGTGACATTGGCATTTTTTGTGCCGACTTGATTCATGGGCAAGAATTGGAAATATTGAAACTGTTCTTGTGATAAGCCGTTGAATAATTGGGTTTGGGTCCCTAAATTATCGTTCGGCAAAGCTTGCAGTTTATCAATACTCCGTGGCGCCGTAAAGGCTAAGGGCAACGCATTGTCGTTTTCGAATAGATTATATTCGCCGACGCTGTCGATTTTACTGAAACCGTATTTATTTAAATTTTTCGCCTTGGCGATATTGTATTTGATTCCAGTGAAGGCATCCGCCAGTAAAGTATTGTTTTGGTAACGGATATTCAAACTGGTTCCTCTTGAACGAAAGCCTAGCTGATCCATGTAACCGGAAGAATGGCGATTACGAATGGATGAGAACATGCTGATGCCGCTGTAACCGTAATTAAAGGTATCGTTGGAAGAAACCGGATCAAGATTTTCCATGCGGTAAAAGCTTTGATTGTCCTCTTTTGTTTTATCCACTAGCGCTTTAATGGATGGATAAGGTTCGGTATAAAGGCTGCGAGATGCGTAGTTCCAGTCCTTCAAGATGCCACGAGCCATAAAATCACTATTGATAAAGGCTTCAGAACCCATGATCAGCAATAAAATAACGGTCAAAGTTTTCAACGGAATCTTATTGAAATAATGTCCGGTAAAGAGCAGCGCGTAGACCGCCACAAAACCAACAGACAAATAAAGTGAAATCGGTTTGAGATAATTATAATCTTTGCCCTTCATTCCCCAGAAAATCGCGAATAAGGCAATCAAGATCAGACAAGCGGCCACCAATTGCAATGTGTTTTCGCGGTCTAATTTTTCCCAGCCCCAAGCTGCCAAAGTAATCACTAAGAAGGATAGCAAATAAGCATAGCGGAACAAGAACATGTTTGGTGCGTGCATACCATGCCAAAATAAATTCATTGGTTGGATATAGAAGCTGGCAATCAAAATTGCGGCGATTGCCCCATAAGCCAGTTTATTCTTCCAGGGAATCTTTTTACAGATAAAGAAAAACAAGCATAATGCCAAAGGCAACAAACCGATATAAATAAAAGGAATCGAGCCGTATTTGGTAGTGTCGTAAGAGCCGATCATATTCTTGGCAATAACATCCCACCAAGCAGTTGCTTCGGTCTTAAAGGTTGTGATCTTAGTCAATTCCTCGCCATTCGTCCGCAGATCAAGGATCGACGGCAGAATCATGATCATCGAGGCAAAACCGGCCAATAAGGAAGTAATTCCGTAAGGCAGAATCCTTTTTTTATAAACCTTCCAGTTGGTAAGAAGGCGGGCGATGAAATACAGGACAGAAAAAATACCGATCATAAAGCCCATATAAAAACTCGTTAAAAACAACATTAAATAGGAAACAAACAGTACCGTCGGCTTCTTCAAATCCATTACCCGATTAATACCCCAGATGATCAAGGGCAGATAAACAAAGGCATCTAGCCACATGATGATCTCAGAATGGGCGATGGTAAAGGACATCAAAGCGTAGCTGACGCTTAAAGCGACGCGGGACCAGTTGGGCAATTTGAAACTGCCTTTAGCATAAAACCAAAAGGCTAAACCGGCGGAGCCGATTTTCAACAAAGTCAAAAAATACAAGGCGTCCGGCATCAACTGATTGGGGAAAAAGATCACCAACGGCGTAAAGAAGCCGCCAAGATAATAAGAGACCAAGGACAAATAGTTCAAGCCTAGCGAAGCATTCCAATTATAAAAAAAGCCCTGCTTACCTAAAAGCATGTTACGAAAACTTGCGTGGAAATTCGAAAATTGGGAAAAGGCATCGCTGGCTAAAACACTCCGGCTTGACCCAGGATAGATCCCAATCGTTAAATAAACGATCACCATCAGCAAAACAGGCAGCAAAAAGCTCGCCAGCAAATACCAACGGTTTTCTTTAAGGTAGTTCTTCATATAAAATCACCAAACTTCTTTCAACAGACTATCCAAATTTTACCATAGAAGCGAAGGATTATTGTGAAGGAGCTATGAAACTGAAGCAAATTTTTGTAAAAAGAGAGCTGAAAAAGAACAACAAAAAAAGTGAGCCAGTTATTCTGGCTCACTTTCTATTAGACGATTATGTATATTTTTCTAAAAAATAAAAACCGCTCTATAAGAACGGTTTGATTGGATAGATTAAACTCGTTCAACTTTTCCTGATTTCAAAGCACGAGTTGAAACCCAAACTTTTTTAGGTTTTCCGTCGATTAATACACGAACTTTTTGTAAATTAGGTTTTACAGTACGTTTAGTAGCGTTCAAAGCGTGAGAACGGTTGTTTCCGCTACTTGTTTTACGACCAGTAAAATAGCAAACTTTTGCCATGTGTTGTTTCCTCCTTATACCTTGATTTCGGAGCGCTTCTTTGGCTCATACTAAAATAATTTAGCACATCTTGTCTAAATTAGCAAGTGAATTTTTTTAGAAAGATTGACAAGCGCAGTGTTTGCGGGTAAATTATACTCTGTTAGCGTAAAAAAACTTTGTATTTGAAGTAGTGCTTTAAAAGGCGGGACAAAACCTGCCTAGTATCAGCAAATCGCAATGGAACTTTCTTTTATTTGTCATAGGGCTATGATAAACTGTTATAGTAGAAAAAATGGGCAATTAGGCCTATTTAAGGAGGCTAACAACTATGGCTGTGAAAATTAATACACAGACTGGTATGATCGAAATTTCAAACGACGTCATCGCGACGGTTGTCGGCGGTGCAGTTACTGACGTGTTTGGTATCGTCGGTATGGCTAGTAAAAAACAAATCAAAGATAATATCACAGAAATTTTAAGAAAAGAAAATTATTCACGGGGCGTCGTTGTGCGTCAAGAAGAGAACGGAATCGCGGTTGATGTCTATACGATCATCAGCTACGGCACGAAGATCTCAGAAGTGTCACGAAATGTCCAAGAAAAAGTGAAATACAATTTGGAAACGATGCTTGGGGTCAAAGCCAATTCAGTGAATGTTTATGTTCAAGGTGTACGTGTTCTGCCGGACTAAAGGCAGCGTTCTTAAGGAGGACTAAGTAAGTGAAGGTAACAGAAATCAGCGCGAGTCAATTCCAAGAAATGGTAGAGGCTGGCGCTAAACGTCTGCAAGTCAATGCAGAGTATGTCAATTCATTAAATGTTTTTCCCGTACCGGATGGAGATACAGGGACTAACATGAATTTATCAATGACCAGCGGCGCGACTGCCGTTGTGAATTCTGCTTCAGAAAAAGTCGGCGAGTTAGCCAATGTATTAGCCAAAGGTTTGCTGATGGGTGCACGGGGAAATTCCGGTGTAATTTTATCGCAATTATTCCGCGGCTTTTCGAAGCAAATCTTAGATGTGGATACATTGAATGCCAAAGATTTAGCTGAAGCTCTTGTTCACGGTGTGGAAACTGCTTATAAAGCGGTTATGAAGCCCGTTGAAGGCACCATCTTGACTGTAGCGCGTGAATCTGCCAAAGCGGGTGAACGGAAAGCCAAGCAAACGGACGATGTGATCGAAGTGATGGCCTCGGTTGTGAAATACGGGAAAAAAGCGTTAGACAAGACACCAGAGATGCTGCCAGTCTTAAAAGAAGTTGGTGTCGTAGATAGCGGAGGTCAAGGACTATTGTTCATTTATGAAGGCTTTTTAAGTGCTCTAAATGGTGAATTCCAAGCCGATGATACGTATGAACCTAGTCCAGCTGAAATGGATGAAATGGTGAATGCCGAGCATCATCGCAGTGTACAAGGCCAATTAGCAACAGAAGTTATCAAATTTGGTTACTGTACAGAGATCATGGTGCGTCTTGGCGAAGGCCCAACTGTCGACAGCCAATTTGATTATGATAAATTCCGTAATTACTTAGATGGCATCGGTGATTCTTTATTAGTCGTGAACGATGATGAAATCGTCAAAGTCCATGTCCATACGGAACACCCAGGGGAAGTCATGAATTATGGTCAAAAATTCGGTGCTTTAATCAAAGTCAAAGTTGATAACATGCGTCAACAACATGAAACGATCTTGGAGCATGATGAAGAAGTCGCTGCCTTTGAAGCGACACCAGCGGAACGCAAACCTTATGGGATCATCGCGATCGCTGCCGGTGAAGGTGTCCAAGAATTATTCAAGAGCTTAGGGGCTGATTTTGTTATCAGTGGTGGTCAAACCATGAACCCAAGTACTGAAGACATTCTGAAAGCCATCGAAGAAGTCAATGCCGATCAAGTGATCGTCTTACCAAATAATAAAAATATCTTCATGGCCGCCGATCAAGCAGCAGAAGTTGCCGGTATCCCGGTAGCCGTTGTTCCAAGTAAAACGGTCTCTCAAGGAATGACAGCGATGTTAGCCTTCAACGGCGATCAAAGCTTGGAAGACAATAAAGTTGCAATGACAGAAATGCTTGAATCGGTCGTTAGCGGACAAATTACTAACGCAATTCGTGACACTGCCATCGACGGGGTGGAAATCCACGAAGGTGACTATCTAGGAATGATCGATGGTAAAATCGTTCTTTCTGAAGCGGACAAGTATCAAGCAGCTTTAGATACCTTGAACAAAATGATCAGTGAAGATATCGAGATCATCACGATCATTGTCGGTGAAGAAGGTACACAAGCAGAAGCCGAAAAATTAAGTTCAGCCATTGAAGCAAGCTATCCAGACTTAGAAGTTGAGATCCACGAAGGAAAACAACCCGTCTATCCATACTTGCTTTCAGCAGAATAAATCAAAGCAGTCGGAGGGAGTGAGCCAAGAATATCTGGCTCACTCCCTCAAGTATTTCTTGCTGCAAAAACGTATGTTAGATTAGAAAAATGGTATGCACACGAAGGTCGACTTATTTTTTCGGGTTTTGAAAAAAAGATTTCAAACCTATTGAGTTAGCTGGCAGTTTAACTAAACCAGGAAATAATTTTTAGCATTAAGTTAAGCAGAAGCCGAAGAAACTAGTGGAATGGTATGTCAGCTCGACAATCAACCAAATTTTTCGCTCTTTGAAAAATTTATTCATTAATAGGAGAAAGGAGTGTGAGCCCAATGATTCAAGAGGCGGTCTCGGTCTTGCCGGGTGTAGGTCCAAAGCGAGCCCAAACCTTAGCCGAGTTAGGGATTTTTACGATCGAGGATTTGTTAAGCTATTATCCTTTTCGTTATGAAGATATCCAAGAAAAAAATTTATTAGAGATCAACGATCAAGAAAAGGTGACGCTGAAGGGTGTGATCGTTTCGGCACCCGTCGTTAGTCGCTTTGGCTACAAAAAAAGCCGGCTGCAGTTTCGCATGATGCAGGATCACGCGGTCTTCATGGTCTCCTTTTTTAATCAGCCTTATTTAAAAGATAAAGTAGAAGTCGGAGAAGAATTAGCCGTCTATGGTAAATGGGATGCGAAGCGGAAGTCAATGACAGGTATGAAAATCTTAGGCGGTAAGCAGACGGAAGAATATGCGCCAATCTATCATGTCACTAAAGCGATCCGCCAAAGTACGCTGGTGGATTTGATCAAGGTCGCCTTTGAAAAATTTGGCGAGCAAGTCACAGAAAATCTACCAGCTTACTTGATTGAAAAATATCGCTTGATGCCCCGTAAACAAGCGATGCGGGCGATGCACTTTCCTAAGAGCCCAGCAGAAAGCCAGCAGGCCAAGCGGCGGGTTGTTTTTGAAGAATTTTTCTTGTTTCAAATGCGGATGCAAGGTTTGAAGCAAAGCGAACGCAGTGAGAAAAATGGGATCGCGATTCGTTACGATGTGGAGCGTTTGAAACAATTCACTCAGAAGCTGCCCTTTGAATTAACGGATGCCCAAAAGCGGGTGACGAATGAAATTTGCTATGACCTCCGAAGCAAAAAGCACATGCAGCGTTTACTGCAAGGGGACGTTGGGAGCGGGAAGACCGTCGTTGCGGCGATTGCGTTATATGCAACAATGACCGCAGGCTTTCAAGGTGCACTAATGGTGCCCACCGAAATTTTGGCTCAGCAGCATTTGGAGAGTTTGAATCAATTATTTGATCCGTTAGAAATGACGACGGCGCTATTAACTGGCTCGACGAAAACCAAAGAACGACGAGCGATCTTAGCAGGTTTGCAAAACGGTGAGATCGACGTGGTGATTGGGACGCATGCTCTGATCCAAGACGATGTGCAATTTGCCAAGCTGGGCTTAGTGATCACCGATGAACAGCATCGCTTCGGTGTCAACCAGCGGCGGGTTTTACGAGAAAAAGGCTTGCATCCGGATGTCCTCTTCATGACAGCGACGCCGATCCCCCGGACACTGGCGATTACAGCTTATGGCGAGATGGATGTTTCGATTATTGATCAAATGCCGGCTGGACGGATTCCGGTTAAAACTAGCTGGATCAAGCCGAAGCAATTGGAACATACATTGGATTGGGCAAAACAGGAATTGCAGCTGGGTCATCAGCTTTACGTCATCTGCCCTTTGATTGAAGAATCTGAAGCTTTAGACGTCAAAAATGCGACAGAGATTTATGAACACTTGAGCGAATATTACGCACCCGATTATCAGGTCAGCCTCTTGCACGGGAAAATGAAAAATACCGAGAAAGAGACGATCATGGAAGAATTTAAAGACAATCAAAGTCAAATCCTCGTTTCTACGACGGTGATTGAAGTTGGGGTCAATGTGCCCAACGCGACGGTGATGTTTATTATGGATGCTGATCGTTTTGGTTTAGCTCAGCTTCACCAGTTGCGGGGCCGGGTTGGCCGGGGGTCTGACGCGTCGTATTGTATCCTAGTCGCCAGTCCAAAAAATGACATGGGGAAAGAACGCATGAAAATCATGACTGAGACGAACAATGGTTTTGTCTTAAGTGAAAAAGACTTAGAATTACGTGGGCCAGGGGAAGTGTTCGGCTTCCGCCAATCTGGTTTGCCGCAATTTCTAATTGCTGACTTGGTCAACGATGCCACGGTGTTAGAAGTCGCTCGCGATGAGGCCAATCAAATTTGGCAAATCGAAAATTGGCGGCAGCAGCCAGCCTTTGCTCCCTTAGCTCAGGTACTGAAGCCAACTGAAACCGGTGAAACATACTTTGATTAGTGTGCTATACTGTAAAAAATATTATAGGTTAACAATGATATGAAGAAGGAGAACAATTTCATGAAAATTGCTGTAGATGCAATGGGCGGCGACTTTGCGCCAAAAGCCATTGTCGAAGGCGTGATGCTTGCCCAAAAAAAACACCCAGAAATCGAGTTCCAATTGTATGGAAAAGAAGACGCGATCCGCGAATATCTGACAAACGAAAAAAATATCACAATCATTCATACGGATGAAAAAATCAATAGTGATGATGAACCGGTTAAGGCGATCCGCCGTAAAAAAACCGCTTCGATGGTTTTAGCGGCACAAGCAGTTAAAGAAGGAAAAGCCGATGCGATCTTTTCTGCCGGGAATACCGGTGCGTTGTTAGCGGCGGGCCTATTTGTGGTAGGGCGGATCAAAGGGATTGAACGTCCCGGCTTGATGTCTACTTTACCCGTGTTAAACGGCGACCAAGGCTTCGATATGCTAGATCTAGGTGCCAATGCAGAAAATAAAGCAGAGCATCTTCATCAATACGCGATCTTAGGTTCTTTTTATGCGAAACACGTTCGTGGAATCGCAAAACCACGAGTTGGTCTGTTGAACAATGGAACAGAAGAAACGAAGGGCAGCGAATTGACCAAAGAAGCCTTTAAGCTGTTGCAAGCCGAAGAAAGTATCAATTTTGTCGGTAACGTTGAAGCGCGTGAACTATTAAATGGGGTAGCCGATGTCGTGGTGACGGACGGTTTTACCGGCAATGCGGTGTTAAAAACGATTGAAGGAACCGCGATGGGCTTAATGAGCCTGTTAAAAGGCAGTATCAATGATGCGGGTGTCAAAGGAAAAATGGGCGCCTTGATGTTGAAAGATACCTTATACGGCTTAAAAGATAAATTGGACTACTCTGCTCATGGCGGCGCAGTGCTCTTTGGTTTGAAAGCACCGGTGATTAAAACTCATGGTTCAACAGGTCCTGAAGCAGTCGCCAATACGATTGATCAGATCCATACGATGCTAGAAACCGATGTCGTAGGGCAATTGGTCCAATTTTTTGAGACACAAAAAGGCGAGTAGCCCCAAGTTTATTTTCCCGAAAAAGGTAGACAAAGTGGGTAAACATCAGTAAAATGAACTGTGACCTTCTAGTAAAACATAAACGCATAATAGTTGATCAAGTGGAGGTGAATGTTGTTGACTCGTGAAGAAGTATTTAGCAAAGTTGCTGAAATAATTTCAAATCATTTTGAAATCGACAAAGATAAAGTGACTCTTGGATTGAGTATCAAAGACGACTTGAATGCAGATTCAATTAGTATCATGGAATTTGTCTTAGAATTAGAAGATGAATTTGGAACTGAGATTTCAGATGAAGATGCTGAAAAAATTGAAACAGTTGGAGCTGCGGTTGATTACATTATGGAAACTAATCAAGCTTAAGCCAGACGGACGTGAAATCATTTTGATTTCACGTTTTTTTTGACTATAAAGGAAGTATAAATTTTTAAATGAATAAATCGCTTTACAGTAGGTCTAGCCATGTCCGGCTTCACGAGTTCTGCTGTTTGTTTTTAAGGGAATCATAGGCCTTCGAAGATAGAATTATTTTCCGATTTATGGAAAAATGGACACCTTTAGGATGAGTTAACTCTCCTTTAAAGGCAATGCTTGCTATAGAAAATAGAAATTTTGGGAGGGACAAATGCTGGTCTCTCTTTTTTTGTTTTTCCGAAACTTTCTGAAACAAAAGGATTGACAATGTGTCGAAAAGACCTATAATGAAAAAGCTATAGGTCGAAAAGACTGATGGGGGGAGTAATCGAAATGTATGATCTTTTGATTTTAGGCTCGTTATTGACGGGTGATAAGACGGGGTACAAGCTGCAGAAAATTATGAGTCTTGCGTTATCGCCAATGCGAAAAATTTCTAATGGCATTTTGTATCCAGTCTTGGATAAATTAGAGGAGCAAGGCTTGGTGACTTCTCAACTGCATGAGGATGGGCGCAAATCAAAACTGCTGCATTTGACAGACAAGGGTCGTGAACACTTTTTTGCCTTGATGCGAGAGCCAGTACCTCAAGATGCTAAGCGAGAAGATATCTTGCATTTCAAATTACGTTCCATTGATAGTGTTCCAGTGGCGGATCAAATCACGATCTTGATGCAGTACCGAGAATTCATGCAAAAGGATTTGGCAATTTACCAAGCAGCCCAAAAAGATATGTTGGATCATGCGGAACGTTTGCCTGACTATGCTCAGCGATTTCAAACGTTAGTGGCGGTTTATGATTTGGATATCAAAGTGGCGGAAACGAAAATTGCTTGGGTAGATCAACGCCTTGGGGAGATAAAGAGAAAGTAGGAAAAATCAGTGAGAGAGAATAATTATCGCAAATGGCTTTCGTTAGTAGCCATGTCTTTAGGAGTGTTTATGGGGCTGTTGGATGTCACCGTTGTAAATGTGGCACTACCAACGATGCAAAAAGCTTTCAATGAAAGTTTTAATTCATTACAGTGGGTCTTGAATGCCTATACCTTAGTCTTTGCTGTCACCTTATTAATCGTTTCAAAAATGGGGGATATGTACGGTCGTAAGAAAATATTTATCGCGAGCTTGATTTTATTCGTGATTGCTTCAGTCGTTAACGGAATGGCTAGTTCGTTATTGATTTTAGATATTGGCCGCGGAGTACAGGCGGTCGGCGGAGCCGGCATGATGTCGTTGTCAATGGCATTAGTCGCTTCGAATTTTGACGGCAAGCAACGAGGCGTCGCTTTGGGGATACTCGGTTCGGTGATTGGTTTATCATCAGCTTCTGGTCCGTTAGTCGGTGGCTTGTTAGTCGATGCCTTTGGTTGGCCTTCGATTTTTTATGTGAATTTACCAGTTGGGATCATTGCGGTGATTATGACGGCGGTCTTCGTCAAAGAAACACCAAGCTATGGACGAGACCAAAAGATTGATTTTCTAGGCATGCTTTTTTCGGCCGCGACATTATTCAGCGCTATTTATGGCCTGATCCAAAAAGAAACCAATACAAGCTGGGCTTGGACGGATATGCGAGTGGCTGGCTGGTTGATTTTGGCGGTCGTTCTATTAATTGCCTTCATTATTATTGAAAGCAAAGTAGAAGCACCGATGATGAATTTGAAGATGTTTAAGCACATCAATTTTGTCGGTTCAGTGATCGTAGCTTTCGCTTTAGGCTCAGGGATTTACGCCTTCAGCACGTATTTGACGGTTTTAATGCAAAACTATATCGGCTGGTCTGCTTTTGATACCGGCGTACATCAATTAGCGATGTCTGTCTGGTCATTGGTTTTAGGTCCAGTGGTAGGGATCTTAGGCAATCGTTTCTCTAAGAAATGGATGATTGTCGTGGGTATGATCTTAGGCGGCATCGGTTTTATTTTATTGATTAATAATTTATCCGTCGATATGGGCTTCAAACAATTATGGCTGACCTTAGTCTTTGTCGGGATCGCTAATGGGATCGTGAATCCGGTCTTGAATTCCGCTGGGATGGAGGGCGTTGCTCCTCATGAAATGGGCATGGCTTCGGGCTTATTGAACGTCTTCCGTCAATTCGGTACGTCCTTCGGGGTGGTTATTTTGGGAATGGTGGAAGCCAATCGTTATAATTCCTATTTTGAGGATCATCTTTCTGCTGTCAAAATGCCGGCACAAGCAGCGGCGGGACTCCACAAGGCGATCATTAACGACGGACCATTTTCCGGTCATCAGATCGCTTTTAGTGAACGTTTAAGTAAAGTGCCTTTTGCCCATGACTTCCAACAAGTCGTTATCAAAGCTTTCGACCACGGAATGGTAGGCGTAAGTCTAACAGCGGCAGTGATCGTGTTGATTGGTGCGGCAGGCGCAATCTTCTTTATGCGTGACGCTAAAACGACAATTTAAGGATAAAAAAGTAGCGCCCGATCTGGGTGCTACTTTTTTATTACAGTAATTGCAAGAATCGCTTATTCCAAATTTTTTCGTAAAAGGCGATGGTGTCCGCCGCGGAAAGAAAAGAATGATCATAAGTAGTCGAAAAATTTTTCTTCATCGTTAATGGATAGCCTAAGCCGTGAGCAAATTTGATGGTGGTGTCGATGCAATATTCGGTTTGAGCCCCGCAGACTTCTAAGGAGTGGCAATCTTTTTCAGTTAGCGTTGCTTGCAACTTCGTATGGTAAAAGGCATTGGCGTGGTTTTTTTGAATGATTGGATCGGTGGTTGCAATCGCTAGCTCAGTCAAGAGTTCCCAAGATTCGGTGTGAGGGATCAGTTCTTCGTCACAATGCTGGATAAAGACCACCGTTTTATTTGCCTGACGATAGTCAACGATACGCTGGTTGATGTTTGAGATCAACTCATCTAGGTGATGGATTGGCAGTTCCTTGAAGCATACCCCTTTTTGCAGATCAATGACTAATAGGGCATCAGAAAGTTTAGGCATGCGAACGTCCTCCGATCGTTTTTCTAACTGTAGCACTTTTTTATCGGTGAAAGCAAAGCCAAAGGTTGAAAATTTCTTACTATCATCACTTCTGATTTAAAATTCCGGTAAAAAACAGTATAATAAAGCGTGATGGAAATCTCAAAAAAAGGAATGAGCCCATGGATACACAGTTGGTCAATGAATTGAAAGAAAATTATAGCATCGTCTTTCACGATGTGAACTTATTAGAACAGGCGTTTACCCACTCTTCATACGTGAATGAACACCGTAACATGAACATTTCAGATAATGAACGGTTAGAATTTTTAGGGGACGCTGTCTTAGAAATTCAAGTATCGGACTATTTGTATCACCATTATCCCAACTTGCCAGAAGGTCGGTTGACTCGCTTGCGTTCGGCGATCGTGCGGGAAGAAAGCTTATCAAAATTTGCGAAGGAATGTCATTTTGATCAGTACATCCTATTAGGCAAGGGTGAGGAAAATTCTGGTGGCCGAAGTCGTGCAGCGCTTTTGTGTGATTTATTCGAATCTTTCTTAGGCGCTTTGTATTTAGATCAAGGCTATGAGGTAGCGTTGAACTTTATTAAAACGGTCGTCTTTCCGAAAATCGAAGCAGGTGTCTTTACGCGCGAGATGGATCATAAGACCCGCCTGCAAGAAGTCTTGCAAAAAAGTGGCGACGTGACCATCGAATATCGGTTAGCTGATGAAGAAGGCCCCGCTCACGAACGGATTTTTTCAATCGATGTCTATGCAGACGATCGCTTGATTGGCTCAGGGCAAGGGAAATCAAAAAAATTGGCGGAGCAAGATGCGGCTGAAAAAGCTTTGATTAAGCTGGCTAAAAAGTAGTGGGAATTTCCTAAGGGAATTTTAGGAGGAACATTTTGTATTTAAAACGAATTGAGATTGCGGGCTTCAAATCCTTTGCGGATCGTACGAAGATCGAATTTGAGCAAGGTGTGACTGCGGTAATCGGTCCAAACGGCAGCGGAAAAAGCAATATCACCGAAGCAATCCGCTGGGTCCTAGGAGAGCAGTCTGCCAAAAGTTTGCGAGGCGGCAAGATGCCGGATATTATTTTTGCCGGTTCAGAGTCTCGCAAGCAGCTGAATATCGCGGAAGTGACGGTGGTTTTAGACAATACAGACCATTATTTGCCGCTGGAATTTAGCGAAGTCAGTGTGACTCGTCGCTATCGCCGAACGGGCGAGAGCGATTTTTTCATTAATAAAAAAGCTTGCCGTTTAAAAGATATCCAGGATTTATTTATGGATTCAGGTTTAGGGAAGGAATCCTTTTCGATTATTTCCCAAGGAAAGGTCGAAGCGATCTTTGCTAGTAAGCCGGAAGACCGCCGGGGGATTTTTGAAGAAGCGGCTGGTGTACTGAAATATAAGCAGCGAAAACGTAAAGCGGAACAAAAGCTGTTTGAGACGGAGGACAATTTAAGCCGCGTCCAAGATATTATTTACGAATTAGAAGATCAGCTGACTCCTTTGGCTGCTCAAAGCGAAGCGGCGAAGGAGTTTTTGGCGCTAAAAAAAGAATTGACGATAACCGATGTCAGTTTAACGGTCGCTAAGATCAAACAAACTCGGGCGTCTTGGGAAGCAGCTAAAGTCGATTATGAAGATTTGTCGCAGACCGTAGCGGATAAAGGTCATTTTATTCAAGCAACGGAAGGACAATTAGGCGAACTGCGGGAAAAACGCGGCGCCCTCGATGAACAAATTGAAAATGGACAACAGCAGTTGCTGCATTTATCAGAAGCTTTAAAACAAGCGGAGGGCCAAAAGGAATTACTTAGTGAACGTTCTAAGAATACCCAAAAAACCAGTGCCGAATACCAAGGGACGTTGACGGATCAACGACAAAAAAAAGTCAGCTGCGAACAAGAGCTACAAGCCGTCAAAGCACAGTTGGTCAGCAAGCAAGCTGAAAAACTCGAGTTGGATGAAAAAATCCAACGATTAACTGAAGAAAGTGTCAAATACCAAAAATCGCCGAAAGAATTGTTGGAGGATTTGCGGGGGAATTACGTTGAATTGATGCAGGAATCGGCCAATGTCAGCAATGAGCTGAAGTATTTGGAACGACAATACAATCAAGAAACAGCCAAGAATCAGCAAAGTGTCACTCGTTTTGAAGCATTGCGGGAACAACTGCAAACATTGACAGCAGAACAAGCTGACGCGCAGCAGGCTGTTATCGAGCTGGAATCTCGCTTACAAACAGAGCAAGGGGCCTATCGTCAATTAGTCGAAGAAAAAAATGCGACGCAACAGCAATTGCAAAAAGAGCAGCAGCTGATGTACGATTTAATGAGTCAAGTCCAACAAGCACGGGCACGACAAAAAAGCCTGCAAGAGATCCAAGAAAATTACAGCGGCTTTTATCAAGGTGTCCGCAGCGTGTTACAACATAAAGAACAACTAAGCGGAATCGTCGGCGCCGTTGCTGAATTGATCCAAGTACCCGAGGAATACACCTTAGCGATCGAGACAGCCTTAGGGGCAGCGGCGCAGCATATCATTGTCGAAAATGAAAAGGATGCTCGTCAAGGAATTACCTTCTTAAAGCAGCAACGTAGTGGTCGAGGGACCTTTTTACCGTTAACGACGATTAAACCGCGGAGTTTGGCCCTCCATCATTTGCACGCGATCCAAGAGACGGATGGCTTTTTAGGGGTAGCTAGTGAGCTGGTTGCTTTTCCGGAAAGCGTCGCCCCCGTGATGCAGAATTTGCTAGGCGGGATCGTGATCGCTCGTGATTTGAACAGCGCCAACCAATTGGCTCGCCAAGTCCGTTATCAAGTGAGGGTCGTGTCTCTAGACGGGGATGTGATGAACGCCGGTGGTTCCATGACCGGCGGTGCTACGAAGCAAGGCAATCGCGGAAATTTATTTAATCAAAGTCATGAATTGGCGGAGTGGACCAAGCGCTCCGCGGAGATTGATCAGGCACTGCAGGCCAAAGAACAATTTGTTCGTCAGCTGCAGACCAAAGTGACCGAACAAAATGAAGAGCTAGAAACAATTCGGACACAAGGGGAGCAGACCCGCTTAGCGTATCAAGAAGCGCAAAGCGGTGAAAAACGAGTTGAGTCGGAACTAGCGCGACTGGAGAAGGAACAAGCGCTGTTTTCTTATGAAGCCAAAGAACTGGAAAGCTTTTTGACGGATTATCAAAAACAAAAAGCTGACTTAGAAATGCAGCAAACGGCATTGCAACAGCAGCAGGCAGACGTCAACCTGGAAATTCAGCAGTTGAATCAAGAAAGTGATCAGCTGGAAGAAAAACGCCAGCAAATCGCCCTTGAGCTGAGTCGCTTACAAGCGGACTATGCCGTGTTGGAAGAACGTTTGATGTATTTAGAGCGTCAAACTTTGAATCTTGAAAGTCAGCTGCAGGAGCTGGATAGTCAGATCCATAGTTTGGAGAATCAATTATTGGCCCTATCTAGCGATTCTTCGGATCATGAAGAGACGGAAGAAAGCTTGAATCAACGTTTAGTTGAACTAAGCGCTGCTCGCCAGCAGTTACAAGAAGAATTAGTTGACTGGAAGCAAGCGCGTCAAATCTTACAACAAAAAGTGGACCAAGCCGACGGTGCGTTAACTGCAGCCAATCGGGAACAGAAGAATTTGTTGGCACGTCAATCACAAGCCGACGTCCAGAAAAACCGCTATGAGTTGAAACTGGACAATGCGCTGGCTTACTTGCAAGAGGAATACAGCTTGACCTTTGAAGGAGCTGAGGCCCAAGCCGATGAGGGAATTGATCAACAAGCTGCTCAGCAAGAAGTGGCTCGCTTAAAACAAGCGATTGAAAAATTAGGGCCGGTGAACTTGAATGCCATCGAGCAATACAAGCAAGTCGAAGAACGCTACGATTTTCTAACGACGCAGCGAGATGATTTGCTGTCAGCGAAGGAACAATTATTTGAAACGATGGATGAAATGGATGACGAGGTCAAAAGTCGTTTTTATGAGACGTTCCAAGCGATTCGTGAGAAATTCAAAGTTGTCTTCCCGAATATGTTTGGCGGCGGCCGTGCGGAGTTAGTTTTGACGAATCCTGAAGATTTGTTAAATACCGGGATTGAGATCGAAGCCCAACCGCCGGGTAAAAAGCTGCAAAGCTTGTCATTACTTTCTGGAGGTGAACGAGCCTTAACGGCGATTGCGTTACTATTTTCAATCATCCAAGTCCGTCCCGTTCCTTTCTGTGTGTTGGATGAAGTGGAGGCAGCGTTGGATGAAGCCAATGTGGCCCGCTTTGGTCGCTATCTAAGCGCCTTTCAAGATGACACACAATTTATCGTGGTGACCCATCGAAAAGGCACGATGGAAGCGGCGGATGTATTGTACGGCGTCACGATGCAAGAATCGGGCGTTTCGAAAATTATTTCGGTACGGCTGGAAGAAGTCAAAGACGATGGAAAATTTCCAGTTAAGGAAGGAGAACTTCGATCATGATAAAATTAATTGCCATTGATTTAGATGGCACCCTATTGACGGATGCAAAAACAATATCCGATACGAATAAAGCTGCCTTGGCTCAAGCGAAGGCACAAGGAGTCAAGATCGTGATCTGTACGGGCCGTCCGTTGATCGCTATCAAAGATTATTTAGCAGAATTGAATCTGCTGGATGCGGATGACTATTCCATCACCTTCAATGGTGGCTTGATTCAAACCAATACGGGTGAAATTTTAGGCAAGACCGCGATGGATTTGGCTGATGTCAAACACATCTATCAATTATTTGTGGAACTGAATTTACCGACAGATGTGTTGTCGGATGCCTTGAGCTTCCAACTAGCTTCTTCAACTGATCGTCCCTCGCTTTATCCAACGATGAATAAAGCACTGACCTATGTTACAAAAACAGTCGAAGTCTTAGAGGAAAATGCATTATATAATAAAGTTGTTGCGGCGACAGAGGTGGACTACTTAGATCAGCAGATCGCTTTGATTCCGGCAGAGGAATACGAACGGTTTGAAATCTTTAAAACACGCCCTAATTTATTAGAATTTATGCCTAAGGGTGTGACGAAAGCATTTGGTCTTTCTGTTTTAGGTGAACGTTTAGGAATCGCGGCCAATGAAATGATGGCCTTAGGCGACGAAGCCAATGACCTTTCAATGATCACCTATGCAGGTGTTGGCGTGGCGATGGAAAATGCGACCGACGGGGTCAAATCAGCTGCTAACTTTGTGACTGGTACGAACCAAGCCGATGGTGTTGCACAAGCAATCCAAAAATTTGTATTTGATGAAGGAGGGTTTTAGATGGGATTATTCGACCGTATAAAGAAAGCTTTTACCGGAGAAACGACAGAAGAACCTGAAAAGAAAACGGATGAGCTAGACGATCAAGCCAGCCCTACTTCTGATGAGGTGCCAGACTCTAGTTCGATTGAAACAACTGAAGAAAAGCCGGCTGTCAAAGAGGAAATTTCAGAAGAAAGTGCGGAAGCCATCGAAGAAGCACTGGAAGAAGCCAGCGAAACGATCGATGTACCGGCACAAGAAATGCCAGCACCGGAAGTAACGGAGCCAGAGGAATCAGAATCAGTGGAATCACCCGTTACTGAGGAAGCGCCGAAGGAAGTCGCCGAAGTACCGATGGAAAGGCCTGAAGCAGAACCAGAGCAGACTGAAGTGGAAGTACCAACAGAAACGATCATTCCTGCTGAAACAGTCGAACCCACCGAATCAGCCGAGCCAGTTGAAGCAGAGTCGATTGAAACGGAATTGACTGAAGCAGAACCAGTTCAAGCAGAACCTATTCAAGAGGAAACCGTCCAAGCGAAATATGACAAAGGTTTGGAAAAAACCCGTAAGTCTTTTGGCGAGCGAATGAATGAATTGTTTGCCCGTTTCCGTCGAGTAGACGAAGACTTTTTTGAAGAGCTGGAAGAGACCTTGATTGGCGCCGATGTCGGTTTTGATACAGCGATCCAATTGACAGATTCTCTACGACAAGAAGTGAAATTGAAGAATGCGAAAAAACCCGCGCAGATTCAAAATGTCATTATTGAAAAATTAGTGGGCATTTATGAAGCAGAAGGTGTCAATGAAAACAATCAAATTAATCTGCAATCTGATGGTTTAAGTGTGATTTTATTTGTCGGCGTCAATGGTACTGGTAAAACTACTAGTATCGGAAAATTGGCGAATCAATATAAAAACGAAGGCAAGAAAGTCTTATTGGCAGCAGCCGATACTTTCCGAGCAGGGGCAATCGACCAGTTAGTCGTTTGGGGCCAACGTTCAGGAGTGGAAGTCGTTCGTGGCAATGCTGGCGGTGATCCCGCGGCAGTTGTGTTTGATGCAGTGGATAAAGCGAAAAATGAAAACTACGATATCTTATTGATTGATACTGCAGGTCGTTTGCAAAACAAAGTCAATTTGATGAACGAGTTGGAAAAAATCAAACGGGTCATTCAGCGGGAATTTCCTACGGCTCCTCATGAAGTCTTATTGGTAGTGGATGCCACTACCGGTCAAAACGCCTTGGTCCAAGCTCGTCAGTTTAAAGAAACAACAGACGTAACCGGCTTAGTGCTGACTAAGTTGGACGGCACAGCCAAAGGTGGGATCGTCTTAGCAATCCGCAATGAATTGCACTTGCCAGTGAAATTAGTCGGTCTAGGCGAAGGAATCAATGATCTAGAAGCCTTTAATCCCAATGATTTCGCAGAAGGTCTATTCAAAGGCTTATTGAAAGCAGAATAAAAAAACTGTTGAGCATTCTACCGCCTCCAAAGGTTCGAATCTTTGGAAAAGGCGCTACGAAGGCTCAACAGTTTTTATTTATTTTTTCTTGAAGCCGGGAGGGACATGTAAACTGACAGCAGTGTGGCGATCGTTGACGTTTATTTTACGATGGACGTCCTCACAGTGAAATTGTTGGTGACGGTGAGGCTGCAGCATGATAAATTCTTTTGGTGAGCTTTCCGTTGCGGGAACAGCTTCCACAACTTTTTCAATTTTTTTCATTCTTATGACCTCCTCTTCCATTAAATAATAAGAAAGCGCCTATTTTCTAGATAATTTAATTAATCTTTTTGTTATCTTTATTTAATCATATTTTCATAAATAAAGCGAATTTTTTTTCTAAGCATTTCCGTTCTGTTTCCGTATTTTTTTCTATATAATGTAGCGTGGGAGGGCTTTAGACAAATGAATATAAAAAAAATGATGGCACAAGAGAAGGTACAACCTTTCTTGCTGCAAGCACGTTATGGGATTGAAAAAGAAAGTCAGCGAGTTACTTTGGCTGGCGATTTAGTACATACCGACCACCCGCAAAATGTTGGGGATCGCAGTTTTCATCCTTATATCCAAACAGATTTTGCGGAGACTCAGTTAGAATTGATCACTCCAGTGACGGAATCGGTTGATGAAGTGTTGGCTTATTTAGAAGCTGTTCATGATGTGGCCCAGCGCAGTATGAATGAGGATGAAATGATGTGGCCATTCTCGATGCCACCAGCTTTACCCGAAAAAGAAGAAGATATTCAAATCGCTAAGCTCGAACGTCATGCGGATGTATTGTATCGTCGTTACTTAGCTCGTGAATACGGCAAGCGGAAGCAAATGGTCAGCGGGATTCATTTCAATTTTGAGTATGGCTTGGATTTAGTCCATCAATTATTTTTGGCTCAAGCAGAAGAAACATCGTTAGAAACATTCAAAACTCGTTTATATATGAAGATCGCACGGAATTTTTTACGTTATCGTTGGCTGCTGACGTATTTATTTGGGGCTAGCCCATTGAGTGAGGAGCGTTACTTTGATGAGGAAGATCGTCCTAAAGAACCGGTCCGCAGTATTCGGACAAGTCACTACGGCTATGTCAATAAGCCGGATGTGCAGGTTTCTTATGAATCCTTGACGCGCTATAGTGAGGATCTAGCAGAAAATGTCGCCCAAGGACGTTTGTCGGAGGAAAAAGAATTTTACGCGCCGATTCGAATGCGTGGCGGGAAAAAAGTCGCCGATCTATTCCATACCGGTATTCGTTATGTCGAACTGCGAAACATCGACTTGAATCCTTTTGATCGTGTGGGGATCGATGCCGACGAGATCGAATTCATTCATTTATTCATGCTGTACTTACTTTGGACAGAAGAAAAATTATCCGCCGATGAGTGGGTAGCAGAAGGCAATCGAATTAGCGATGCTGTTTCCTTAGAACATCCAGCAGAACCGACTGCTTATCTGGCAGAAGGCCAAGAGATTTTTGCTGAAATGCTAGAAATGATCGATGAGTTGGATCTAGCCGGAAAAGAGTTAGTGAAATCGTATCAGGCTTGGTTAGAACATCCGGAAGAAACGTTGGCTGCTAAGATTTTAGCGTTGGATGAAGCAGAGGGACAAGCAGTAGTGGCGACGAAATTGGGTCGTAAATTTTATGATCAAGCTCACGCTCATCCGTATCAACTAGCCGGTTTCCAAGAAATGGAACTGTCTACTCAAAACTTATTGTTCGACGCGATTCAAAAAGGGATCGAGACGGAGGTATTGGATCGTCAAGATCAATTCGTCAAGTTGCAACATGGTGCCCACCAAGAATTAGTCAAAAACGGCAACATGACCAGTAAAGATACCTACATCGCGCCATTGTTAATGGCGAATAAAACAGTTACAAAGACGGTCCTTGCCCGAGCTGGCTTCCGCGTACCTGAAGGGGAGACCTTTGGCTCAATCGAGACGGCCAAAAAGGCCTATCCACGCTTTGCTCAGAAGGCTTTCGTGATCAAACCAAAATCAACTAATTTCGGCTTAGGGATCACGATTTTTAAAGGCACGACCTCAATCAATGATTTTAATGCGGGTTTGACACTGGCTTTTGGTGAGGACAGCGAAGTGATCATTGAAGAATTTATGCCGGGAACGGAATATCGCTTCTTTGTGATTGATCAAAAGGTCCAAGCCGTTTTATTGCGGATTCCCGCTAATGTCATTGGGGATGGCCAACGGACGATCGAATCCTTAGTTGCTGAAAAAAATGCCGATCCGTTGCGAGGAAATAATCATCGCTCGCCATTGGAAAAAATCCAATTAGGTGAGATCGAGAAATTGATGCTGAAAGGCCAAGGCTTGCAAATCGATAGTGTCCCTGAAAAAGGCCAGCAAGTTTTCTTGCGAGAAAATTCCAATGTATCGACAGGAGGCGACTCGATCGACGTGACTGACGAGACCCACGAAAGCTATAAGCAATTAGCGATCGACGCGGTAGCCTCTCTAGGAGCCGCAATCAGTGGGATCGATTTGATTATTCCAGACATCCATAAGCCTTATGAAACAAAAGCAGATTATGGCATTATTGAAGCCAACTTCAATCCGATGATGCATATGCATATTTACCCTTATGCCGGCAAGAGTCGACGGCTAACCTTGGATGTACTGCGCTTTTTATATCCGGAGATGACCATCTAAGCATGAAAAAGGACCTATGACGAATTGCGTCACAGGTCCTTTTTTTATAAAACGATTTGTCACCAGCGTATGTCACTTAGCGTAATACTGTTGAATAAATAGTTCCATCTCTGTTAAGGAAGGGCTGAATAAAACTAATTGCCGGTCGGCTTCAGAAAGAAATTTTTGAGTGACCATCTGATCAAAAAAAGCTCGCAATAGCTGATAATAATCGTGGGCATCATAGAAGATACAGGGGCGATTATTTTGGCCAACACGGGCCCAGGAATAAGCTTCAATGATTTCTTCTAATGTGCCTATCCCACCTGGCAAAGCGATACACACATCAGCGTTTTCCATGATTGCTTTTTTTCGTTCATCTAAATCATTTACCGAGATCAACCTAGTCAAGTCGGTGTGGACCCGTTCTGGTTGGGCTAAAAACTCCGGCATGACACCGGTAACTTTTCCACCGGAGGCTAATACTTGATCCGCCACGACACCCATCAATCCAAGTTTTCCACCGCCATAAATTAATTCATGGTCTTGTTCAACGATCCATCGACCTAGTTTCTCGGCGGCTTCTTGATAGGCGGGATCGAGTCCTAAGTGTGCACCGCAATAAACCGCGATTCGCATAGACTTGCCTCCTGATTCGTTTATTCGTATGAAGCCACGGTTTAAAAATCTCTTACTTGTTCGATCGTCTGTTTGGTTTCTTCGACTACGAGACCCGTTTTGTCTTCCCACCAAGCTTTCATTTCTGCTTCGTACGTTTCCGGGAAGGCATTTACTTTTTCTAAAAGCGGTTCGTCTTGCCAGCGGGCGTAAGGAAAATTCATCGCTAAATTGAATTTTAATTCAGTTAATAAACTATAATATTGGAACATCATATAATACATTTCTTCGTCGTCATTGCTGGCCAAAACTAAAGGTGCTCGATCCAGCATGAAGCCTAAACTGCGCATCATAAAAAGAAAGGCCGGCAGCTGTTCCGTTTCGATATCCTCGACTTCCTTTAAAATATCAATGTGTAAATCAAGCGCTTGCAATAAATCGGTTTGAAGATTTTGATAAGTGACCATGTGCATGACCTCCCACTCTTTTTCTTTCATTATATCACGTGTAGCTTTTGATTCGCATTATTACAACGAGTTGCGTAAAATAGACGAGAAGGAGACGGTTAGATGGGGAAATTAGCAGTAATCACGGATTTACATGCCGATATCAATCACTTAGGAACTGGGGAATTTGCGCAGCTGTTCGATTTATTGCGGGAGCAAGCGGTGACCCGTCTGCATTTTGCGGGAGATAGCGCCAATAAAATCCAACAGACGCTAGCGGTCAATCACTATTTTAGAGATCAAGGTCTACCAACCACCTTTAATCTTGGTAACCATGAAATGGGGAATATCAAGGGGGAAGCCATGATCGAGCATTTTCCGGATAGCCATTTTTTGAATCTCCGGTATCTGCCTTTAAACGAGCAGATCGTTTTACTAGGCTTTAATGGCTGGTATGATTACGGTTTTTCCGAATTGAAGGACCCGCAAAAAATTCGTTCCATGAAAAATATCTATTGGTTTGATCGGATTATTGAACGGTTTGCTGATGATCAAACGGTGGATCAGTTTGTGTTAGGAGAATTAAAAATGATCTTAGACGACTTGGCGCGGAAAAAATATCAAGTCATCTTAGTGACCCATTTTGTTCCTAAAGCGGAGTTTATCGTCCAACTAAGTGGAAAATATCAAATATGGAATAAGCTGAATGCCTTTCTCGGTTCACAGGCATTAGGCGAATTATTAGATCAATATAGTAATGTAAAACAGGTCGTCTTTGGTCATACCCATCGCCGTTTTGGTGATCTAGAAATCAATGGCACACGCTATAGCTGCCGACCGTTAGGCTATTATTATGAATGGCAGATCACCCGGAATTTTGTGTTAGATAATCAATTAGCGGAAGTCTTCATACCCATGAAGATGCGCAGCTTATTAAATAAACATCAGGCGGAATTCGCGCAATACAAAGCAGAACATTTGATAGAGGAATTTCAACAAGCCATCACGTTGATCCCTTATTAGCGGAAGGAATTTTTATGGAAGCAATTAAGCAGTTTTTTCGTCAATTTACTCGCACCACCCCTTTTGTTTTAGCCAACATTATGATTGTGGTGCCTTATTTATTATTTATCCATTTGCTGGATTTTGGCAGCAGTATCTCGGCCTTGCCCTTTGTTTTATTTTATACTTTTCGCATGACCGGAATTTTTTTGATTCGCGGACTCCATCGCGCGATTGATCAATACACGTTGCTGATGGTGGCGCTATTGTTAGGCGGCGTTGGCTCTTTCTTGACTTTAGCCGGGGCAGTCCACACAAATTTCTATTTGTTAGGTAGTACCTTTTTAGGGCTCAGTGCCTCTTGGCTAACACCAGCCAATACAAGTGTCACTTATTTAGAAAGAGAAAAAGGCTATCAAACGATGACGACATCGCTGTATTTGATTGCGCTGATTGTTTTATTGCCGCTTTTTTTAGCGTTGACTTTAGCAGTACCAGTGCAAACGATTCTTGTACCGATCATTTTAGGCTTTTATTATATTTGTGCGTATCACACGGTCAAGCATTATCCTCACTATGAATTGGATTTTAAAGAGCTGACGAAGAATGTTTTTTCAGTACCGGAGTTGATGTGGTTTTTATTATTTTTTGCGGCGCTCTTTTTATTACGCAGCGGCCGTGCATTCGTGGATGAAACATTATTAAGTACCGGGATTTTCTTGTTCGCCGGGATTTTTATTTTGGCATTGCTGGTGATCCATCGCCAGAAGGATCATTGGAAGGTTCCGCTGTGGCAAAATGCACTGACTTTTTTAAACGGTATGTTTGGTAATTTCATCTTTTTATTTGGGACTTTTTATGTGGCCGTCTTTAAAGGGATTTCCGCTCAAGCTACTCTATTATTTTTACCCTATTTATTAGGTGTCATTGCCTCACTTCTATTTGCGGGAAGGTTACGAAAACAATTTAGCAATCCATTAGTTGTTCAATTAGTTGGCTTGGCAGCTGGGCTCGTGCTATTAAGCTTGCCACAGCTATTTCCCATCGCGATTTTTGTTCTAACTTTTTTCCAAAATGGGACTAGTAGCTGGTTAAGCCGGTTGTATTATCAAACGACTGAGATCGAGAAAAAGCAACGGATTACCGCAAAGTTTTCGACGTCAAATAAAGGCAGTATCACCCATCAATTTTTATTGATGATTTTTATGCTGATCGCCTTACAGCTGCAGGAACTGCCGGCAAAGGATTTATTATTGCTGAATACATTACATAATTCAGCCGTTTTTGCTATGATGAATGAAGTAAAATTCACCTCGATCGTCCTATTATTGCTGGGACTTTTAGTGGTGGGAAGGATGGGGAAAAATGCGTTTGGTGATTGATGGCGATGGTTCGCCAGTAAAAGATACGACGATCGAGATCGCGCAGAAATATTCCTTGCCAGTAGTGATTGTTACCAGTATCGATCACTACTCAAAAAAAGAATATCCGGCGTTTGTCGAATTTGTGTATGTCGATCGCGGTGCAGATTCCGCCGACTTTAAAATTGTTTCATTGATTCAGCCGCAAGATTTTTTGATCACGCAGGATTATGGCTTGGCTTCATTAGTTTTACCCAAGGCACAGCATGTGCTGCATCAAACGGGTATGGAATATACGCAGATGAATATCGATAGCTTGTTGACCCAACGATTTATCGGTAGTAAAATGCGGCAAGCAAAGCAGCGAACGAAAGGCCCAAAACCCTATACGAATGAGGATCGTCAGCATTTTATTACCACGCTCGAAGGCTTGATCCAGCAGTCACAACTGTCATCAAAATGATAAGCTTCGTAATACTTGTAAAATTTCTTTTTGGGGATTATGATTTTTGTGCTAAAATATGAGGGATCAGAAAGTAATGGAGGATACTCAGTTGAAAATTATTTTACTTTATGGTGGAAAAAGTCCGGAACACGATGTAGCGATTTTATCGGCTTTTTCAGTTATTTCTGCGGTTTATTTTGATTATTATCAAGTGCAACTTGTTTACATTGATAAAACCGGTCAATGGGTCAAAGGCCCCTTGTTAACGGAAGCACCAGAAACAGATGAAGTGTTGCGCCTGACTTGGGATACGACTGGAAACGTTGTTGAAGGGTTTAGCGGCAAAGTCATTGCTGCAGGAGATATTAAAGAAGATAATGCGATCGTTTTTCCGGTTTTACATGGACCAAACGGCGAAGATGGAACGATTCAAGGCTTTTTAGAAACTTTAGACATGCCTTATATCGGTGCTGGTGTAATGACGAGTGCTTGTGCGATGGACAAGATCATGACGAAATATATCTTGCAAGCCGCTGGCATCCCGCAAGTTCCTTTTGTGCCTGTCCTGAAGAACCAATGGAAAGAAAATCCAAAACAAATTTTTGATAAATGTGAAGGCACGTTGTTGTATCCAATGTTCATTAAACCAGCAAACATGGGATCAAGTGTCGGCATCACGCGCGCTGAAAACCGTGAAGAATTGCAAAATGCCTTACAAGAAGCCTATCGGTATGATTCCCGTGCTTTAGTTGAACAGGGCATCGACGCTCGTGAAATCGAGGTCGCTGTACTGGGGAATGACGATGTACGGACAACCTTGCCAGGTGAAGTCGTGAAAGAAGTCGCGTTTTATGATTACAACGCGAAATATATCGACAACACGATCCAAATGGCAATTCCAGCTGACGTACCAGAAGACGTGATGCAAAAAGCCCGAGATTACGCAAAATTAGCCTATACTATGTTAGGTGGCACTGGCCTTAGCCGTTGTGATTTCTTCTTGACCAACAAGAATGAATTGTTCTTGAATGAATTAAACACGATGCCAGGCTTTACAGAATTTAGTATGTATCCTTTATTATGGGAAAATATGGGCTTGAAATACGGTGACTTGATTGAAGAGTTGATTCAATTAGGGTTGAAACGCTACGAACAGCAAGCTGCTTTTGAATAATAAATAATTAAGCACCAATGATGTTAGATCAGAACTTGGGACCTGATTCTCTAAGAATTAGTCTCAAGTTCCTTTTAACTATGTCCGGCTTTCCAACAGAGCTTTTGAGAGTAAGCAAAAATAATTGCAAAATAAAGCAGGTTGGCAAAGTCTTTCTTAATAGTCTGAAACAAAAATTGGGGAGGAACACCATGAATTTTACAACGACAATCATCAAGAAAGCCGTTCAAGGTGAAGTATTGACGGAAAATGAGGTGACCGTTACTGGTGTCGAATTCGATTCACGAAAAATTTCCGCTGGCGATTTATTTGTTCCGTTGAAAGGAACCAACGATGGTCACGAGTTTGTGTCAAAAGCGATTGAAAATGGCGCAACTGCTACTTTATGGAGCAATGATCCAGCGACAGCACCGGAAGACATCGCAGTGATTTTAGTGAAAGATACACTGCAGGCATTCCAAGCTTTAGCCAGCTATTATTTACTGGAAGAAAATCCAGATGTGATTGCTATCACCGGTTCAAACGGGAAAACCACCACCAAAGACATGACCGAATCCGTTCTTAGCCAAAAGTTTCGGACGTATAAAACGCAAGGCAATTATAATAACGATATTGGCTTGCCCTATACTATTTTACATATGCCGGAAGGGACAGAAAAACTGATCCTTGAGATGGGCATGGACCACGCAGGTGAAATCAGTGTTTTATCTGAGTTGGCAGAACCAGATGTAGCGGCGATCACGATTATTGGAGAAGCCCACATTGAAAATCTAGGTTCAAGAGAAAAAATTGCGGATGCGAAAATGGAAATCACCACCGGCTTAGCTCCGGATGGACTTTTGGTTATTCCGGCGGATGAACATTTGCTGACGGAACGTGTACATTCTCTTTCGCAGACCATTGAAACATTTGGCATTCAGTCCGGCGAATTATCAGCGTCAATTTTAAACGAGACGAAAGGCGCGACCGTCTTTTCTGTCGATGACAACGGCTATCAAATTCCGCTGCCCGGTAGCTACAACGTGCAAAACGCCTTGATTGCGATGGCAATCGGTCGTTGGTTTGGACTAGGAACGGATGAAATTTTCCAAGGGCTGGCGTATGTCCAAGTGACACAAAATCGGACGCAATGGTTGAAAGCCGGAAACGGTGCGGATATCTTAAGTGATGTGTATAACGCGAATCCTACAGCGATGGGTCTTGTGTTAGATACCTTTGCAAAATTACCGACGGAAGGTCGCCGCTTGGCGGTTTTAGCGGATATGCTTGAATTAGGCGAAGAGTCGTATGCGCTCCACGCGAGTATGGTAGATCATATCAACGACCAAGACTTTCAAGAAATCTATTTATACGGGGAAGAGATCAAAGGTCTGAAAGTCGCTTTGGCCGATCGCTATCCAACATTAGCAGTTCATCACTTTAACAAAGAAGCGAAACAGCAAATGATCGCTACTATCAAGGCGAGTTTAAAAGCAGAGGACAGTATTGTTTTGAAGGGTAGTAATGGGATGGGTTTGATCGAAGTCGTGGAAGCTTTACAAGAATAGTGAAAACTTGCAGAAAACGCAAGAATATGTTAGAATGAGCCATTGCCGAGAAATGAAGTAATGATTGAATGAGTCATCCAATAAATTAAAGATTCGCCAGTAGCAGATAAAACTGGCTTACCAGTTATTTTGAGAAGGGTTGGAGCATTTTTCAGATGAAGGATGTTTCAGCCACTTTTTGTGAGAGATGATCCTTCCGCGTGACTTCGCGGAGCGGTTTTTCGGTAGTATCGTCAGGAACGTCAGCTTGTCTTTACAGCTGCAGACTACGAATGGATACCAAAACATACGCTCTAAATGATAAGGTCAACAGACATTAGGAGGATATCATTTGAAATTCAAAGAACTAAAATTAGCACCAGAACTATTAGTAGCGATCGAGCGCTCAGGTTTTGAAGAAGCGACACCGATCCAAGAGCAAACTATTCCTTTGGCATTAGCCGGAAAAGACGTGATTGGACAAGCACAAACGGGAACAGGGAAAACAGCCGCTTTTGGTTTGCCGATGTTAGATAAGATCGACACAACTAAAAATGTTTTACAAGGTCTTGTCATCTCACCAACTCGTGAACTTGCTATCCAAACGCAAGAAGAATTATTCCGTTTAGGCCGCGACAAAAAAATTCGTGTCCAAGCCGTTTATGGTGGCGCAGATATCGGCCGTCAAATTCGCGGATTGAAAGATCGTCCACATATCGTCGTAGGTACACCAGGACGGATGTTGGATCATATCAACCGCCACACCTTGAAATTAGAAACCGTTGAAACATTAGTCTTAGATGAAGCAGACGAAATGTTGAACATGGGCTTCTTAGAAGATATCGAAAAAATCATCAGCAAAGTCCCTGCTGAACGTCAAACATTATTGTTCTCAGCAACAATGCCCGACGCAATCAAAAAAATCGGCGTGAAATTCATGAAAGAACCTGAACACGTGAAAATCAAAGCGAAAGAAATGACAGCTGATTTGATCGATCAATATTATGTTCGGGCAAAAGATTACGAAAAATTCGACGTAATGACGCGCTTGTTTGATGTTCAAACACCAGACTTGGCGATCGTTTTCGGCCGTACAAAACGCCGTGTTGATGAATTAGCTCGTGGCTTAGAAGCGCGTGGCTATAAAGCTGAAGGTATCCATGGGGATCTTTCACAACAAAAACGGATGAGCGTATTGCGTTCATTCAAAAAAGGCGATCTTGATATTTTAGTAGCGACTGACGTGGCTGCACGTGGACTAGATATCTCAGGCGTGACACACGTTTACAACTACGATATTCCACAAGATCCAGAAAGCTATGTTCACCGTATCGGTCGTACTGGTCGTGCTGGTAAAGGCGGTATGTCAGTAACTTTCGTGACACCAAACGAAATGGGCTACTTGCATGTCATTGAAAACTTAACGAAAAAACGCATGAACCCAATGCGTCCACCAACCGAAAAAGAAGCCTTCAAAGGTCAACTAGGTGCGGCGATGGAAGAAATCCAACGTCAAATCGGCGAAAATTCTGATACGTTGGAAAAATACAATGAATCCGCTCAAGAATTATTAGCAGCTTATTCTCCAGAAGCATTAGCAGCATTATTATTGAAGACGATCGCCAAAGATCCTTCAGATGCGGTTCCGGTAAAAATCACACCAGAACGCCCATTGCCTTCAAATAAAAAAGGCGGCTTCAATCGCGGCGGTGGCGGTAAACGCAATAATAATAACCGTGGCGGCGGACGTGGTAAAGACAACTACCGTAAAGATCGTGACCGTAACAGCTCTAGCCAAAAAAATAAAAACTACGGCGGCAACAAGTCACGTAGCAATAGTAACAACAAAAACACGAACCGCAGCAACGATAAAAAACGCGGCTTTGTGATTCGGACAAGTTCGAACGATTAATAATTGAAAATAGTAAACAAGAAATTGTTTGATTGTAGATAAATCAGGTTTCCATCTCGATATAATTGAGATAGAAACCTGATTTTTTTGCCCTTGAATGACCGCGCTTACATTTTTGCAAAAAAAGATTGCAAGAATCTCCACTTATATACAAAATCAAAGGGCTATATACTCATTTTAGACGAGAGGAAGAGATCAATGAAAGATCGAACATTAAAAATATTGAGGATTCTTATAACGTCCGACTATCCTGTCACATTAGAAAAATTTGAAGAGGAGTTTCATACTAGCTCGCGTACGATCAGAAACGAGCTACGTGAAATCAATCATTTTTTGCTTGAAAAAGATTTTCCTGAAATTAAAAATCTGAGGAAAAAGGGATATCAGCTGTTACTAACTCCAGAACAGAAAAAAGCATTAATGAACCAAAATGAGTTAGTGGATGAGGAATATTTTTTGGATCGTGAAAATCGTATTTTTGATTTAATACTTTCGTTCTCGCTTGGAAAAAAAGCGACCTTTCTTTATCAGAAAGAAGAGGCTTACCAAATATCCAAAAGTACTTTAGATGAAGATATGCGGCGAGTAAGAAATATCTTATCGGATTATGGGCTCGAAGTTTTAAGTGTTCCAAAGCAAGGAATTGTTCTCCAAGGAGCTGAACGCTCAATTCGCACGATGATCTACGATGTTATCAATAATTCGGTAGGCATGGTCAATCCGGAAGGAGAAAATGAACCTTCCCTGAATTTGGCTATTCTAAATTTCTATCTTCCTTTAAAGCTGTTGAAGAAATTAGATCAGTTGTATGTCCAATCTATGACTTCAATGGAGGGGATCTACCGCAATCAGCTATTGATTTTTACCGCAGTATGGTTGAGCCGCTATTTGAGAGAGGACATCATCGCAAGTTCTGCTTGGGAAGCTGCGGACACCCCGCAAAGTGACATTCGTGATTTCGTCACTGCAATTTGTGAACATTTCCAAATCACACCTCCGGAGGTCGAGATCAAATATATTGTTTTCATGCTGAACACCTTCAACTCTCGGGACATGAATAATTCGATCGAGTGGGTACAAGCACAGCTGCTTTCAATTCAGTTGATGCAATTTATCGAAACAGAAACTAAGATTCCTTTTTCTAGGAAAGAAGAGTCGCTGCAAGAAGGTTTGTATAAACATATAGTAGGACTGCTTAATCGGGTAAAAAGTAATATTCAGATCGTCAACCCGTTAAAGGAAACGGTCAAAAAGAATTATGGTGATATTTATGTAGCGATTAAGCGTTTCGCACCAACGATTGAAGCGTTGATAGGCAACGAGTTAAGTGAAGATGAAATTGCTTTTTTAACCATTCATTTTTCCACTTCTGTCAGTGCGATAAATCAGGACCTACATTACGTTTATAAGGCTGTAGTGATCTGTAATCATGGGATCGCAACTGGGAAGTTGCTTTCAGAGAATCTCAAAGAACTATTTAATATCGAAGTTTTAGCGGTACTTAGTTCAAAAGAGCTACAAGTAATCGAAAAGCTGGATGTTGATTTAGTTTTTAGTACGGTAGCAATTGATTACCAAGAAAAGCCCGTTATCGAACTAGAACCGATCATCAAAGAAGAAAGCAAACGACGGATCGAGAGCTTTCTAACAAAAAATCAAGATTTGAAGCGTTTGATCAATAATTCGAGTGACTCTACGCAAATGTTTTATTCGTTAATCGAAATCATAGAGAAGAGCGAGGGAAAAGTTAACGGGACTATTTACAAAGAGTTGGAAGCGCTTTTTGATAAAAATCATTTAACGATGAATAAGAAGGAGATTCAGCCAATGCTAGAAGACGTATTGACAAGCAACAATATTTTATTAAATGAGGAGGTGGAAACTTGGGAAGAATCGATCGTACGAGTCTCTGAGCCCTTGCTGAAAAATCAAGTCATCGAGCCCAGTTATGTATCGGCAATGATCGATTCGGTCAAAGAGTTTGGTCCGTATATTGTGATCGGCAAGCACCTTGCTTTGGCGCATGCTAGACCAGAGGATGGCGTCAATAAATTGGGAATCAGTGTAGCAACGACAAAAAAACCAATAGCATTTGGAAATGAAGAGAACGACCCTGTAAAAATTATTTTTTGTTTAGCAGCAGTGGATTCGTATTCCCACTTAAATATTATGAAAAGCTTGATTGAATTGATTAATGACGCAGATAAAATCGAACGGTTAAGTCAAGAAACGGATGTTGAACGGTTTCAGGAAATTTTGTTTAGTTAGTTAAATAATTACTTATAGAATGGAGAGAATTGTAATGGGGAAAAAAGTGAATATCTTATTTGTATGTGGAGCAGGGTTGGGTAGTAGTTTTGCCGCACAGATGGCCGCCGAAGATGTATTGAATGCACGGGGAGTGGATGCCAAGTTGGATCATGTGGATATTTCTACTGCGGCATCTGTGCAACCAGATATTATTATTACGGCACAAAATTTCAAGTCGCAATTTGAAAAATTTTCAATTGATGAGACAAAGACGGCAATTGTCTATTTAAAAAATATTGTTTCGAAACCTGAAATCGAAGAAAAGTTACTTCCAATATTGGAAGCAAAGGGCGCTTTATAAAATTTAAAAATAGGAGCTGAAAAAATGGGCGTAGTAAATTTTATTATTGAGAATATTTTGACGCAGGCATCCATCACGATCGCACTAATTGCTATGTTAGGGCTTTGCTTACAGAAAAAATCCGCTGGTCAGGTGATCTCAGGAACCTTGAAGACGTTGTTAGGCTTCCAAGTTCTGAGTGCTGGTTCAAGTATTATTGTTGGTAGTTTGACCTATTTTGGAGAAATTTTTACTGCTGGATTTAACATGCAGGGAATCATTCCTTCAATTGAAGCAATCAACGGTCAAGCAATGAATGAGTTGGGATTAGGCCGTGATATTGCGCTGACGTTTTTAGGTATTTTTATCGTAAATATTATTATTGCACGATTCACTAAATGGAAATATATTTTCTTAACAGGCCAAGCGATCTTGTGGATGGCTACGATGACAACGGTCTTTGGTTATTTCTCTGGTTTACGAGGACTAGTATTGATTGTAGTTGGGAGTATCATCGGTGCGATTTTTGCAGTCGCAATGCCAGCGATTGCACAACCGATTATTCGCAAGATCACTGGATCAAATGATATCGCTTTAGGACATTTCTGTACAATTGGTTATATGTTTGAAGCGGGTGTCGCTTATATCTTCGGTGAACGTGGTGAAAATAAAAAATCAATTGAAGACATCAACATGCCGAAATCGTTTGAATTTTTACAAGATACGTACCTATCTGTAATGGTAGTAATGGTTCCTTTATACATCGTCACGGCAGCTTTTGCCGGCCCGGGAGTCGGTGATCATGGCGCACAACACTACTTGATGTTTGCCTTCTTACAAGCCATTCAATTTGTTGTCGGTGTCTATGTCTTACTAGCTGGAGTTCGTTTATTGCTGGGAGAAATTGTTCCAGCCTTCCGCGGAATCGCAATGAAACTTGTACCAAACGCTATTCCCGCATTAGATTGCCCGGTATTTTTCCCTTACTCACCAAACGCGGTTATTTTAGGATTTATCACGACGACGATAGGAACGATCATCGCGATGTTCCTACTACCGACTTTCGGCTTAGCAATGATTTTGCCAGGTATGCTGACCAATTTCTTTGCCGGCGGAACTGCGGGGATCTTCGGTAATGCGGTGGGAGGACGTCGAGGAGCGATTATTGGCGGGATTGCTCATGGATTCTTCATTACACTATTGCCGGCCTTACTTGTAACGATCTTTAATCAGATGGGCTTCGTCAATGCCACAGCTACGGATGTGGATACTGTTGCAGCAGCGTTACTATACGCTTGGATTCTTAGTCCTATCTTGAAAATGTTTTAATCGGCGCTTGATTTTCAACTAAAAGTAATATGAAAAGAAAAGCGATTAGAAAATTAGCTTGGAAATGAAAGGAGTGAAGACAGATGTTTGGTTTTTTGAAAAAGAAAAAAACTGAAACCAAAGCTGAACCTATAGCAGAATTAACAGCTGAAGAAAAAGAAGAACTACAAGAACAAGCGGAAAGATTTAGCATAACAATCAAAGAATTAGAAGCCATTGATCCGAAACAAGTAGCAGAATTAGCAAAGACTTATGAACAGCTAGGCCTTGTAAAAGCTCAGTTGGGACAAATGGATGAAGCAATCGGCTCGTTAGAACAGAGTCTTGATTATAAATTAACCATCGGTGATGGCTATAAAAAATTGATGAGTCTTTACAATGCGAAACGAGCAGAAGCGGCAAGAAATGGCGATGACGCTGGAATCGATAAATATATGGGTAAAATGGATGACATGCGTCAAATTGCTAAAAAAGTAACAATAACTGGATAAGCAGGAGGAAGGAACGAGCACATGTATAAAACACTGAAAGAGGTAACACAAACAGCGGAAGAAATGAATATGACGGTAGGTGCTTTTAATGCACATAATTTAGAAATGTTACCAGAAATGATTCGAGCGGCGAAGGAAATGGGTGCACCGATCATTATTCAAACAAGTATCGATACCGCTAAGTATATCGGTTATAAAACAATGGTCGCTGTAGCAAAGGAAATTGCTGAAGATGAGATGGTTGATGTCGCATTGCATCTCGATCATGCGCGTGACTTTAACGAAATAAAAGCAGCAATTGACGCTGGTTATTCAAGCGTTATGTATGATGGCTCCCACTTGCCTTTCAAAGAAAATATCGCAAAAACAAAAGCTGTCGTTGAGTATGCTCATGCAAAGGGTGTTTCAGTTGAAGGCGAACTGGGAACAATCGGCGGTACTGAAGAAGGTATCTCTGTGGCTGAAAATGATAAAGTCTATACGAAACCAGAAGATGCAGTTGAATTTGTTAAGCAAACTAACGTAGATGCTTTAGCAATCGCCATCGGAACAAATCATGGCCAATTCAAATCGAAAACGGAAGTAAATATTCCTTTATTAAAGGAAATCCATGCAGTCGTAGACATTCCTTTAGTCATTCATGGCGGTACAGGCGTAAAAGAAGAGGACTATCCAGAATTAATCAATAACGGGATTCGCAAATTCAATGTTGGAACAGAACTACTAGTCAATTGGACGCGAGTGGCAAAAGAAACATTCGGCGAGACAGAAGTAAACAAATCATTACGTCATAATGTTATCCCTGCGAATATGGCGGTTAAGGAAATTGTAAAACATAAAGTTGGTTTATTTATGAATGTTGATAGTCCGCTATCTGTTTAACAGATGAAAAAATATTTGATTTTGATTGCAGGGAGCCCGGCAACGGGAAAGACATATTTAATAAACCTATTAAAGGAAACATTAAAGGATATCTTTGTTCTAACACCAGATGAAGGCAAGGAAATCTTAGCTGACTCAGTTGGGTTTGATAATTTGAATGAAAAAGCGGAATTGGAGAAGCGTGTTTGGCAATTTTACTACGGCATCTTAGGACAATACATGGAAGTTGGCAAGCGAATCATCGTCTCTGAGTATCCCTTTAGCTATAAGCAGAAAGATAAGTTATCTGAACTAGCAGAAAAGCATGACTATCAAATAATTACGATTCGACTAGTCGCAGATTTTGAAATTTTATGGCAACGGCGAAAAGCTCGCGATGTCGAAGCAGATCGGCATTTAAGTCATATCATGAGTCATTATCATTTTGGCGATGAGTTGGTTGAGCGAGGCGAAGCTGACAACTTGATCACAAAAAATGAATTCAAAGCGATAATTAAAGCACGTCAATATCATGAGTTCGCTTTAGGAGATGTGTATGAATTTGATGTATCAGATTTTTCAACGGTGGACTACGAGCCTTTTTTAAAGCAATTGAAAAATCGAATCAGTCATAACCAATAATCATTACCATCAATCTTTTTGATTGATGGTTTTTTATTTGTTATAAAAGTTTTTGTAGAGATTCTTTGAAAAAAACCGTAGCATTTAAAACAGTCTTTGGTAAAATAAAGGTGTTACGTGAAAGGGTTGAGAGTATGATCAAAGGAATCGGGATTGATGCGACAGAGTTAGATCGAGTGGCAAAAATCATTGAACGACGTCCGCATTTTGTGGAACGGATACTAACTCCTGCTGAGCTGACCCTTTTTGCTAGTCATTCTTCGCATCGTCAGGTAGAATTTTTAGCAGGGCGTTATGCGTGCAAGGAAGCTTTTTCCAAAGCTTGGGGAACTGGGATTGGAAAAGTGAGTTTTCAAGAGTTAGAGATTTTACGAGATGATAACGGTGCACCCGCCTTTACAAAATCACCTCATCAAGGGAAGGTTTTTGTCAGCTTGACCCACACTGAGGAACTAGCGATCGCGCAAGTATTGCTAGAAGAATAGAAAGAGGGAAATTCAGTTTATGGTTGTAACGTATCATCGGCCTACCAGAGCTATTATACATAGAAGTGCAATGAGAGAAAATATTGAGAATGAGATCGCACGCCTGCCAAAAGGGAGTGAACTTTTTGCCGTTGTCAAAGCGGACGGTTATGGGCATGGGGCGATCGCTACGGCACAAACCGCCTTGGCTGCCGGAGCGACAGGTTTTTGTGTCGCAACATTGGATGAAGCAATCGAGCTGCGAGAAGCAGGAATCACCGAACCAATCTTAGTTTTAAGTGTAGTTTTTCCTAGTTATTTATCATTGGTCGTGGATTATGATCTATCTATTACAGTGGCAACGTATGAATGGCTGGAAGAAGCGCAAGAAGTATTAAAGGATTTATCAGAAACGACTGCACCAATCAAAATTCATATCAAAGCGGATACTGGTATGGGCCGGTTGGGTTTTCTGACGCCGCAGGAAGTTAAAGCAGCCGCTGCTTTTATTGAAGCTTCCCCTAATATGATTTGGGAAGGACTCTTTACGCATTTCGCTACGGCGGATGAAAAGGATGAAAGCTATTGGCATAAACAGGCGGCACGATTTAAAGCTGTTACTGACGTATTGGATCATTTACCGCGTTATGTTCATTCGAGTAATAGTGCAACGGCGCTATGGCATGATCAAGAGATGCCTGGCAATATGATTCGTTATGGCGTCGCAATGTATGGGTTGAATCCATCCGGACATGAATTAGTTGAGCCTTACGCTTTGAATCCAGCGATGGAACTCGTTTCAGAGCTGATTCAAGTCAAACAATTAACGGCTGGCGAAGGCGTTGGCTATGGCAAAACTTATGACACTCCGGAAGCTGAATGGATCGGGACCGTTCCTATCGGTTATGCGGACGGCTGGTTGCGAAAGATGCAAGGTTTTTCATTGTTAGTTGAAGGCGAGTTTTGTGAGATCATTGGTCGCGTTTGTATGGATCAGTTAATGATTCGTTTGCCGCGAGCGTATCCAGTAGGGACGAAGGTGACCTTGATCGGTAAGAATCATGGACAAGAAATTCCGATGCAAGCAGTAGCGGATCATTTAGGAACCATTCACTATGAAGTTTGCTGCATGCTGTCAGAACGGGTACCAAGGATTTATCAAGATTAGAATAAATAAGGGTAAAGCAATTATTTTAGGTTTTGGGAGGTAAAATATGGTTAAACGTGGTGATATCTATTTCGCAGATTTATCGCCAGTTATTGGTTCTGAACAAGGAGGCATTCGTCCAGTACTCGTGATCCAAAATAATCTAGGCAATCATTTCAGTCCAACGATTATTATTGCGGCGATCACAGCCAAAATGGCGAAGCCTAAATTACCTACACATATCGGAATCAAATCGAATGGCACTGGAATTGAACGAGATTCAGTGATTTTATTGGAACAAATACGAACGATTGATAAATCAAGATTGAAAGAGAAAGTCTGCCATTTGGATCATTGCTCAATGGCGGAAGTCGATAGGGCACTACGGATCAGCGTTGGGATTGAAACAATGTCAGCCGTTACTCCGAATTTTACATAAGATCAATCGTAAGCAACTTATGCTATGAATGTTTTACCGGGATCGTTCAGGTAAGATGTTCATGGTATCTTTTATTTGTTCAAAAATTTGTAAGATAATAAGCAACACAGTAAAACAGGCTGACAAAAATATTGATTGTCAGCCTGTTTTTATATGTAAAGTCCATTAAGCTTGTGCGAAAACAATGAGGTTATGGGTCTCACTGAGACAAGTTTGCAACGTGATGCGTTCACCACCGCTGGTAGAGGTGATTTGATCCCAGTAGTCTTGTCCTGAGTGAATATCTCTGCCGCTGTCATCGACTTGGATGATCCCTTGTACTATGTAGGTTGTTGCAATGTTGCCGCTGTCTGTGACGATGATAGAGTCACCGCCGCTAAGCGTTAATAAAGGAGCGAAGATTCCGGGATTATGTCCAATAAAATGCGTATTTTGATTATCATTGCCGGATTGTACAGGATTTCCGCCCCAAGTAGCGATCACGGCGCCGCTATCGATAAGTCCTTGTCCGCTTCCTTGTCCTGCATTTTGATAGGGCAGCGAGTGACCGTTGAAGGAAAGTTGATTTAGCTGAATTTTTTGCGTCGGGGCAGTTGTTTCAGTTGCCTCTGGTTCATTATGTATGACTTTATGATTGGGTGTTTCGTTATGTAGGGCTTCATTATGTTTGCGTTCATTAGGAACTGTTTCAACCGTCGCTTGTTCATCTTGAATCTGTAATTCCGAAGGCTTTTCTGTTGCTGGCTCTTCTTGTTGAACCGGCGGCGACTGTGTGGGTTTCTTAGAAGCCTCGGCAGTTTCGGATTTGGCTTCTTCCGTGTTCGGCGCTGGTTCTTTTTGGTTGGAAGATGCTTTATCTTTCTTCTGTTTGACGGTTATGAAGACGGTTCGTTCATCATAGTCTTTGCCATTTTTCGCAGATAAAACAAGCGCGTATCTGCCGGGTTTACTAGTATTGATTTTGGTGTAGTTTAATTTGAGCGGTTGGGATTTTTCGTCTACGGCTTTATAGTATTGTTGGGGATGGAAAGAGCTACAGGGACTGATAGTGAGCGTGTCAGCACCATAAATTTTAACGAACTGCTCAGCTTGGTCTTTTTTGCTAAGGACGTGTGCGTCGGAAATGGATGAGAAAAGTGTCGGGACAATTGCTAACAGGAGGCATACAATAACAACCAAAATAATTGGTTGCTTTTTTTTCGATACCTTCAAAAAAACACCCCTTCTTTCAATTTGTCTAGATAATAAAGCATAGATGAATATTCGAAAAGAAAAATAACAAAATTATTATTTGTATTCGTTATTTGCAAATTTAGATTAGATAAATATCAGGGTTTTTCCGTTTTTAAAAGGTTATTTTATGATATAATGACAAAAGATTGTTATAATCCAATGAAATAAAAAAAGTTAGTTGGTTTGAAGTATTGTGACGATTGTTTTAGGAGGGCTGTTTGTGCGAAGATTACTTAAAAATACCACACAACGACGGTTAGCGATCATTGGCATTTTGCGGGATCTATTAGATTGGCAAAATCCGGAATTGGTTGCTGATTTGTTAGATTGTTCAATGAAAACGATTTTATACGATGTCGATGCAATCAATAATGATTGGGGTGAACACGTCGGCATTGAGTATTCGCGTACGAAAGGAATCCGTTTAAACGATGCGTTGCATAATAAGACGCGGCAATTGGCGCGAAACTTGATGGAAGAATCAGAGGCGTTCCTTTTTCTGGAACAGATTTTTTTTAATCCAAATGAAGATGCAGAATATTGGATCAGTAAGTTATACATCAGCGAAGCGACTTTTTACCGGATGGTACGGCAAATTGACCAAGTTTTAGGTGAACGTGGACTAGTCTTGGAACGCCGGCCATTTCGGTTAGTGGCGAAGAATGAGCGCTGGGTCCGGGTTTTTTATGTTCAGTTATTCCTAGAAAAATATGGGTTGAATGAGTGGCCTTTCGATTTAGAAAGATGTAAAACGATTGAATTTATTCGGACGGCTAATGATTCTTTTGACATCGCCTATAATGATCGGGAGATCCTAGAAAGCAGCTATTTATTGGCAGTGATCATTTTAAGGAGTTCCCAAGGCTTTGTTTTGACAGAAGAAGAAAAGATGGATATGGATCAAGTCCTGATCGAAAATATTTTAGAGCTGCGTGTTGCGGCAGATCAAACAATCAAAGACTCCCCGTATAAGGTGACGGAGCACTGGTATTATGAGGTGGCTAATAGTTTGTTTTGTGCCTGTTTCATTAGTCGCTATGATGGAAATTGCCAAGAGATCTTAGTCGAACTGGAACATTTTGTAGATGAACTGATAGCAGTCTATGAACTGTCTTTATCTGCAGAAAATCGCAAGGACCTCTTACAAAAATTATTGCAGATTCATGCGGCTTATCAAGTCTTTCCGTTACCACGAGCGATTTTATTTGATTCTGCGGCCTATTTTGCCCGAAACGCCAAAATTCAGTATCCTCACTTTACGAAATATATTCAGCAGTTGCTTTTACAGATGGAGCGGACAGGTGGTGATCCTTGGTTCAGCCAATTCTATTTTTCGGTATTAACGGTTTTATTTAAGGAATGGAATGGACTGGCCCATTCCTTAGACGCGCAGTCTTCTAAAGTTAAGGTATTGGTGTTAAGCGACTCTGGTGAAAATCATGCTAAGATGCTGATGGAATTGATTCAAAATCGTTTTTATTATCGAGTGGTAGCGACGGCTTATCCAGGTTCTGCTCTCGATTTCCAACAGGATGAGAGTTTCAAGGATTATGATCTAGTGGTAGCAAATTATCAAATAAAAAATTATTCCTATAGCAATCTAAAAATAGTCGATGACTTTTTGACAGAGAGTGATTTTTCATATATTAGTTCGATCGTTAAAAGTATTCGTTAATGACAAAATAGAAAAAGGCAGGAAACAGACAAAAAGTCTGTTCTCTGTTTTTTTTTATGAAAAATTAGCTATTATATTAGAGTTTTTTGAAAAAACTCTCTATACTAAATAGGTAAAAGCTGTTAATGGAAGGACGTGAAAAAGATGCTAAAAAAATTACTGGCGAATGTCGGAGAGTATAAGAAACAAAGTTTTCAGACGCCGATCTTTACGATGGGAGAAGTCGTGATGGATGTAGTGATGCCCTTGATCATGGCAGGATTGATCGACCATGGGATCGAAAAAAGTGATAGCAACACGATTTTACGATATGGCGGTCTGTTATTTCTATGCGCGCTGTTTGCGTTGGCGATGGGAACCTTAGGCGGTCGAACGGCGGCGGTAGCTTCAGCGGGCTTCGCTAAAAATTTGCGTCACAATTTGTTTCAACAGATCCAAAGTTTTTCATTTTCTAATATTGATCGTTTTTCAAGTTCTAGTTTAATCACTCGATTGACGACCGACGTGACGAATGTACAGAACGCCTATCAAATGGTGATCCGAATTTTGGTCCGTTCACCTCTGATTTTGATTTTTTCATTAGTCATGACGTTTCAGATCAATCAGCAATTATCGATGATTTATTTAGTAATCGTGCCGATCATGATCGTCGGTCTAGGTTTGATCATTCGCTTTGCCCATCCATTATTCGAAAAAGTGTTTCGAACTTATGATCGTCTGAATAATGTGGTGCATGAGAATCTACAAGGGATTCGTGTAGTGAAATCCTATGTCCGCGAAGAGTATGAGGAAGAAAAATTCAGCCAAGTGTCTAAAATGGTCTTCGACAATTTCTCCAAAGCGCAACGAATCGTCGCCTTTAACATGCCGCTGCTGCAGGTAGCTGTCTATACGTGTATGCTGTTGCTTTCTTGGCTAGGGGCGGAGTTAATCGTGGACAAGGGCGCTTTGACCACCGGTGAGTTAGTCAGTATGTTCAACTACACGATGCAGATCTTAATGAGTCTGATGATGATGTCGATGACCTTTGTTCAATTAATGATCGCACAGACCTCGGCGGAACGGATCACGGAAGTTTTAAATGAAGAAAGCGATTTGAAAAATGGTGATCAGCCTTTAGTAGAAGTACCAGATGGTTCGGTGGAATTTCAAGATGTGTGCTTTAGCTATAAAGATGATATGGACAAGCTGGTGTTAGAAAATATCAATTTGAAAATCGCTTCTGGGGAAGTGATCGGGATCGTCGGTGGCACAGGTAGTTCGAAATCAAGCTTAGTCCAACTGATTCCTCGTTTGTACGATGTGACTCATGGTGCGATTAAAGTGGGAGGCAACGATGTCCGCCGGTATGATTTAGAGACGCTTCGTGATCAAGTCGGAATGGTCCTGCAAAACAATGTCCTATTTAGCGGTACGATCACGGAAAATCTACGTTGGGGTGATGCGGAGGCGACGGAAGCTGAAGTGATTCGTGCAGCGAAAATCGCCCAAGCCGATCCTTTTATTCAAGAATTTCCCAACAAGTATGACACCATGATCTCTGAAGGCGGAAATAATGTTTCCGGCGGACAGAAGCAGCGATTGACGATTGCGCGAGCGCTATTGAAAAAACCGAAAATTTTGATTTTAGATGATTCCACCAGTGCGGTAGATACGAAGACAGATCGAGCGATTCGTGAAGGCCTCGCGCAGGAAATTCCTGGAACGACGACCTTTATTATTTCCCAACGAGTCAGTTCGATCCAAGACGCGGATCGAATCATTGTCCTAGATGATGGGAAGATCAACGGTATCGGGACGCATGAAGAATTGTTGGCGGAGAATCAGATTTATCAAGAAGTCTTCGACTCGCAGCAGAAAGGATTTGGTGGCCAAAATGAAGAATAAAATGACGCCTCCAGCGAATCCGAAAAAAACCATCAAACGTCTGCTGACAATTATGGTTAAAGAATACAAAATCCAATTATTCATCGTCTTTTTCATGATCTTATTAAGCGCCTTTGCCAATGTACGGGGCTCCTTATTTTTACAAGTGGTGATTGATGATTACATCACGCCGTTAGTAGGTCAGAATAATCCGGATTTCAGCGGTTTGTTAAAAGCGATCATGACGATGGCGTTGATTTACGTCGTGGGGATCATTGGGACGCTTTCCTATAACTTGATCATGGTTAAAGTTTCTGAAGGCACCCAGAAAAAAATCCGCGACCAGATGTTTAATCATTTGGAAACCTTGCCGTTGCGTTATTTCGATTCCAATGCGGATGGCGATATCATGAGTCATTTTACGAATGATACCGACACCTTACGGCAAATGATTTCCCAAAGCATCCCGAATCTAATGATGGCTGCGGTTACTTTTGTGTCGGTCTTTATCGCAATGTTTTCATTAAGTGTGCCACTGACTTGTTTTGTGATCGTCTCAGTCTCTTTGATGTTTGTGATGTTGCGGTTCATTTCTAACCGTAGCGGCCGCTATTTTGGGGAACAGCAGCGTTCGATCGGGAAGGTCAATGGTTATATTGAAGAAATGATGCACGGACAAAAAGTCGTTAAAATCTTTAATCACGAGACGACCGCAATCAAAGATTTCGATGTCATTAATGAGCAATTGAAAGAGAGTGCCACCAAAGCCAACGGGACGGCAAATATGCTGATGCCGATCATGATGAACTTATTGAACATCCAATATGTCTTAGTCGCGATCATCGGTGGGTTGTTTGCTGTCTATGGCGTGTCTGCCTTAACGGTGGGGATGATTGCTTCTTTCTTACAGCTGAGCCGTTCCTTGAATGGACCAATCAGCCAAATTTCTCAGCAGATTAATTTCGTCATCATGGCCTTAGCCGGTGCCGAACGGATCTTCAATTTATTGGATGAGGCCTCCGAAGTTGATGATGGCTACGTGACCTTAGTCAATGTAAAGGTCGTGAATGACGAATTAATTGAAACCAATGAGCGTACAGGTATTTGGGCGTGGAAACATCCCCATGAGGATGGAACCATCTCCTATGTTCGTTTAACTGGTGATGTTCGCTTTGAAGATGTGGATTTTGGCTACAATGATGACCAATTAGTGCTTCACGACATTAATCTTTACGCAGAGCCGGGGCAGAAAGTCGCCTTTGTCGGGGCAACCGGTGCCGGAAAAACCACGATTACGAATTTGATCAATCGTTTTTACGATATCCAAGACGGCAAGATTCGTTACGACGGGGTCAATGTTAAAAAAATCAAAAAAAATTCCTTACGTTCATCTTTAGGGATCGTTTTACAGGATACCCATTTGTTTACCGGCACGGTCAAGGAAAATATTCGTTATGGTCGTTTAGGTGCGACAGATGAAGAAGTGTATCAAGCGGCTAAGTTATCTAATGCGGACACCTTTATCCAACACCTACCGGAAAAATATGAGACAGTTATCACGGGCGACGGTGAGGGTTTGTCACAAGGTCAGCGGCAATTATTGGCGATCGCTCGTGCCGCTATTGCTGATCCGCCAGTAATGATCATGGATGAAGCAACTTCTAGCATTGATACTCGAACCGAAAGTATTGTTCAGTCAGGGATGGATCGCCTAATGGAAGGACGAACAGTATTCGTGATCGCCCATCGCCTTTCAACGATCCAAAATTCTGATGTGATCATGGTCATGGACCATGGTCGCATCATCGAACGCGGGGACCACGAGAGCTTGCTAGCAGAAGGCGGAATGTATTATCAATTGTATACTGGCAAAGTCGAATTAGACTAACGCTCTAAAAGTATTTAAGAAACCAAATCAGGTGTTTTTCTCAACTGAGAGAGACACCTGATTTTTGCAAATTAGACTAATCACGCTAAACGAAATTAGTATAGTTGTGCGAAAAACGAAAATTAAACCAGTCTTTTTTGATTTTTGAAAGATTAGTTACTTTGACTAAGTTAATCGGAAAAACCTTGCTTGAAAGAGCTTGGACCATTTAATTGGAAGAAGTCAGAAAATATCGCTACAATGACTATAAAGCAATTAAAAGGAGGAGCTGACGTGGGTTAGAGATTTCAAATGGGTCTTTTACCGATTTCGCTGAGACTAAGGCCTTAATCAAAAAAGTCTTTATGCGCTTTGAAGCGCCGGATTATTCCGAGGAAGGCGTGGCTCATTTTATGAAGTATTTAGATGAGAAGCTGCCAAAAGAAATCGCCGCGGATCAAGTAAAGCTTTGGTGTGGAAAGAAGAATCAGAGGATTTGTGGCGTTTTAGCTGTACGTTTACCCGCACATATTGCTTTATTATTTGTCGACGAAGCCTACCACCGTCAAGGGATTGCCAAAAAGTTGTACCAAGCGATGCAATCAGAATTAGCTTTCGAACAATTAACAGTGAATTCTTCGCCCTATGCCGTACCGATTTATCACAAATTAGGCTTTCGCTTGAATGGTGAGGAAGCGACCACTTCAGGAATTCGTTATCAACCAATGATTTTTAATAGAGAGGATGCAGGAAGATGAAACGTTTTGCAATCAAAGATTATGGAGCAGCAAAAGATGTATTGACTGAAATTGAAGGAGAGCCTCGTTCGGTTGACGAGACCCATGTACGGGTAGAAATCGTCACCTTCGCGATCAACCCTTATGACGTAGCGTTACGCCAAGGGGCGATGCGAGAATTTCGAAAAGTAACATTTCCTTATGTCTTAGGCAATGACGGCGCAGGAATCGTAACGGAAGTCGGCAACGACATCACGCATGTGAAAGTCGGCGATGAGGTGATCGTCCATGCCATTAGCGGGACGTATGGCGAAGAGATCGTCGTTCCAGGCAAAAAGGTCGTAAAAAAACCAGCGGCTATGTCGTGGGAAGTGGCTGCTGGAGCAGTGACACCATGGTTGACAACTTATAATTTAGTCACGCATCTACTAGACGATAAGATTGGTGAAACAGTAATGGTGCAAGGCGCTTCCGGGGCCGTTGGTTCATTGCTGGTCCAATTTTTGAAGTCTCAAGGAAAAACCGTTTTAGCTTCGGCTGCTAAACGAAATGAAGCACTCGTTCGTCAAATTGGCGTGGATCAATTTGTGGCTTACGACGAAGCGGATGCGGGAAAAATGTTTGCAGATCAGGCTGATACCGTGATTGATGCAACGAAGGGCGGTCGTGCAGGCGAAGCCGGGATGCAAATCATGAAAACCGGCGGAAATTTTGTCGCGTTAAATGATTTGCCAGCGGAGCGAAGCAAGCAAGGGAATTATTTTTCTTTTGGTCCTTCGAAGGATTATTCTGATGCAGAGGCTTTGACTGCTTTAGCTGATTTTTCCGATCAGCTTCATTTAACGATCGCTGAAGTTTTGCCGTTTGAGCTGGCCAGTGTGGTCAATGCTCATGAGCGATTGGAAGGTCATCCGGCTGCTGGAAAAATCATCGTTAAGAAGGCGGCGGAATAATGAATCAAGAAAAATGGCGATTAGTCAAAGGAAACTTCGAAGGAACCGAGGATTTGACGGATGGGTATTATCGTCTGCGTCCCATTGAGGAAGGCTACGAGTTTGCCTATTTAGTTGCGGGACCTTGTGGCGATAAGATCCCTCATCCGGCGATCAAGTTACGTGAAGAAGGCAATTACATCCAGCCAATCGCTTTACGTGATCTAGAGGTAAGCCCAATCTTAAATTTGACTGCAGCTGCTGGGGATCAAGCACAAATCGAACAGCAAGCGGATCAGCTTTTGAATCGCTTTATCAAGATAAAGAAGCTTAGCATTTAAGCATTTCTTTAGTATTTACAAGGTGAAAAGGGATACAATTATGACAAATCGATAGGAATGTCAAAAAAGGTGATTTCAGATACCCATCAGAATTGAAATTAGCCGAAATTCCGTGCTACATTAGTTCAGCGAGAAAAAATAGTAGGTGAAATCAATGAAAGTTTTACAATCCCTTAAAAATACATGGACTCTGTATCGACTAGATTGGCGACGAATTTTCAAAAATCCGATCGCCATTTTTCTGATGGCTGCGTTAGTCATCATTCCCTCACTTTATGCTTGGTTTAATATCAAAGCATTATGGGACCCGTATTCAAATACGGGAGAACTGCCAATCGCGGTCTATAGTGCCGATGCGGGGGCGAAGTTCCAAGACAAAGACGTGGAAATCGGGAAAGAAGTCGTTAAAAATCTCCATGAAAACAAACAATTAGGCTGGCGTTTCGTTGACTCAAAGAAACAAGTCGTTGACGGCGTCCGCTCAGGAAAATATTATGCGGGAATTTATTTGCCTAAAGAATTTTCCAAAGATTTACTAAGCTTTACTTCCGGAGATATCAAGAAACCGAAGATCGAATATTATTTGAATCAAAAGATCAACGCGATCGCTCCGAAGATTACTGATAAAGGTGCCGGCTCGATCCAACAAGAGATCAGTCAAGAATTTATTAAGACGGCTAGCTCGACCTTGTTGAAAGTCTTCAACGAGATCGGTTACGACATTGACGCCAATCTAGTTAGTATCAACAAGGTCAAGAATTTGATTTTGACGACCAACGACAATTTAGGCGAAATCGATAAGTACACCCAAGAAGTCGTAGCAGTTCAAGGTAAGATGCCTGAGCTAAAGGAAAAACTAGCGAAGGCGAACGAGTTTGAAAAATACTTGCCGCAAGTTGATGAGATGGGTCAAAAGCTGATTACTTTAAATCAAAAAATGCCTGAGATCAAAAAGCAGGCCAGCGTCATTTTGACCTTGCAACAAAAGATCCCAGAGATCCAACAAGCCGGCGATCAGTTGGCTCAAGTCGATAGTGATTTCGCTTCGATTGAGAAGACGCTGAATGACGGGATCAACGAAGCCAAACAAGGGCTAAACATTATTCATCAAGTCCAAACGGTTTTGCCAGATATCCAAAAACTAGGCAGCCAAGCCAACGATTTGGCGGGTACTACCAAAGACGGCGCTGAAAAATTAAAAGCAGCCGTTCCAAGTATTTCAAGCAGTGTGCAAGTTACCTTGCAGTCGATTGGGCAGGTGGCAGAGACGACTGAATCATTAGCCGGTTCGATTGAAACAGCACTGGAAGATAATCAACTAAGTCAAGATGAAAAAGATAATCTTGGTAAATTGATTAATAGTTTTATTCAAGGAAACCAAGATCAACAAGCCGCGATTGATTCTCTTTCTGAAATGGTTCAGAACATGAAAGACTTAGCTGATAAAAATGGTGACACCGACGCGAGCCAAAAATTAAGCAATATTTTGACAATGTTAGCTAGCGCGAAACAAGCATTAAGCAATTTGAATGATCGTCTAAACGATTTGAACAATGCTATTCAAAGTGGCAATATCGATCAAGTTAAAAGCTTTTTGGCACAAGTTCGACAGGCTGCTGAAAATATCGCAAATGTTGTCAACGGCATCAATGCTGAACAAGTTGGCCAAACCGTCAGCACAATACTTGATAAATTAATCAACACGATCACAACAGCTCAAGGAGTGTTGAATCAAGCACAGCAAATTGATTTTGCCGCATTGCTGAATTCAACGGAAGGAACCGTCAGCAACGCCATTACTTTCTTAGAGAAGTACCAAAAACAAATGCCAGCGATCGGTCAAGAAGTTCATGACGCAAATACGTTGCTAAATGGTCATATGAATGAGATTGTGAATGGAATCAATACAGGGGTGGACCTTTACAACAATGAATTGCCAGTCGTTGAACAAAAATTGGGCTTAGCAGCGAACTTCATGCAAAATGATTGGCCTGGAGTCAAACAAGATTTAACTGGTGGCTTGAAGGTGGCTAATGATAAACTGCCGGAAGTTGAACAAGCCTTGAATCTTGCGACCGATTTAATTAAAAATGATTATCCAACTTTACGTAGTGGGATTCAAAAAGCGGCGAAAGCAATCGGAGAAGGTGACAAGACGATTGATTTCGGTCAAGTATTGAAATTATTGAAACTGGATGCTCAAAAGGAAAGTGATTTCTTTACCACTCCAGTGGAATTACAAACCAACACGATGTATCCGATCGCCAATAACGGATCTGCTAGCACACCGTTTTACACCGCCCTTTGTTTATGGGTAGGAGCAGTGTTGTTCTCTAGTGTCACGACGACGGAGTTTGTCTTAGATAAAAAAGACCGCGGCAAATATACCAAACGGGAACAATTTGGTGCGCGGATGTTGACTTACCTAACCGTCAGCGTTGGACAAGCGCTGATCGTAACTCTTGGGAATATGTTCTTATTAGGTGTCTACGTGAAGAATCCGGTCTATAGTGTGTTATTCGCTGTCTTAGTGGCCTTGGCCTTTATGATGATCGTCTACGCGCTAGTAGCGCTCTTTGGGACAGTCGGCAAAGGGATCGCAATCATTATCTTGGTTCTATCTATCTCAGGTGGTGGTGGGAATTATCCGATCCAAGTCTCTGGGAAATTCTTCCAAGCGGTCAATCCATGGCTGCCGTTTACCCATGCGGTGAATTTATTGCGTGAAAGTGCCGGTGGGATCTATTGGCCAAACGCCAGTCAAGATATCATCATCATGATCGTATTATTCATCGTCTTCGGTATCTTAGGCACGTGGGCTTATCCATTGCTACAACCGCATTTGACGAAGCTGACGAAAGTCGCTCATGAAAGTAAAATTTTCCATTAAAAATCAACAGGCAAAACAACAGCGTATTACTGTTGTTTTGCCTGTTTTCATGTTTTACTTAGGTTATGAAAAGACTTTGAAAAAACCATTGACATTTAGATTGAGGACGAGTAATATTTCGCTTGTTTGTATTTTTTTGAACGACTATTTATTCGCTTATGAAAAAGGATAAGCGCGAGTAGATCGTATTAGGATCGAACATAATTTTTGAATGAAATTACATTAGTTAGAATAAGGAGTGAGTCTTGTGGATTATCTTAAACGCTTGCTGGTCGGTCGGCCACTGAAGTCGTCGGAAAATGATGATCAAAATCTATCACGTTTTGCGGCTTTGGCGATGCTTTCATCAGACGCGTTGTCTTCAGTTGCTTATGGGACAGAACAGATCGTTGTCGTTCTAGTGACGTTGTCCGCGGCAGCTATTTGGTATTCATTGCCAATCGCAGTTGTCGTTTTAGTATTATTGACGTCATTGATTTTGTCTTATCGTCAAATTATTCATGCGTACCCTCATGGCGGCGGCGCTTATGTCGTTAGTAGTGAGAATTTAGGAAAGAACGCTGGTTTGATCGCCGGGGGCTCGCTCCTAGTCGATTATATGCTGACGGTGGCTGTATCGGTCTCAGCTGGTGCAGAAGCGATTGCTTCCGCCATCCCAGCCTTGTATCATCATCGCGTTTTGATTTCTGTCATTATTGTTTTATTATTGATGCTGATGAATTTACGAGGCTTACGTGAAAGCGCGGGACTGTTAATGACACCGGTCTACAGTTTTATTGCAGTCATCACGATTTTGATTGTAGTTGGCTTTGTAAAAATCTTAACCGGTGCAGCACCGATGCACGCAACAGCACAAGTAGGAGCTGTAGTACCGGGTGTGACGATCGCGTTACTGCTACGGGCCTTCTCATCTGGTTCTTCTTCATTAACCGGTGTAGAAGCAATCAGTAATGCCGTTCCGTTCTTTAAAAAACCGCGGGCTAAAAATGCGGCGGGAACTCTAGCCATGATGGGCTTAATTCTAGGTTTCTTCTTTAGTGGAATTACCTTTTTAAGCTATTGGGTCGGCGTTGTTCCCACAGCTAAAGTGACGGTCTTATCACAAGTTGGTGAAGCCGTGTTTGGCAAGGGGATCATGTATTATGTATTGCAATTCGTGACCGCATTGATTTTAGCCGTCGCTGCTAATACCGGCTTCTCGGCCTTTCCAGTCTTAGCTTATAACTTAGCCAAAGATAAATTTTTACCTCACCGTTACCAAGATCGCGGCGACCGGCTAGGTTATTCTAATGGGATCATTACCTTAGCCTTAGGTTCGATCATTTTGTTGCTGATCTTCCAAGGCTCGACGGAGCGTTTGATTCCATTGTATTCAGTCGGAGTGTTTATTCCCTTTACGTTATCGCAAACGGGAATGGTCTTAAAATGGCGTAAAGAAGGCCCTCATTGGTTTAGAAAATCGATTGCGAATATTATCGGCGCCTTGATTTCCTTTGCCATTGTGGTAATTCTATTTGCTTATCGTTTACTTGATATTTGGCCTTTCTTCATTATCATGCCGATTTTGATCTATGCTTTTTATAAAGTCCACGGTCATTACAAAAATGTGGCGGAGCAATTGCGTCTAGCTGATGAGGTAGAATTGCATGATTATGATGGAAATACCGTGATCGTTTTGGTCGGAAATGTGACCCAAGTAAATATCGGGGCTATCAATTATGCTCGCTCAATCGGAGATTATGTGATCGCGATGCACGTTTCTTTAGAAGAAAATGAAGAGAAGGAAAAAGAAATTCGCCGGGAGTTCCGCGAGAAGTTCCCCGATGTTCGTTTCTCTGTCGTTCGTTCACCTTATCGCTCGATTGTTAACCCTGTTAGTCGTTACGTCGACCGGGTAAGTAAGAACGCTCGTGAGCACAATTATACGACGACTGTTTTGATTCCAGAATTTGTTCCGAACAGAACTTGGAAACGATCGCTCCATAACCAGACTGCGTTGCGTTTGCGTTTCCGTCTGTCATATCGCGATGATATTATCATTAGTACCTATAACTACCATTTGAAGAAATAAAAAAAGGAGCTGGGACATCAATTTGTCTCAGCTCCTTTTTTCTTATTTACTGGTTTTTGTTGCGGGATCTAATTTCCGTTCCACGATACTTAAGATCCAATCGGTGACGATCGCCATTAAGGCGGTCGGTAACGCTCCGGCTAAAATGATTGCCGTCCCATCGGTAGCGTTGGTCCCTCGGATAATAATATCTCCCAATCCACCGGCACCGACGAAGGCACCAATAGCGGTAATTCCAATCGCAACGACTAACGCATTCCGAATCCCTGCCATAATGACGGAAACGGATAAGGGAAGTTCAATCATGTACAGCCGCTGCCAGTTTGTCATCCCCATACCGGTCCCAACATCTAATGCGTTTTTATCGACTTGGCGCATGCCTGTATAGGTGTTTTTGATGATTGGTAATAGGGAATACAAGAAGACGGTCAAGATTACAACGTTGACGCCGAGGCCCATACCGATCATCAAGACAGAAATCATGGCTAATGAAGGGATCGTTTGGATGATATTTGCTAAGCGGATCACCCAGTTGGCTAGTTTTGAATGGCGGGCGATGAAGGTCCCCACTGGAATCGCGACGATCGCCGCAAAGATTACACCATAGATCGAGATGAGAAAGTGGCGAATAAATTGTTGGAAAACGATACTGCCATTCGTTTGAAAATATTGAATAAATTGTTGAAAGGTGTTTAGATTTTCCACTTCGGTCACTTCCCTTCGAAATAGTTATGTTCTTTTAGAAAATCTTCTGCGACGATCTCAGGTTCAACGAGATCATTATCGGCTTTATAATTCAGTTTTTGCATTTGCTCGGTATCGATGGTTCCGGCTAAGCGGTCCAACGCGTCTTTGACTTTAGGGTCAGATTTCAACAGCTCATTGGAAACGATCGGTGCTGCGTCATAGGGTGGGAAGAAATGTAAATCATCTTCCAGCATCACAAGATCATAGCTGGCGATCCGTCCATCGGTTGAATAGCCTAAAACGATATCCATTTTACCAGCGGATAAAGCATCGTAAACGAGACTGATCTGCATCGGTAGAATAGAAGAAAATTCAAATCCGTAAGCTTCTTTGAATCCTTCATAGCCATCCCCTTTACGAGTGATCCATGAAGTATCTACGCCGGCCTTTAATTCGCCAGCTACTCGTTTTAAGTCACTGACTTTTTTCAAATTGTATTTTTCAGCGGTATCCTTACGAACTAAAAAGACATAAGTATTGTCAAAGCCATAAGAAGGGAACCACGTTTGATCGAAGCGTTTTTCAAATTGATCATGAACGATCTTGAAAGCTTTGTCTGGATCTTTTTCAGCAGGTAACTGCAAGATCGAGGACAAGTCGGTTCCTGTGTAACGAGCGGATGAGATCGAAGCATCTTTTTTCAACATTGCTTGATGATTGATCATATTGGTAGCTAGGTTATTGATCACGGTCGTGTTTTTATCCGTATAATGTTCTACCATACCCGCCACGATACTACCGAGAATCTGCATTTCTGAGGTGATCCCGCCAGTAACGGCGATGGTGTCTTCATCATCATTGGTAGCTAATCCTGGGAAGGAACAGCTACTTAGGAAAAGTAATGAGACGCCAAGCAGGATCAAGGTTTTCATTTTCTTACCCATAGCTTATTCCTCCTTCCGTAATGCCGCTGGTGTCATACGATCTTCCAGCAGACCTAATAAGAAATCGACGACTAAGGCGATGATGACTACCGGGATCGTTCCCGCAAAGATCAACGGCGGTTGGAAATTATTCAACCCACTGAAGATCATATCACCAAGTCCACCGGCTCCAATATAAGAAGCCAAGGTTGCCCAAGCGATTACGTAAACGGCCGCCAGTCGAATCCCTGCCATGATTGTTGGAATCGCAATCGGTAATTCAACCGAAAAAATTGATTGTAGATTGGTCATGCCCATCCCTTTAGCGACATCAACATAGTTGCGATCGACGCCTTTCATCCCAATATAGGTGTTTCGCAGAATTGGCAGTAGGGAATAGATGAACAAAGCGACAATCGCAGGGACTTTCCCGACTCCTAAAAGTGGGATCATCAAAGCTAGTAAGGCCAATGAGGGCACCGTTTGTAAAACGCTGGCAACGCCAATTACAAAACTAGCGATTTTTGGTAGCCGCGTCAGTAGGACACCCAAAGGTACAGCGACTAAAATCCCAAGGCCTAAAGCCACGGCAGAAATATACAAATGCTCCGTGCTTTTAGTAAGGATTTGTCCGCCGTATTGATTAATAAAAGCTTGCATACTTTACGCCTCCTCACTGGATACGATATTTTCAGCAGCATCGCCAAATGTCTCTTCTTCGCCCCACAGCACATCGTAAATAATGTCTACTAATGAGACCCGCGTCAAAATACCGACAAGATGTTTCTTGTCGTCTACGACGGGCACATATTTTACGCCCCGTTTCAAAATACGTTGCAAGCTATCGCGAACTAAGGCGGATTCTTTCACATAAAAAACATTTGGATTGATGATATCGCCAATGCTCGTCGCTTTGCCACGGCGGCGTTCACGATCAATCGTCTCGATATCTACAAAGCCTTTTAAGACATTGTCTTCATCTACGATCAGCAACGTATCAACCCGTTTTTCACGCATCAAACGAATCGCATTCTGTAAACTTTTTTCCGGTGTGATTGAGATCGCTGTGTTCATCATGATCTCACCTACGGTAGTAGTATCCGGTTTGGCTTGCAGTAAGCGATCCTCACCGAGTAATTCCTCAACAAATTCATTCGCCGGTTTTTGTAAAATATTTTCCGGTGTATCAAATTGAATGACTTTCCCATTGTCCATAATGGCGATCCGGTTGGCCAGTTTCAAAGCTTCATCCATATCATGGGTCACAAAGACAATCGTTTTGCCTAAACGTTCTTGTAAATCTTTTACTAAATCTTGCAACGAATCACGGGTGATTGGATCAAGTGCACCAAAAGGCTCATCCATCAAGATGACATCTTGATCGGCAGCGAGCGCACGAACAACACCGATCCGTTGTTGTTGTCCACCAGATAATTCATGCGGATAACGATCCAGCATGTCCCGCGGTAGTTCAACCAGGTCGATCATTTTTTCAGCCGTTTTATTTTGTTCTTCCTTATCGACTTTCAATAGCCGTTGAACCAAAGTGATGTTCTCACGAATTGTCATGTGCGGCATCAAGCCGATATTTTGGATGACGTAACCAATTTGGCGCCGTAATTCTACCGGATTTTTCTTTTGGATATCTTCTCCATTGATGGTGATCGTGCCTTTGGTTGGATCGATCATGCGGTTGATCATCCGCATCGTTGTTGTTTTTCCACTACCACTAGTACCAATCAAACAAATGAATTCTCCTTTATCAAAGGAGAGGTTAACATCCTCTACAGCTACTTTGTTTCCATTATAAATTTTAGAAACGTGGTCAAATTCAATCATTTTTTCACTCCTAAATGTAAAAAATTTAACAGACTTATAATTTTAGTATGCTACAAAGAATGATAAAAAAGCAAATGACAGGCTCATTGAAAGCGCAAATAAAGCGCTGTAAAAAGAATTGTTAAATTAAAAAAGAACAGGATTAGATTTGTTTTCGCTATCTTATTCCTAATAATTGATGTTTTTGAGGGAAGAAAAAAAACAGTTTTCCAAGCATGCTTGAAAAACTGTTAACATTCTGATCATTTTTCTGAATAGAGCTTTTCTTCAATCGAGGCACGTTGATCGGCCAGAAAAGGTGGCAAGGCCAGCTGTTCACCTAAATGTTCCAAAGGTTCATCAATCGTAAAGCCAGGGCTTTCTGTGGCGAACTCTACTCGATTTCCGCCAGGTTCGCGAATATAGAGACTTTTGAAGTAGCCACGAGAAATAATTTTTTCGATTTGCCACTTTTGTTGGCGGGCCTTTTTATAAAGTAAATCCAACGCTTCATCATCCTTCACCGCAAAGGCGACGTGATCAATACTGCCACGGCCCATCCGAGTCTTTTCGTTAGCAGCTGTTGCAGTAAGAGTGATTTTTTCATTTGAACTTAGTTGAATCGTTTGTTTTTCAGTCGACCAACCTAGCAGCTGTTTAAAAAAGTCCGCCGTTTTTTGCGGATCAGGGACATAGAAATTAATATCAGCTAAGCCCAAAATTTGTTTATCGGCCGGGATCTCATTGTTGACGATCAATTCTTTTGTCGGAGCTGCTTGGTCTGTCTCGTAAAAAGTCAGGCTGACTTGATCCGGATCTTGGACTTTAAGCACTGTCGGTTTTCTTTCTACAGCAATGCCTTGTGTTTCAAAACGCTGTTGCCAAAAGTCTAGACTATCTTTCGGGACATTCAACCCAATTTCTGCTAGATAGTGAGCTTCATCCCGTCGCTGACCAAGATGCGGCACGATAAAAAAAGTGATGACTGAGCCAGGGCTACCTTGATAGTCACCGTAATAATAATGAAGCATGCGGGTATTTTCTTGATTGACAGTATTTTTGACAAAACGCAGACCTAAAAGCTGCGTGTAAAAGGTAAGATTTTCTTGCCGGTTTTGTGTAAGTAAGGAAACATGATGAAAGTATGGCATCGTTTGTCCTCCTGAAGTTAACTTATTTTTAGTAAGTATACGCGTTTTTTTGTTTTGAGGCTACTACTTGGCTTTTCAAGAAATCTTCTGCATGGTAGAATAGCCGAGGAAAAGAGGAGAAGCTATGTTAACAACTGAAGATTTTGATTTTGATTTACCTGAAGAATTAATTGCTCAAACGCCTCTCGAAAAACGCGACAGCTCGCGTTTATTAGTTTTGGATCATCAAACGGGGAAAATAGAGGACAAGCATTTCGATGCGATCATTGATGAATTGAATGCCGGTGACGCCCTAGTTATGAACGATACGCGGGTACTACCTGCTCGATTGTATGGAGAAAAACCTGAGACTGGCGGTCACTTAGAAGTCTTGCTGTTAAACAATACGCAAGGGGACGAATGGGAGACATTAATCAAGCCTGCTCGTCGTGCTAAGGTTGGTACGCAAATTGTTTTTGGTGATGGTCGGTTAAAAGCGGAAGTCAAACAAGAATTAGAACACGGCGGTCGAATCGTAGAATTTTCTTACGAAGGAATCTTTTTAGAAAATCTAGAATCCTTAGGAGAAATGCCTTTACCGCCTTACATCAAAGAACGGCTGGAAGATCCGGAACGCTATCAAACCGTCTATGCTAAAGAAAACGGATCAGCCGCTGCACCAACGGCAGGGTTGCATTTTACGCCGGAACTGCTAGAAAAAATCGCGGCTAAAGGTGTGAAACTGGTTTATTTAACCTTACACGTCGGGCTAGGGACCTTCCGTCCAGTCAGTGTCGATAATATCGCTGAACATCAAATGCACAGTGAATTTTATCGTTTAACTGAAGAAGCCGCTGCTCAATTGAATGACGTCCGTAATAATGTCGGGAAAATCGTCGCAGTAGGAACGACATCGATCCGTACATTGGAAACCATCGGTACTAAATTCAATGGCGAGATCAAAGCCGATAGCGGTTGGACCGATATCTTTATTACCCCTGGGTATGAATTTAAAGTCGTTCAAGCTTTTTCAACCAATTTCCATTTGCCTAAATCAACCTTAGTAATGTTAGTTAGTGCATTTGCGGGTCGGGAAGAAACATTAGCCGCCTATCACCATGCAATCGAAGAACGTTATCGCTTCTTCAGCTTTGGCGATGCGATGTTTGTAAAATAATATCAGTAAAGCCAGCGAAGAAATTCGCTGGCTTTTTTATGTGGAGGTGTCATCCTAAAAAATACAAAATCTTCGTATGTCTATCATTTTTCTAACCAGCTAAAGCAGGAAGAAAAACTGCCAGCTACTCAAATTAATTAGAAGTATATTTTTAAAACCCAAAAAAATCCGAAATTTTCACACGCATACGATTCCACTAATCGCGTTAAAAANGCTAAAGCAGGAAGAAAAACTGCCAGCTACTCAAATTAATTAGAAGTATATTTTTAAAACCCAAAAAAATCCGAAATTTTCACACGCATACGATTCCACTAATCGCGTTAAAAACGCGAAGTGGAACTCGCAAAAAAAGCCAGGCTCTCGATAAGCCTGGCTCTTAGAATTTCGGAAGGATTAGTTCATTCGAATTTTATATTACTTTATGATACATGCAAAGTATTACATGAATTTCTTGACTATAAACATAAATGTTTGTTCTTATTACGTTTTCACTTTTATTCAGTTTTAAGAAACTTTTTTCTCAATTACGTATCTTTTTACTTGTGTGTTTGATAGTGTTACTCAACCTGTGATACGCATTCACTATTTATAAGGAAATACTTCACACGCATACTTTTGACAACTTTTCGGTGAATCTTGTATTACTAACAATTTTTAGTGTTTATTTTTTTCTACTTGCATCGAGAAATCCTTCGAATGATCTAAGTTCCTCCTTCCTTGTATCTATAATATAGCATAAACCATTACTTTATGGAAGCGATTACGCTTGGTTATTTTGATATATTTGATTTGTTTCTTTTTGACAAAAAACGAGTTGTATACTTTGAGTTAGCCGCCTTTTCTGTGTTATAGTAATAATATAGGTAGTTTTTTTATAACAAGAGGAGGAATAGGATGGAATCCTACAAAGAGACAGCAGATACTGTGATTAAGGAATATGAAGCTGATTTAGATAATGGTTTGACAGAAAAAAAAGTTGAAGAAAAATTAAAAAATAACGGCAAAAACAAATTTGAAGATGCACCGAAGGAATCGGTAGCGAAAAAATTCTTCCATAGTTTGACCGATTTCACGACAATTATTTTACTTGTTGCAGCAGTTATCTCACTTTACACGGCGATTGCTACGGACCACGGCGATTATTTTGAGAGTTTTTTGATTATTGCGATTGTAGTGATCAATTCAGTTTTAGCAATTGTACAAGAAGGTAACGCCGAAAAAGCATTATCTGCGTTACAGGACATGAACAAGCAATCAGCAACTGTCTTACGTGATGGCAAACAGCAAGAGATTGATGCTGAAGAATTAGTTCCAGGGGATACGTTGCTTTTGGAATCAGGTTCACTGATTACTGCTGATGCCCGTATCGTGGAAGCTTCACAAATGCGAGTGGAAGAATCTGCGTTGACAGGCGAGAGCGAGCCGGTCATGAAGGATGCCGATTATATTGGTGAAGAGGACGAAGCATTGGGCGATCGTCTGAATATGCTGTACAAAGGCTCCACAGTTGTAAACGGTCGTGGTAAGGCAATCGTTACGGAAACCGGTATGAAGACCGAGATGGGGAAAATTGCCGGGTTATTAAATAGTGATGAAACGCAAAAAACACCTCTGCAAAAACGATTAAATCATTTAGGCAAACGGATCAGTTTGATCGCTTTGGCAGCTGCGGCTTTTGTGTTTTTCATTGGTGAAATGCAAGGCGAACCGATGTTGGACATGTTTATCACTGCGATCTCATTAGCAGTAGCAGCAGTGCCGGAAACATTGACGGTCATCGTGACATTAACCTTGGCTTTTGGTGTGCAAAAAATGGCGAAGAAAAATGCTATTATTCGCAAGTTGCCAGCGGTTGAAACCCTTGGGTCAGCCAATGTCATTTGTTCCGATAAAACCGGAACCTTAACGCAAAACAAAATGCGGGTACGCCGTGTCTGGACTCATGGTGATTCTGTTGTTGATACAGAAGAAGGCATGACCGAAGAGGCGATGGAAGTTTTAAGTACGGCGGCTCTTTGTACCGATGTCGTTGTAGAAAATGATGATAATGAATTAGAAATCAAAGGAAATCCGACTGAAGCGGCGATTGTTCGAGCTGTGGAAGAAAACTATCATACTAAGTCAGAGCTTGAAGAAAAATATCCGCGAATCGGTGAGATTCCGTTTGACTCTGAACGAAAAATGATGACTACCGTACATAAACGCGGGAAAAAATTCATCTCAATTACTAAAGGGGCCTTTGATGTACTGTTGCCCAAATTTCATTATGGTGATGTTGACCAGGCGGCAATCGTAAATGATCGCTTCGGAAAAAAAGCGTTACGAGTAATCGCTGTTGGTTATGCGATTCATGATGAAGAACCAAAAGAAATTACGTCAGAAGCGTTAGAGAAAGATTTACGTCTGATGGGCTTGATCGGGATGATCGATCCGCCTCGTCCAGAATCAAAAGCTGCGATTGCCCGTGCCAAAAAAGCGGGAATTAAAACGGTGATGATCACTGGCGATCATGTCGTAACAGCTGGGGCTATCGCCAAAGAACTTGGAATTATGAAGAGTCGCAAAGAAGCACTTTCTGGCGCGCAGTTACAAAAAATGACCGATGAAGAGTTGGATGAAAAGGTGAAAGACCTTTCTGTTTATGCGCGAGTAACACCAGAAGACAAGATTCGAATTGTTAAATCATGGCAGCGGACAGGTGCCGTTGTGGCAATGACTGGAGATGGTGTCAATGATGCTCCTGCTTTGAAAGCCAGTGATGTTGGTTGTGCGATGGGAATTACGGGGACGGATGTTGCTAAAGGTGCAGCGGATATGATTTTGACCGATGATAACTTCGCGACGATCGTTGATGCGGTAGCTCGAGGACGTTCCGTTTATCAAGGGATTCGTAAGGCGATCAATTTCTTGTTGAGCTGTAACATTTCGGAGATTTTTATCGTAGTGATTGCGATGTTGTTAGGCTGGGGAGCACCGTTTACCGCTGTTCAATTGTTGTTTGTAAACGTTGTAGCAGATGGCTTACCAGGCTTCGCACTAGGTCGTGAACCGGCGGAAGCAGGAATTATGGATGAAAAACCAATTCCTCGAAATGAAGGGATCTTTGCTCGTGGTTTATGGCAAAAAATTGGATTGAATGCCGCGGTCTTTACCGTCGTCACTTTGATTGGATTTTATGTGGGAGCGTTCGTTGACCACGTCAGCTATTTCACCCCACCAAGTTTGGAAGTCGGTCAAACCGTCGCCTTCTTAGTTTTAGCGTATTCATCGATTCTACACGTTTTTAATGTGCGTAGTGCGAAATCGATTTTCAGAGTGGACTTGGCTACAAATAAATCGTTGGCTCAAATGGCCTGGTTAGCGATTGGAATCACGACAGTCATCGCGCTAGTTCCTCAGACACAAGAATTGTTCTATCTGGTACCTATTAGTATGAACCATTGGGTGATCTCAATCTTACTTTCGATTGTACCGATCATCGTCAATGAATTGATCAAATTCCACAAAGCACCAGAAATTGATCCAGAAAATATTTAAGCAGTTGAATCATATTTTATTGATTGCCACAAGTAGAGCTAAAAAAGCCTTCGATGATTGTTTTCATCGAAGGCTTTTTTGCAGTGAAGCGAACACTGCTTAGGAGTAAAACGGCTCTACCGTGTTACGCTTTATAATCGTAGCTAGTGATGATAATCTCTTTCAATTCGCTGATCAGCGGTTCTTTTGGATTCGCGGTGGTACATTGATCCTCATAAGCAAGCTCCGCCATCCGATCAACTGTGGAATCTAGTGTCTCTTGCGTTACGCCTTGCGCTTTGAGACTCATATCGATGCCGATCGACGTACCTAGCTCATAAATAGCTGAAGCTAAAGCTTCAACTAATTCTTCGATAGTCTTGCCCTTTAGCCCTAAAAACTTCGCAATGTCTGCGTAATCAGTATGTGCCCGGAAATAATCATATTTAGGGAACATCGCATGTTTTTGCGGATCTTTCGCATTGTAGCGAATGATATGAGGCAAGAGAATCGCATTTGTCCGACCATGAGGAATCCCATATTCGCCGCCGATCTTATGAGCGATCGAATGACAAATTCCCAAGAAGGCATTGGCGAAGGCCATCCCGGCCATCGCAGAAGCGTTATGCATCTTCTCCCGCGATTCTTCATCGCCGTTTTTAACCGATTTTTCCAAGTAGTCAAAGACGATCTGGATTGCCTGCAAGCTCAGGCCGCGAGTATAATCAGAGGCCATAACGGAGACATAAGATTCGATCGCGTGAGTCAAGACATCCATCCCGGTATCGGCTGCGATTGATTTTGGCAATGTTAAAACAAACTGCGGATCGATGATCGCGACATTTGGCGTCAGGGCATAGTCAGCTAATGGGTATTTCACGTGAGTTTCGCTATCTGTGATAACCGCAAATGGGGTTACTTCGGCACCGGTTCCTGAAGTTGTCGGGATACAGACCAGCTGAGTTTTTTCTGGTGCTTCGATCCCGTAAGTCCGCTTACGGATATCCAAGAATTTTTGTTTTGCGCCGAAGAAGGACGTGTCTGGGTGTTCAAAGAACATCCACATGCCTTTCGCCGCATCCATCGCTGATCCGCCGCCTAAGGCAATGATCGTGTCAGGTTGGAAGTTTACAAACATTTCCAATCCTTTATAGACCGTATTGGTGGATGGGTTTGGTTCCACATCTGAGAAGACTTCGATTTTGACATCGTTTTTCCGTCTGCTTAATGCTTCTCGCACGATATCCGCGTAGCCGAACTGTACCATCCCAGGATCACAAACTAGCATGACCCGTTCCACATTCTCCATTTGGGTCAAATACAACAAAGAGTTCTTTTCAAAATAGATCTTTGGTGGAAGTTTAAACCATTGCATGTTTTTTCTCCGTTTCGCTACCGTTTTAATGTTGATTAAGTCAAGGGCTGATACGTTGTGAGAAACTGAGTTTTTCCCGTAAGAACCGCAGCCAAGCGTTAATGATGGGATCAATTCGTTGTAAATATCGCCGATTCCGCCTTCCGAAGAAGGTGAATTGATTAAGATGCGACAAGCCTTCATGCGCAAACTGAATTCTAATTGTGCTTCTTCATCTTCTGAATGAATAACCGCCGTATGCCCTAAACCACCTAGCTCTAACATTGCCTCAGATAAGTCAAAACCATGCTCAGTCGAATTTGATTTGATCATTGCCAAGACTGGTGAAAGCTTTTCACGAGATAGCGGGTAGTCAGGTCCTACACCGTCTAATTCTGCTACTAACATTTTGGTCCCATTTGGAACACCGATCCCAGCTAGATCAGCAATTGCTTTTGCAGAGAAGCCAACGATCTTCGGATTAACAGCATATTTGCCTTCATTCATAACGACCGCTTCCAATTGTCTCAACTCATTTTTTTTAACGAAGTAAACTTGATGCGCTTGAAATTCTTTTTTGACCGTTTCATAAATCTCTTTGTCGACGATGACTGCTTGTTCGGAAGCGCAGATCATGCCGCTGTCGAAAGTTTTAGACACAAGTAGGTCATTGACTGCGCGTTTGATATTGGCGGTTTTTTCGATGTAGGCGGGAACATTCCCAGGGCCAACGCCGAGAGCTGGCTTTCCAGTTGAATAGGCAGCTTTCACCATTGCACCACCGCCAGTTGCTAAAACAATCGCTACACCAGGATGATTCATCAAGCCTTGGGTAGCTTCAAGGGAAGGTTGCTCGATCCATTGGATACAATTTTCTGGTGCACCGGCTGCAATCGCCGCGTCACGGATGATCCGCGCTGCTTCGGCAGAACATTTTTGCGCGCTTGGATGGAAGGCGAAAATGATTGGATTACGTGTTTTTAAAGCGATCAGAGCCTTGAAAATCGTTGTTGAGGTGGGATTGGTCGTAGGCGTCACACCACAGATCACACCCACTGGTTCAGCGATTTGAATCAGATGTTTTTGCTTGTCTTCATGAATTACGCCAGCGGTCTTATTGTCTTTGATATTGTTCCAAATATACTCAGAGGCATACATATTCTTGATTGCTTTGTCTTCAACGATTCCACGCCCGGTCTCTTCTACGGCCATTTTTGCTAATAACATGTGCTTGTCTAATGCGGCCATTGCCATTTCGTGAACAATCTGATCCACTTTTGCCTGATCGAATTTCGCTAACACCTTTAACGCGTCGTTTCCCTTCGTTGCCAGATCATTGATTACGCCGTCAACATCGATTGGTTCTGTTTTTTTCTCAGTCGCTTTAACCATTGTTTCCCTCCTAATATTTTTTTACTACTTCATCATAAATGTTAATATTGCTACTGTAAACGCTTTCTTTAGATAAGTATTTTCTTCACATTAAGCTCTTTTTAACGTGTTTTAAGTGATAATTCATCTAAAGTTTTTTTATTAGTTATGTATTTTCGAGCAAAAGCATGGGATTGCTTATTTTGTTCGTTCAAGCACTCTGGGAAAAAGAAAAATTTGTTCTTATTAAATAGGAAAATGTGGAAAATTAAATAAAAAAAATTTATTTTGTGTGGTTATGAACATGATTTCTATAAGAAGCGTTAAAGTCTGGAAGGAAAGTTGCAAAACGACTATAAAACCATTATTATGGTACAAGTTGCAGACTAATACATACACAATACATATAGAAGAAAGTAGGAAATTGAATGACTGAACCTGCCATTTCTTATCGTTTAATAAAGAAAGAAAAACATACAGGCGCACGTTTGGGAGAGATTATCACTCCTCATGGAACGTTTCCGACGCCAATGTTCATGCCAGTAGGCACATTGGCAACGGTTAAAACAATGTCACCAGAAGATTTAAAAGAGATGGGTGCCGGCATTATTTTAAGCAATACCTATCATTTATGGCTACGGCCTGGAGAAGATCTTGTTGCGGAAGCGGGCGGCTTGCACAAGTTCATGAACTGGGATCAACCGATTTTGACGGACTCCGGTGGCTTCCAAGTGTTCTCATTAGCAGATATGCGGAATATCGTTGAAGAGGGCGTTCATTTCAAAAACCATTTGAACGGTTCGAAGATGTTCTTATCTCCAGAAAAAGCGATCGATATCCAAAATAAATTAGGTTCTGACATCATGATGAGCTTTGATGAATGCCCGCCATTTGATGAAAGCTATGACTATGTGAAAAAATCAGTGGAACGGACCTCACGCTGGGCAGAACGTGGACTAAAAGCGCACGCTAACCCAACAACGCAAGGATTATTCGGGATCATTCAAGGTGCTGGTTTTGAGGACTTGCGTCGTCAAAGCGCCAAAGATCTTGTCAGCATGGATTTCCCTGGCTATTCTATCGGCGGACTTTCTGTCGGTGAACCAAAAGCAGAAATGAATCGGGTGCTAGAATTTACGACACCATTGATTCCAGAAAACAAGCCCCGCTATTTGATGGGTGTGGGCGCTGCAGATTCATTAATCGACGGCGTGATTCGTGGCGTGGATATGTTTGATTGCGTATTGCCGACGCGGATCGCTCGTAACGGTACATGTATGACGTCAGCAGGGCGCTTAGTTGTTAAGAACGCGAAATATGCTCATGATTTTCGTCCATTAGATGAAAAATGTGATTGCTACACGTGTCGTAATTATACTCGTGCTTACATTCGTCACTTGATCCATTGTGATGAAACCTTTGGTATTCGTCTAACTTCTTATCATAATCTATATTTCTTAATCAATTTGATGAAGCAAGTTCGTCAAGCAATCATGGATGATAATTTATTAGAATTCCGCCAAGCCTTCTTTGAAGAATATGGATTTAATAAACAAAACGCAAAAAGTTTCTAAAGTCTGAATAAAAAAGCTAGTGAAACTTTAGAAATTTTGTTACAGTTAGAAGTGGATTTACTAAGAATGCGAGGGGAAATATAAAATGGGAAGCTTTTCAATGATCATCTTGATCGTAGTAATGCTGGGAATGTTCTTCATGATGAACCGTTCTCAAAAGAAACAACAACAAGAACGCCAAAACGTCTTGGATGCGATGAAAGTTGGCGACGATGTCGTAACGATCGGTGGATTACACGGTGTGATCCATGAAATTAATACGAATGATAAGACTGTTACTTTAGACTGTGAAGGCATTTATCTAGTCTTTGATCGTGCATCAATCAGAACCGTAACAGCCAATGTTCGTCCGGCGACAACGCCAGTTGGACCAGAAGTGGTAGAACCTGAAGTAACTGAGCCGCAAGAAACAGTTGTTGAAGAAAAACCTGAAGATAAAGAATAAACGAAGTATCCGTTTGGAGAGTGGAGCATTTATTGTTCCACTCTTTTTTTGTGGATTGTTTTGTTAACCCTGAAGATAATTGTGAAAAAAGTTCTTTTATTAGAAACTCAATACTATAATCTCTAAAAAAAGCATATGTTATAGACGGGCTGTGTTCATCGCATTTGATAATAAAAAAAACTGGTGTGAAAAAAATCACAAAAACTATTTACAAACTCCCGAGGGTGTTGTATGATGTCTATGTGAAAAAGAACACAAAAATTTTTAGGAGGATACACATGGCTAAAGCGATTGAAAAGGAAAAAGACGCAGTCAGCGTTGAACAAGTGATTGATGAATTAGCAGCAAAAGCAAATGTTGCGTTGAAAGAAATGGAAGACTTCGATCAAGAAAAAGTTGACCATATCGTTCACGAAATGGCAATGGCAGCATTAGACAAACACATGATGTTAGCGAAAATGGCCGTTGAAGAAACCGGCCGCGGGATCGTCGAAGATAAAGCAATCAAAAATATGTACGCTTCAGAATACATCTGGAACAGCATTAAGAATGATAAAACTGTTGGCGTGATTGGCGAAGACAAACAAAAAGGCTTAATCGAAGTTGCTGGACCTGTCGGCGTTGTTTGTGGCGTAACACCTACAACAAACCCAACATCTACAACAATCTTCAAATCAATGATCGCCTTAAAAACAGGAAACCCAATTGTATTTGCTTTCCATCCAAGCGCTCAAAAATGTTCTGCTGAAGCTGCGCGTATCGTTCGTGACGCGGCAATCGCGGCAGGCGCTCCTGAAAATTGTATCCAATGGATCGAAAAACCATCGATCGACGCAACATCAATGTTAATGAATCACCCAGGTGTAGCCATCGTTCTTGCGACAGGCGGACCAGGCATGGTTAAATCAGCTTACTCTACTGGTAAACCAGCTTTAGGTGTTGGTGCGGGTAACGTTCCTTCATACATTGAAAAAACAGCGAAAATCAAACGTGCGGTCAACGACTTAATCGTTTCAAAATCGTTTGATAACGGTATGATCTGTGCTTCTGAACAAGCTGTTATTGTAGACAAAGAAGTCTACGAAGATGTAAAAGCAGAATTCCAAGCACATCAAGTTTATGTTGTGAAGAAAAATGAATTGAAAAAATTAGAAGACGCTGTCATGAACGAAGGTAAATATGCAGTAAATCCTGCAATCGTTGGTCATTCAGCTGAAGATATTGCGCAACGTGCAGGAATCAAAGTTCCCGCTGGCACAAAAATTCTAATCGCTGAATTAGATGGTGTCGGTGCAGATTATCCATTATCTCGTGAAAAACTTTCTCCAGTTTTAGCGATGATCAAAGCAAATGATCACCAACACGGTTTCGATCTTTGCCAAGGTATGCTTGAGTTAGGCGGATTAGGCCATACAGCAGTTATTCATACAGAAGATGAAGATTTACAAGTGAAATTTGGGTTGCGTATGAAAGCTTGCCGTATTTTAGTTAATTCACCATCTGCAGAAGGCGGTATCGGTGACATTTACAATGAAATGATCCCATCATTGACGCTTGGTTGTGGTTCATACGGGAAGAACTCTGTATCTAAAAACGTATCTGCTATTAACTTAATCAATGTTAAAACTATAGCGAAACGGAGAAATAATATGCAATGGTTTAAGCTACCATCAAAAATCTACTTCGAAAAGAACTCTCTATTGTATTTGACCCAAATGGAAAATGTTGAACGTGTCATGTTAGTTTGTGACCCTGGCATGGTTCAATTTGGCTATGCGGATATCGTTCGCGAAGTTCTTGGACGTCGGACAAATGATGTGAAAATCGAAGTTTTCTCTGATGTTGAGCCAAATCCTTCAACCAACACAGTTTATAAAGGTTTAGAAATATTCAATGATTTCCAACCAGATACAGTTATCGCTTTAGGTGGTGGTTCTGCGATGGATGCGGCGAAAGGCATGTGGATGTTCTTTGAACACCCAGACACTTCATTCTTCGGCGCAAAACAAAAATTCTTAGATATTCGTAAACGGACGTATAATATCGGCAAACCTGAAAAAACTCAGTTCGTATGTATCCCAACAACTTCTGGTACAGGTTCTGAAGTAACACCATTTGCCGTTATCACTGATAGCGAAACACACGTGAAATACCCATTAGCAGACTACGCGTTGACACCAGACGTAGCAATCGTTGACCCACAATTCGTTATGACCGTACCAGCTTCTGTAACTGCTGATACTGGGATGGACGTATTGACTCACGCGATTGAATCATACGTGTCTGTTATGGCTTCTGATTATACTCGCGGCTTGAGCTTACAAGCAATCAAGATGGTCTTTGACAATCTTGAAACATCTGTTAAAACAGCAGATCCAGAAGCCCGTGAAAAAATGCATAATGCTTCTGCAATGGCAGGGATGGCCTTCGCCAATGCTTTCTTAGGAATTTGTCACTCAATCGCTCATAAGATCGGTGGAGAATACGGCATTCCTCACGGACGTACCAATGCGATTCTATTACCGCATATCATCCGTTACAATGCGAAAGATCCACAAAAACACGCGATGTTCCCTAAATATGACTACTTCCGTGCAGATGCTGATTATGCTGATATCGCTAAGTTCTTAGGACTTAAAGGCAATACCAATGCAGAATTAGTAGAGGCATTGATTGAAGCAGTGTACAACTTAGGTGTGACTGTTGGAATCGACATGAACTTGAAAGCACAAGGCGTGACTCAAGAAACCTTGAATACGACGGTTGATCGTATGGCTGAACTGGCTTACGAAGACCAATGTACAACAGCAAATCCAAAAGAACCATTGATCAGCGAGCTGAAAGAAATTATTGTGACAGCTTACGATTACAAAGCATAAATTTTCGTGAAAGAACTCTCCTCGTGAGGGTTCTTTTTTTGAATTTAACTCAAATGCAGTATTTTATTTAAAAAATTCATTTTATTTAGATTAAATGAATCTCTTTGATTGTTCTGACCCTCAAAAAACGATAGACTAGAATTAAGATGGGGGGAAGGATTCAAGATCATGGAAAAATTGAAGCGTGAGATACAAGAATTAAGTGAATCCAATGCGCGATTAGGCGCCTTGATTGACTATCTAGTAAATGAAAAAAAATTGATGGCCAGTAAGGCAAATCATATTTTTATGTTAGATATGCAAGACTATGTTGCTGCATTGAATGGCTTGGCTCCTTCGAATGCACAAATTTCTGTGACTCCTCAAGAGATCAAACAAATTAATTATTTGCTGACACAGCAATATGAACTGATGAAAATCATTCAAAGGGATTATACCCGCCTTGCTGTCGCGGAAACTGAAGAGAAACAGGCGGCAAATGAAAAGAAGCTACGCATCATTAAACGGCTGTTGGTGATTAACCAGTTGTTGCTGCAAGATAATATCTTGTTTCAATCCTTGCTCGAAGCAAAAAAAATAAGCGGAACGATTCGTATTGGTGAAAAGAAAAATTGGCTGCAGCGGTTATTGAGACGCTAGAGGCTGATTAATAAAGGCTTTCGTGTAGCCGGACATGGATATATCTTCTGTAAAGCGATTGATTCATGTGAAAAATTTATACTTTCTTTGTATGAGGCAAAATAAGAGGTGGAGATCAATTGATCTCCACCTCTTATTTGCGTGTCGCTAATTGTTTGTAATCAATTCCGCGGGCTTGGCACCATTCTTTAGGTGCACCGCTTAAAATAATCGGGTTCTGGCTTAATTCTGCCGTGGTTGCTTTGTTAGTCATTAGATATAAACGCTGCAGCTGAATTTTCCAGTCTTCGATCATAGCAATAGTGGATTCGATGCCATCACTCATTAGCTGATCAAGGATCGTCGCCGAAATACCAACAGCTTTAGCACCTAAACATAAAGCTTTAAAAATATCATAGGCACCTCGAATGCCACCAGAAGCCAGAAGGGTCAGATCATTAACTGACTGAGCTTCTAAAAGGGATACGACCGTCGATTGGCCCCAATCATCCAAATAAGTTAGTTCCCGCTTTTTCCGGCGAGCGTTCTCAATTTGTGAGAAGCTAGTACCGCCGCGACCGGAAACATCGATTGCCTGCGCTCCTAATGAGTGTAATTGTTGAAGCGTTTCTCGTGTCATGCCAAAACCGACTTCCTTGACGATGACAGGAACATTCAGTGCTTGAATGGTTTGTTGGATATTTTGTGGCCATTCATGAAAATCACGATCGCCTTCAGGCATGACTAATTCTTGCGGAACATTTAAATGGATTTGTAAACCATCTGCTTGCAGCAGCTCTACGATTTTTTTGGCATCTTCACTAGTTCGACCAGCCCCCATATTGCCCAGAATCAGGCCGTGAGGATTGGCTTTTCGAACGACCGTGTAGGAATCTGCCACACTTGGATCTTTCAACGCCGCGCTGACAGAACCAGTTGCCATCATTAGATCCGTCTCGCGAGCGATGATGGCCAAGTCGTGATTGATTTTTTTAGTTTTTTCACTGCCGCCGGTCATAGCGTTGATATAAAAAGGGACGCTTAATTTAAGGCCGAGAACTTTGGTGCTTAAATCGACCTCTTCAGGACGTATCGTTACGATGGAAGAATGCAATAACCGAATCGCATCGAAATCATTTTCCTTTGGTTTTTGATGGAAAGCTCGAGCCAATGAAACATGTTCGTCTTTACGATTCATGGCGATCCTCCGTAAAATGATAGACGTGAAGAGGCAGTGGCGTGATGCCAGCCTTTTCCCAAGAACTCATTAAAGGCAGGATTCCTGCACGTTTGTCAACGATCACAATGCCGCAATCACCACCGCCAGCACCGGAAGATTTTGCGGCGCCACCGTATTGTTCAGCAAGATCATTCAACCGTTTTAATTCCTCGGTTTCAATCAAGACGTTGCTGATCGTCGTCAATTGGTTCAGTAATTCGCGATTTTCACGAATCATTTGCTGGATCAAGGATACATCATTTCGCTTGAACCCTTGGATCATTTCGTCTACGCAAGCTTTGCTGTCTTGTAGAAAGTGTTCGTAAGAGGTGCGTTTTTCATCCCGTGATTGATGGACTTGGTCGACTAGATCAGAAGTCGATGCTGGACTGCCAGTCCAACCGATTAATAGGCGCAAGTCTTCGGGGACTTGCAATGGTTCAATTTGTAAATTAGGCCAGTCATTTTCGATTAAAGTGGTCAATTTTTCGGTCGTCATTTTTTCTAAGACCCAGTCATGGTCGAAGGTAGAAAAGGCTAACCAACCACCGTAGCAGCTGGCGGCAATATCTCCACAGGAGCCGTTGCCTTGGACATTTAAATGAGCGAGGGTCGCTAATTTAAATAATTCTAACTGCGAAAGATTCAGTTGATAAAAAGCATTCAACGCTTTGACCGTGGCCACAGTGACAGCACCACTGGAGCCTAGACCGTATTTCCGGCCATTAGAATTATCCAGTTCACTTGTTACTTTTAAGTCGAAGAAGGCCAATTTTTTGCCTTTTTCCTGGGCGTATTTCTCGGTGAAGTGAATCGCCGCTAAAATATAATGGAAAGGATTGTCACGAATGTCTAGGACTAATTCGTTATTCCGGCGAGTCCAACGTATGGGTAGATCGCTATATTGGGCGGATTGGATACTTCCGCTTTTTTTGGCCGGTCCGATGGAGACGGAAATGAATTGGTCGATGGCTACGATGATCGCGGGATGTCCCGGTTCTACAACGGCGTATTCACCGGCGATATAAAGTTTTCCAGGGGCAGATACTTCAATCATTTACGCGTCCTCCTTTGATAAAATTTCGATTTTGGGTCCTGCGTGAGCAAGGATTAATTGTTGGGAATCAAAATGCTCGGCTAAGGCAGCCTGAACCTTTGCTTCATTTTTACGTTCGACTAAGATTTTGACATTTGGTCCAGCATCCATTGTGAAGTAGCAAGGAATACCGGCAGTTCTGATTTGGCGGACGAGATTCATGGCTTGCATGCTTTCTGCCGACCAATAGGTGAAGGGCGGATTCGCGGCTAAGGTTGTACCGTGCATTTTTAAGGCGCTGGCTTCGGTAACTTCTCCTAAGGCAATGAAGTTTTTTTCAGCGATGGCTTGTTTGGCTTTTTGTAAATCTTGCGGAACAGTTTGTAGCCAACCATCATAAAAAGCCGACGTTTCGACCGTTCGTTGCATGCCATCGCGACTAGAAATATCTTTTTGGGCATCATTGACCACAACAAAGAGCATACTTAACTCATTTTCGAAGTCGTTGCTTGGTATTTCGACTGCATAGGACGTCTCGTCACTAGTCCCTTTTTGCCATTCTGCAAAGCCGCCGTAAATGCTGCGGCAGGCAGAGCCGGAGCCCCGACGTGCAAGCCGCGATAATTCTTCCGGTGATAAGTCTAGATTTAATGCTGCACTAGTAGCGCCAGCCAAAGCGGCCAAACCACTAGCAGAAGAAGCTAAACCTGCAGCTGTAGGGACGAAGTTTTGGCTTTTTACCGTCGCATAAAGGCTGCAGTCGGCTTTTTGGCGGACTAAATCAAGAAAGCGACTCACTTTTAAGGTCGCTTTCGGATCTTGCAGTTGATTGTCTAAGTAGAAATGATCTTCCTTCAACTCTTCGGAAAAAGTGACGGTCGTTTCAGTATAAAAAGCATCCAACGTTAACGATAAACTATTGTTCATTGGAATGATTAGTTCTTGATTTTCTTTGCCCCAATATTTAATCAAGGCGATGTTCGTATAAGCTCGAGCTTTGCCACTAAACATGTGCGTAGACACCTAACCCTTCAATCCATGTATCACGTGCGCCAGCGTCTAATAATGTTTTCTGCAGCTGACGTCCGCTTGTTTCATTCTCTGCTAGAGCGATCATGCAACCACCGCGGCCGCCACCGGTCAGCTTCGCACCTAATGCGTGATGTTCTAACGCCGTTTCGATTAGGTGGTCTAAGTTGCGATTGCTGGCACCTAATAAGCGTAAGAGACCTTGAGCTTGGTTCATACAGTCGCCTAAGACGCGAGGCTTATTTTGCAAAACGGCTTGCTGAGCTTGATTGGTTAACTGTCCAAGTGTCCGCATTTGCTGATTGGTCTCATAAGGGCGCAGTTCCATCAATTTAGCGATATCTTTCACTGCTTTGCGCGTCTGTCCTTTTACGCCAGTGTCAGCCACAACTAAAAAAGCATCCATGTTTAATTGGAAAGGTTGGAAGCCGATGCCTTTTTGATAAAGGATCGGTTCAGTTCCACTAATCGTCGTCGCGTCAATGCCGCTAGGGTTGCCATGAGCCACCGCTTCCGCTTGATTGACAAAGTGTAAGACGTTTTCTTGGGTTGCTGGTTCTTCCATCCAATCGAAAACAGCCCGGGTAATCGCAACTGCTACGGCAGCGCTTGAACCCATTCCCCGTTCGGCTGGAATCGAGCTTTCAATCTTTAAATAGAAAGGTTCTGGAATTTTAAAATGTTTTACTAAATACCACAGTAAGACCGTTACATTGCGCATCGTATTCGGCGCGGCTGAAAGCGGTCCGTGGAAGAAGCTGGATTCGATCCACGACTCAAGTTTATTTACCTTGATCGTCGCTTGGATACCTGTTCCTGCAAAAGGAAAGGCGATCGCCGGCTCCCCATAAACAACCGAGTGTTCTCCCATTAAGATAATTTTTCCACTGGCATAACCCGTGCCAATCGATTTCATTAAAAAAACCCCTATTTCGTTTTAGAGTATGTATTTTTCATTTTTATTTGTTTAACTATTGTTTTCATTGAGAAAAATTCTTGTTTCTCGACTTCCTTATTATAAACGAAATTATTACTTAATAGTAATAAGCCATTTTAGTCTCTTCCCATTTTACTCAGAGAAGACCTACAAGTAAACGAAACCGCTGAAAAGTTTTTGAAAAGCTACGATTTTTTAAACATTCCTTAGAAGAATAAAGTTTGTTTTTCTGTAGATATTTTGTTTGACGCTACAAGATATTGGGGGTATATTGGATAAGTTGAAAAATACGCACTATATTTTGTATGAAACGAGTTGGGGGTTTATGAGTGTGATCGTATTAGCAGGAACCATTGGAGCAGGGAAATCAAGTTTGACCGCAATGCTGTCAGAGCATCTAGGAAGTCAGGCTTTTTATGAATCGATTGATGATAATGAAGTATTGCCGCTATTTTATGCTGATCCAGAGCAGTACGCATTTTTATTGCAAATCTATTTCTTAAATAAACGTTTTGATAGTATTAAAAAGGCGATGCAAGACGACAACAATGTCTTGGACCGTTCAATCTATGAAGATTCTTTATTATTTCATTTAAACGCTGATCTTGGCCGGGCAACCGAGACAGAGGTCAAAGTTTACGATGAATTGTTAGCCAATATGATGCAGGAGTTGCCTTATGCGGCTCATAAAAAGCATCCCGATCTATTGGTCCACATCCGGGTTTCTTTTGAAACGATGATGGAACGAATTCAAAAGCGTGGACGTGAATACGAGCAATTAGAATTTGATCCCACCTTGTATGATTATTACAAGGAGTTAAACAGCCGTTACGATCAATGGTATGAAGACTATCATGAAAGTCCCAAAATCCAAATCGATGGTGATCGTTTGAATTTTGTTGATAATGCTGACGCACGGGATGAAGTGATCCGTATGATCGATGAGAAAATTTTAGAGGTTCAAGGAATTACAGCGGAATAAGCAAAAAAACTTTGCCAGATACTTAGGCAAAGTTTTTTTGTTTACTTGAGATAGTTATTAGTAATGAGTCAATGCTTTTTGACTACAATGGCTTCATACGGGCGCAGGATCAATTTTTTTTGCCAAGTCGTATTTGGATAATTGGTTAACAATACTTCAAAGGAATCATTTGGATTGGTCCAATAATTTGGTAAAGTAACGGTTTGTTCCTTTTCGCTTAAATTGGTTAAAACAAAGACTTCGTTTGTTTCATCTTTACGAGTGTATGCCCAGACTGAAGGATGCTTGGCGAGCGCGATCTGATAGCTTCCAGAAGTAAAGACGGGCAGTGATTTTCTTAGAGTAATCAGCTTTTTGTAATAATTGAAAGGTGAAGTTGGATTCGCCTGCTGAATGGCAACATTGATTCTATCCGTATTGGTATTTAGCTTCATCCAAGGTTGATTGGTAGAAAATCCGCCAAGCTCTGTCCAATGCATCGGTGTTCGTGAGTGGTCGCGTGTCCAGTGAGTGGTCAAACGCAAAGCTTCATTTTGTGATAGCCCTTTGTTTAGCCAATCATGATAGGTTTGCAGCGATTCAGTTGTCCGCAGCTCATCGATTGATTCAAAGGGGAAATTCGTCATTCCCAATTCTTGTCCTTGATAAATAAACGGTGTCCCTCTTAATAACAGATAGGCAGTTGCCAAAGCAGTGGCGGATTCATTCGTTTCATTTCCAAAGATCGAATTGCTTCTGGGATTATCGTGATTGTCAATATACAGAGCATTCCAGCCGTTTGGTTGTAAATCTTTTTGCCAGCGAGAGAGGACCTTTTTAAAGTCAGGCAAGCTTCCAATTTCGTATCCTGGCTCGCCAGTCCTAACTTGATGTTCCAGTTCAAAAATCATATCGATATATCCGTCTTCTGGATCGGTCCAAAGCGCGGCACTTTTACTGCTAACACCACTGGCTTCTCCGACGGTCATAATATTATAACTGCGAAAGATTTCTTTTAGTTCCGCCATATAAGTCTCGATGCCAGCGACATTCATGAAAGGAGCCCAAGGATTATCTGTGATCTTGAAGTCCCAGGGCTGCTTTTGGATATGACTAATGGCATCTAAACGAAAGCCATCGATGCCAAAATCAAGCCACCAGCGAATCATTTGATAGATATCCTTACGCATCGCTGGATTCTTCCAATTTAAATCAGGCTGTTCTTTAGCAAAAACGTGGAAATAGGCTTGTTTGGTGGAGGAGTCATACGTCCAAGTTGAACCGCCAAAAAAGCTTTGCCAATTATTAGGCATTTTTTCAGGGGAAGCATCGGCCCACAAATAATAGTCGCGGTAGGGATTTTCTTTGGATTTTTTTGACTCCAAAAACCACGGATGTTGGTCGCTAGTATGATTGATGACGAGATCCATGATCAACTTAATTTGATTATTATGTGCTAGTTGGATCAGTTCTTTTAAATCCTCCAAAGTGCCAAACTCTGGGTTGATGGCTTGATAGTCGGAAATATCATAACCATTATCAACATTTGGACTTTGATAGATTGGATTGAGCCAAATAAAATCGATACCTAATTCTTTGAGATACGGAATTTTAGCTTGAATCCCTTTTAGATCACCAATGCCGTCATCGTTACTATCCATGAAACTGCGAGGATAAATCTGGTATCCAACAGCATTTTTCCACCAATTTGTCATTACACTTCTCCTAACTCCACCACAAAAGCATCCCAAGGTGCTAGGGTGATCGTCTTCTCACGGGGGATCATTGTAGTTAAGTTTGAAATAATTGTCGAGCCGATTTCTCCCTCGGGATAAGTAAATGCATGAGGATTATTGGAAAAATTAGTCACGATGAGCCATCTTTTTCCTTGGTAAGTTCTCAGATAGCTGAAGACTTCCTCATGCGTCTCTGTCAAAAGCTCATAATCGCCCCAGACCATAATGGGAGAGCTTTTTCGCAGTTGGATTAATTTTTGATACGTATAAAAAAGGGACGCTGGATTTTCTAACGCTTGTTGGACATTGATTTTTTCATAATTTGATACAACTGCCAACCAAGGCGTTCCGGTTGTAAAGCCAGCTTGAGGAGATGAATCCCACTGCATCGGCGTTCTTCCGTTGTCGCGTCCTTTTTGGTTGATCAGCGTTAGCAGCTGCTCTTTGGTGTGGCCTTCAGCAGTTTTCTCAAAATACATATTGCGGCTTTCGATATCTTGAACCTCTGAAATATCTGTCACCGTATGATTCGTCATGCCGATTTCTTCCCCTTGATAGATGTAAGGTGTGCCTTTTAAACAGTGAAGTAAGATCGCTAATAATTTTGCCGATTTTTCTCGATAGTCGCGATCATTTCCCCAACGCGAAACGATCCGCGGAAGGTCATGGTTGTTCCAAAAGAGTGAATTCCAGCCTGTATTTTTTAATTCTGTTTGCCATTTAGAAAAAACCGACTTTAATTCATTGATCTGTAAGGGGCGGCTGCTCCATTTGGATTGTCCGGGGACCTCATCTAAACTGATATGCTCAAATTGAAAGACCATCGACAATTCATCCCGTGCTGGATCGGAATAAAGCTTAGCTAACTCAGGTGTCGCGCCCCAAGTTTCTCCAACCGTCAATAAATCCTTTTTACCAAAAGTCGTGTGATTCATTTCTTGTAAGTAATCATGCAATTTAGGTCCATTAGCTGTGATTTCTTGGTCGGGTACTTTTCCGATCAAATCGATGACATCCATCCGAAATCCGCCGATCCCTTTGTCGATCCAAAAATTCATCATATCGTAGATCGCATCACGGACGTTTTCGTTTGCCCAATTCAAGTCAGGCTGTTTTTTACTGAATAAATGCAAATAGTATTGCTGAGTTGCTTCGTCAAATTGCCAGGCGGGTCCGCTGAAGATACTAGTCAGTTCATTTGGATAGGAATCGTTGATAGGGTCACGCCAAATATAATACTCACGAAACGGATTATCTTTGGCTTTTTTTGCTTCAACAAACCACTTGTGTTCGTCGCTAGTATGATTTACGACAAGGTCTAAAATAATTCGAATCCCACGTTTTTTAGCTTCTTGGATCAACTGCTCCATTTCAGCCATCGTGCCAAATTCTTCCATAATCCCACGATAATCAGAAATATCGTAGCCATTATCGTCATTGGGACTTTGATAGACAGGGCTTAGCCACAAAGCTCCGATCCCTAGTTTCTCTAAATAATCCAGCCGTCTAATTATTCCTTTCAAATCTCCAATTCCATCTCCGTTGCTGTCTTGGAAACTCCGTGGATAGACTTGATAAACGACAACTTCTTGCCACCAGTGCTGCATTTTTTATCCTCCTATGAAAAAAGCCGAGAGAGGTCTCCCAGCTTTTTTTATTTTTTAGCGATTACAAATCCGTTCGGCTTAATTGTCAGCTGATTTTTTTGGATATTTGCCAAATGGACAAAGCTGACTTCACCAGAAAGATCTTCTTGGATAGGCTGATCGCCGGTGTTGAAGATGCCGATTAAACACTCTTCAGGTGTGCTTCTTTCAAAGATCAGGATGCCGTTGTCAGGATCGATTTTTAACCATGCGAGTGTGCCTTCGCTAAGCGTAAATTGATTCTCTAAACGAAAGGCAATGAGCTGTTTCATGAAGGTGAACATGTTTCTATCCTGTTTTTCAGGCTCCCAAACCATGCATTTCCGGCAGTCTGGATCCATTCCGCCATCCATCCCAATCTCATCGCCATAATAAAGACACGGAACTCCCTGCTGTAAATAAAGAAAGGCGAGGACTTGCTTCATTAAGTCCTTATTCCCGTCTGCCAGAGTCAGTAAACGAGGTGTATCATGAGTGTCGATCGTGTTTAACATCATTTGGTTAGTCTGCTTTCGATAGAGGGTCAGCTGCTCATTCAAATTACTGACGAATTTTTCCAATGAAATCGTATGTTCTAAAAAATAATTAATGATCGATTCAGTAAAGGAATAATTCATGACAGCAGTGAACTCATCTCCTTGGAGCCAGCTTTGAGAACTATGCCAAACTTCACCTAAAATATAAAAATCATCTTTTAACTCATGACAAGCTTCGGCAAATTTTTTCCACAAATGATGGTCTACCTCGTTTGCGACATCTAAACGCCAAGCGTCGATATCAAATTCGTTGATCCAGTATTTTGCGATGGTTAAAATGTACTCTTGGACTTCTTTGTTGGCGGTATTTAATTTTGGCATGTGGGGCGTGAAAGCGAACGTATCAAAATTCATATCTTTTGCAACTTCGAAATCAGCGGTCTTCGTATAGTGAACAGGAAAAGAATGGATATGGAACCAATCTTTAAAACGCGACGCTGCACCGTTTTCTACCACATCGAGCCATTGCGGTGAGGTATCTCCAATATGATTGAAGACGGCGTCTAACATAATTCGGATTCCGCGCTTATGGCATTCGGTTACTAGTTCTCGAAAGAGTTCTTTGTCGCCGAAGGCCGGATCAATCTCTAAATAATCGATCGTATCGTATTTATGATTGGAATGCGCTTTGAAGATTGGGCAAAAATACAACCCATTCACGCCTAAGTCGCTTAAATAATCCAAGTTGTCGAGCACTCCCTGGAGATCGCCGCCGTAAAAATCTTGACGACCAGGGGAGTCTTTGCTCCCCCAAGCAAGGACATCTTCAGGATCGTTAGAAGTATCTCCATTTGCAAACCGTTCGGGGAAAATTTGATACCAGACAGTCTCTTTGACCCATTGAGGAGCTTTAAAGCGATCGATCTCATGGAAAAAGGGCATACGGAAATAATTATTTGCCATGGTTAGGAATTGTTCTTCGAGTGGAAAAACGCCGTGCTCGGTAAAGAAAACGGCACTGCCATCGTAACCGGTTACAACAAATCCGTAGCTTAGACGACGATAAGGGGCCGTGACATCGACTTCCCAAAAATCATATAAATCAGTCGATAATGTCTTTCGCATGTTTGTCGTTTGTTTGTGCCATCGATCTTCTTCTAACGTATAGGGATCACCGTGGATCAGGGACACAGAACGGCAATCGGCTCTAGCTGTTCTTAGCCGAATATGCATCGAATCTTTGGTATAGAGATACGCGTACTCGCTGTCAGGATGATGATGAATTGCTGCTGTATTCATAAAAAACCTCCGTATTTAATCAATGTCGATTGCTTCTTCAGTATCGAAATCAAAAAAGCGTGCCTTATTTAAATTGAATGCTAGTCTGATCTCGGTGCCGGGATCATGAAAATCGCGGGCATCCACTTTTGAAACAAACTCTGTATCGCCGATCGTCGAGTAGAGCATGGATTCGTGTCCGAGCAATTCGCTGACTACCACAGTCGCTGCAACAACTGAATCCTTGTAAGCCTCTAAAGCAATTGATTCAGCATCAATGTCTTCGGGGCGAATCCCAAACGTCACTTTTTTTCCTTCATAACCGTTCGCAGTTAATAATTTTTTTTGACCTTCTGTCAAAGGAAGATCCAGCCCTTTGTTATTTGTTATTCGTCCGGCTTGATAAGTGACTTCGAAGAAATTCATCGCGGGGCTGCCTAAGAAGCCTGCAACAAATTTGTTTGTTGGCTTGTTATACAATTCCTGCGGTGAGCCGACTTGCTGGATGACTCCCGCATTCATGATTACAATTCGATCGGCTAAAGTCATGGCTTCAGTCTGATCATGAGTGACATAGATTGTCGTAGAACCGAGATTTTGATGGATCTTAGCGATTTCGGCCCGCATTTGAACCCGTAGCTTAGCATCTAAGTTGGACAAAGGCTCATCCATCAAGAAAACCTTTGCATCTCGAACGATTGCCCGGCCCATAGCTACCCGTTGCCGCTGTCCACCAGACATGTCGGCTGGTTTGCGATCTAACAGTTCCGTTAATCCTAAAATTTTTGCTGCATCCTCAACCCGTTGTTTGATTGCGTCTTTTGGATATTTCCGTAACTTCAACCCAAAGGCCATATTTTCGAAAACGGTCATATGAGGATAGAGTGCATAATTTTGAAAGACCATTGCGATATCACGATCTTTTGGAGGGGTATCATTCATACGAACGCCATCAATCTCGAAATCGCCTTCAGAAATATCCTCTAAACCGGCGATCATTCGTAGGGTTGTCGATTTTCCACAACCAGAAGGGCCGACGAATACGATAAATTCATGATTACTGATTTCAAGATTAAAATCTTTAACCGAATACTCAGAGTTATTTATGTATTTTTTGCTTATGTGCTTCAGATTCAATTCAACCATTACCATTGCTCCCTTTTAGCTATTTTTATTTTATTTTTGCTGACATTATCACATATAGCGCAACCGGTTGCAATAATAAAAAATCAAAAACTTAAAAAGAGCGGCTTTTTAACAAATAGTTTGAATATATAAAATGTTTGACAGATGCTGATAATATAGTATTTCCCCTTATTCTTCTTGGTTTTTTAGTGGAACGGTTCAAGTCGCTAATAAATAAATTTCTTTCTGTTTCAAAAAAATTAAGCGTTTGCACTTGCTTTTCAGAGCAACCGGTTGCATAATGTGTCTTGTATTAAAATAAACAATAAGATTCGGGAGGAATCGAGATGAAGAGCAATTTGAAAAAATATTTAGTCTCAGGTGTGTTGTTAGGGGCGGCGGCTTTGACGTTAGCCGGTTGTGGATCAGAAGCGAAAAATGAATCCGCTTCCGATTCGTCTGATAATACTGAAGTTACACTGTGGGTCACGACAGATTCAAAAAAATTCTATACCAATATTTTAAAGGATTTTGAAAAGGACAATCCTGATATCAACGTGAAGGTAGTTGAAACAGAGGATGCCAAGGCGCAAGAAAATGTAAAAAAAGATCCTTCATCGGCGGCGGATGTTTTTGCTCTTCCTCACGATCAATTAGGTCAATTAGTTGATTCAGGAGTGATCCAAGAAATTCCTGAGAAGTATGCTGATGAAATTAAAGCGGATCAATCAGAAACGGCACTAGCTGGTGCGACCTATAAAGATAAAGTTTACGCCTTTCCTTATGGCATCGAATCGCAAGTATTGTATTACAACAAAAAATTATTGAACGCGGATCAAGTGAACAATTATGAAACGATCACTAAAGAAGCGACCTTTGGCGGAAACTTGAAAGCGGTTGATGCATATAAATTCGGCTCACTCTTTATGTCAGTTGGAGATAAATTATTTGGCGACAACGGAGAAGATGTTAACGGGACAGACTGGAATAATCCAGCGGGAGTCTCCGTTTTACAATGGATCGCCGATCAGAAGGATAATCCTGGTTTTGTAAACGTGGGCGATGATTATATCTCGCAATTTGAGAATGAAAAAATTGCTTCCTTTGAATCAGGTCCATGGGATAAAGAAAAAGCAATCGAAGCAGTAGGAGAAGACAATTTAGGAATCGCTGTTTACCCTAAAATCACGATTGGTGGAAATGAAGTTCAGCAAAAGGCCTTTTTAGGAGTTAAATTATACGCGGTGAACCAAGCTCCAGCTGATGGTGATGCTAAAAAGATTGCTGCTGATTACAAAGTCGCTGCTTATTTATCAAATCAAACAACCCAAGAGGCTCAATTTAAAGATAAAAGCCGTAATATCATTCCGTCGAATACAACGATTCAACAAGCAGACTACGTAATGAATGATGAATTAGCCAAAGCAGTCGTTACGATGAGTGGTCCTGAATACTCTGTCGTTATGCCGAAAATTCCTGAAATGGCAAACTTCTGGACGTCATCTGCGGCGGTATTAAGCGATACCTATAATGGGAAAATCAAACCTGATCAATATCAAGCAAAATTAGATACGTTAGTTAAAGATATTTCAGGCGAAAAATAAGCAAAGACGAAAAAAACTTGGGACAAAAGACACGTTCTTTTGTCCCAAGAATATTTTCGCAACTACATAATCCAAAAATTAAGGAGGTCTTGCTGATGGAGCGAGTCAGTGGTTACGACGATCAAGTCTCGATGAAACAAGTCTTTTCAGAGGGTGATCTTAAAACGAAGTTGTCATTTGTGATCATGGGACTAAATAATCTTTTGAATAAGCAATTTTTGAAAGGTTTCTTATTTTTACTATCTGAATTATTGTTTCTTATTGCCTTTGTCTATCAAATTGTCCCAGGCTTTATCGGATTAATTACACTGGGGACCAAAACACAAGGAATGCAGTGGCAAACAATTGATGGGATTCGAATGAAAGTCTCGGTTGAAGGAGACAATTCCATGCTAATGATGATTTACGGATTAGCTGCTATTATTTTTTGTGGGATTTTTATTTATGTGTATTGGTGCAGTTTAAAAAGCAATCGAAAGATTTTTATTTTTAAGAAAGAACAACTGAAATTACCCACTATGAGAGAAGACTTTAAGACGTTGACGGATGGTCGTTTCCATATGACCTTGATGATTATTCCATTGATAGGGGTCCTGCTGTTCACAGTATTGCCGTTGATTTACATGATCTCAATTGCTTTTACAAATTATGATCATAATCATTTGCCACCGGGTCATTTGTTTGATTGGGTCGGACTGGCTAATTTTGGGAATATCTTGACTGGTCGTATGGCGAGCACGTTTATGCCGTTATTGTCTTGGACTTTGATCTGGGCAGTGGTTGCCACTGCAACAAATTTCTTTTTTGGAATTTTATTGGCCTTGCTGATTAACACAAAAGGATTACGAGGTAAAAAGATTTTTCGGACGATTTTTGTTATAACGATGGCTGTTCCCCAGTTCATCTCGTTGCTAGTCATGCGTAATTTATTGGCAGATTGGGGACCGCTAAATGCTTTGTTAGAACGTTGGGGCTTGATTTCAAATGCTCTGCCTTTCTTAAGTGATGGTACTTGGGCAAAATTTTCGATTATTTTCGTCAATATGTGGGTAGGGATCCCAGTAACAATGTTGATCTCGACAGGAATTATTTTGAATTTGCCGACAGAACAAATTGAAGCTGCAGAGATTGATGGTGCGAATAAATTTCAAATTTTCCGTTCGATTACATTTCCCCAGATTTTGCTGATTATGACTCCGACCTTGATTCAGCAATTCATTGGGAATATCAATAACTTTAATGTCATCTACCTTTTAACCGGCGGAGGCCCGAATAATTCGGCTCTTTATCAAGCTGGCGATACCGATTTACTAGTGACCTGGCTTTATAAATTGACAGTCGTAGCCAGTGATTATAATTTAGCCAGCGTAATCGGCATCATTATTTTTGTGTTGAGTGCCATCTTTAGCCTGCTGGCCTATACACGATCCAAATCCTATGAAGGAGGCATCTAATAATGAAAAAACAAAAGCGTCGAACATTAACCTTTGTTTATATTACGCTGATTGTTCTCTCTGTTATCTGGCTATTTCCAATTTTATGGGTTTTCCTGACCAGTTTCCGAGGTGAGGGAGCGATGTCTGTTAATTATATTATCCCTAAAACCTATACCTTAGATAACTACAAGATGCTGTTTAGCAATAGTTCCTATCCCTTTGCTCGCTGGTTTGGAAATACCTTTTTTGTAGCGACCGTGACCTGTATCATCTCGACCTTTATCACGGTTGCGATTGCTTACTCTGTCTCAAGAATCAAGTTCAAATTCCGTAATCGCTTTTTAAAACTGGCGTTAATCTTAAATATGTTTCCAGGCTTTATGAGCATGATCGCCGTCTATTATATTTTAAAGGCGATTGAGCTGGATGGGACGCTGATTGCTTTGATCATGGTTTATTCTAGTGGAGCGGCACTTGGTTTTTATATCGCGAAAGGCTTTTTTGATACGATTCCTTATTCTTTGGATGAGTCTGCGATGATCGATGGCGCGACGAAAAAGGATATTTTCTTAAAGATCACCTTACCGTTGTCAAAGCCAATCATTGTTTACACGGCTTTGATGACGTTCATGGCCCCATGGATGGATTTTATTTTCGCACAAGTGATATTGGGGCAACAAAAACAAAAGTATACTGTAGCAATTGGTCTGTTTACCATGCTGCAACCGGATAAAATCAATCAGTGGTTCATGCCGTTTACTGCGGGATGTGTCATTATCGCTATTCCAATCACCTTATTATTTATGTTCATGCAAAAATATTATGTAGAAGGAATCACTGCTGGTGGAGTAAAAGGATAGCAAAGATCAAAAGCAAGGGCGGAAATCCGTTCTTGCTTTTTTTGCTTAAGGGAATTCTTGTTTATTTTTATCATTCCGATTACTATAAAATAAAGGAGGGAAATAATGGACAGCAAACAAACATTTAATCAAGAGATGTGTTCATGGGTCAATGTCGATGCGACACAGCCTCACGAGATCAAAAAATTGAGAGCTAGCTATTCTATCAGCGATGAGATGTTGACGTATGCGCTAGATGATAATGAACGGGCGCGGGTGGAATATGATCCGATGGAAAAGGCTTTGCTATTGATCTTTAATGTGCCGAACCTCTTAAAGAAAGACAATCATTATGAAACGAGTCCGATGGCCTTCATTTTGAAGGATCATTTTTTCTTTTCGTTTGTCAATGAACGGACGGCTTATGTAGAAAATATTATTGAGAATCTGTTACAGAATGAACCGAACCAAAGCACGGCGAGTCTGTTATTCCATACACTATTTTTGATCTCTGATTACTATTTCCCTTTAGTTGAAGAGGTGGATAGTCAACGGATTGTCTTAAATGCGAAATTACGAGAAAAAACCACCAATAAAAATTTATTGGCGTTGTCCGATTTGGAAATTGGCTTAGTGTATTTGGTAACGGCCACGAAACAAAACGCGGTTTTGCTGGAGCAGGTCAAGGTTCAAGCAATCTTTTCCAGCTTCACGGATAAGGAAAAAGAGGAATTGGATGACGCGTTGATTGAAGCTAAGCAGGCGGTGGAGATGACCAAATTATCCAGTGAAATCTTAGATCAATTATCCGGCACCTACAATAACTTGTTAAATAATAATCTGAATGACACGATGAAAATCTTAACAATCTGGTCTTTGATGTTGACGATCCCTACTATTGTCACCGGTTTTTTCGGCATGAATATGCCATTGCCTTTGGTTCATTCGGAAGCGGGTTGGCTGATTTCATTAGTGATCAGTTTGGGCCTTTCCGCCTGGCTGATTTTGATCCTATGGCGGCGAATACGTTAAAAGGAAGTGAGACGAAATTTCGTCCCACTTCCTTTTTTTGAATAAACGGTATATCAGAAGTCACTTCCTCGAACGTGAGGCAAAATGGTTCTGGAATTTTTCTAGTACAACCAGCTAGTGCAGCAATAAATTAAAGAATAAAGGTCTCAATCACTTCGGCGACAGCGCTGTTTTCATGGTCAGCGGTAGTCGTATGCTGAGCGGCGGCTTTGACAGCCGGCACAGCATTGGCAACGGCGACCCCTAATTCGGCTGCTTGGATCATCGCTAAGTCATTGGTGTTATCACCGATCGCGATGGTTTCCTCCATTGGAATCCCTAAATGATCCGCCAATGTTTGCAAAGCCACGCCTTTATTGACGCCTTTTGGATTGAACTCGATGTAACGATTTGATGAATAACTAATTTCTAGAGCCGTTTTCAAATCGGCAGGCAGGTCGGTTTCAATTTGTTCTAAGTAATGACGGTCCAAGTTTTGGAATAAGGCTTTGTAACAGGTTTGATCTTTTAGAAAATCAATGTCATCGTCTAAACGCTTCTCGTGAGGGATCGTCGTTAAATAGGCATCTTCGTCAGGATTGCTATGATACACATAGGTTTGCTCGAAAGTATAAAGATGGATCGCTACTTCGTATTTTGAACCGAATTCAAACAATTGCGCCAGAACATCATAAGCTAGCGGAAAATCCTTGATAATGGTAGGACCTTGGTTTTCAACGACTACGCCGCCGTTGAAGCCGATCATGTAATGTTGCGCTTTGTTATCGGCAGCTAATTCAGCTAGCGTTTGTTTGATGGAGTAGAAGCCGCGGCCAGTCGCTGGTGCGAAGATCAAACCTTGTGCTTCTGCTTTTTTTATCGTTTCTCTTGTTTTGGGCGAAACGTGACGCTGTTTATCTAACAATGTTTCGTCCAAGTCACAAGCAATTAATCGATACATAATGGTGCCTCCTTCATTTTCTTGACTAGAAAGAAAGTATAAAATTTTCACATGAATAAATCGCTTTACAGCAGGCATATTCATGTCCGGCTTCACGAACTAGCTTTATCGGCAATAAGCAAAACTATTTCGAAATTTGAGAAGCAATTTAGAAATAGTTTGGTCTTATTGCTCAAAAGCTGAGCGAGTTCGCGAAAGCCTTTCTTACTCTCATTATAGCAAAAACCGAGTGAGGACACTCGGTTTTCAGTTTCTTTCTATTCAATTGAATGGAATTTACGATTATAAAAAGTTAGGCTAGTAGTCATCAGCCAAGCGGCTAATAAACCTAACAGACTGCCGATCACGATGCCTAAAAAACGAAACTGCAACAGCGTGTAAAGGTATTGCTGCTTGACTAATATTGAAAGCATTAGGGACATTGGAGTAGTAAAAAATTGTGCAATCGCATAATTGCGTTTAACGAAAAATTCAACCGTTACAAACAAAGCGGTGATCACTAGTAAAGTTGCGAAAACGGATAAGGATAAATTCAATAATAAAGCCGCGATAGCTAAGCCTACCACTGTACCAAAAATTCGTTGAATATTTCGGTGAGCCATTGCGCGCAGATTGTCTCCTTGTAAAATGGAAGCACAAGAGACGACGAGCCAATAAGGATTCTTTAATTGGAGTCCAACGCTTAGATAGACTGCAAAAAATAAAATACCGCTATATAAAAGACTATCCATGATGGCGGCAGGATCTTGATTGACCCGCTGTGTCACTGTTTTTGGAACGTCATTATTTGGGACAGGGTCTGTTTCTAAAAAATGTAGAATGAAAGCAAAAACGAGCGCAAATAGGACGCCAATAAAAAAGTAGCCACTCATGACGGGGATTTTAGTTAAGGGAATTTTGGTACTGACGCCCATTGCCGTAACCATCACAACAAAGAAGGGTCCCGGCTTTGCGATGCCATAAAGCCTAAAAAAGAATCGTCCTAAAAAGCCAATAGCCGCAACTGCGATTGGAGCGGTCCAAGCAGCGTGAGTTGAAAGCATCCCGAAAAAGTTTCCTGCCGTTAAAAAGCCCCCAACGATCGATAACCGAAGCATTAATTGTTTTAGAGGTAGGCGTTGGTAATAGAGAAAGGTAAAAATACCTAATGAACCGAAACTAGAAATGGCCAGCTGATGAGTTAAATAGCCGGTGAATAAAACGCAGATCATACAAAGGCCAGCGCCGATCAAGCGAAAGGGCGATTCCTTTGGTTTATTGTAATGAATCAATTCTTTAAAAAAAGATTGCTCCATCTTATCACTTCCTTCCTATTTAACTTAACATAAAAATGAAAGGAAACTCAACTAATGTTTTCTGAAAACGGGCAAGAAAAGAAATAAACCTGTTGACAATTGCTGAAATAATTTGTATACTATACAAGTTGAGAAATGAAAGCAGAAGCACCCGCTTCTCGCCTTATGCGAATATCTCGCTGGGCTAGATAGTTAATGACTGATCGTTTTGATGAGTCGAACTAGGTGCGGGTTCATAAAGAACTCGTTTTTTTATTTGCTTTTTTTCTCTCAAAAATTTTGGAGGTGAATGACCATAGCAAAGGATATGATGGTTAACGACGGCATTCGTGCACGTGAAGTACGTTTGATCGGACAAGACGGCGAACAACTAGGTGTTATTTCGAAAGTAGAAGCCTTAAAGATTGCTGAACAAGCAAACCTTGATGTAGTTCTAGTAGCCCCAGGTGCAAAACCACCCGTGGCACGTATTATGGACTATGGAAAATACCGCTTCGAATTACAGAAAAAAGAACGTGAAGCTCGCAAGAAGCAAAAAGTGATCAATATTAAAGAAGTTCGTTTAAGTCCTACAATTGACGTGAATGACTTTAATACTAAACTTCGTAACGCACGTAAATTCCTAGAAAAAGGTGACAAAGTGAAAGCTTCGATCCGCTTCAAGGGCCGTGCCATTACCCATAAAGAAATTGGTCAGAAAGTTTTGAATCGCTTAGCTGAAGAAACTGATGATATCGCAACAGTGGAACAAAAAGCGAAGATGGACGGACGTAGCATGTTCTTAGTGCTTGCACCGAAAGAGAAGAAAGACTAGCAATAATTTTGAGAATGCTTCTTCGACTTAGTTGAAGAGTAGGCGAAATGAAAAGTAGGAGGAATTTTAGTCATGCCAAAACAAAAAACACACCGCGGTTTAGCAAAACGCGTAAAACGCACTGGTAACGGCGGTTTAAAACGTTTCCGCGCGTTCACAAGTCACCGTTTCCACGGGAAAACTAAAAAACAACGTCGTCAACTACGTAAAGCGTCTATGGTATCAAAAGGCGATTACAAACGTATCCGCCAACAATTGGCACGCATGAAATAATTGCGCAACCCGCTTTACAACTTAAAAAATTCAATGATTTATTTATTAGGAGGAATTAAACATGGCACGTGTTAAAGGTGGAACAGTAACTCGTAAACGTCGTAAAAAGACATTAAAACTAGCTAAAGGTTACTACGGTTCTAAACACACTCTATTTAAAACAGCTAAAGAACAAGTAATGAATTCATACAACTACGCATATCGCGATCGTCGTCAAAAGAAACGCGACTTCCGTAAATTGTGGATCGCTCGTATCAACGCAGCGGCTCGCATGAACAACTTGAGCTACTCAAAATTAATGCATGGTCTTAAACTTGCCGGTATCGAAATCAACCGCAAAATGTTAGCTGATTTAGCAGTTAACGATGCAGCTGCTTTCACAGCACTAGCTGACCAAGCGAAAGATTCATTAAACAAATAATGAATAGTCAACCCCGCTCATATGAGCGGGGTTTTTCTTTTAAAAAATTTTGATTTAAAGCAGGGCTAAGCATATTAGGAGATACATCGTAGCACTTGTGCTAAGGTAAATACATAGAGAATTGTCAAAAGTCAAAAAATTTTAGGAGGAAATAGAGATGAAAACAGTATTTAAGTTTATGGTGGCTAGTACATTGATCGTCGGTGGTGTTTTAGTGGCAGGTACAGTTTTTTCAGCTAAGAAGATTGATAAATACGGTGATGATCTACAAAACTTTTTGCATTAATTTAATGGTAAATAATTAAACATGCTAAATAAAATGCTCCCTGTCAACCAATGACAGGGAGCATTTTATTTAATGATCAGTTTTAATTTCGGGATAGTCTTTTAAAGCGATTGAAGTCTTTGTCAAAAGTTGGTCGAATTGAGCAGCATCTTTTTCAAATAGGTGCTGATTTAAAGCATCAACTTCTAGCTTGATTCCTTGAGCTGTTTCGGTGCCTAAAGGTGTCAGCTGCAATAATTGACTGCGCTTGTCTTTTGCAGGCAGTTTTTCGATATAGCCTTTTTCAACCAATGAATTGATCGCCCGCGTGATCGTGCTTTGGTTCACCTTAATCAGCGCATTAAAATCACTTTGAGTGATACCAGGATTGTCTAATAGTTTGAGCAGATAAAAATAATTATTCGCGTTGATGGCTGGAAACTGTAACTGTTGATTTAATAGATTCGTTATTTCTTGATTCAACAATGCGATTCGCTGAACCCAGCCCGTTTCCTTAATGGTCTGCATGTTTTTGCCTCGCCTTCATTCTCTCTATAAATGAAGATAGCGAAAAAAAGGAACAGAAGCAAGAGCTTCTGTCCATTTTATATTTAGGATTCTAAAAAGGTTGGATTTTCTTTAAACATATTCCATGTATTTTGTGTAGTTTGGTCGTTGACTTCTTTAGTGGCGTTGAACTGTTCATTCGAAGTACCAAAAGTAATGTTAAATTGGTCTGATTGAATTTGTTTAATCACGGCTGGAATGAAATCATCCAAGGATACGCCGTAAGTATGCTCACCAGAACCTCCAAGGTTTGTGTTGACTGCTGGTGGGAAGACTTCAAAGACTTTCACCTTGGTATCTTGTAACTGCAGACGCAATACTTGAGAATAGCCGTGAAGCCCTGTTTTGCCGGCTGTATAAAACGGAACCCAAGCGCCTGGATTGATAACGAGGCCAGAAGAAACATTAATGATCGCAGCTTCTTTTTTATTTAATAATTGATCCAGTGTCAAAAGTGACAAATGAAGCGGTGCTTCAAAATTGATCGCTAATTCTTGGTGATAGAAGCTCCAATCTTTTTTATCGCTGTTTTGTAAGTTGATCCAACGTTGGATGCCGGCATTATTAACTAAGACATCGTAATCAGGGAAAACTTTTTCTAAATCTTTCACAAGGATTTCTCGTTCTTGTGGATTACTTAAATCGGCCTTTAAGGCTTTTAGTTTTGGTTCAGCTGCCAGCGCTTTTTCAATATTCTCTGCGCTGAAATCAACGACCAGCACTTCGTTTCCTAAAGCTAAGAGCGCTTGTGCTAATTGAAATCCGATCCCGGTTGTTCCACCAGTAATGATAATATGTTTATTTGTAAGTTCCATCATGATACCCCTTTCTTAATGGCTAAATAATAGCACTAAGCGAGGGATAAGTAAATGCATTTGCATCTTTATTGTGATAAGTGTTACAATTAGTTTAATAAAGAAGGAGGAAAAGGAAATGATTTTAGTTACATCAGCAGCGGGTAATACCGGAAGAGTGATCGTCAAGCAATTAGTTGAAGCTGGATTAGATGTTTTGGCTACAGATATCAATCCTAAAGTGAAAGATCTACCTGGAATTAAAGAAGCGATGGTTGGGGATTTGACCCAATTGAATTTCATTGATGAATTAATGCAGAAGGCCGATCAAGTTGTCTACATTCCACCATTGTTTTCAGCCGAAGAGGCGTTGATTGGAAAACGAATGGCAGATAAGGCAGTGGAACATGACGTGGCTCATTTTGTTTTTGTTTCAGTAATTCACCCGATTTTGACCACTTTATTGCAGCATACGGCTAAGCGAGATGTCGAAGAATACTTGATCTACAAAGGAATGTCTTCTGATTTTTCTTATACGATCTTACAGCCAATGCATTACATGCACAATTTCAATCCGCAAGCAGTGGCAGAGAGCGGCGCCTACAGTATTTTTTACAATATTGATACGAAGGTTGGCTATGTGGCGACAGAGGATGTTGCTGAAGTGATCGCAAGTGTATTGGCTGATCCGAAAAAACATAACAAAGCTACCTATGAATTAGTTGGAACACAACCTTATTCACCGAATGATTTAGTAAGCATCTTCAATCAGCTATCCGGAAACAAAGCTACAGCTACCTATATGGAGGTTGAAGCCTTCTTAGATATGATTCATGCTGAGGATCTTTATTTCCGCGAAGGCTTCAAACAATTGGCTTATTCTTATTCGACTTGGGGCTTAGATGGCAATAGTAATGTGTTGGCCTTATTATTAGGGCATCAACCAACGTCTTTCGAAGAATATGTGAAGGCTCATTTAGCTTAAACTTAATAGACAAAGGTTAAAGAGTAGAGAAATCTACTCTTTTTTCTTTGAAAAAATCGATTGTTCAGGTTAGTAAAAACTACTGACACCTTATTTTGGAAAACGTTACCAAGTGTTTGCTGCCGCGATGAAGCTGTTTTTGAGGTTTAAAGGACAGTTTTCTTTTACTCAATTATTTCAGGTAGGACTGAAATTATCGACCTTAGAAAAACTTATTTCTCCGTATACTAAGGGTATCAAGTAAATGATATGGAGGAATAATTATGAAATGGTATAAACTTTCGAGTACAGAAATGCTAAAGAAGACCGCAGCACAAAAGCAAGGTCTAAATAAACAAGAGCGTGAATCAAGATTGATGAAAAATGGACCAAATAAGATAGAAGAAAAAAAGCAATTAAAGACTTGGCAGAAAATCGCTAAACATTTTACGGACTTATTGATGGTAGTTCTGATCGTTGCGGCACTTTTAAAATTTGCAACAGGAGAATTTGTTGAAGGCGGCATTATTTTCTTAGTCGTCATCGTGAACGGTTTTGTCGGTTATTGGCAAGAACGAAAGGCAGAAGAATCATTAGATGGACTGAAACAAATGATGGGACAAGAGGCGACTGTTCTGAATGAAGGACAGCCAATCAAAATCGCTTCAGAAGAATTAGTCCAAGGGGATGTCGTAGTATTAAAGGCTGGGGATGTCGTTCCCGCAGACTTAAGAATGATTGAGGTCCATGACTTAACCATCGAAGAATCTATCCTAACTGGAGAGTCAGAAGCAGTCGAGAAAAGTATTGCTGCCATTGACCGGGAAGTGCTTGCCGGCGATCAATTAAATATGGCTTTTTCAGGAACGCTGGTCCAGACAGGATCGGCTAAAGGGATCGTGGTCGAAACGGGAAATGATACTGAGATCGGTAAAATCAATCGAGCCTTACAATCAATCCAATCGCAAACGACCCCGCTAGTTAAAAAGATGCATCAATTGAACAAACAGATTTTTAGAGGGATTTTGGCACTGATCGTGTTCTTACTATTCTTTACTACCTTTAGATACGGCATGGATTGGAACTTGATGTTCTCTGCCAGTATCGCGCTGATTGTAGCGATGATCCCAGAAGGTTTGCCAGCCGTTTTAACGATGATCCTTTCGATGGGTGTGAAAGAAATGGCGAAGGAAAATGCGATCATTAAAGGAATGCCAGCAGTGGAAACATTAGGTTCGATGACGGTTATCTGCTCGGATAAAACAGGAACGTTAACGAAAAATGAAATGACTGTAACCGAAGTTGTGACGGAAGAAGCGCCGATCGTAAAAGAAATCATGAATAATTGTCAGGAATTAAAAACCCAAGATGACCAAGCGATTGAAACAATCCAAGGAAATCCGACTGAGTTGGCACTCTTAAAATACATAGCTGAGGAAAAACAAAGCCTAAAACAAGTTTTAGGTAAAATTCCTTTTAGTTCTTCTTATAAATATATGGCGACGATGCATCCCGCTGATCATGAGCAAGTGATTTTTGTTAAAGGCGCACCTGAAGTATTATTGGAAAAAGCTGACTTGACGACGGAAGAAAAAGCCAACTGGGAGAATCAAGGCGAGCAGTTAGCCAGCAAAGGTCAACGGGTACTAGGCTTTGCCTATAAAAAAGTGAGCCCGCAAGAAGCATTGACGCATGAATCATTATCAGAACTAACCTTCGCTGGTTTGGCGGGAATCATTGATCCACCAAAAGAAAGTGCCATTCAAGCCGTTGAAAAGGCACAGCAGGCAGGAATCTCTGTAAAAATGATTACAGGTGATCATAAAGCAACGGCACAAGCGATCAGTAAACAAATTGGCTTAAAGCACACCTCAAAAATTTTAGAAGGAGCGGATCTTGATCGCCTTTCAGATGAAGAGCTGGCACAGCAAGTTGAACAGGTAGACGTCTTTGCTCGGACAACACCAGAGCATAAGTTGCGGATCGTGACAGCCCTACAAAAGAAGGAAGAAGTTGTCGGAATGACTGGTGATGGAGTCAATGATGCTCCTGCACTAAAACAGGCAGATATTGGAATTGCGATGGGAATCAAAGGTAGCGAAGTCAGTAAACAAGCCGCAGACATGGTCTTGGCTGACGATAATTTCTATACGATTATCAAGGCAGTCAAAGAGGGTCGGCGAATTTTTGACAACTTGCAAAAAACAATCAATTTCTTTTTACCAACAGCCTTGGCACAAGGCTTGATCGTTATTCTTGCCTTATTAATGAATCGCCCACTGCCATTAACCCCCATTCAAATTTTATGGGTCAACATGGTCACCACGATTACTCTATCCTATGCGTTAGGTTTTGAAGGGGCTAGTAAAGATACGATGAAGCGCCCGCCAAGAGATACAAAGATGGGGATTTTGACAGGCTACAGCTTCTTTAGGATTATCTATGTATCCTTACTGATCATGATCCCTGCCTACTTGTTATCGATGCGTTTTGAAGGGGCAGCTTTGCAGCAAACGATCCTATTACAAAATATCGTGATCGGCCAAGCGGTCTACATGATCAATTGTCGTGAAAGGCTGGATCGTTCAATCAATCGTGGTATGTTGAAGAATAAAGTACTATTTATTTCACTAGGTATTCTTATTTCACTACAAGCCGCCGTCGTTTTCTTACCTATCGGTCAACAGTTGATAGGAACGACAGCACTAAGCTTAGGACAACAAACAGTGATACTTGGAAATGCGTTACTACTATTCTTTGTAGTAGAACTAGAGAAACGAATCAGTAAAGGAATCTTCCAAAGAAAAGCCAAAACGGTCAGCCACTACAATAATTCATAGCCGTCTAACCGTTTCGTTTAGAAATAAGAACTAGAGGTGAGCTCAATCAACTGACTGAGCTCATTTTTTGTTGGCGTAGTTGATAAATAGAAAACCGGAATCGCTACTGAGTCCAACGGGATGTTTGACACCAGCAAAGTCCCTTCTGCAATCTCAGCAGTAGATAATTGAGAAATTTCGATGGGAACAAGTTTGACTCGTTTACCTAGAAAATCAGTCAGCTCTTGAAAAAGGAAACTTTTCCAAGCGGGTTCGCTTTGAAAAATAAAATAAACGATCTTAGTATCCGAGTGAATGGATGAAATGGCTTGGCGGCTCAAAAGCAGAAAAAGATTCACGAAATAAGTGGTGTCTTCAATCGTAGAAAATTGTGGAAGCCCCTCAAAAAGTTTCCTTCCGTTATCATTCAGACTAGGATAGCCTTCGTTATGCTGGATCAACAATTCCTGATATTCTAATTGAAATTGCTGCGATAACGCTGGTGATTCGGCATACTTTAATAGAAGCAGCAGTAAATTTTCAGTTAGGTTAGTCGTTAGCAGTTGAGGCAGCTGCAGTTCATTTGCAATTTCCTGAACCGTTCGTTGGGCTTGTTCCAATAAAAAGAGATAATCATTAGTAAGGATTTTAGCAACCTGAGACCCTAAGTGATTATCGTAATTCCAACTTTCTAAAAAGCAGAAAAAAGCAAAAAAGATATCTGAGCTTTGCAAATAAATGCCTTCTTTTTTATAGAGCTGCTGCAAAAGCGGCGCGTATAGCTTAAACAAGGAATCATTGAAATCATAGCTGAAGTCATCAATTCGACAGCCTGCCTTGATTCGAATGCTATTAATAAAGAACCAGCAAATACCAAAAATCTGTTCTGTATCGACTGCCGTGTCACCAGCGAGTTCCCTAGTTAAAAAATATAAATAATGCTCCTCATGAATCGAATAATCCTCAAAGAAATAATTGTTATGGGTGAAGGGGAGCAGCAGGCGATGATAGAAAATTCGTATGGCACTTTCAGCACCAGTTAAACTTGCTTGATAAGTTGTTAATTTGATTTTTATCTGATAAGGAGCTAATTGTTGGTTGATTTTATTTTTATGGCGTTTCAGCGTTTCGTATGAGATTCCTGTTTCAGCGAGAAACTCAGAGACCTTCAGCTCTTTAGTAAAGAACAGCTGTTTAATTAATTGTAAACTTACTGAATGAGGTAAAAACACTTCCCAAATATCATTGGTTAGCGAGTTCCCATCAGTGATTAAACGAATCCCGTTACTATCTGTATCTAATTCCCAATTTTCTGGCAGGTAATCGCGGATGAGCTGAAGATCAGAAAAAATGGTCCGCTGGGTCGTTCCAGTTTTTTCTGCCAATTCTTTAGCGGTTAGCTGGGAGTGATTAAGCAACTGTTCTAATAGTAAAATTTGACGGTAAATATCTTTTTCTGTAATGATTTTTTTTAGCATCGAATACATCAAGGAACCCTCCCTTATAAAAACTAGCATACGGAGAAAATCAAAGAGGGTCAAGCCGGAGCTGTTTGATACTGACAGGAATAAGTGGAGGGCCGACAATTAATTGTCCCATCTTTTTCACTAGCAATTTGTTCAAAATAGTCTATACTTTTAGAGGTAAGTAAAAAGTTTCTTCAGAGAGGATGAACCCTATGTTACAACGTAAAATCGGCAACAGCTATTGGGAAACTTCAGCAATCGCTTTAGGCAACATGCGAATGGCAGCGCTAACTTCAACCGAGGCGGCGGAAGTTTTAGATACAGCTTTAGAAAATGAAATCAATTTTATTGATTCAGCAGATATGTATGGTAATGGGAAATCAGAATTGATTTTCGGCGAAGCACTAAAGGAAGCAAAAATCTCGCGGGATAAATTTTTCATTCAATCAAAAGGTGGTATCGTTACCGGTGACGAGAAGCGCTATGACTTTTCAAAGCAATATTTATTAGATTCAGTAGATGGTATTTTGAAACGGATGGGGATCGAGTATTTAGATAGTTATTTGTTACACCGTCCAGATCCATTGATGGAACCTGAAGAAATCGCGGAAGCTTTCGATATTTTACAAGCCAATGGCAAAGTCCGTCACTTCGGTGTATCCAACTTCAATCCAGAACAATTCCAAATGTTGCAAGCCGTTGTAGATCAAAAACTAATGATCAACCAATTGCAATTCTCTATCATGCATACAGGAATGGTCGACTATGGAATGCATACCAACATGACGGATACACGCTCTTTCGATCATGATGGCGGCATCTTGGAGTTTGCTCGCCGCAATGATGTGACGATCCAAGCGTGGTCACCATTTCAATATGGTTTCTTTGAAGGAGTCTTTGTTGATAACGACAAATTCCCAGAATTAAATGAGCTATTGGCGAAATTAGCCAAGAAATATGATACGAATAAAAATGCGATCGCGGTGGCCTGGATCTTACGGCACCCAGCGAACATGCAAGTGATCCTGGGTACGATGAATCCTAAGCGTATTAAAGAAAGCGCGGCTGGCGGAGCGATTACGTTAACGAAGCAAGAATGGTATGACGTATATTTTGCAGCGGGAAATGATTTGCCATAAGAATGACTAAACGAGATGCGGAGTCTAGCATCTCGTTTCTATTTGTTTAAGGAAATATCTATCGATGAGCGGTCCATCATGTGACGGCTCTTTTTTGCGTGCTAATAAAAAACAAATGAAAAAGTTGATGGTTTAATGTCAACACTTCAAAATTTGGCTTAGAAAATAAAAAAGATTTCCTTTTGAACGCCTTTTTTTGTGTAAAAAACCGTCGTTTTTCACAAATAAATGGCTAAAAAAGCTAAAATCTCAGTTTAAATGAAAACGTTTCCCTTTTTTATTTGAATTGTATTAGAAAAAAATCGTGATAGGAAAAAATGTTTTTTATTCAAATTAACTGATAGTCAAAATTTCTTTGTGAGTAAACTAGCTTCAAATATTTCCGCTAAAAAAGTATTTAATAAGTATTTTTTTAGGATTAATCAATAAATTCGCGTTTCATTGTGAAAGATCATTCATTTAAAAGCTTTCTCCATTTAGGAAATATTTTTTTGGATGTTATGTTAAAAAGGGGCCGAGATCAATTATTAAATAAAATCTATTAGAATTGGTTTGAGTTTTATGATAATTCAAAGAATTGTCTGTTCACAAACTTGTAAACGTTATCAATCGCCGATAAACTAAGAGTGTAAATTACGAAAGCGCAAACATTAAAATAAGCTGTTCGCTTTTTTCGCTAATAAAAATAACAACTTAAATTGCGCAATAATCAGTATGGAGGAGAATTGTTATGAGTTCAAAAGTTCTTGACCAATTTCTAGAAACGAATTTGGAAGATTTAAAGGAAAAAGGATTGTTTAACACAATCGATGTTTTAGAAGGAAGCAATGGACCAATCATTACTGTCAATGGTAAAAAAATGGTCAACTTAGCCTCTAATAACTATCTAGGATTCGCTACTCGTCCAGAATTGATCGAAGCAGACGTTGAAGCAACGAAACATTATGGCGCTGGAGCTGGAGCTGTTCGGACAATCAACGGAACTTTAGACATTCACCAAAAATTAGAAGAAAAAATTGCTGAGTTCAAAGGAACGGAAGCAGCGATCGCTTTCCAATCAGGGTTCAACTGTAACATGGGCGCAATCTCAGCAGTGATGAAAAAAGGCGATGCGATCCTTTCAGATGAATTGAATCATGCCTCAATCATTGATGGCTGTCGTTTATCCGGCGCAAAAATCATCCGCGTCAATCACCAAGATATGGAAGATTTAGAAGCGAAAGCCAAAGCAGCAACTGAAAGCGGCGAATACAACAAAGTAATGTATATCACTGACGGCGTCTTCTCAATGGACGGCGACGTGGCTAAGATTCCTGAAATCGTAGAAATTTGTGAAAAATACAATGTGATCACTTATGTAGACGACGCTCACGGAACGGGTGTTATGGGTGAAGGTCGCGGAACAGTGAAACACTTCCACATGCAAGATCATATTGATTTCCAAATGGGTACGTTATCAAAAGGGATCGGTGTTGTTGGCGGATATGTCGCTGGGACAAAACAGTTGATTACTTGGTTAAAATCTCAAGCACGTCCATTCTTATTCTCAACTTCTTTAACTCCAGGAGCTGCGGGTGCTTGTATCGAAGCGATTGATTTGATTCAAAACCATCCTGAATATGTTGAAACACTTTGGGAAAATGCGAATTACTTCAAATCAGAATTAAAACGGATTGGTTATGACATTGGTAAATCAGAAACACCAATCACACCAGTTATTGTTGGTGATGAAAAATTAGCACAAGAATTCTCTAAGAAATTAATTGAAAACGGCGTCTATGTAAAACCAATCGTGTTCCCAACTGTACCATTAGGAACTGGCCGTGTACGGAACATGCCGAATGCCGGTCATACAAAAGAAATGTTAGATGATGCAATCAAAGTTTACGAAAAAGTCGGTAAAGAATTAGATATCATCAAATAAAACTGATCATTAAAACCAAAATAGGATAATGAGAGAGGAAGTCACAGTCATGAAAAAAGTATTAATCACAGGTGCGTTAGGACAAATCGGATCAGAATTAACGGAAAGATTACGTAAAGACTTAGGTGTTAAAAATGTTATCTCAACAGACATTCGTACGGTTGAAGGCAGCCCAGTCGTTGAAAATGGTCAATTTGAGGAATTAGACGTAACAAACTACGAAAACTTTTTAGATATGGCAAAACGTTATGAAGTAGATACCATTATTCACTTAGCAGCATTACTTTCAGCTACAGCCGAAAAACGTCCAGCGTTTGCTTGGAACTTGAATATGACTGGTTTAATGAACGCCTTAGAAGTGGCTCGTGAAATCGGACCAGAAACAAAATTCTTCGCACCATCTTCAATTGCGGCCTATGGACCAGATGCTGAACCAGATAATACACCACAAGATACTGTGATGCATCCAACAACAATGTATGGTGTCACGAAAGTAGCCGGCGAATTATTGGAAAACTACTACCATGAAAAATATGGTGTTGATACTCGTTCCGTTCGTTTCCCTGGTTTAATCTCATATAAAGTAGAACCTGGTGGCGGTACAACAGACTATGCAGTTGATATTTATTACGAAGCATTGAAAAACAAATCTTACACATCATTCATTGATAAAGGAACTTATATGGATATGATGTATATGGATGATGCGATCGAAGGAATCGTAAAATTAATGAATGCGGATGCTAGCCGTTTAGAACATCGTAACTCATTTAATATTACAGCGATGGCGTTTGAACCTGAACAAATCGCCGCTTCAATCAAACGTCGTATTCCAGACTTCGAAATGAAGTATGATGTTGATCCCGTTCGTCAAGGCATTGCCAACTCTTGGCCAAACTCAATCGACGACAGCGATGCTCGCAAAGAGTGGGACTTCAATCCTCATTTTGATTTAGATAAAATGACCGACGAAATGTTAGAAAGATTGTCAGAAAAATTTGAAGCTGAAGGTGTCGAAACAAAAATCTCTTTCGGGAAAGTAAATTCTTAAAATAGTCTGTAATTCTTAACGCAGCATGAGGGGAGAGTAAGAAAAAAGGAAATGTTAAAAATAACGTTTCCCTTTTTCTTTGCTCATGTTAGAATAATCTCCGGACAGAGACTTTACGCCTTGAATAGTTGTTATAGAGCAATTCTTTATTTTATTTAATTTATCAGGTGATAAGGTCTATTGTTCTTAAAAAATCAAGTTAAGAAGTGAGCAAAGCGCCGCTTCACAAACCATAAGGAGGAAAAATTATGGCAGTCAACCAGCAAGATGTCGTTGGTTCACACGAAGGTGAATTAAAACGGACAATGACATTCTTCCCAGCCCTTTCAACAGTAATGGGTACCGTAATCGGTGCGGGAGTATTCTTTAAAGCCGCAAGTGTGGCAGCAGTTACAGGATCAACGAGCTTACATATGTTATCTTGGTTCTTGGGAGGATTAATCAGTGTCTGTGCCGGCTTGACCGGAGCGGAATTAGCTGCAGCGATCCCAGAAACAGGTGGTATGCTACGTTACATTGAACGCGCTTATGGCGAGTTCTGGAGTTTCTTATTAGGTTGGGCGCAGGTAATCATTTACTTCCCAGCAAACGTCGCAGCATTGGCGATCATCTTCTCAACTCAGTTCATTAACTTGTTCGGCATGAGTCAAGGACTGTTAGTGCCAATCGCAATTGTCGCAGCAACTTCAATCATGTTGATCAACTTCCTAGGCTCAAAAGCCGGCGGAATGTTCCAATCATTTACGTTAGTTTGTAAATTAGTACCTTTGGCATTAATCGTCATTTTCGGTCTGTTACGTCAAGGCGATGTAACGGTTAGCTTGTTCCCAGTAGAAGCAGGTCCGGCAGTTGGCGGTTTTGCTCCAGCATTAGGTGCCGGTTTATTAGCAACAATGTTTGCTTATGACGGTTGGATTCACGTCGGTAATATCGCCGGCGAATTGAAAAAACCAGCCCGCGATTTACCTCGTGCGATTGCAGGTGGGATCTTAGGAATCATGGTAGTTTACTTATTAGTTCAATTTGCATTCCTACGGACAATGAATATCTCTGATCTAGCTGGTAATGATAACGCAGCAATGCAAGTTGCCAATACGATCTTCGGCGGTATGGGTGGTAAATTAGTAACCATTGGTATCTTGATCTCTGTATACGGAACAATCAACGGCTACACCATGACTGGTATGCGTCTGCCTTATACAATGGGGCTTGAAAAACAATTACCATTCTCTGATAAATTAGTTAAGTTAAACAAAAACCAAGTTCCTTATATCGCGGGAATTTTAGAATTAGTGATCGCCATCGGTATGATGATGATCGGTGGATTCGATATGTTGACAGATATGTTGGTCTTCGTTATCTGGATCTTCTACACATTAGTCTTTATCGCAGTTATCAAAATGAGAAAAACAGAACCAGATTTGGTTCGTCCTTACAAAGTACCGCTTTATCCAATCATTCCAATCGTTGCGATTATTGGTGGAGTCTTCATCTTAGTGATGACATTGATCAACCAATTCCAATTAGCGATGGTCGGGATTGCGATTACAGCATTAGGAATTCCATTCTATCTATACTTGAAGAAAAAATATAATTAATTAACTTAAATTATTAAAGGAAGGATCTCTGCTTATTGCAGAGATCCTTCCTTTTTTTATAGTACATGCTTATTTCGAAAATTATTTGGAGAAATTCCAAAAATTTTTTTGAAATATTTAGATAAATAATAACCGTGTTTAAATCCAGTTAACTCTGCAATTTCTTCAATCGGTAAGTTAGTCGAAACAAGCAATTGTTGGACATTTTTTAGGCGAACGTTTAACAAGTATTCTTTAGGTGTGTAACCGGTCTCTTTTTTAAATAACCGTGATAGATACGAAGCGTTAAAAGAATATTTTTTACTTAAATCAGCTATTGAAAGATCTTCTTGATAATGAGTATCAAGATAATAAAGTATTTCAAGAACCCGTGGGTTATGAATCATTGGTTGAGTTAATGATTGAATTGGTTTTCGATAGGAGAAGCTATTAAAAAGTAGAAAGTCTTGAACTAAATGTGTTCGAATAAAAAAGCTATAAGCAGATAAATCGTATACATATTGTCTCAAAATATCTTCATTCAAGACTAAACGTTCCTTTGTTATTTCATGAAGGCCAGATTGTAAATGTAAGTAAGAATGGGGTCCTATTAGGTCTAATCGAAAAAAATGAAAAGAAAGAGGAGTTAATACCTTTCTTTCAAATACTATATTCGGCGGGCAAATCAGTATACTAGGACTCGATGCAATACCAGAAGTATCCCCAATCCTAAATTGACAATCTCCTTCAATTAGTAAATAGATGACCCAGAAACTATCTTGATCTTCCGCTAACAAAAATTCCTCTTTTTTTTCCCACCAAATGTGATCAATAATTTTTAACGTTTCCATGATTTCCCTCCAAAAGTCAAAAAAAGCCAAAAACAGGACTGATTAATACATTGTTGAATATATCACAAATATTATAATAAAACTATCAAAGTTAGGAGAGCGGTTACATGAGAGAAATAAAAAAAGAGATTGTAGTAGTGGGTGGAGGACTAGCTGGTATTTGCGCTGCCATTGCTGCAGCACGAGCAGGTAAAAAGGTTTTGTTAGTACAAAATCGCAGCGTATTAGGTGGGAATTCCAGTAGTGAAGTTCGTGTCTGGGTTTGTGGAGCCACTAAACATGGCGTCAATCGTTACGCAAGAGAAACCGGAATTATGGGAGAATTATTTTTAGAAAATCAATTTAGAAATCCTCAAGGGAATGTTTTTCAGTGGGATTTATTATTGCTCGAAAAAGTAAAAAAAGAACAAAATATTGAACTTTATCTAAATACAGAAGTTCTAGATGTGACGATGGAAGGAAATAAAATTGTTGGGGTAGTAGCAAGAATCCAAGGGTCAGAGGAAGTATTTCAGTTTTTAGGTGATTATTTTATAGACTGTACTGGAGATGGAACAGTTGGAGCAAATGCACAAGCAGAATTTCATATAGGGAGAGAAAGCCAAAGTACTTATGGTGAATCTTTAGCTCCCGAACTTTCTGATAATGAGTTGCTGGGGAGTACCATACTATTTTATACAAAAGATACAGGTGAAAAAACTAAGTTTATTGCTCCCACTTTTGCTAAAAAAATCCAAGATACATCAATAATTAAAAATCGAACATTGAATCCAACTGATAGTGGTTGTGCTTATTGGTGGATTGAATGGGGCGGTGAATTAGACACAATCAAGGATAATGAAAAGATTAGGGATGAGCTGCTCTCTGTAGTATATGGTATCTGGGACTATATTAAGAACTCAGGGGAATATGACGCTGACACATTAGACTTGGAATGGGTAGGGACAATTCCTGGAAAAAGAGAATCACGACGTTTTATTGGTGATTACGTTTTGACTCAACAAGATATTGAGAAACAAACTTTTTTTGAGGATCGGATTGCGTTTGGAGGTTGGTCTATCGACCTTCACCCAGCAACGGGAATGTACACACAAGCCGCGGGTGCTCGTCATGTAGTAGCAGATGGAATTTACCACTTACCTTATCGGATGTTATATTCGAAAAACATTGAGAATTTATATTTTGCTGGACGGAATGTTTCTGCAAGTCATGTAGCTTTCGGAACGATTCGAGTTATGGCCACTTGCGCTATTTTAGGTGAAGCGGCAGGAACCGCTGCTGCAATGGCTCATAATCTGAATTGTACTCCTAGAGAAATTTACCAGCATCATTTAGTGGAGTATCAACAGGAATTGCTGAAAAATGATGGTTCTGTCATTGGTTTAAAAAACGAAGACAAAAATGATTTAGCAAAAGAAGCACAAGTATTCGTCACAAGTGAGTTGGAAGAAATCAATACAGAATCCGAGTGTTTAACGAAACAGTCTTTAGAAAAAGGACAGGGATTTCAATTTTATAAAACGAAAAAGAATAATAAATTGAGTATTCTGTTGGAAGCTACGGGAGCGACCTGCTTAGAAGTAGACTTCTATCTAACTGGTCGTAAGGAAAATTATATTCCTCAAGAAAAGATAACATCAGAAACAATCCAGTTAACAAAAGCAGGTCGTCAATGGCATTCACTTACGTTACCTGAGCTTTCAGAAGAGCAAACTATTTTTATTGTACTAAAAGAAAATGTGAATGTTTTTACTTTTTTGAGTCCAACTGTCATTCCAGGTGTCTTAAGTTTTATTGAAGATCCAATTCAAGAATTGAAGCAACCGGAACTCCATGACTATGCTAGAAAATCTCCGATTCTTTACTGGACGAATCAAAAAATAAATCGGAAAAATGTTGTATTTAAAGTAGAGACCGATGGTTATTCTGGAAATCAGCTTTTAAATGGATATAAACGTCCCTATGGATCACCTAATTTATGGGTCTCTCAATTAAACTCAAAGAAATCAGAGAAAATTACATTGAGTTGGAAAAAACCACAAAAGATTTCAGAGATCATTTTGACATTAAATGATGAGGTTAACGAGGACCTGGTTAATTTACACCATCATCGTACGCCTTTTGAGATAATGCCTGAATTAATCAAGGATTACGAGATTTGGGCAATTTCTGGTAACGATCGTAAATTGCTCGTTAAAGTGGCTAATAATCGCGTTCGTCAAAGAAATCATAAAGTGGATTCACAAGTGGTTGATCAAATCGAAGTGCAATTGTTAGAGACGAACGGCAGCAGTTTCAAGTCAGTGTTTGAAGTCAGAGTATACTAAGGAGAATAAAATGAACACATTACAAAATGTTGAACAACCTAAAAATAAGTTTAAGATGCGCTATTTAATTCTTGCTTTGGTTTTTGTAAATATTGTTATTAATTATATGGATCGTACGAATGTTTCGATAGCAATGCCTGAACTAGCCAAGGAAATTGGTTTGACAACGGTTCAACAAGGATTGATTTTCTCAGCTTTTGGTTGGATATATGCAGCTATGCAAGTACCTGGTGGAATTTTGTTAGATAAGTTTGGATCACGGATTATGTATTTTATCAGTCTATTTGGTTGGTCTTTAATGACACTTTTTCAAGCCGGAATTCATAATTTTAGCCACTTTTTAGGGTTACGTTTAGGTGTCGGATTTTTCGAATCTCCTGTGATGCCAGCAAATAACCGAGCAATCTCTTATTGGTTTCCTGAAAATGAAAGAGGCACAGCAATTGGTATTTATTCTTCAGCTCAATTTCTAGGCCTAGCTTTTTCAATGCCAATCTTATATGCTATCCATAATTCAATTGGTTGGCGAGGATTGTTTATTGTTACCGGCGCTATTGGGATTATTTGGTCTTTTGTATGGTATATCATTTATTCAGACCCACAAAAAAATAAATGGGTCAGCCAAAGTGAATTGATATATATTAAAGACGGCGGTGCAATATTTGAAGAAGAAATAACTGATGAAAAACCTAAAGCAAAATTGACGAGAGAAAATTTGAAAAAGTTATTTACTAAAAAACTAATTGGAATTTATCTCGGTCAATTTGCAATAAGTGGAACATTTTGGTTCTTTCTAACTTGGTTTCCTTCTTACTTAACAGAAGAAAAAGGTCTATCTTTGAGTAAAACAGGATTTTTATCAAGTATTCCATATTTAGCAGCCTTTGTAGGAGTAATATTGGCAGGCTATGTATCAGACAAATTAAGTAAAAAGGGCTTCTCAAAAAGTATGTCACGAAAAATTCCTGTTATTACAGGGTTACTATTAACTTTGTTGATCATGGGAGCAAACTATACGTCGAATCCCTATTTGATTATCACCTTTATGTCAATCGCCTTTTTTGGGAATGGACTTGCAACTATCACGTGGGTCTTTGTAACGTTACTAGCGCCGGATAATTTGCTGGGACTCGCTGGTGGTATCTTTAACCTATGCGGAGCTTTATCTTCAATCGTGATTCCAATTGTTATTGGCTTTTTAGTTGCAAATGGAAACTTCTCGTCTGCATTAGTTTTCATTGCGGGAATTGCATTACTAGGTGCTTGCTCATATATTTTTGTTGTAGGTAATTTAGAAAAGGATAATTAGAGCAGAGGCTCTCTGAGACTTTCGAAAATCTTATTGTTTGTGAATAGAAAAAGAAGGAAAAAGCCTCTGACGGTCTTAATCGTCAGAGGCTCTTCTATATTATAGCGATTCTTTCGTCGATTCGTAATAGTCTAAAAACAATTCATGCAATCGAGGATGTTGTTTTTTTAGATGGACCAAACGATTGGTCTCGGATGACATAAAGCAATGCTGGCTAGTACCAACGGTAGCCAAGGTATCCCCTTTATAAATTCGATATTCGAAATTCATCCGGGTACCGGTGTATTTTGTAACGATCGGTTGGATGACGATCTCATCGCCAAAGCGGATCATTTCTTTGTATTCGCTGCTGATGCCTAAGACCGGAATCATGATTCCATCCGCTTCGATTTTTTCAAACGGGTAATTCATAAAGGAAAGCACATCGACACGGGCTTCTTCAAACCAGCGAATATAATTGGCGTGGTGAATGATCCCCATTTTATCTGTTTCATAGTAGAAGGGCTTACGGACGTAGCCGGGATATTTTTTCATGGTTATTTCCTTTCGTCTGCGTATTTTTTCATATAGTGAGGGATAGCGTTGCTGATCGCTGTTGGCAAGACGACATAATTTTCTTTAGCTAACTCGTCGCCAATCAAACTGTGGAGATAAACGGCGGCACCGATCGTGTCCGTATTTTTTTCAAACTGAGCCAAAAAACCGGCGATCATTCCAGCTAAGGTATCTCCCATGCCGCCAGTCGCCATCCCGGGATTGCCGAGAGGATTATGATAATAGGCCACCGCCTCATCGTAAATCGTCGTGCGATGACTTTTTAAAACGATTTTAGCCCCTAGAAGGACTTGCTTAGAGCGGTTATTTTCATCGGTTTGATGGATGAAATCGAGTCCACTCAAACGTTCCCATTCCGCTTGATGGGGTGTGAAGACGGTTTGAGCTGGATAGTTTAAGGATAACTGAGCGTCGCTAAACAGAGTAATCGCGGAGCCGTCGATGATCAGCCATTGATCTTGCCGTTGATTTTTTAAAATTCGTTTTAGCAGGATCAGTGCGTCCTTATCTAGTCCCAAGCCAGGACCAATCAAAATGATATCCGCATTCTTTAGTACTTCATGGATCAAAGCTGTCTCAGAAAAATCTAATGCCATCGCTTCTGGCAAACGTGTGTGTAGAGGGCCATGATTTTTTTCGGCAGTGATGACGGTCGTCAGTCCAGCGCCGCTTTTAATACAGGCTTCCGCACTCATAAGGATTGCACCACCATATTGAGCGTTGCCGCCGACTAAGACTGCTCGCCCAAAGGTTCCTTTGTGAGAATTTTCAGGTCGTGAGGTAATCACTTGGTGTAAAATTTCTTCCGTTAATTGCGTCATTTTGTCACCCGCTTTCATTAAGTAAATTTTTTTTGACGATTATTTAGTGGCTCAATCGAAAAAATTCATTATGGTTCTCATTATACGTGAAAAAGTCGCGTCTTTCCTAGCATTTATTAAAGAGTTTTCATTTTTATTATAGCCCAGAGAATGCTATCATTATAATGGTTTTAATTAAAGGGTGTCAGTTCAACTTTTCGCAGTTTACGTAAGAAATAAAAAAGTTTCAAAAGTAGAGAGTATCATTTATGTGAATGGATTAGTTGAATGATATACGGCATTCGAATCGAACTAATTTTTCCTTGAAAAATTAATTCATTAAAACGAATAAGGAGGAATCTTTCAATGACAATCGATTTTAAAAAAGAAGTCGAAGCACGCAAAGACGATCTATTAGCGGATCTATTCACTTTATTACGTATTAAAAGTGAACGTGAAGACGACAAGGCAACCAAAGAAGCACCATTCGGGCCTGGACCGGTGGAAGCATTAGAAAAAATGCTTGAAATCGCAGAACGCGATGGCTTCACAACTAAAAATGTCGACAACTATGCCGGCCATTTTGATTTTGGTGAAGGCGATGAAACATTAGGAATTTTCGGTCACTTAGACGTAGTACCTGCTGGTGACGGTTGGGATTCAGATCCTTACGAACCAGAAATTCGCGACGGAAAATTATACGCTCGCGGTTCAAGCGATGACAAAGGCCCATCTGTAGCAGCTTATTATGCTGTAAAAATTATTAAAGAATTAGGTTTGCCAATCTCTAAAAAAATTCGTTTCGTCTTCGGTACTGATGAAGAAAGCGGCTGGGGAGATATGGACTACTACTTCGAACATGAAGAAAAACCTGACTTTGGCTTCTCGCCAGATGCTTACTTCCCAATCATCAACGGTGAAAAAGGGAACGTAACAATGATTCCTCATTTTGACGGAACAAACGGAACAGCCTACGTGTTAGTGAACTTCGAAGCTGGACTTCGTGAAAACATGGTTCCTGGCAATGCGGTAGCAGAAGTTAAAGTTGCAGATAGCGACGCTGCTGAAAAATTAGCGAAAGAATTTGCCGACTATGTAGAAAACAATCCAGTTAGCGGAAAAGCGGAAGTATCAGGCAATACAGTTACTTTACACTTAGATGGTAAAGCTGCCCACGGCGCTAGCCCTCAACTAGGTACCAATGCTGGAACATTCTTAGCAGTCTTCTTAAATAATTATGACTTCGACAAAGGGGCGAAAGCCTTCATCGAAAACAGTGCAAACTATATCCATGAAGATGTTTATGGTAAAAAATTAGGCGTCGCTTTCAACAATGAAAAAATGGGCGAAGTGACAATGAATGCCGGAATCTTCAGTTTCAAAGATGGTCAAGACAATGACAACCATATCACTTTGAACTTCCGTTATCCTAAAGGCACAACGGCTGAAGAAATCAAAGCCAAATTAGATGAACTATTCGGCTCAGATGTGAAAGTCACACAAGGTGGACACCACATGCTGCCTCACTATGTACCAGCAGATGATCCATTGGTTGCTACATTGTTAGATACTTTTGAAGAACACACGGGTATCAAAGGGGAAGAAATGGTCATCGGTGGCGGAACATTCGGTCGTTTACTAGAGCGTGGTGTCGCTTACGGCGCTCAATTCCCAGGTTTTGAAGATACGATGCATCAAGCGAACGAATACATGTCAGTAGAAGACATCTTGAATTCTGCAGTGATCTATGCAGATGCGATCTATCGTTTGGTAAAATAAATTAATGAGGTTGAGACAGAAGCTACTTCTGGATCACCATTTATATGTAAATAAGAGCTGGGATTATATTAATAATCTCCCAGCTCTTTTTTTGACTGCTGATTGGCGAAATAAAGCCGGCTATTGTATGATATTTTTGAGAAATAGAAAGTAGGAGAGCCTATGAACAAAAAATCAATCATAATCAGTACCGACCCGGGGATCGATGATGCCGTCGCCCTAGCTTTAGCCCTTTTTAGTGAAGAACTAGAGGTGAAATTGATTTGCCCGACCTTTGGTAATGTCGGTTTAGCCTATACAAAAGCCAACACTGAGAAATTATTGACCCTTTATCAAAAGAAACCACGCGTTGTTTTAGGTAGTCAAACGCCGTTAGTTCGTGAACGGATTGATGCGAGTGAAATTCATGGAGCGTCAGGCATGGATGGCTATGATTTTCCTGAGCCGCGGATTTTTGCGGAGACTGCTCAAACAGCGGTGGCGGCGATGCACGAGGTGGTTAGCCAAGCGGCTGAGCAAACGATTTTAGTCGGGATCGGTCCCTTAACGGATATCGCTTTATTCCTGCATTTATATCCACAAGATTTGCCGAAAATCGAGCGGATTGTCGTGATGGGCGGTAGTCTTGGTCGAGGCAATTCCGGCGTTCTATCAGAGTTTAACTTTGCGGCTGATCCAGAAGCGGCGAAGATGGTCTTTGATAGCGGTGTGCCAATCCAAGTTGCGCCGTTAGAAGTAGGGGACCAAGCCAAGATCATGCCAGCCACCTCAGAAAAAATCAAAGGATTTGGTGAAATCGGCGAGATGATCTATCGGCTATTCACTCATTACCGCAGCGGCAGCTTCTTGGAAGGATTGAGTATGTACGATGCTTTAGCCATTGCGTTGATCGTAAAACCGGAAATCTTTTCGTTAGTCGTTACTAGAGTAGAGATCGAAACGGTCGCCTCATTAACTTACGGTGCTTCCTTAATAGATCTGGAAAATTTCCTAGGGCTACCTGCTAATGCTGAAGTAGCAATCAACGTGGATGCAAACCAATTTGAAGAGTGGTTCATTGATTCTTTGGCAAAAACAGTTTGATATAGCTTCATTTTCAGCTAATAAGCAAAATATTTTTCATCTTTTTGATTATCTATTAAGCTTATAGTAGAAAGTGAGGAGATAAAATGACTGACCCCAACTTAATCGACCCGAGAAAAATGTTTCACGAGCATAAGTTTAAAAAGCAAGATCAAGACACTCCGGCACTACAAGATGAGATGGCACCGAAACCAGATTGTGGTGAGGAAAGCTATGTTGGAAACAAAAAATTAGAAAATCGCCGTGTACTGATCACTGGTGGAGACTCTGGAATCGGCCGCGCAGCTGCTATCGCATATGCGAGAGAAGGCGCGGATGTGGCGATTCATTATTTTCCGGGAGAAGATAAGGACGCCAAAGAAGTCGCAGGATATATCGAAAAAGCGGGCAGAAAAGCCTTGTTATTACCTTATGACTTGCGGGAAGATCAGGCTCCGAAGGAAATGGTAGAAAAAACTGTGGAGGCCTTTGGCGGATTGGATACGTTGGTATTGAATGCTGCTCAGCAAATCTCGCAGCCGTCAATCGAAGAACTGCCGATCAAGCAAGTAGAAGACACCTTCAAGGTCAATATTATTTCAATGTTTGATCTCGTTCAAAAGGCGTTGCCTCATTTACCAGCTGGCAGCAGTATCATCACAACGACTTCTGTACAGGCCTTCAACCCTAGCGACCATTTAATGGATTATGCGACAACTAAGGCTGCTATTGCGAATTTCACTGTCAGCTTAGCGGCACAGCTAGCGAAAAAAGGCATTCGCGTCAACGGTGTGGCACCAGGTCCAATCTGGACACCGCTGCAATTAGATCAAGGACAACCAAAGGATGCACTGCCGGAATTTGGTCAGGATTCATTACTAGAACGCGCGGGACAGCCTGCAGAGCTAGCCCCAGTTTATGTGTTTCTAGCGTCTAATGATGCTAGCTATGTCACCTCGCAAATTTATGGAGTGACCGGCGGCGAACCGATCAATTTATAAGATAAGAAGAAAGAAAGCTCTCAACTTTTTGAAAAGTTGAGAGCTTTTACTTATTCAATCACACGGTCAATACTTAGAACGGCACCGGTCTTCGCGTCCGCTTTAAACTCATAGGCGACTAATTGATCGTCTTCGGTACGAGTGATCCCACCAGAAAGAACATCCATTGTAATCGCGAATTTTTGCATGCGTTCGGTCTCAAAAGAGATCCAAGAGCCTTCAATCGGGCCTTCTTTTAGAAAGTCTGCCTTGATTTGATGTAAGATTTTGTCAGGAGAAAGCTTTTGCTTTTTTCGATAGTAGTGATTTGTCGCAACTCCTGCAGCTAATCCGATTGACGAGCCGATAGCCAGTCCTTGAGCGAATCTTTTCGCTGTACTCATAGTCTTGCCTCCTCTTTCAGTCTGTTCGCTTTATTTTACCATTGATACCCCGGAAATGAAAAACATGCGCCAATCTTTTTTGAACACGTTCTTGTTCGCTATTGATCTAGGATAGACGCCTCTTCTTTCTCAAAAAGTCGGAAACGTGTATAATCAAAGTAGTAAAAGAAAAGGTCGTGACGGAATGATTATCCCTAAAAGTATTGAAGAATTAGCGGGTTATGCGGAAAAAGGCAAGAATGTGTTTTTCTTTACTGCTGACTGGTGTGGTGACTGCAGCTTTATCAAGCCGCAAATGCCGGAGATCGAAGCAGCGTTTCCTCAATTTCAATTTATTCAAGTCGATCGAGATGAATACATCGATGTAGCTGCAGAATGGAATATTTTTGGGATTCCTAGTTTTGTTGTAGTTAATGACGGCGAGGAAATGGGTCGTTTAGTCAATAAAAATCGTAAAACAAAAGATGAAATCGCTGGCTTCTTGCAACGAGTGGAAGGGTAGGAGATCGGAATGTTCACACAATCATATCAAAATATATTAGTCGGAATCGATGGCAGTGATCAAGCAATGGAGGCCTTCAAAAAAGCATTGAACGTCGCGAAAAGAAACCACGGAACGGTTTATGTGGCCAATGTGATCGATCATCAAATCTATACATTCATGAGCTATTCTCCATTGAATGAAAATATTATGGACCAATTAACTACCGATGCCAAGGACTTGATCAATGAGTGTAAAGCGGTAGGTAAGGAATTTGGCTACAATAAAATCGAAGGAATCATTGCTTACGGATCAGCTAAAGAAGCAATGGCCCAAACATTACCGAAGAAATATGATATTGATTTAATTATGGTTGGTCAGTCTGGGTTAAACGCAGTGGAACGTTTTATGACGGGAAGTGTCGCCAGTTATGTCATCAAGGAAGCCTTGTGTGACGTACTGATCGTACATCCAACGACAAAATAAAAGGATGAATGTGGGATAGAAGTGTTCAGCTTCAAGAAATAAGAAGGAATTTCAAAAATTTCGGCTTATTTCCGAAGAAGCTACTTCTATCACACCGTTTATTTTCAAAAGGGAGCGGAGAATTATTTTAATGTCTCAGCTTTTTATTTTGCAATGAAACTAGTGGCTCAAGCAATTTGCTGAAAATTAAACTAGAAATGAAAAAAATCTCATGCACAAGGTTCGCTAGATTTGTTAAGATACGAGAGGACTATGACTGGAGGTAGCAGCGTGATTTTTGCGTATAATAAAAAGAATGTCGGCGATACCTTAATGGTAATCGTCAAGAATGATGAAAATAAAGAAAATCGAGTCGAACGAAAAGGCAATATCGCTCGTGTACAAACCGTAGAAGGTACCACCGTTGCTTGGAACTTTTTTGATGTTTCAGAATATTTGTCAATCAAAGGCAATGGGCAAGTAGAACTGACAGAAGAAGAAATCGACCAATTAAATGAGCAATTAAAATTAACCGGCTTTGAAGAGCGTTTAGTCGCGGATCTGGCTCCTAAATTTGTGGTTGGTTATGTAAAAACCTGCGTCGATCATCCCGACTCTGACCATCTGCATATTACAGAAACAGAGATCGACGGCGAAACATTACAAATCGTGTGTGGCGCAGCCAATATCGAAGCAGGTCAAAAAGTCGTTGTAGCCAAACCCGGTGCGATGATGCCAGATGGTATGATGATTTGGCCAGGCAGCCTACGAGGCGTGGAAAGCTATGGCATGATCTGCTCCGCGAAGGAATTGCATTTACCAAATGCGCCAGAGAAAAAAGGGATTTTAGTTTTAGACGAGAGTGCTAAGACTGGCGAAAAGTTCGAAGTAGGAAAATAATTGAGCAATCAAGTCCAGAGGAAGTTTACTCTGGGCTTTTTTTCTTTATTTGCCTGAAGACAGAAAAAAGAGCCGCGAATCCTCGCAGCTCTTAATTCCTGTTTATTGATTATTATTTTGTTGTTGTTGGCTATTGGATTTTAATGAGTTTGCATCGAGACTCAATTTGATTGAAGCTGTCTCTTTTTTCTCTTTCCGGTAATAAGTGACTTGTACGGTATCGCCAACTTTGTGCTTGTACAATTCTGATTGTAGTTCTACACCGGTAGAAACATCCGTATCATCAATTTTTGTGATGACATCATATTTCTTCAAACCAGCTTGATCCGCTGGGGTTGATGACTGAACGCTGGCTACTACGACACCTTGAGTCACAGAGCTTGGAATTTTAACGATTTCTTGTAATTGTTCCGTTGAAAGGTCGGATAAGTTAACCATTGTAATCCCTAATGCTGGACGAATTACTTTGCCATCTTTTTCCAATTGATTGATGACATTCACGACATCATTACTTGGAATCGCAAAACCAATACCTTCAACACTGACATTTGATTCTGTTTGGACGATCTTGCTGGAATTGATCCCAACCACTTGGCCAGCCATATTGACGAGCGGGCCGCCAGAGTTCCCTGGATTGATCGCTGCATCCGTTTGGATCGCATTGATGTTGACTGTCTGACCATCTTCATTTTGGTTGATGACTTGGCGATTTAACGATGAAATAATCCCAGACGTTACGGAGTTTGCATACTGAGAACCTAATGGTGAGCCTAAAGCAATCGCAGGTTCGCCGACTTTCAAGCTGCTTGAATCACCAAATGTTGCAGGTTTGATGTCAGCAACTTTGTCTGATTCCACTTTTAAAACCGCTAAGTCAGTATAAGAATCAGTACCGACCAAAGAGGCTTTCACTTTTGAGCCATCCTTTAACAAGACTTCAAGGCCATCTTGTTTTTCTACCACGTGATTATTCGTTACGATGTACGCTGTGTTGCCTTCACGCTTGTAAATAACGCCGGAACCTTCAGAAGATTCCTCTAATTTTCCACTGTCATCCGATTGTTCTTGCTCGCTTCCATTACCAAAAATATCTGAGAAGCCACCTAAGCCGCTTTGCGATTGTTGCTTTTGTAAATTGATAACAGAAACAACCGCATCCTGCACTTTACCAGCCGCTTCAGTCACATCAGAATTCACATCCACCTTCATGTTGCTGACTTTTGTATTGCCAGCACTTGGTGATCCGCTAGCATTTTGGTTGTCAGGGGATAACAAGGAACCATTCGCGACATAAAAAACGCCGATCGTCAAAACCGCGCCGATCACGCCACCAAGTAAACTTAGACCAAAACGTCTGAAGAAACCACCAGACTTTCTAGGAGTCGGTGTAATATCTTTTCTTGCCATATTTTTTCTCCACCTCTGCTATAAATTAAGTTATATTAAGTATAGTGTTTTGCTATAAGTTAAGTCTACTATACTGATTTGACTTTTTTATGAAAAAGAATTGTAAGAAATTATGGATAAATGACGAAAAAAATTTTTTCCACAGCCATCGTGGAAAACTAAGGAAAAAGTTTGTCAATAGAACTTAAAAAAGTTATTAACATAAATGTGGATAAAGGGGATAAGCCGGTGCAAAACATACGTTTGTATTCAAAAACACCCCTAAAACAGGAAAAAATAAGCCAAAAGCTGGGGATAAACCTGTGATTAGTGTGCATAAATCCGTGGAAAAAATATGCTGAGTTGCTTTGCTTAATCAAATTGCAGTGGAAAAGTAGTTATCTAGGGCTACATAGGAAAAATACGAAGACCGACTAAATAAAACAATCAAAGGAAGAAAACTGATGAACATTAAAATTATATCCGTGGGAAAACTAAAAGAAAAATACCTTGTCCAAGGCATTGCCGAATATACGAAGCGCCTATCAAAATATTGCAAAATTTCATTAGTGGAAGTTCCCGATGAAAAAGCACCAGAAAAACTCAGCGAAGCTGAAATGATCCAAGTCAAAGCGAAAGAAGGTGAACGAATTCTTGCCAAAATCAAAGAGAGCGAGTACGTCTTTGCTTTAGCCATCAATGGAAAAAATCCCAGCAGTGAAGAATTTGCCGCAACATTAGATAAGTTGCAGACCAGCGGTAATAGTCAGTTTGTCTTCGTTATTGGTGGATCGTTAGGGTTAAGTGATGAAGTACTTAAACGCAGCAATGCACAAATGTCTTTCGGTAAAATGACTTATCCACATCAGTTGATGCGGCTGATTCTGGTGGAGCAGATTTATCGCGCAATGAGGATAAATGCGGGGGAGCCATATCATAAATGATGATATTTTTATAAATTTTGTTGATTTGACGGGATTTCTAACAATCAACCGCAGAGGGATGATACGGAGGAGTTAGCGGTTATCCGAAATATTTACTACCATCTTTTATTGATGACGGTCAAAACGGGTCGTTATATCAGTTTATTACCGTATCGTCCATTTTTTTGATTCTAGGAACCTTTCTAACCAGCAATATTGGACTTGTGAATCTAATCGTTAATAGTTTTTATAGAAACAGAATATGTTTTAGTAATCTGTGTAACGATTAGAACTATTCGAGAATCTCTAATATTATGTGATATTTTTCTTCTACAGAATGAATATTTTTTTAGACATACAAAGGCTCCCTATAAAGTAGATCTGTACTTTTGTTTTTACTCTGTCTACTTTATAGCGAGTATAGCATGATGCGACGGGCCTTTTTCATAAGATTAAGTGTGTTTTTCTAAATATAAGCAAAAAATAATTTTTACAAAAATATGTATTATTTTATACGGATTATTATAAATTAGTAGATTCTCGAATAATCAACTTAGTCGAGTATTTGGAAATTGAAAAGGGAATATCAGGTTCAGACAAGCGATCCATAATGAGGTGCGCGGCTTTTCTGCCCAAGTAGATTTTCGGTGTGTCGATGGTGGTCAAGCCCGGCAAAATTCGCTCGGAGTTCGGGATATTATCAAACCCAATCACGTTGACATCGTCCGGTACTCTATGACCCAGCGCTTGCAAGGCGTAGATCAATTGGATCGCTAGCCAGTCATTTCCGCACAAGAAGACATCTGGCACTTTTTTCATGGAATTGAGCAATTCTTTGATTTTCTCAAAATTCTCAAAAATCGTGTCTGTGTCCTTGAGAATCGAAGCGGGACTATTGATTTCCAGTTCATGCTTTTTCAGCGTATTGAAAAAGGCATAATAACGCTCCATAAAGCCAAGCCCTGTATTAGGTGAATACAAATCACCAATAAAGGCAAAATCTGAGTAGCCCTTTTGAATGAGTAATTCAGTGATTCGTTCAACATTGGAATGATTTTCCATCATAACAATGTCACACTTTCCAATCAAATAATTAGGATTTTTTGGCGCATCCACCGTAACTATCGGAAGGTGGGTCTCCAATAACTTATCCCAAACCGGCCGGAAATTCATTTCGACCACAATGATACCTTTCGTATTCGAACTGTAGACCGCCTCAGGCAAATGCCCTTCCTCGATATCCTCTTTCGATAACGTTGCGATCGTCAACTGGTAATTCGTTTCGGAAAGGACCATTTCGATCCCCGTCAAAACATTGCTCCAAAATTGAGAATCCTTTGCATGATTGATATTCAGGAACAAGATATTTCCCTGATCGATCTTGTATTTTGTCCGTTCTTCCTTCATAAAATACCCCATGGATTCGGCTTTTTTTATAATGTTCTCCGTTGTTCGCTGAGATACTTGAGGATCGTTCTTGAGTGCTTTTGAAACAGTATTTCTTGAATATCCGGTTTCTTTAGCAATATCATTGATCGTACATTTCATTTTTCACCCTCCCACAGGCAGTATACCCACATATGCACATAAAAGCAATATTTATTTGCACGAAAATGCACAAAAAAGTGAAAAACGCTTGTGATTAAGCGCTACCAAAATTATTCTAAAGGTGTTAAATGATCAATTAAGTTTAGGAGAGATGCTGAATGAGTTTATTTTATCGACCGGAGAATGCGTGGGTGGGGGACTTGATCCCGTATTATGAGGAAGGAACATTTTATGCGTACTATCTGCATGATCCAAGAATCATCAAGGGAAAATATGCTGAAGAAACAACGTGGCATTTAGCAACAACCAAAGACTTTGTCCAGATGGATTATCAAGGAGAAGCAATCAAACGGGGAACGAAGGAATCTTACAACCTCAATAATTACACAGGTTCAATCATAAAAGACGCTCAAGGCAAGTATCATGCTTTTTATACTGCTTTTAATGAGAACAAGCCTTTTGTAAATGGAAAGAGCGTCCAGCTAGTCATGAAGGCGGTCGGCGAAAGCTTGTACGAGCTCAAGACAGATTCAAATTTTCTATTTCCATCTGACGGGAAGATCTATGAAGAGTTTGACTGGCGCGATCCTTTCGTTTTTTGGGTAGAGGAAGAGCAATGCTACTTCATGTTGCTGGCATCTAGACGTCAAGGGGCGGGAGATCTGAGAGGCGGCTGCATCTCCTTATCGAAGTCGAAAGATTTGGAGACTTGGGAATATTGCGAACCATTTTATGATCCGAAGATGTACATCACGATGGAGTGTCCAGAGGTCTTTAAGATGGGGGATTACTGGTATTTAGTATTTTCAACATTTTCAGACCGCTTTACGACACATTATCGCTACGCAAAAAGCTTAGAGGGTCCGTGGATTATTCCAGCAGACGACGTGTTTGATACACGAGCTAACTATGCGATCAAAACAGCTTCAGATGGAAAAAGAAGAATTGCTTTTGGATGGGTTGCGACAAAAGAGGGAGAGACGGACTTTGGTCCCTGGGACTGGGGAGGAACAATGGTTTTCCACGAATTGATCCAAAATCCTCAAACTGGTGAACTGAAGGCTGTGATGATTGATTCGGTTGGTGAATTCTTTAAAGAAAAATCGGAGATATCCGCCCCAGTTTTTTATAATGATCATAGTAATGATAAAAATAAGGTCGCAAGCGACACGTTAGGAGCCATGCTGTTCGATAGTCCATCCGACACCTTTTCAGTGACAGTGGACTTTGACGTTTTGAAGGCAAAAGAGTTTGGGATTGCCCTTCATGTGGATGAAGGGATGGAAACGGGCTATTTCTTACGGATGCTGCCGGAACAACAGCTGATAGCGTGGGATCTGTGGCCACGTGCTGAAAAAGGCGAGTATCAGTGGCAAATTAAAGGAGACATCCCCTACCAAGTTGAGACGAGCCGGCTTCTACCGAAAGCCTCGCACTATCATGTGCAGCTATTGCGAGAAGGAAGCATCTGTGTCGTCTATATAAACGACGAAATTGCGTTATCGACGAGACTGTACAATCACAGCGGCAAAAAACTAGGGGTATACGTGGTTCAAGGGGAAGTAGCGTTGCATGAGATCGAGATAAAAGAATAGGAGTTGATTCTTCCATGATAAGAAAAGTTGGAGTTTTGGTTAGTCTTTTGGGCGTTCTTTTTATGGTAGCAGCCTGTGGAGGGAAAAAAGAAGATACCTCCACTACGACAGTCAAATGGCTGACTTCTCGACCAGTCGGCGGGGCAATCGACGAGACCATGCGAGAAATCGCCGATCAATACAGCAAGGAAAAAGGCGGGAAGTGGAAAATTGATTTTGAAACTACTGCGGATAGACCTTCGTATTTACAGAAATTAAAAACATTGGTTGCCGGCAACAACATGCCGGATATCATTGACACCGATCCAGACCTTTACGCAAAAGAGCTTGTCAAAGCAGGGAAGCTCGTAGACATGAAAAAATTTCTGCAAAAGAATGACTACTACCAGAACTTTTACCCGACAGCATTAAAATACCAAGAATTTTCGGATGGCTCGATGTACACGCTTCCACTGGAATACCATGTCGAGATGATCTGGTACAACAAAAAATTGTTTTCTCAACATGGAATCAGTGTTCCGAAAACCTTCGAACAATGGTTAGCGGCATGTAAAAAACTGAAAGAAGCAGGCGTGACGCCAATCTCTGTAGATGGAATCGATCGCTGGCCGGTCCAACGCTACTTAGCAATGCCGGCTTTCAGACAAACAGGAAATCAGTTCATTGAGAATATGAGTCAAGGAAAAGAAAAAATGTCTAGTCAGACCGGGATTGATTCGGTCAAGTTTGTAAAAGAGATCGGGCAATACTTCAATGAAGGTTTTTCTGCCACCGATTACGCAACAGCACAATCCATGTTTTTAGATGGAAAGTCAGCGATGTATTATATCGGTGACTGGGAGATCAGCGCCATGCAGGAGAAATACGACGCGGGAGAGATTGATTATTTTTATATGCCGACAACGAAGGACAGTGTGACAGCAGCCAATGAATTTTGTGTAAACTCTGGGATCGGCATGGCCTTCAACGCTGAAACTTTCGATGAAAAGACGAAGGATTTTCTCTTATATGTGCTTGATCATTACGCGGATATTTACACGAAGAAAATGCAGATGTCCCCAATTAAAACGGAGTTGCCAAAAGATGTCGATTATTCAAGTTTATACTTGAGAATTCGAAAAGATATGGATAACACTGGGGAACAATTTATGAAACCATGGGATACCTATCTGGATTCTTCAACGAATACGATCGTTCAAGACAACTTGTTACTTGTAGGCTCGGGAGACATGAAAATTCAGGATTTTGTCAAAATGATCGATGACTCGATCAAAGTGAACGTTACAGATCAATAATGGAGGGAAAAATATGGGTGTTTTACGTGATAAGAAAGCATTTTTCGTTTTTCTAATACCTGGGCTGCTGTTCTATCTGCTCTCTGTCTTTTATCCAATCACAGAGTCGCTTCGTTTAAGCTTTATCAAATGGAACGGGATCACTCCGCAACAGTTTGTTGGCTTGGATAATTATAAGCGGCTTTTTCAGGACCCGGTGTTTTATAAAGCGTTAGTGAATAATCTGATTTATTTAGTGATCGTTGTCATTATTCAATTGTCGATTGGTTTACTATTTGCGGTGTTGCTGACTTACTTGAAAAAAAGGGCGAATTTAGTCAAGACGCTTTATTATGTTCCATGTATCGTTACGACAGTTGCCATCGCGCAACTCTTTAGAAGTATCTATTCAACGCAGCCAGAAGGTTTGCTGAACCAGATTTTATCGGCAGTAGGCTTAGAAGGTGTAGCGACTTCCTGGTTAACGAATTTGAATACGGTGTTGAGTTCCGTCTCGATTCCAGAAGGTTGGCGCTTCATCGGGATGTACATGGTCATCTTTTATGCTGCGCTGGTCTCATTGGACGAATCGGTCTACGAAGCGGCAAAGATCGATGGTGCAACCGAACTACAAATTCTCTTCAAAATCAAGATTCCGATGATCAAAGACATTTTGCTGCTCACCTTCACGATGTGTTTGACTGGTGCGTTGAGAGGATTTGATATCCCATATCTGCTAACGAATGGCGGTCCGGGAAATGCAAGTGAATTGATGTCCACCTATATGTATAAACAGGCTTTTACGAATAATCAATATGGATATGGAAGTGCCTTGGCTGTTTTCATCATCATAGAGAGCGTATTAATCATCTTTGTCTTAAGAAAAATATTCGAAAACTATGATGTGAAGGCACAGAAGAAGGCAGCAAAGCAGGCACTGGCATTAAGTAAACGCAAAAATAACAAGGAAGGGCGTGTGGCGGAATGAAAGAGAAGGCAATAAAATACCTGTTTATCCTTTTATTGATCGTCTTTTTGATCATACAGATTTATCCTGTGATCTGGCTGTTCATCGCAAGTTTGAAAGACTCCGTAGAACTATCGACGACGCCATTCTCATTGCCCAAAGCTGTGACATTTGAGAACTATAAAAATGTGCTGGGTGATGGGGTAATAGGCGGATATATGTGGAATAGCTTGAAGATTACAATGATTTCACTGGTCCTGATTTTAGTACTGAGTTCAACGATCGGATTCGCGCTATCAAAATTTCGCTATAAACATAGCAAAAAAATCTATTCATTTTTCATGTTCGGCATCATGGTTCCCGTTCAAATCACACTGATTCCGCTATTCATTTTTTATAGCAAAATCGGTATTTTGAACACAAGCATGGCGATGGTTTTGCCGCAGGTTGGGTTTGCTTTGCCACTATCTGTCATGATGTTTGTTAATTTCTACAATTTCGTTCCAGATGAACTGATCGAAGCAGGGATCGTAGACGGCTGTTCACCGTATCGGGTCTTTTTACAGATCGTCGCACCGTTGGCAAGAAATACTATGATCACGATCGCCTCAATGTACAGCATTTTGATTTGGAACGATTTCATATTTGCTAATACATTTATCAGTGATTCGTCTGCTAAAACGATCACTATGGGCTTGAAGGATTACGTGGGAGCGTTTGGAAATGTGGATTGGGGCGCAACTTATGCGGCGATTTCTATTGCGATTTTACCGCCAATCTTGATTTATTTCTCACTAAATAAATGGGTAACATCGGGTATGACAGCTGGGGCAACGAAAGGATAAATCATGAAGAACAAAGCAAATGAAGCCAATCAATATATTGAAACGCATAGAGCTTTAGCAGCTAAAACCTCTCACCAGCCTATTCTCCACTTTACACCGTCATTAGGGTGGATGAATGATCCAAACGGACTGATCTTCTTCAAAGGGGAATATCATCTGTTTTATCAATACCACCCATACCAAACAAAATGGCATCAAATGTATTGGGGACACGCGGTAAGCCACGATCTAATCACTTGGCAGGAGCTGCAGATTGCCTTGGCACCTTCTGAGGTATACGAAGATAGCCCAGAAGGCGGGTGCTTTTCGGGAACAGCAATAGAACATGAAGGCACGCTTTATCTATTCTATACAGCCGTCGCGAAAAATACAGCAGGGCAACTAATACAAAAGCAATGCGTCGCGATGAGCCAAGATGGCCGGCATTTTTCAAAATACGAAAACAACCCCATCATTCAAAACGATTCTCTCGGAAAGGAGAATCCTCATTTTAGAGATCCTAAAGTGTGGCAAAAAGATCACACCTTTTACATGCTTGTCGGCGTTAGTCAGGACCACGTTGGAAAATTGATTCTGTACCGATCAGAAAATCTTTTAGAGTGGACACTGATGGATGTCGCCTTTGAAGAACCCAATGCTTGGATGCTGGAATGTCCAGATTTTTACGAATTGGATGGCAAAGACGTATTGACCTTTTCACCAGTAGGAATAAAAAATGAGTATTCAAGTTATCTGATTGGGCGCATGGATTACGATAAGGGGCGATTCCAAGTAGAAAAGAGAGGCATTCTTGATTATGGCGTTGATTTTTATGCGCCTCAGACCTTTCTAACACCAGAGGGCGAACGGTATATTATAGGCTGGCAAAACGGTTGGGAATGGATGGATGAGTGGAACGGCTTCGGTGAATTAACAGAAAATAGCTGGTGTGGTGCGATGAGTATACCAAGAAAACTGAAACGAAAAGGCGATCGGCTACACGCTTTATTACCAGAGAAAATTTCGCAATTGAAAGCGGCAGAGACGGTCATTTATGATACACAAACCGATGGATATCAAAAGTTAGTTTCGACGATTCAAAAACCTACGCTTATAGAATTATCGCTGGAAGCAGGAAAAATACCGATAACATTGGTGTTCAAGGATAAAAGAACAGGACAGATAGACGTGTTCACCATTGAGGAGCATCTAAGTTACCATTCTGAGGGGAATCCCTTAGGGAGAAAGGATATCACGATGCCGCTTTCCAGCAAAAGTAAGACTCTCAAGATTCTGCTAGATTTATATGCTATAGAAGTCTTTGATGAAGACGAAGGAACGGTGCTAAGCGTGAATAGCTTTTTCAAAGGCACGCTCGCTCGCGAATTTTCCTTCAGCTGCAGCGAAAAAGCACGGCTCAAACAGGTGGTAGTGACAGAACTGAATGAAAAACAATTGATTAAGAGATCTTTGAAAGGGTAGATGAAAGATGTTTGGAAGTATCGAAGCAGGAGGGACGAAATTTGTCTGTGCGGTAGCAACGGATGACTTAGAGATCGTGAAGCGGGACAGTTTTCCCACTACGACGCCTGAAGAAACCATGAAACTTGTACTTGAATTTTTTTCGCCATATAAAGAATTACTGAAGGGAATAGGCATCGGTTCATTCGGTCCCATTGATATTCAGCATGAATCGCCAACTTATGGCTACATCACTTCTACACCAAAATTGGAATGGCAGCAGTTTGACTTTGTAGGAACGGTGAAGAAGGCTTTTACTATACCGGTTGCCTGGACCACTGACGTGAACGCGGCTGCCTATGGAGAATCTGTTTTTGGGAATGGAAAGGGACGATCGAGCATCGTTTATTATACAATCGGAACCGGCATCGGGGGTGGTGCACTGCAATACGGACGCTTTGTCGAAGGCTTCAGTCATCCAGAAATGGGGCATATGCTGGTGAACCGACATCCAACGGACACGTATGAAGGAAATTGTCCATTCCACAAAAATTGTTTAGAAGGTATGGCTTCTGGACCGACGATTGAAAAGAGAGCTGGGAAAAAGGGGCAAGACTTGAGTGAAGAAGATGCGCAATGGGAACTGGAAGCCTATTATCTTGCGCAGTGTGCCTACAACACAACACTGATGCTTTCGCCTGATGTCATCATTTTTGGTGGAGGTGTCATGAAGCAGCGCCAAGTGTTAGAGAAAATGAAGGTAGCTTTCAAAGGACTATTGAAGGATTACGTGGATGTGCCAGAACTCGATCAATACCTTGTTCTTCCGAAATTAGGAGATAACGCGGGAACGTACGGGTGTCTAGCATTAGCAAAAGAGCAGCAGCTGCATTCTTAATAGAAAAGAAATGGGTGAACACATATGACAGAACTAAGTTTAAAACATATTCATAAGAAATACGACAATGCAGAAAAGTATTCGGTGACTGATTTTGATTTAGAGATCAAAGATAAAGAATTTATTGTGTTTGTTGGTCCATCAGGCTGCGGGAAATCTACGACCTTACGAATGATTGCCGGGTTAGAAGATATCTCGGAGGGAGATTTTACGATTGATGGTCAGCGGATGAATGATGTAGCTCCTAAAGACCGAGACATCGCCATGGTTTTTCAGAATTATGCATTGTATCCGCATATGACAGTGTTTGATAACATGGCGTTTGGCTTAAAGCTTCGTAAGTACGATAAAAGCGAAATCGCAAAACGAGTCGAGAATGCTGCTGAAATATTAGGGCTTTCAGATTATTTGTATCGAAAACCAGCAGCGTTATCTGGTGGGCAGAGACAGCGTGTTGCTCTTGGAAGAGCTATTGTCCGTGATGCACGAGTCTTTTTGATGGATGAACCATTATCAAATTTGGATGCTAAGTTGAGAGTTTCGATGCGTGCCGAGATTGCAAAACTGCATCAACGGTTAGAGACGACGACGATCTATGTGACCCATGACCAGACCGAAGCAATGACCATGGCCGATCGGATCGTTATCATGAAAGACGGCGTAATCCAGCAAGTCGGTTCGCCACAGGAAGTCTATAACACGCCCGTGAATGTTTTCGTAGCAGGATTTATTGGTTCGCCAGCAATGAATTTCTTTCAAGTAACATTGAAAGATGGGATATTGACGAATCATCATGGATTAAAACTGAGGATACCTGAAGGGAAGAATAAAGTATTAAAAGAAAAAGGCTATGAAGGAAAAGAAGTCATATTTGGGATTCGACCAGAAGACATCCATGGTGAACAGATCGCTCTTGATACCGCCCCTCAATCAACAGTCCGTGCTCAGGTAGTCGTTTCAGAGCTGTTAGGGGCAGAAACGATGCTTTATTCCGTCATCGGTGACACTGAGTTTGTCGCAAAAGTGGATGCGAGAAACTTCCATGAACCGGGAACTTCTGTCGATTTGGCTTTTGATCTGAATAAAGGAAATTTCTTTGATAAAGAAACTGAGATAGTCATCAAGCTACCTTAATCAAGAAATGGCTGAGTTTTTTCTATTCATTTACACAAAATATTTTACGCTATCCCTAATCAGAGTGAAACAAATACTTTCAACAAGCAGTAGCTATAAATCTTGCTTTATGTCACCAAATATTTTCGTCATTTAACCCAATAAGGACGAAAATATATGTAAAAATTCGTTAATACCACCATTATTTTTCGTCATTCCCTTTGTTAAGACGAAAAATATAAATATATTCGTTTTGAATGCCAATTTCTTTCGTCATTAGAATGTAAATGACGAAAGAAAATAAAAAAATCGTCATTAACGCCAACTTTTGTCGTTATATGCAGCAATAAATAAGAAATCTCCTTTTAAATAACGACAACTTTAATATTTTGTCGTTAATGATGATAAACTACAATGACAAATTTCAGATTTGTCGTCAAGGAAGACACTTTGTATATTGAGAAATCACGATAAATTTACGTATCGTATATTAAATTTTTTAGTGAAATAATGAACCTTATATATATATCGTAAATACTTTATTTTTTATACCTTTTGGATAAAAATAAACCCAATGATATCAAGGGATACAGCGATTAAATGACGAGAAAATACTGTGTTTATACGTGGATAAGACGAGAAAAAACTGTGTATTAAACGAATTGCATTAATTTTTTTCGTCCTTTGGTGTATACCAAAAAATAGAGAAANCCCCCCCCCCGTCCGAATACCCATTTTATAAAGAGCATACTCTATACTTTTATTTTTTTTTTTCAAGAACTCAAAAAGCGGAAAATCCCAGATTTAAAAATCTGAGTTTCCGCTTTTGTCATTTCAAGGATGGACTATTGTCTCAACCTCTTCTAATTTATTCTTAAGATATTTTTACTTTCTCTGCAGGTGCTGATACTTCTTTTTATTCTTTTCGACCTTTCAACTTATACTTCATTAATCTCATGCCATTGAAAATTACCACCAAGATACTACCTTCATGAACCAACATTCCGATAGACATATTCATCCATTCGCTGAAGAAGACGCTGGTCAACAAGACCAACACTACTCCAACTGAAATCACGATATTTTGTTTCATATTATTTGCGGTGGCTTTTACTAATCCTAATGCGTGAGGCAAGTTGCTGAAGTTCGAGTTCATTAAAACGACATCGGATGTTTCAATTGCTACGTCCGTTCCGCTTCCCATTGCGATTCCAATGTCTGCTAAAGCTAAGGACGGACTATCGTTAACGCCATCTCCAACAAAGGCTACAATTTGACCACGTTGTTGAAGTTTTCCGATATAAGCCGATTTGTCTTCCGGCAACATGTGGCCGTGAGCTTCGGTCAAACCAAGTTCGCCGGCGACCACATCAACGGTTCCTTGGTTATCTCCTGAAAGAACAACTAGATTTTTCACGCCCAAGTCTTTTAATTCCTGCAAATTAGCTTTCACACCCGGACGGACTTGATCGCGAATGCCCATCAGTACTTTTAATTCACCGTCGACCGCTGTCAAAACGAGAGAGTTCCCTTGTTGTTCAAACCGTTTGACATCTTTTTGCACTTTTTTGCTGAGAGTGACATTTTCTTTTTCCATCAAGGCAACATTCCCAACAGCCACTCTATGTCCAGCTACACTTGAAACGATTCCGCCGCCTTTCACGACTTCAGTTTCTTCAACAGGATAAAAGTTTGTTTCTCCAATTTGATTTAAGACCGCTTTTGCTAATGGATGATCTGATTCCCGTTCCACACTGGCCAGATAGCCAAGCGTTTCAGCAGAATCTTTTTCATACAGTTCAGTCGCTGCAACGGTTGGGTTTCCGACAGTTAAAGTACCTGTCTTATCAAATACAATTGTATCCACATTGCTGAAGTCTTGAATGACTTCACTCCCTTTTAAAAGAACACCGTTACGAGCACCATTCCCAATACCAGCAACGTTTGAGACAGGCACTCCGATAACTAATGCGCCTGGGCAACCTAGAACCAAGATGGTGATTGCTAACTCAATATTTTGACTGAACGCCCATACAACAATTGCCAGAACCAAGACAGCTGGTGTGTAGTATTTAGAAAAGCGATCAATGAACCGTTCCGCTTCGGATTTAGAATCTTGTGCTTCTTCCACGAGTTCAATAATTTTTCCAAATGTGGTGTCCTCACCAACTCGGTCAGCTCTGATTTGAATCGTTCCGTTTTCTAAAATGGTTCCTGCAAAAACTTCTGCATCAGCTTGCTTGTTGACCGGAACAGCTTCACCTGTAATGCTAGCCTCATTGATATGCCCTTCACCCGTAAGGACTATGCCATCTACTGGAACTTTCGCACCCGTTTTAACGAGTAAGATATCCCCTTCATCTATATCATCCACTTCTACTTCTTCAAATTCGCCATTATCCATTTGTTTCAAGGCGCTTTCGGGTGCCATTTCAGTCAATTCTTTGATAGCAGATCGCGTTTGGTTCAATGTTCGTTGTTCCAAGTAGTGTCCGAATAAGAATAAGAACGTGACAATAGCCGATTCTTCATAATTTTGAATAAAAAGCGCACCAATCGCTGCAATACTGACTAAGACATCAATACTGATGACTTTGACTTTCATTGCTTGAAACGCTTGAATGGCAATTGGCATAATCCCAAAGACAGAGGCGATGATCAAAGACCACTCTGAAAGTCCTACGTTTTCTAAAACAAAGTGACTGAAGAAACCGAGTACGATTAACAATCCACTGATGACGGTGATAACATTTTTCTTGCTTAATATATATTGTTGCATGCTTTTTCCCTCCAAATTTAATTTCTCTCTTATTGATAAACACAATATAAGATAATTACCTAAGTAATTAATTGACTGACATCAAGTTTAGAAAGTTCTCTTTTATCGTTTCTAAGCACCTCGAATCGGATTACAACAAAAAAAAGCAATCCTGAAAAAATAGCTTTTCTTCCAGAATTGCCTAGTTCATTTAATCTGTTAAGCGGCCTTGACTTTTGCTTTAAGGACCGGATAGCCTACGTTTTCGATAGCTTTTTGAATCTCTTCAATCGAAGTGACAGCTGAATCAAAATTGGTTTTGACTTTGCTGGAGTTGAATAATACTTTAATGCTGTCTTTATCAACACCGTTAACTGATTTCACGGCACCTTCAATTTTTTGCATACAACTTGGACAAGACAACGTTTCTAATTGCAATATAGCTTTTTCCATAATTCCTATCTCCTTTATGTGTTTTTATTTTATCGGCAGCAGATTAATGAACACTGCCTTTTCCTCTTTACAACTGTAATATAGCTCACTTTTAGCAAACGAAAATTGACGCATATCAAGTTCGGCACTTCTTTTTATCTTTTTGCTCAATTCACCATCTTAATAGTCTTTTTCTGCCCCTTATTGCCATTAGAATAATAAGAAATTGGTGGATAATCTTGTCTGCGTATAAACCATACTACAATCGCGCCAATAAACAGGGCCAGAGACAAGGCTTGCGAAACGCGGATCCACTCGCCAATCCATAAACTGTTCGTTCGCATACCTTCAATGAAGAACCGACCCACTGAGTACCACAAAACGTAACTCAAAGCGACTTCTTCTTGACGCAAAAGCACTGAGTTCTGTCCCATTGTTAATGAAGAGCGACAGAACACCACCGTGTAGAAAAAAGTGTGTCCGATTATTCGCTGTAAAGCAATAAATCATCTAAATCCTGAATCTTGATTCTTTTCCCAGACAGCTGTTGAATCAATCCCTCGTTCTCCAATTCTCCAAATTTGCGACTGATGGTCTCAGGTGTCGTTCCTAAATAGGAAGCAATGTCCTTTTTTGCCATCGGCAGGGTGATGGTGGGAGAGTTGCCCATTTCAGGTTCCACATTTTCTGCCAAAAACAAAACTAAACGGGTAATGACACTCTCCACGGCTACTTGTGCGGTTTGACGTGCGGATCTTTCTAACCGCTGCGACATCTCTCCTAGCAGCTTTAACGAAATTGCAGGATACTCTTTTAGAAACTCTTGTACATCCTGTTGTTGAATCATGCAGACAGACGTATCTCGAGTAGCTTCTGCGTATTCCTCGTGCACAGCATCAGGATTGAACAACGTCCATTCTCCCGTAAAGTCACCCGGATTCAAAATACGCACTAGTTGCTCTTTGCCAGAATCAGACAAGCGATAGATGCGGACTTTTCCGCGATTCACAATATACAAGGCATCATCTTTTTCTTGCGAGCGAAACAGAAACTCCCCTTTTTGATAGTTCTTCGTGTTAGCTTTTCCAGCGATGCGATCCATCGAGCTTTCCTCCAAATGATTGAATATCGGGACTAAGCGGATACAAGCTGAGTGGTCTCCTGCTGCATGTGGTTGGGTGTATTGAGTCAATTCGTTCTTCCCCTTTATCAGTTTACTGTCCTTTTTTTAACTTTCCTATATTTAGTATAAAGGCCCCTAGCTCAAAAAAATTGACACTCATCAAGAAAAGTTTTTTTAACGGCAAAAAAAATAGGAGCTGGAAAGAGTCCCAACCCCAAAATATTTAATTTCTAAATGTATGTTTACGAAAAACCTAATCTTCATCCTCATCAAACGCATCGTCATCTTCCAATGCCTCTTTGCCAATGAACGCTTGCAACATCCAAATGTTTTTATCTAAGTCATTTTTAAAAGCAATCAGTGTATCTTCTAAAGCATCGTCACCCTCATCTTGTACTAAACGAATAACACGAATCGTTAATTCACGGGTACTTCTGAAATCTTCGATAATATTTTCAACCATGTCTTCTGCTTTAGCATATTTATTGATGGCATCTTCTGAAAGCATGGAATATTTTTCAAATTCAGCGGTGGTTGAAGCCGGTTTATGACCGGAAGTAATCAAGCGTTCTGCTAGTTTGTCGAACCATTCTTCGTTTTGATTATACAATTCTTCAAATTTTTCATGCAGGGTGAAGAAATTAGCGCCATTTACATACCAGTGATATTGGTGCAATTTCACATGTAAAGTATGCATGTTCCCTAAAAGATGATCCGAAATGGCCGCTGCATTAATTTTTGTATGATGGACATGTTCCTTGTGTTCTTGTTCTTCCTGCAATCTTTCTTGGGGTGTTCTTTCTTGAGACGTTTTAATTTTAGTCATGATCTATTCCTCCTATAATTTTGGTTTGTTTAAAATAGCTTCCTTTGATTCCTCCTTTTCCTTTACTGAATTTAGTATAAAGGCCCCCTACCTCAAAAAAATTGACGCGCATCAAGAAAAGCATTTCTTTATAGACGCCAGGCTTCTCTATTAAATTCAACTGAAATAATCAAAGGAATGAAGTCGTTCCCTCCAAACAAAAATTTCATTAAAGTAGGGCCTAAAAAAAGAATAGCAACTATGCTTTGTCAAGAGACCTGACTGCTATTTTTTTGCCTGGTATTCTTCAATTACCAAATGTCTTGCCTTGCAGTATATTTAGGAGATATGATTCAAAAAACGGGTGGCGCAATAAAGTTAAGATTTAGTCCAGAGTCTTCAAAAAAAAAGGCAAAAGCGGTTCTTATCGGATCATTTATTTCATTGCGTTAGGAAATATGTGTGCCTTTTTAGATGTATACCCTAAAAGTGAAAAAGAGTCTTTGACAGATAAAGACAAAAAAGAAATCAAACAATTTATCACTGATTTTAAAGAACAGTTAAAAAAGGGGCTAATTAATATGCGTGATACACTAAAAGACGGTATACATTCCTAACTGGCGGGCATCTAAGGACTCTAACATAAAAAAGCCAGATTATTATATTTCTACAATTAAGTCGGGTATATTCAAGAATTTCATTGTTATTGATTCTAAATGGACGTGGCAACAAATAGAAAAAATATTTAAAGAAGGGTCTTGATTCGTATGACTAAAGTGTCTTTTGAAAACTACACCTTTGAAGTGATCAACGTTGAAAATATTGGTAATAATATTTTAACAGTAAATAAGAACTCTCTTACTTTTGATAAATCCATAGCTGATTTATTAGGTTTTCCAAGTCACATTAAACCACTACTAGATCGTGAAAATAAAGTATTTGCCATACAAGCGTGTAAGTCCACGACTGCCAAATCTATTCCGTTCTCAAAATCCGAGTCTTTACAAAAAGGAAATGTGAAGCTTCATTCTATGGCCGTCAAAACTACGCTTAGAACACTGATGGAAAATGCTTGGAAAACTGAAATGAGATATCAAGTTAAAGGAAGAGTAATTCCAGAGCATAAAGCATTTGTATTTGAACTGAACGATTTCAAAGAACTTCCGCCGCATAAAGGAAATAACCGACATAAATAATACCGAATGTTTTCCCTTATGAACCACATTAAAATTAAAATAAGGGTTTTTCTAACGACTAACCTACGGTGGAGAATATCAGACAGTTTGAGCGAATACGTCATTTTTGTTTAAATAGGGAATATTGTAGGTAGCGAGCAAGATTAAGCAAATAATCATAGTATATGTTTCTGTTTAATTGGATTTATATAGTAGAGCTAAAAAATACTATTTCACGGAGATCTTTCATGAAATTTATTTCTGATGGAGTGTAATAAGCGTGTCCCTGTCATTACCTTTGTGGAAGAATTTGCTGGATATTTAAAAGTAAGAAGGTGTACCGGGTTTAAAACCTCTGAGAATTTGTTGAATAGACTGAGACAAGAACTGTTTGGAGTGTCAGGCTTTTCTGGAATAGCAGGTATTTCAGGTGTTGATTCTTCCAGTCCAGGTTCTTTATTAGGAAAATTCTCATCGCCGGTTTCCGATTGTTCCTCTTCGGAGATATCAAAAATTGGTGTTTCAATCGTTTCGACGTATTTTGCAGAGATGACTTCTTCAAATGGATTGACACCGTCTCGTTCAAAGATATCTAAGAGAGTTAATAGTTCCAGCATTTCTTTGATCTCTTCAGAAGACTTGTCGGTCGTTGGATTTTTGTAAGTAAAGCGAGAGTGTTTGCCATCGCTAGATTTGTAGGTTGCTACTAATTTTCGCGTGTGCTTCTTCATAGTAAACTCCTTTTTTTGTTCAAGTCGTATTTAATGGCAGAGGCTGCTGTTTATCAGTGCGTTTTTTTAACGATTTGATTATTTTTTCAGCGTATTGACGGATGGGGAAATACCGAATTAATAAGTATTTCCATTCTTTTGAATGAAAATACTCTTTAAAGTAAAAGAAGAATTTTTTTACTGTTTTGGTTACTTTTCGTTCCATAAATAAATGGTGGACCAGATCGGAAAGAAATAGGTCAAATTCTTCATCACCTAAGCGCTTTCGGATCAGGAGCGTCATCAGATATTGAATGGTGGCATCGCTGTCGCCGGAGTTGTTGTAGTACGTGACGATACGTTTTTCCAGCGTTGATTTTTTCAAGCCAAACAGCTGTTGATGGGTAAAAGGTTGTTCGTTCATGAATGGTTCCTCCTCGATTTAAAAAAGATTGGACAGAAGCGAAGCCATGCGTATGGTGCGGAGTAAAAAGCGGTGTTTCCAAAACTTCTTGATAGCTAGCATGTTCAATAGACAAAAGATCTATTTGAAAAAGCTGCAACAGCTTAAGACGTTCAAAAAGTTGAATTAATTCTGTCTTTTTAAGAGTCGTTTGTGGCTGTCTGTACTGCCAGCGATGAGCTTTGCCATCACTGGTTTTGAAATCGACGATCAGTTTCATCATTCGCTAGTTTCCTCCCTCTTTTTTTTTAGAAAAGGACGGCAGTGGTCGCCGCCCTTTTGTAATTGATCATTAAAAAATCTCTGTCTCAATTGTTTCGACAAACTTGGCACTTTCAACGGTATCAAATAGATCGAACCCTTCTGAGTGGAACAAGTTCAATGCGCCGATCCGTTCCAACAGGCCCTTAATTTGTGCAGGTGTGTTGTTGGTATCCGGATTGTTAAAGCTCCAGGTATGGCTTTTTCCGCCACTATTTTTAAAAATCGCTACTAGTTTCAGCATATATTTCCTCCTTAATTTTCTAATACCTAGCCAACTTTCGAGGCTCCCAAGTGATGACGTGACCTTCTACTATTTTTCTTTTTGGGGAGCCAGCACAGTTGGCTAGTTCATGGAGCTTTCCCGCTATTTTGTATAACGTGTTTGGGTTGTTAGGACCACACCCTTTAGTGAACTGCCTTCGATTGCAAGTGCGGTCATAATTTCGCCAAGTTCAAGAATCGCGTCTTCTTCAGGTGCATCGATGACGTTTTGAAAATTGACATTTTGCAGCTTCTCTCCATTTGCTGGTTCGATCTGTACTTGCAATTTGTTTCCCATTTTTTGTTTCATCGTTTTTCCTCCAAATTCGTTTTCCCGGCCGGTGAATAAAGAATAACGGAAAGTATGATAGCTGCACAACTAGCGAATTTTGCAGAATACCCCTCAATTTTGCAAGAATAAAATGAAGAGAATCCCGCTATAAAAAGTATTTGTACAAATTTTAGAATGGAAAAGGTGCAAAATTGAGGGGTTAAGGAAATTTTACTTTTTTATTTAAAAAGGACGATTGACCAATTTCTGAGGAATCAGAAACTCGTTAATCGTCCTTTAGCTACGGCTAAAAATCAGTTAACATTTCAGCTAACGTTTGATAATTCAATTGATCAAATGCAATATATCTGTCTAATTTTAAGAAATGAGCAATCATTCGTTCTTTTGATAGCGTTTTGCTTAATGTTTGTTCGGGAATCGGGAAACGTCTTAACAAAGGGCGTTTGGCGATGGCGTGAGTAAAAGGACTCGGGGATAAGGATAAATAATCCATCGGAACGCTTAAATCACTAGTATTCCAAGAATGATCTTTACGATGGACCGCCAAAACCAGCAGGGCATTCTCAGCATTTTTTTGAATACTACGTTTTCTAAGTGAAGTGACAATACCAGGTCCGTGAGCCATTGTAATATAGCTGAACCCCGCTTGTTCAGACACTTCTACAATATCTAGCGGATTAAGCCAGATAGAATGATCTGGGGACTCAAGTGGAAAAAGAGCACAAGATAGACTTACTAATGGGAATTTATATGTTCCAAAACAGCCTAATTGCTTTAGACTGCGTGAAGAGCAGCCATAGTCAAGAAAACCTGTTTCTTCGGAATTACCTTTTAAGACAGTCAGAGATTTATTTTTGGCGATATAAGTTTTGTCAGTCAGTGAAATTAAGGTTTCATTCCGTCCAGGGATGGGAATCGCAGAAGAAGGTTGCCGGTCTTTTTGAGGAATATACAAAGAGGAGTTTCGTAAAATATCTTGCCAGCCATTGGTCCAGTCGTGACAACTTAGATACGTGGTACAGTGGTTTTGATTTGTACAAGTTTGCTCAGTAACACTCATTTTTCCATTCCGCCCTTCGTCGTTAAATTAGTAAGAATATAAGATACATTTAATATAGCGTATTGCAAGAAGGAAAAAAGATATTTATATCAAGATGAAAGAAAGGAAAAGTATGATTTGCTAGAATGAAGCTAATTTTATCAAATGTTTATTTTCTGGTAGCCCAGTTTGTACCTCTTGATTTAGAGCATCTTATGAGATAGATGGGATAGATACAGTGTAAGATGCATTTTTAAAATCCAGTTATTTTTATAGTTGCGTTGAAGGAATAGAAAAAGACTAGATAATATTTTTTTGTCTTATAAGTGGGACTTTTTATAAAAAAAGCAGCTGAGGTAGGAAGTTGGAAAAACACATCATTTTATTTTTGCTCGTATAAAAAACTACTTATTTTTATTATTTAATTAGTACTTTATGTTTTGAGTGACAAGGGGGAATTCAGCATCAAGGAGAAACATTGGGAATTAAAACAGCTTAAAAAATAGTTAATGCTAAAAACGACGATCTCTAAAAGGAGACCGCCGTTTTTTATTTACTCTGAATAATCAAATGTTTGTTGAAGCTGTCCGTCTTGTTTATAGATTTTTACGGAGGCTTCTTTATTTTTTGCGATTTCCTTAGCGCGTTCGAGGGCCTTTTCTTTTGTATCAAATAAATCGCTGGCTTGGTTGGCGCCTTCTGAAATCACTTGCCATTGATCTTCTTTATATTTAACTTCTACATCAGCATTCATTAACTTTTTCGCGTTTTTATTGCGGGTATGGGAATCCGTTTTCTGCGGTGCTTTGGCTTGTTGGAACTCTTTCTTTTCACTATCTGAAGCATCTTTGTACCATTTTTCTGCTTGGCTAGTGGCAATTGGTATCGCTCGGTCATCGGGGTAGCCGTCGTTCAATAAGGCATTACCGATATCGATTGCTTTCTTGCGAATCAAGGGGTCTAAATTTTTCATTGAAATGGGATAATCATTGACGTTCCAAGGCATAAATTGTTCCTCCTTCTAATCGGTGATAGCTTTAGCTTACTATGGAAAGAGTGAATTTTAAATTGATTTGCCTTATCTTTCTAATACATCAGTTTGAGTATTTTATTGAAAAATTATTTTTATCGTGATTTTTAGTCAGTTTATCAATAAATAACTATTGTAAAAAGGTAGTAGCTCAGCCAAAAAAGGTTTTTTATGAAAATATTACATAATTAAAAATAATGACGCATAAATGATTTGCTTAAAATGTCTATTTTTACTTATTATAATTTAAAAGTTGTTAAAAATAAATTTTTTATACAAAAGAAATGAACTATGAACTAGTTAGTGTAAGTTAATTTAGTTAGTTTTAGCGGTCTAGATCGATTTGTGATATTCGTCACTTTCGTCGGATTAAAACCCAATACAGAGACTGACCACTTTTTGGAGGTTATCTATGAATAAGAAAAAAAGATTGATAGGGACTATGTTTCTTCTTTTAGTTTTATTGTTGCCAATGCTTAGTTACTGGCTTGACGGTGAAACAGCAAAGGCAGAAGCAACCACTCAGCAGAATCATGAAATCAATTTATTCGATACACAGCGGGGGAAAGCTCAGCTTTCATATGAAGTCAAAGCAGACCAGATCATGTGGAAGATTGAGGTTGAGCAGCAAGAAACTGAGAAAGAGAATCAGCTCCAATTATCCCTGAAAAGTAATGGGCAGCCAGTGACAATAACAAATGTGAAGATCAATGCTGGAGAGGAAAGTTATGACATTGATTCTCAGACCCAACAATTAGTTGAATCAAGTTTTTCAAATAAAGCTCGACATAATGAATTGACCTTTGAAACAAAAAGACTGTCGGAAGTCACCGTATTTCCTAGTATTATTGAAAAAAATTTGCAGGGTGAATCGACAAATTTATTGGCAGACACTCAGCCTATCGATTTAAAGATCGATGAGTCTGAACAAAGCTCTGCGCCCGTATTAGAAACAACATCTTCTGACACAAGTAATGGGTCTAAAACTTCAACCGAATCAACAACAAGTTCAACGAAAGATAAAGTTGATTTAGGTGAAGCAGATGATCAAACATTAGCTGCTGAAAAGAAAGCGGCCGAAAAAAGGTTTGCAGCAACTGGTAAAGCACAAGAAATTACGCGAAGTGCTGCTGTTGCTAGTACAGGAATTACAGTTACGAAAGATAATTTTCTCCGCTACTTCAATCTTTTGGGGAGTGCTACATTTAATCAAAGTAGTGGGATCATTACTTTAACACCAAACCGTAACAATCAAGTTGGGAATCTAACATTAAAAAATAAAATTGACTTGAATGGTGATTTTATTATGGATGGAGCTGTGAATCTTGGATCGGATTCAAATGGAGCCGATGGGATTTCATTTGGTTTCCATACAGGTAATACGAACACAATAGGTGTAGCTGGCGGAAATCTAGGGATAGGTGGTTTGGAAAATGCGATCGGTTTTAAGCTAGATACATATAAAAATGACGAAGCAGCACCAAATCCTAATGCAACGAATGCAGCGGACCAATTTGGCTGGGCAGCTGATGTTGCTAAGGTTACCTATCCTTATGGAGTTTTTGTTACGACCTCTCAAAAGCGAATTCTTGGAAAGGATGGGAAGCTGTACAGTCGTTGGTGGGCAGAGCCAGATGCAAGCAGCGCAAAAAGTATAGGCAGTTCTTATATGAACGGAAAGTTTTATCCTTTTAAAGTCTCATATAGTGGTTCGACCAAAACTCTAACCGTTGTTTTTGACAATAAATTTACTTGGAAAAGAGTCATTGATGCAAAAGAGGCCCTTTCTCTTGTTGTAAGTGCCTCAACGGGTGGTTCAAAAAATTTGCAACAGTTTCAGTTAAACAGCTTTCAATTCAATCCCCAAGGAGTCATCAATACAAAGTACGTTGATCAGGATACCGGAAAAGAGTTAACGACTGGAGAACAATTTTCAGGCACGTTGGAATCTGCTAAAATTCCGTTGGTTAATTGGCAAACCAATCAGACTTTATTAGATCGAGGTTATGTTTATACAAAGACGACTACTACAACTTCATCACAATACACGGCTGATCCATATGATTCAGTCACAGATCCAGCAAAAATCAGTCCAACAAATGATAATGGTATTTTTTCTGACCAGCCGCTAACAGTTACTTACTATTATAAGAAATTTTCAGGGACAGCGACCTTAACAAAGCAGAATGACAATGGCAAACATCTTGCCGGGGCTCATTTTGATTTGAGGAAAAAAGATGGGTCGACGATTGCTGGGAAAATCGACTTAGTGACAGATGCCAAGGGTCAGATTAATGTAGACGGTTTGAATGCTGGCGAATACTTCTTTAAAGAAGTTAAACCGCCTGCGGGCTACAGGCAATTATCGGATGATCAGAACAACTATCCAATTGTTGTCAGTCCTACAGCGGCAAATAATTCTAATAGCATGACCGTCTCTAATCAGTTGAAATCCTTTGATGTGACATTGACGACTGTAGATGCGGATAATAATAAACTACCCATAGCGAACGTTGCATTTGAACTGAAGGATGCCAAAGGGAATAAGATTCAAACGAATACTACAGGGAATGATACTAATAATGATGGTAAGCTATCCTTTGCTAATCTGTCAGTAGGCACTTATACATTAACGGAAACAGCAAACGAAAATAAAGATTATCTGGCTTTGAAGGAGCCGATTATTATTACGATCGATCAGAATGGGAACGTGACAGTACCTAACACACTTAATCTAAAAACAACGTTGACTGACGGAACTGCCAATAATCAGGTTGACTTCTCAATCGCTGAACAAGCGAAAGTTCCTTTGCCAGCGACTGGTGGTCAAGGAACCTGGAGATATTATCTACTTGGCTTCATGGCATTAACAAGCTCAACCATTTACTTAATTTTTCGCCGTACTCGCAAGGAGGTGGCGTAAATGAAAAGAATAGTTCGATGGTTGCTTATTCTTGGTATATTGCCACTATTGAATAGTGCAACATCAACGGTGAGAGCTACAGAGGCACACCAAGTCCATTTTGTGATCCATAAGATCGTTTTTCCCAATGGTAGGCTGCCAGCCGACAGTGAAAATACTGGTGAAGAAACCGATGCTCACGCGTCGCTTTTAAAAGAATACCGTGGCTTAAATGGCGTCATCTTTGATGTTTACGATCAAACGAATGCCTTTTATGAACTGCGAGCAACTGGCGTATCGGCAGAAGATGCACAGAGAACATTAGCGGATGAAGGGCCTAGAGGTCAGAGTATTGCGGAAACAACTACGAAAACTATCGCAGGTCAAGCAGGATCAGCCGAATTTTCTTTAAATACCAAGTCCAACGGACGTGATGCAGTTTACTTATTCTATGAGCGCGGTGACTCGGAAAATAGTCAAACTAAGAGCCGCAATTTGGTGGCCGTCTTACCAATTTTTGATAATGGAAAAGTTTTAAATACGATTCATCTATATCCTAAGTCAGAAGAGAAGGTACATCAGACACCAGATTTTACGAAGACCATTCTTGATGGAAAGGGCAGCTATGATTATGGGGAAGCTATTTCCTATCAAGATTCAGTGAAGCTGCCAGCTGATATGTTAGACTATAAAACATTTAAAATAGTTGATCAGGCGGATGCAGCTTTAAGTTTAAATCAAGCTAGTTTTAAAATCACCATTGATGGTCAAGATGTGTCTCATTTATTTACGATCAAGCTTGGCGAACATGGCTATGAGCTTTCAATCAAAAATATCGCTGATTTTGAAAAGTATTCGATGAAAACATTAACGATAGCTTATTCCATGGCAATCAATAGTCGAAAAAAAATTGATCAAGCGTTTCTAAATACCGCTAAGTTGATTACTGATCATGAAACAATCACAAAGCAAGTTATGGTCAAAACTGGTGGGAAAAAATTTCGTAAGGTCGATCTAAAGGAGTTTTCCAAAGGATTATCTAAGGCCGAATTCAATGTTTTGAATGAACAGAAGCAGTATTTAAAAGAAACTGCGAATGGCTATAGATGGACGAGTTCGGCCAGTGATTCAGAGATTGTTAAGGTGATTTCCGATAAGAACGGTGCCTTTCAAATCGCTGGTCTATCTTACGGAACGTATCGATTAAAAGAAATCAAAGCGCCTGATGGATACGAAAAAGGTGACGAATTGATCCCTTTTACTGTTACATCAAAAAGTTTTTCTACCAATGAAGATGTATTACGAGTGGTGAATAAACGAATAGAATCACCGCCCCCAAAAAAAGGCTTGATTAATACTATTTTAGGAAAGTTACATCATCCTACTAACGGAAATGCTCAAACGACAAAGAAAAAAGCAATAAGCAAAACACAACCTTCTGGTATTCTCCGCTTCCCTCAAACGAATGATCAGTTCAATATGGTACTGATCTGGTTTGGTGGGCTGATTATTTTATGGATGCTTTTGATCCTATGGCGTAGAAGAAAAAGAGAAGAGAAACAGGACGAGGAGATAGAAAAATGAAAAAGTTCAGCAATATTATAATGGGAATACTAGCATTAGCAGGACTCGTAGTTACCTTTGGATTAAGCAGACAAACGACAGTTGATGCTGTGGATAACACTGTCAATGTCACACTTCATAAACAAAAATTTAATCAAGATCAAACAGCAATTCCTAACTCCGGGATTGAGGATGGCCGTTTTACCGGGACACCATTAAATGGGATCACCTTTAATGTTTATGACGTAACAGACAGTTATTATGCGAAAATCACTGGTTCTTCTGAATCCCGAACGGATGCAATCGCGGATTTAGAAAAACTAGATACTAAGAATTTGACCAGTCAAGCAACTGCGATTACTGAGGGACAAGGTGCTGCAAAATTTTCTTTACCCGCAAAATCAAACGGGAAAGATGCGGTTTATCTATTTGTAGAAAGTGAGGAGCCTGGTGCTGATCCGACTCCCGTTGGAAAATCAACGATGGTTTTAGTGCTACCCGCTTACAAGCCTGAACTAGATGGTAATCAAAAGCCAGTCATGGACGGCAATAACATCAAGTATACTGACGACGTAAATACTGATATTCATCTTTATCCTAAAAATAAAGTAATCGATCGTAAAATCACGATCAATAAAGTGGGAACAGATAATGCAACAGCTTTAATTGATGGTGCAGAGTTCACTTTACAAAATTCAACTGGTCAATTTTATACCGGAAATAAAAATGGGCAAGAGAATGGTGATTGGTCAAAAGCTGGAGCAACAGCTGACAAAGATATGTCTACCAATGTGGCACAATTTGGTGATAAAGCTAATAACAAGAATGTAATAGTTACTAATGGTTCAATTGATTTTTACGGATTATTAGATGGATCTTATACGTTAAAAGAAGTCAAAGCACCGAATAATTATGTTCAAACAACAGATTCGCAAGCTATCCAATTTACTATCGCAAATGGAAAATTGGATAAAAGTTACGTGATTGAGGATTCTAGTACTTTAGGAAATCCGGAAGGGTTCACCGATAATAAGCATGACCCAGCAACTAATACGATAGTTGTAGAAAACCGGGCGCTAGGCAGCTTGAAATTCGATAAGGTCGACGCTAATACGAAAGAAAAATTAAGCGGTGCGACTTTCAAAGTAGCGAAGGATAATTCAACGTCTCCTGATTATTTATATCAAAAAGAAAATCCTGCGACTGGTGAATATGCTTACGCTTGGAAGAGTGAACTAACCGATCCAACTAGCTGGAAAGAAGTCGACTTGACGTCTACGGATGGCAGTTATAGCCTATCAAATTTAAAATTGGGAAATTATTATGTACAAGAAACAACTGCACCCGACGGTTACGCATTGCCACAAGGTGACTCAGCATTTACAAAAATCGCTGTTTCTACTGCTGGAATCGTCGCAACAGTAAACGATGGAATCCCTAATGTCCATAAAGGTGCGCTGCCTTCTACGGGTGGAAAAGGAATTTATTTATTCATCGCGGTAGGAATTATTGCCTTGATCATCGCAGGTATCTACTTTACTCGCGGTAGAAAACAATTTGAAGCATAAAATAAATTGATCAGATGAGGTTGGGACAGAAGTGTTTAGCTTCCAGAACCGAGTAGGTACTGTTTCACATCAGCTCTGCTGAAGCAATCGCAGTGTCTCACAGTAATAAGAAGGGATTCCCGAAAATGACTAGGAAACACAACGCTTCTAGCGTTGATGTTGAGTGTTCCTACTTGGTGCTCCTCAAATTTTTGTGAAATTTCGGCTTATTTCCGAAGAAGCTACTTCTGGTACACCGTTTATACGTGAATAGGAGCTGAGACAAATTAATGTCCCAGCTCTATCTTTATACATAGCAAGATATAGCGGAAAGGAACGTTTAGTGAAAAAGCAAAAACGTAATAAACGAAGAATCTTCATGGACTTGTTCATGATGCTTCTTTTATTGATTGGATTTGGCGCATTACTCTACCCCTTCGTCAGCGATAGTCTGAATAACATTCTTGATCAACAAATGATCAATTATTATCAGCACAAAGCCAACACAGAAAATGAAGCTACGATGAAACAAGCGCAGGCGGCGATGGAGAAAAAGAATCAAGAACTAGCCGCTAAGGGCAATAATCCTGGCGCTGATCCGTGGTCTGACAAGATCAAAAAGAAAAAGGTTCCTGAAAAACCGACGCAAGATTATTTTGAGCAGCACACGATCGGAGTGATTGATATTCCGAAGCTGAAGATCAAGCTGCCGATTTTCGATCAAACGAATGATCTATTTTTATCGAAGGGCACGTCGTTACTTGAAGGTACGTCTTATCCAACTGGCGGGGCGAATACCCACGCGGTAATCTCAGGACACCGCGGATTGCCGGAGGCGAAGCTGTTTACTGATTTACCTGAGTTAAAAATGGGAAATAAATTTTACATCCATATCAATAAACAGGTTCACGCCTATCAGGTGGATCAGATTAAAGTAGTCGAACCTACCGATACCGATTATCTACATATTGAGCAGGGGAAAGATTTAGTCACTTTGTTGACTTGTACGCCTTATATGATTAATAGTCATCGGTTGTTAGTCCGCGGGCATCGTGTTCCTTACGTTCCATCTAAGGATGATAAAGAATTGAATCAAGGCAATCGCGATCGTTGGCTGAAATTAATTGGAATTCTCGGCGGGGCCTTTTTATTAGTCTTGCTGTTGCTATATGGTTTTTATCGTTGGCTCAAAGCTGTTCGGATTGCGAATCGGCGTTATTTACTGCGGCTGACAATTGTTGACGAAGATCATCAGCCAATCATTAATCAATCATTTACGTTGTATTCCCGGAATGGTCGTCACGAAGTATATCGTGATGGGAAGCCATTGACTGGTATCAGTGACGAGTCAGGAACAGTCGAATTAGAAGCGGTGAAGGGTGGTCGTTATCGACTGAAGACCGAAGGCGGTAACGAGATCAAGGCTTTGATCAAGAAAATTAACGATGAACAATTCTATTTGACTCCATTGAAGTGCTCCAAGTTTTCAGTGATAGATCAAAACAGTAACCTATTTCAATTCAACGAAAAGAATTATAAGTAGCGGGAAAAGTATTAATTGAAACCTACAATAAAAAAGACGGGCCTAATAGAAATGGGCTCGTCTTTTTTTGTATGTAAAATGAGTATTGAATAGATATATGTTGTTTATACGTTTGCAAATTTTACGGAATATAAATGATTTTTTTAAGTTTTAGTATAAAGTGCGTTTTTAATTGCATTTTTTAAAAAAAATACGCAAAAAAATAAGTTTTTAGGAAGAAAATAGTTTAAAATTACTCTTATAGTAGTGCTGAATGGTATAAGAGTAAGAGATATGCATCTTGAGATACAAATAAATAAAATATAAACGTTATTTTCTGGTAAAACGTGTTGACCTATTGCTTTTTGACATAAATATAAAAAGAAAATAAGTGTGAATAGTGATTTATTCTACTCCTTACATAAAATGCTGGATTTCGACTGTTGATAGGAAGTGAAAAAAATGTACGTAAGAGAATTGTTAAATAAGTGGGATCAAAAAATTATCCAATTTATTGTAAGCTTGAGACAAAATGGTTATCGTTTGTCTAAAAAAGAGATCACCCAAGAGCTATCTCTTACACGACCGACGCTAATTAAATTAGTAAAAGATATTAATAGTATTTTTTGTGCTTTAGAGGGATACAAACTAGTTGTAGAAAATGACTATTATATTCTCGAAATGTCATTGGAAAATAACTTGAGGGATTTATTCATTTATCTATTAGGAGATTCGCGAAAATATCAGATTATTCGAGAGATTTTCAAAAAAACGACGATCAATGTCAATTATTTTTGCGATATGTATCAAATTAGTAGACATACATATTATTCTGAACTGAAAGAGTTAAACACGTTACTTACTGAATTTAATCTTAAAGTCACTGATAATCGATTAAAAGGTTCAGAAATGCAAATTCGGTACTTCTATGCGTCATTGTTTTCTAAAACTTACGAAAAAGAGATCATTGACCCGATTGCACAAGAATACCTTTCTCCTCGATTCATTGAGGATTTTGCTAAGAGCTTTCAAGTAGACTTAGGTCATTCAAGCTACTATGAGCTAGGATTATATTTTTATATTACCGCTAAACGCTACGAGCGTAAAGAAAATCAAAAGGTAGCTTTAGAGGAGGGCTTTGCCAATCGAACTTACGCATTAAAGAATAGAAATCTGTTTATTCAGCAATTAGCTAATTCGGCAGTGATTGATGAGTTGAATGATATAGTAAAGAGAAATTATACTCGGTATCATTGGTTAAATCATAAAAATGAGCAGGTATTTTTACTTTTCTTCCTGATGGGGCACTATGTCTCTTCCACTCATTCACTACTTTACGAGGAGATTGTAAAAATCGAACGTAATAGTAATAATTATAGCGAAGAAGTGATTGATTTTTTCCTTAGACATAGTGGCAATCATAGTGATGCGGATCTAATAAAAAGTACACGGTATAATCTTTCAAAGGTTCTTTGGAAGCAGCTTATTTTTGCAGGGAACATTAGTAAAGAACATGATACTTATTCAGGAGATTATAAAAGTGATTTGTGTCCACAAGCCGTAAATTTTTTTGAAGAATTGAGAAAGACTTTATCCAATCAATTCAAAGGAATTGAATATAAAAATGGAAACAATAAAGAATTGCTCGTTAACTTTGGCATTAATTACAGCATCTTAATCAAACAGAAAAAGAAAAAATTTGATGTAGGATTATTCTTTGAAGGCAACCCAGGCGTGGTCAGAGCAACAATGGATTATTATTTGACGGAACTAAATAAGTATTCTTACATTTCTGCAGCCAAATGGCAGGAAGGGGAAGAGTATGATCTAATTGTTACTAATTCTGAAATACTTAACTTTGAAAAAAGAAATGAAAAAGTTTTTTATATTTCTCTCTCAGAGCCGAGTTTTAATATAAAAAAAATCATCAGTTTGGCAGTTGATAGTAGTAATTCGGGGTTATTTCCAGATTAATTTTAGAAACTCACCGTTTTATATATTCTATCTGAAGCATGTAATAAAAAGAACTCGACAACGAGTTATGGAAAAAATAGAAAAAGTCTTTGTGCCGATTAATATAACCGGTACAAAGACTTTTTTTGATTCTTTTATTAATTATTATCCTATTATAATTCTTAAAATATTAAAAAAATTTTTTTTTAATATTTTTTTGTTTTTAAAGATATAGCTTTAAATCAAGCTTTTGTCACTTATCAGTTATTTTTTTTTAAAACATGCATAAAAAAACTAACATTATTTTTAGCTTAAAAAATTATAAAATTTGGTTAGAGGGAGATTATCCCAAATTTTTTAAGTTTTATAAAAAAAGGAAATTATTAATTGATCGTTCCCTAAGTTGACTGAAAGCAAAGAAATAGTCCTTTGCCTTATCGATAACGTCAGTTATAAATAGAGGTTCGGGTAAAAAGGACAAAAAAATTTTCTGAATAATTAATAGATTAATATCTAAAAATTAATAAAAAAGAAAAGAAAAATAGTCAAATGATAATTGAGATAATTCCCCAACCATAAAACTAAAAAATAAGGAACCAAAAGGAGGAAGCTATGAAAATTAAAGAAAAATGTCAGACGTTAGTACTTTTATTTGCAATTTTGTTGCCTTTTGCACAATATCTATGTACTGGTTTAGTGGCGGTAGCAGAAACGCTTAACACACAATCCGTTGAATTATTTGAAAATGAGAATGGAAATGCAACGTTGGATTACTCTGTAAATTTGGAAGAGGATACCATTGATTGGAACTATTCTTATCAGAAAAATGCTAGTGATGAAGATACTCAATTTGGTCTGGAATTAATGAGTGACGGACAATCGCTAGGCTTAAAGGAAATTGTTAGTTTATCAGGCGCATCATTTGCGAGTTCAAATGACCAGCTTCTTCAGCAGACAGCTACGAAAGTAAATGAAAATGGAACAGTTTCATTTAAGACGGCACTCGTAGAGGAAATAAAAATTTATCCAATGATCATGCAGCGCGGGGAAACGGGAGCAGAGGATTTATTAAAAGATAGTTCACCTGCTACTGTTCATGTGGATATTCCTCAGACGGAGTCATCAGAAAATAATTCTAGTGAGGAAATTCTTTCAGAAGATCAGCAACCAGACAATGCAACCGTTGAGTCTGAAACACCAAGCGACGTTCAGGAGACACTTCCAGAAGAATCAACTGAAGCGTCAAAAGAAGTTTTACAGGAAGCACCCAAAGTAGCGAAAAGAGCCAGTAAAGCCGTTGAGCCACAGAATCAAGGCAGAGATATTACGAGTCTTTCTGGATCGGAATCAATGAAACAAGATTCAGAAGGAAATAAAACGATTTTTGATTCTGCCAAAATTACGAAAGATGGTAAAGAAATTGATGGCAAAGATATCCAAGTCAATGATAGTCTTTTACTGCAATATACATGGAGCTTACCGGAAGCGTTACGCAAAAATATCAAAGCAGGGGACTATTTTGATTTTAAATTACCAGAGAAATTTACGATTAAAGGTAATGGGCCTTTAACAGGAAATTTGTCAGATACAAATGGCGTAACTTTTGGACAATTCACGATTCAAAAAGATGGCTCGGTTCGAATTGTTTTTACTGAGGCTGTTGAAAAAAATTCCGGAATCAAAGGAACATTGAATGTTGCTGGAAATGTCAGCTTAAAAGATGGGGAAGGTGGCGGAGAAACGACAATCGTTATTCCTTTTGTCGATGGCGATGTCCATGTTGTTCCTGATATCGTCGTGCCGAATTCTAAAGATCTATCTAAAAAAGTACTCTCACAAACAGACGCCAAGGATATTCAAGGGAACAAGGGGGAAGTTACTTGGCAAATAATCGCTAATAACACGGGCAAGACAATGACGGATGGTCAATTAACTGATACTTTACCTGCTGGAGTAACCTATAGCGGTGATTTAAAAGTGATGAGCTACAAGGTCGATCTAGTGTCAGGAAATCGAATTGAACCGGGAACGGATGCAACCGATCAAGTAACAGGAAAACCAGCGAATGGTGCCAGCGCGTTTACTTTAGGGTTGCCAACGAGTGATGAGGCTTATGTCATTAGCTTTAAAACGACTGTTGATTTTGATAAATTAAAAACAGATACCTCAGGGAATCAAGCACCCACAGCTACAAATTTGACAGCAAAAGTTGTCAATCAAGCTAAACTAACTTCTAAAGAAACCGGCGATGTGAAGGCGAATGCGACAGCTACTTTCAATTCAGCCAGCACGCTGAAAAAAACCGCTGGAAAATACGATGCGACAAATGAGGTTATCCCTTGGACGATCACGTTTACGAAATCTGGTATGGACATTCCTGCAGACACGAAATTTATTGATGTTATGACGAATGGGCAAAAGCCTGCGGACGCAGCTGGAAATGTATTAACATTAGCGCAGTTACAAAAGATGATCAGCGATGCTTTTAACAAGGGTGGAAGTAATAGTGGAAAAACGGTTCTAGCAACTGAAAGTGCTAACGGCTATACGTTAACATTTCCACAAGGCATCTCAGATAGCTTTAACTTCACGATGTATACGTCCACAAAAGGCGGAGATGCTACAAGCTATAAGAATTCCATTACATGGAATAATAAAGGTGATCACCCAGAAGTACCAATTCCTCATGATAATTCAGGTGTGATCAAGTCGTCCGATAAGGGGACAGGAACGATTTCACCCGAAAAAAATGACGGCAAGGTCACTTGGACCATCACAGTAAATAGTGAACATGCAATGCTAGATAGCTGGTACATCATTGATACGTTAACAAACTCGACTTGGGATGGAAAATCTAGTTCGATCACAGTGAAAGAAGTGAAAAAAGGTCAGGAAGACAATGCAGCGACACTAGTTGATTCAAAAGATTATACAGTGTCAGACATTACAGATAAAAAATTTAAGCTCGACTATAATAACAAAAGTGATAGCAAATTTATTATCACCTATCAAAGTAATTATGATAAAAATAGTTTGTCCACGACGGTAAAAAACAATGTCACGTACCGCTATACACAAGGTGGACGTTCTTGGAGCAGCAGTAAAGACAGCAGCTTCCAAACACCTGGTGATCAACGACAAAAAATTGCCGGAAACAAAGGTGGCGAATTTAACGCGGTGACGAACCAAGTGACTTGGACAATCGGACTGAATACATCAACCGCGGTTCCTTATGGCGATAATGCGGTTCTGACAGATCCGATTCCTACAGGCCAAGTGTATGATTCTTCTGTGACTCCTCTAGTCAAAGATACAGCGGGCAATGCAGTGGCTGGATTTACTTTTAAACTGGTTGAAAAAGGCGAAACAGAAACCATTAATGGTAAAAAGATTGACGGAGGTGCAAATGGTGTCTTAGTTGTAACCGGCTTTAAAAAGGGAGCCGCAGATCAATACAAGGTCACATTTACTACGAAAGTAGTCACGGACAAGGATACGATTGCTGCCGGTAGTGCTACCAATAAAGCTTATTATCAAGACGATACGAATCAACCGTTAGAGGTTACAGCGACAGTCCAATATACAAATAACAACAGTTACGTAAATAAGACGCACCAGTATGATAAGAGTAAAGACGGCGATACCATTCATTACTCAATCGAAGTCAATCCGACCAGCTTAACGCTTAAAAATGTTCAACTGATCGACGGCAGCTGGCAAAACTTAAAAGTCATTCCTTCCACTGTAAAAATCGTTAATAACGCGACGAAAGCAGATGTGACGGATGACTTCAAGCTAGAGACCGCTGAGCAACAGTTTAAAATTCTTTTTAACGATATTAATCAGCACTACACCGTCACTTACGATGCAACGATTATTTATACAGGAAACCCCGGAGCTACTGTTCCAGTTTCGAATAAAGTGACGATTACCGGAGACAATATCAAAACAGATACCAATGATACGGATAAAACAACTGAAATTGTAGTTCCAGATGCAGGTGGTACGGCGGAAGGTGAAGTACGGAAGTTAGTCGTTCAAAAGAAAGATCAAAATTCTGAAGCAAAATTGGAAGGGGTAACACTAGCATTATATCGTGGCCCTGTAGCGAATGGGCAGCTAGTCGCAGAACAAATTACGAATAGTGAAGGACAAGCAACTTTCGATAATTTGACTTACGATACTTATACGCTAGTTGAAGTCAAGCCGGTAGATGGTTATTACATTAGTGAGGCTTTGGCAAAAGGTATTACTTATCAAATCGATAGTAATGTGGACAAGGAAACCGGGGAAGTAGCCAACGCTGAAAATCAGCAAATGGGAAAAATCAAGTTAACCAAAGTAGATGCCAACGATTCCAATAAATTATTAGACGGCGCAGTGTTCAAATTGTACGAAAAAGATGGAACGACCCAAGTGACTAAAGACGCTCTGGGAAATAGCATCGATCAATTTGTTACAACGAATGGAACGATTGAGATCGATAATTTGATACCGGGAGACTATGTATTAAAAGAAATAAATGCGCCAAGTGGTTATCAATTATCCACTGATACAGTTCCAGCGAACGTCGAGCCTGGAAAAACAAGCGAAGTGACAGCGAAAAATAAAATTTATAAAGGTGTCATTGAATTTGTTAAGACTGATGGCAATAAAAAACTTTCAGGTGCAGAGTTTACGTTGAGTTATGACGGTAATCCTGAGCACGATGTAGTTAAAACCTCTGATAAAAATGGTCTCGTTTCTTTTGACCTTGAAGCGAATAAAGTCTACACCGTCAAAGAAACGAAAAATCCTTTAGGGTATCTGGGAAGTTTTGAATTAACTAAGATTCAAGTTACGGATACTGGGAAAGTCATTTATGGAGATGAAGGAAAAGAATATGCTGCGGGGCAACCACTGGAAGTGCAAAACGAATTAGAAACTATTGATATTAATGGTGAAAAAACTTGGAATATTGCCGACAACGATGCGTCATTTGTACTGCCGCAAAGTATTAAGGTTGAGCTTTATCAAAAAGGCGCTGCGGGAAGTAAAGCTCTTCATAAAACAGTCCAAGTAACGGCGGATGATCAATGGCAATATCGTTTTACGAAGTTGCCAAAATACGACACTTCGGTAACACCTCCGTTAGCGTATGAATACAGTATAGCTGAACAAGCAACCGGCTTTACGACCGAGGTAAGTGGTACGGATTTGATCAATACACTGAAAACGACGGAAATAAAAGGGACTAAGACGTGGGATTCACTGGCAGAAAAGTATAATCTGATTCCAGATAGTATCGTTGTTCATTTAGAGTATAGTTTGGATAAGGGAAATACTTGGCAAGCTTATATGCGAAACAACCAGGCAGTAACACAGCAAGTGTCGAAGGACGATAGCTGGAGCTATGCCTTCAGTAATCTGCCACAAAACTATCAAGGATCAGCAGAGGTTCAGTATCGAGTAAAAGAAGAAGCGATAACCGGTTTTTCACCGGAAGTTACAGGAAACAATATTAAAAATAATCTAGACACAACAGAAATTGCAGTCGAAAAAACTTGGTCAGACCAAGACAATTATTACAGTACGCGACCAACCGATTTGTCCTTTACTTTAATGGTAAAAACAGGAGCTGATTGGCAAACATTTGAAGAGGTGTATGGGGTTGAGAAAACAATCACCTTAAATGGTCAGGGAAATAAATGGACCGGCAGCTTTACGAAATTACCGAAATACGATCAGGCGGGTCAACTTATTCAATACGCGGTAAGGGAAAACTTAGCCGGCTCAGCGAGTACCTATACACCAAGCGGTGGACAAATAGGGGAACAGCAACAGACTCTTGAAGTTGCGCAAGGCGAAAAAGTGACCTTCACGAATAATTTGAATACGTTGGAGCTGACGGTTAAAAAAGAATGGGACGATTTTGACAACAAATTCAATACACGTCCTGAAAAAATTACCTTCCAGCTTTATTCATGGTCAGACGGAATGGCCGAATCATTAGCTACAGAGGTAGGAACGCCAGCGAGCCCACAAGGAATTTTTGAAATCATGGGTCCAGATTTTACACCTTTAAACATTGCTGGGTTACCTGCAGCCGACAAATTAGGTCGTCAAATGCATTACAAAGTAAAAGAAATCGACGTTCCGGACAACTATAATCAAACACCAGCTTATCAAGCAACAACAAATGGACTGAATGTGACTAATGAGTTGTTAACGACAGAAATAAATGGTCGAAAGATTTGGGATGATCAAGAGAATCAAGCAGGCATTCGACCAGACTCTGTTTTAATCGCACTCATGCAAGATGGCCAAAAGATCGGTGAAGTAACGGTTACAGATGAAATGAATTGGCGTTATACTTTCGAAGAATTGCCACTTTATGATCCTAGCGGACGAGAATATGAGTACACTGTCAAAGAGGAAAATATTCCGACTGGTTATGTATCACAGGTGAATGGCTATACGATCACCAATACCCATGTACCAGAAACACCTAATCGCTCTAACCTACCTAATACTTCGGGAGGAAAAAAAGTGACTCAATCCAATAGCACGTCAGGTCAATCGAGCAACAGCACCCGAAGCTTGCCTAAGACAAATGATACTCATAACTATGAATGGGTCTTAGCTGGTTTATTGATGCTAATCGTAGTAAGTGGTTTGGTACTGAAGCGTAGAAAGACCGTGAATCGCTAAAAGTTTAGGTTGATTAGATTTTCTACAATTTTTAACCATTTAGTCAGAAGTCGCAAACGTAATCACGAGACTATTTCCAAGGTTTCAGGTTGCGGCTTCTTGATTTTTTAGGCTAAGTAATTACGAAGGAAAGCAACTTGGAAATTTGAAAAGTTGTTTTTCAAGTATTGGGTCGTCAATCATGGTACAGAAAGTAGGGGGTTATATGAGCCGCATATTATTATTAACAAAAAGTCCGTTAAGTGAAGTTGAGTTTGAATTGCAAGTTGAGCAACTAGGCCATGAGGTCTTCTCATCTATGCAGTTGCTGCAGCTATGTTTACAAGATGAATTGTCATTAGATTTTTTATCGATTTTTCATCAAATTATTTTAAGTGAAACGATCGATAATCTAGAAGTGACTAGAATAATGAATAAATTAAAGAGGTATCCATTAATACTATTACGGAAATCCAACGAGTTATTAGCTGAAAAACAAGTTCAGCAGTTGAAACGAGAAGGTTTTTCTGACTATATTGCGAATCAAATGTCCCTTGAAACAATTCGAGAGGCCTTGAGTTGTTTGGAGAAACGTGAGGAAGGATTGTTTTTCACGTTACCAAAAAGAAGTCCTAAATACGATCTGTCTACGTTGGACTTAAACAATAGAGAAATGAAGTTGCTGCGTGTTCTATACGAACAAGGAGACACCGCCATTTCTAGAGATGAATTATGTTTGGTGATCTTGCATAAGAAGTCGAGTAATTCCAATATGTCTCAGCTGTCTACATTAGTCAAACGGCTAAAAAGCAAGCTTGCTGAACAAGGCGTTGAAGGTCAAATTATTGAGACGTTTTGGGGCAAGGGGTATAAATTGCATGCATCTGTTTTTGACCAAGTGTATTTCGATAATGCGGATGCAGTGATTTGAGCAAGAAGAATGAAGTAGCTCCACTCGAATGGTCATAATTAGTAATCAAAAAGTGCCGGTCAAAATTGACCGACACTTTTTTTACGCTGCACTGGCTAAGTCTAAATTTTTCTCATTAAAGGTATCGCCGTGTTCGAGATCACCATATTTATATCCTCGCTTAAACCAATTGATTCGCTGCTGACTCGTTCCATGAGTAAAGCTGTCGGGAACGACATAGCCTTGGTATTCCTTTTGCAAAGTATCGTCGCCAATCGCATTGGCGGCAGTGATCGCTTCGTCGATATCGCCTTCTTCTAAGATCGGCTGGCCTTGATAGGTTTGGCCAGCTAAATATTTAGAAAAACAACCAGCCAAATAATCGGCTTGCAACTCTAAGCGAACACTGTATTTATTATATTCCGTTTCCGAGACACGTTGCCGGATTTTGTCTAGTTGTTTGGAGATTCCTAGTTCGTTTTGGACATGATGACCGACTTCATGGGCGATCACATAAGCCATCGCGTAATCTCCAGTCGCACCGTATTTATTCGTTAATTCATCAGCGAAGCTTAGGTCTAAATAGACATTTTGATCGGCGGGACAATAAAAAGGACCGACTTGCGAACTGGCTTGACCGCAGGCAGAATTTACGCTGTCAGTGAACAGCACCAGCTTTGGATTTTGATAGGTTTCATTCCGTTCGGCGAATTCGCCATCCCAATAATCTTCTAAATGGGCAAAAACCACCGCCGCAAATTCTTTTTGATCGGTGTATTCTTTTGAAGAAACATTTTCTGTCTCATAAGTAGCGGGTGTGATGCCCCCGCCTAAGGTATCTGTCACGGTATTTAGATCACCGCCGGAAATAAAGAAAACAATAATAGCAATTAAAAATACACCAATGCCGCCGCCGGTAGCGATTTTCCCTACTGGTCGGCCGCTACTGCCTGAACGGTCCTCCACATTTGAACTTTGTCGATCCCCTCGCCAACGCATACGATTTCCCCCTTTTTCGTTTCAATTTAATTTTAGACGAAAAGGAGACTTGAGCCAAAGAAAAACACCTAGCCAAATTTCTTTTTATTGTGAAGCGTCAACAGCTGATCGAATAGCCGCCTCTTGTAAAAATTAGGATGCTCAAAGGGGATGATAAAGGAGGGCAGCCCAGAAAAATCAGCTACCAGCTTCTCAGAAGAAGCGATACATAAATCAATTTCCCTTAAGTCAGTGGAAAAGGGCGCGTAGTTTACGAATTTTAGATTTTCAAGATACTCCCTGATTTCCTTCATTGCTAAATAATCTGGTGTTGGTACGACTGTGACGTTGAGACTGACTGGCAGCTGCTGAGGACTGTAAAAAGGTAAAATAGTCGTCGCTAACGTATACGCCATATTTTTTCGCTGGCTTTTTAACCAGTCAAAGTCTTTTCGTCGATTGACCTTTTTCAAAAAAGATTCGATCACATCAGAGAGACAGACAATTTCTCCCAGCTCACTAAAGTCGTTGTCTAAAGAGAGTTCAATTGAAGGGAACGGGACTTCTTTGAAAATTGAATAATTCAGAAAGGTTTTAAAAAAATTGATTTTCAATAAACGCGTTTCAGGCTGACTCAATGGGCAAAGTAAATTTTTTTCTTCTATATAAGAGAGCAATTCATAAACTAATCCCGCAAGTTCGTCGTTCTTATCAGAGAGCATATGGAAGTAATCATAAATAAACGGAAGACGTTCGTCGGATTCATCCACAAAATAGGGGTAGTAATAAATCATATATCCGAGAAAATCAATATGTCGATTTTTTTGGATCGGGTCTGTAATAAATGAAGCAGTGTAAGCGGAAAGGGCCGTGATTGCTTCCGGAAAAATTAGCTCTTTAAAGGGTGTTTCTCGCAAATAAAAGCCTGCATCAGCTCGCAGACGCGAAATAGTAAAAAAAAGCAAGGTTTCCTTTGGGTGGATAAAGTTCAAATTGCTCAGCGGACTATTTTCCAATAAATTATTTTCTTTGCGAGCAAGCTCATCATACGTGGCGAGTTCTTCTCCAAAGGACCCTAGCCAAAAATAGTAGGCGTAAAAGACACGGATACTTGCTTCGTTTAAACTTTGCAGCTGCATCTTAGACAGGTTTAGACGAATATCGAAACGAGCAAGAAAATCTGTAAGAGGTTTCATTCTTCTCGTTAAGGTCGTTCGACTGACAAATGATTCATAGCAAAAGTCATCGATTGTTTTTTTCGGATGAAGCAGTGTCGTTTTGAGCCAGCGATAAGGAATCGATTGCTGAATCAAGAACTGTTGATAGGCGCGATAAGGATAATTTTTAGAGCACCAGCTGATCTTGCCTTTACTGACGCGGAAATCTAAAAAATCCATTTTATGAAAATCTTGTTGCAGTTCATTGCATAAGGTTTGGATCGTTGGATAGGTATAAGAAAATTTCTCGCATAAAAATGCTAAAGAGACTGATTCCAGCGCTTCTGTAAATAAGAATTCCATTATTTGTAATTTATTCTTTGCAGGCTTATCTAAAACCACAAAAGCCATTTCTGATAACATTAGATCACATCCTTATAAATTAATTGTATCAAATAAAGCAAAATAAAATACTATAATTGAATAAAAAAAGTTTAATAGTAACTGTTCTTTTAAATTATGATTCGAATTATTCGCATATAGGAGTTAATTCACTAAATTCTGGACGACTACTTTCTAAAATAATCGAAGAAAATAAAAAAGCCCCACAAATGAATCATTTTTTACCAGTAATTGACTATTTTTTAAAAAGATAAGTAAAAGGTGTTAAAATAACTCATGTTACAGTTATTTTCATTGACTTATAGCGAATAAATAGCGGATTGATAAATTCTTCTGAAATATAAAATAAAACGAGATTGAAATATATTTGTAACATTTCTTTTATCTGTATGATATATCGCTATGTTAGAATTACTTCTGTCTTAATGAGATCGATTAGATTTTAAATTAAAGTAACAGCCGGAGGAATAATTAGTGAAGAAGAGTTTATTATCAGCATTGTTGGTATGTTCAATCGCCGTATCAGCGGTTCCCAATATTGCTTTTGCCGATAATTATGATCAGCAAATTCAAGAAAAAGATCAAAAAATCAGTGATTTACAAGGTAAACAATCCGACGTTCAAACACAAATCGATGGATTAACTGCTGAAATTGCGACAGTTAGCGGAAAAGTTAACGAATTAGAAGCGAAACAAGAAAAATTAAACCAAGATACACTAAAATTACAAGATAAAATCGCTACTTTAAAAGTACGCATCGCAAAACGGAATGAAGTTATCAAAAATCAAGCCCGTGATACACAAGTAAAAGGACAAGCAACGAATTACGTTTCAGCTGTATTAGAAGCAGATTCATTATCTGATGTTGTTGGTCGTGTTCAAGCGATGACGACAATGGTTAAAGCGAACAAATCTTTAATGGAGCAACAAAAAGCTGACGAAAAAGCTGTTGAAGCAAAAGTTAAAGATAATGAAGCAAAAGTTGCAGAAATCGCTGCAAACCAAAAAGAATTAGAAACACAGAAAAATTCAATTGCTAACAAGCAAGCAGAATTGAATGTTGTGAAAGCAAATTACGCAGCAGAACAAGCAACTGCTGAACAAGATAAAGCTAAGTTGAAGAAAGATCAAGAAGCAGCAAAAGCAGAACAAGCGCGTATCTTGAAAGAACAAGAAGCGGCAGCTAAAGCGCAAAAAGCTGAGCAAGAACGCCAAGCAAAAGAAGCGGCGAAAGCGCAAAAAGCTTTTGAAGCGGAACAAGCTAAAGCAGCTGAAGAAGCAGCGAAGGCACAAGAACAAACAAAAGAAACGACTGAAAGCAGCTCAACCACTGCTTCATCTAGTACTAGTGAAGAAAGCACAACAACTTCTTCTTCAACTGAAGCTAGTTCAACTGAAGCGACAGATACAAGTTCAACCGACAACTCTAGTACGCCAACACCTACTCCGACGCCAGCACCAACACCACCAACCGGTGGCGGTTCAAAAGTCGATCATACAGGTTCAGGCAATATGTATGCAGAAGGTCAATGTACTTGGTACGTTAAAACTGTGGCACCATGGGCTGGGACTTATTGGGGCAACGGCTGTCAATGGGGTGCTTCAGCAGCGGCTGATGGCTTCCAAGTAGACGGTTCACCAGCAGCCGGTTCAATCGTAGTCTTTGGACAAGGTCAATCAGTTGGAACATGGAACGCTGATCCAGTTTATGGACACGTAGCGTATGTTCAATCATACAACGCATCAAACAACACGATTACAATTACTCAAGGTGGAATGGGCTTCTCAACACCAAATGGACCAAACACTGCAACATTAAGTGCAGCAGGTTTACAATATATTCACCCATAATCAATAAGTAAAAAGTCGCCGATTTATTCGGCGACTTTTTTTCATGAGAGGAAGAAGAAAATTTTAAAATGAATCAATCGCTTTACAGTAGGCATATCCATGTCCGGCTTAACGAATTCGCTTTATGGGCAATCAGCAAAACGATTTCGAAGTTTGAGAAGCAATTTGTAAATAATTTGATTTTATTGCTCAGCTGACTCCTACTGAGAAAATCATTTTTCCAAAAACACGAAAAATGATTCTGATTGTCCTTACGCCTACCATTTTTCTAATCTCAATAAAGCGAGAAGAAAAACTGGCAAAAAGCTGAGGGAGTTCGTGCAAGTCTTTCTTAAACGCAGCTTATAAATTGAACTAAATTTAATCGTCTTCAAGCCTAGTTATCTTTACAGCCTGAAGGCTTTTTTGATTGTCCGAAAGTGTCAAGGAAATAAATTTCAAAATTTTTTTAAAGGAAAACGGATTCTTTAATTTTCTGAATAAAATACTTGCATTTACATTTTATAAGAGGTAATATCAAACAGCATTAATAACTAACACTATTAGGCATTAATGAGAAACTAGATTTTTTTAAGAAGGAGGAGTCGTATGACATTCGCAGAAGAAGCTGAACGTGAACTGATGGAGCTGATGGTACAAAATCGCCATGGCGCATTCAGTAAGATCGAAAAGAGCAGCAAAGGTGCGAACATCGTCATTAAGGCATTAGATATATTAGGTGAACCTGCCAATCCTAAATTTTTAGCAGACACACTTAATTTATCTACAGCACGAATCGCAGCTGTGTTGGGAAACTTGGAAAAGCGCGGCTTAATCATTCGCACGATGGATCCTGACGATCGTCGTAAGATCAATGTCAGCTTGACGGAAGCTGGAGAAAAAGTAGCGAAAGCTGAAAAACAGGAAATGCGGACGAAAATTATTCGAGTATTTGAGTTAATGGGAGAAGCAGATACTAAAAAATATCTCGAATTAACTGCTAAGTTTGTCGACTACTCAAAAAAAATATCCGCGGAAGGGGAAAGTGATCAATAGTGAAGATTTTTAAATATCTTGGAAAATACTGGTACGCGATCATCGCTGTGTTCTTGCTTTTAATTGTGCAAGCATCCAGTGATTTAAGTTTGCCTAGTTTAACGTCAGATATCGTAGACGTTGGTATTCAACAGGGAGGACTTGAACAGTCGACACCAGACAAAATCAGAAAGTCAACGCTTCAAGGGCTTGAGATTTTCATGACCGACAAAGAGAAGCAAACAATCAAAGATAACTACAAAGAAGCAACTCAAACCGTAGACGGGAAAAAGGTCGATATCTACAAATTAGACTTGCAAAAAGGAACAACGAAGGATGAACTAGCAAAAATCCTCAATCTACCTATGATGATGATTGCTTCCGCCCAATCAAAAGATTCAACCAATGGGAAAGAAGCAAAAGAAGTTCTGACTGAGTATCAAGCCATCGCTAAAGACGGAGCGAAAGCTCAAGCTTTAGGTCAAGAAGCGAAGGCATTAGGCGAACAAGCGCAAGCGGCTGGTAAAGCAGCGGCAAGTGCAACAGATGGCGCAACATCTGCTGCCAAAGGTGCGGAAGCACAAAAATTAGCGGCTGAAGCACAAGCCAAAGGCGCGGAAGCACAAAAAATCGGCGCCGAAGTCAAAATACAAAATGATGCAATGCCAGCAAAAGTTGATGCTGCTCGTAAAGCGACGAAGAAAAGCTTAGGCAATGTTGGTGAAGATTCGCTAAAAACAGTTGGGATTCAATTAACCTTAGCTGAATACAAGGCGTTAAATGTTAATACCCAAAAAATCCAAAATGATTACATGATGAAAACTGGTGCTAAAATGATTGGTTTGACCTTCGTCTCAGCTATTGCTGCGATTATCGTTGGTTTGATCGCGTCATTAGTTGCCGCAACAGTCGGTAAAAATTTACGGGTTGGCCAATTTGAACAGACATTAGCCTTTTCCAACAATGAAATGGAAAAATTCTCACCTGCTTCATTGATCACTCGTAATACCAATGACATCCAACAGATTCAAATGGGGATCGTCATGATCATGCGGATGGTTTTATATGCACCGATCTTAGGTATTGGTGGGGTCTATCGCGTTTATAAAACCGGAACAGGAATGGGCTGGATCGTTGGTGTGGCCGTGGCGGCTGTTTTAGTTCTAGTCTTAACCTTACTATTAACAACGATGCCAAAATTCAAAGCGTTGCAAAACTTAGTTGACCGTGTCAACTTGGTTTCTCGTGAAATCATCACTGGATTGCCAGTTATTCGTGCCTTTTCTCGTGAAAAATACGAAGAGGAACGTTTTGATGTAGCGAATACGAACTTGATGAAGACGCAAATGTTCGTGAACCGGGCGATGTCATTAATGATGCCGTTAATGATGCTTTTAATGAATGGAATCTCAGTACTGATCGTCTGGGTCGGTGGACACAACATGGACATGGGACAATTACAAGTCGGTGACATGATGGCCTTCATTACGTACACGATGCAAATCGTTATGGCCTTCATGATGTTATCAATGGTTTCAATCATCTTGCCGCGTTCAAATGTAGCAGCAGGACGGGTAGATGAAGTCTTGAATACAAAACCTACGATTGTTGATCCTGAAGAACCAAAAGATGATCATGATTTCAAGGGTGAAGTGAAATTTGAAGGCGTCCAATTCCGTTATGGTGATGCCGACGAAGATGTTTTGCATCATATCAACTTCACAGCAAAACCTGGAGAAACAACAGCATTGATCGGTTCAACTGGATCAGGGAAATCAACTATCGTTAACTTGATTCCACGTTTGTTCGATGTAACTGGCGGACGAATCACCGTTGATGGGATTGATATCCGTGAAATGAGCATGCATAAATTACATGAGATTATGGGCTTTGTACCTCAAAAAGGAATTTTATTCTCTGGTAATATTGCTTCAAATATTAAATTTGGCGATTCTGATATTACTGATGAACAAATGAAAAAAGCCGCTCAAATCGCACAAGCAGAAGAGTTTATCGATTCGAATGAAAAAGGCTTTGATCGTGAAATCTCTCAAGGTGGAACGAATGTCTCTGGTGGACAAAAACAACGTCTATCGATTGCTCGTGCGTTAGCGAAAAATCCTAAGATCTTGATCTTCGATGATTCGTTCTCAGCTCTTGATAACAAAACGGATGTGGCGTTACGAAAAGCCCTCGCTGAAAATATCAAAGATGTGACGCAAATCATTGTGGCCCAAAAAATCTCGACGATTCTCCATGCTGACAATATCATTGTCTTAGAAGAAGGTCGGGTCGTGGCGCAAGGTCGTCATGAAGAATTGATGGAATCATCTAAGGTCTATCAAGAAATTGCCCAGTCACAATAAAGCAATGCTGAATTAGGCATAGAAGAAGCGGATTAAGGAGGAGCGAATAAAATGGCAGAACAAAAACAAAATCGCCCTCGTGGTGGCGGTCCTGGACATATGTCTGCGCCAGTGGAAAAAGCCAAAGACTTCAAAGGTACGCTGAAAAAATTAGTCTCGTATCTTGGGGCGTATAAAATCGCGGTGTTCTTTGTAATGATCTTCGCGATCGCCTCAACAATTTTCAATATTTGGGGTCCAAAAATCTTATCAAAAGCAATTACTGAATTATTTAATGGTTTAATCAAAAAATATCAAGGTACTGGTGATATTAATTTTGATAAAATCGGTGGCATTCTTTTATTCATGCTTGGTCTATATGTGGTGGCTTCCTTATTCGGAATCATCCAAGGCTGGATCATGTCGACGATTTCCCAAAAGATCACGTATCGGATGCGGAAAGAAATTTCTGAAAAAATCGATCGGATGCCAATGAATTATTTTGAAAGCCGGACAACCGGGGAAGTTCTTTCACGCATCACGAATGACGTGGATACATTAGGACAATCACTGAACCAGAGTTTGACGCAGTTGATCACTTCCACCTTCACGATCATCGGAGTTATCGTAATGATGCTTTCAATTTCGGTGAAAATGACGGGTGTTGCGATCTTGATCGTCCCTATTTCATTGATTTTGATCTTGATCGTTGTGAAAAATTCGCAAAAATATTTCAAAACCCAACAAGAATATTTAGGGGTTATCAACGGGAAGGTTGAAGAAACCATCGGTGGGTACACGATCGTTCGTTTGTTCAATGATGAAGAAAACTCGTTGAAGGAATTCAAAGAACAAAATGAAGTGCTATTCAAATCTGCTTGGAAGTCCCAATTTCTATCTGGTTTGATGCAGCCGATCATGAACTTTGTCGGAAACTTAGGTTATGTGGGTGTAGCGATCGTTGGTGGATTCATGGCTTATAATGGAACAATCACAGTTGGTGATATCCAAGCCTTTATCCAATACGTTCGTAACTTAACGCAACCAATCGCCCAATTAGCCCAAGTATCGAATATGTTGCAATCAATGGCTGCCGCAGCGGAACGGGTCTTTGAATTCTTAGCCGAAGACGAAGAAGATCAAATGGCTGAGAATCCAGTGCAATTGGATAAAGCAAAAGGCATGGTAGACTTTGAGCACGTACAGTTTGGTTACACACCAGACAAGATCGTTATCCAAGACTTTACTTCTCATGTCGATCCTGGCCAAACAGTTGCGATCGTTGGCCCGACTGGTGCAGGTAAAACAACGATGGTCAAATTATTGATGCGTTTTTACGATGTCAATTCCGGCGCAATAAAAATCGATGGCCACAATATCAAAGACTTTAATCGTGCAGATCTACGGAAAAACATCGGAATGGTTTTACAAGATACTTGGTTGTTCAAAGGAACGATCATGGACAATCTACGGTATGGGCGTTTAGACGCGACAGATGAAGAAGTTTATGCCGCTGCCAAAGCTGCTCACGTGGATCACTTTATTAAGACCTTACCTGGTGGTTATGAGATGGAATTGAATGAAGAATCTTCAAACATCTCACAAGGACAAAAACAATTGTTGACCATTGCTCGTGCGATCTTAGCCGACAAGCCGATCTTGATCTTAGATGAAGCCACTTCATCAGTTGATACTCGGACAGAAGGCTTGATCCAAGAAGCGATGAACAACTTGATGAAGGGCCGCACGTCCTTTGTTATCGCTCACCGTCTATCAACCATTAAAGACGCTGACAAGATTCTTTACATGCAAGGTGGAGACATCAAAGAACAAGGTAGCCACGAAGAACTATTGGCTCAAAACGGACTTTATGCTTCCCTTTACAATTCACAATTTGAAGAGTTAGCTGAATAAGAACATAGCGTATGCCGACTTTGAATCAAATACCAAATGATTTGGTCCAAAGGGCGGCCTTATTCTAAGCACTAGGCAAATATTGAAGCTTGCATGCTTGAGCCTCATAAATATAAATAAGTCTATTCTGATTCCTTTTCATTGGAACCAGAATAGACTTATTTTCGTTTTATACCAAAATTTCAGAAAGAGCTGATTGTTGGTAGACACTATTTTTATTTGGCCTTATTTTTATCACTAGAAATCGCGTAGACGGATAAGACTAGGCAGAGAACTGCTAAAGCAGCCATCACCCAAAAAACATTGTGGAAAGCTTGAATAAAGGTTACCCCCAGCTGAGGTGTAATGTAGCGGACCCCGGGAAGCTGGGCAAAGAGCACGGCAGAAGCGATGCTGATACCTAAGCTCATCCCGATCGTTCTAAAGAAAGAAGTCAAGGACCCAGCAACGCCGGTGAAGTGTTTCTCTACAAAAGACATCGCCAATGAATTATTCGGCGATAAAAAGAGCCCCATCCCGACACCATTTAATAAAATTGGCAACAGGATCAGTAGCCAATTAATTGATAAGGGATAAAAGGTATAACCGATTTGCGAGAGGATTAAGACGATTAGACCGCTGATAATTAATTTGCTGGAGCCGATCTTATCGGACAAACGTCCCGCGATTGGTGAAATCACCAGCATGACGACTGATTGTAAAACCATCACGAGACCACTAATCAAAGGATTAACCCCATTGAAACTTTGCAAATAAAAAGGTAATAGGATATTTGATGCGACATTGGTCAGCATCGCTAAAAATAAAGCGAACATCGAAAGCATAAAGCGTTTGTTGCGAAGAACGCTAGGCGAAATCCAAGGGCTTTTACTATGATCATCCTGAATAAAAGAAAAAACCGTCAAGGCCGCACCACCAACGAAGGCTAGACTGCCGACTAGATAGCGAGCTTGCATATCTTGGAAAAAGAGACTAGAAAGGGATAAAACAATGATCCCAACCGAAAAAATACCTTGCCCCAGCCAATTGGCTTCTTTTAAAGGAGCTTCCAACAATTCTTTTGTAAATTTAGGAATCGTGAAGGTTTTGAATCCAAGGTAACTAAAAATAAGTCCTAAGGGAACATTGATCAAATAAATCCAACGCCAAGAGAAGACCGACAAAATCACGCCGCCTAAAGCGGGACCTGAAATCGATCCAACCGAGATAAACATCGAAATGACCGCTAGGGTTGTTCCGCGGGTCTCGGGAGTAGAATATTCAGTCGTCAAACCAATTGAATTAGCCATGATCATGGCCGATCCAATTGCTTGGATAACTCGGCCGAAGAGAAGCAGGACAAAGGTCGGTGCCAGTCCATTGACTAAGGAGCCAATGGTAAATAAAAGACCACCGACTAAGAAAATTAACTCTTTCGACAACACGTCGCCGAGATGACCAAAGGCGACTAATAAAATTGTTGTGGTAATCAAGCCAATTTGAACGATCCACGTTGCTTGATTATTCGTAATCGCTAAGGCTCGGCTGATCGTGGGTAGCGCTAAGTTGGTACTTTCTCCAGACAGCGAGGTGATAAAAGAAAAGAGTCCGAGAATAATGATTGATTTACTAAGGGTTCGTTGTTTTTCCATATGGTTCACTCCAACGGCTAAGCGAGTTAGTCTTTTTTTATTAGTATAATAATGATTATCAAAAAATACGATTGAAACGTATTCTGAATCTTAGTAGAGGAGCGAACAATGAAAAAAACAAGTGTACCTCGAAGGTTTCAGTCGAGGTACACTTGGCTGATTAATTTAAATAAGGTAGTAACGTTTGGAATAATAGGGCGCTGGAAGCGGCCCCTGGATCAATGTGTCCGATGGAGCGTTCGCCTAAATAAGAGGCGCGTCCTTTTTTAGCTTGTAAGTCTTTGGTTTGTTCTTTCAGCTGTTCAATTTCTTGGCTGGATAAACGTCCTTCTTTTAAAAGAGTGATGCTAGGACCCCAGACGTCTAACATTGTTTTGTCGCCTAGTTCCGCTTTTCCACGATTTTTGATGCCATCGAAACCAGCCGTTAGTATCGAAATTAATTCTTCAGTAGTAGTAATTTCAGGAAGATCTTTAGCAGCTTTCGCCATGTTCATAAAGGCGGAGCCGTATAAAGGCCCTGACGCGCCGCCAACTTTTGAGATCAGTGCCATCGCTAAGACTTTAAAGCTATTAGCGATAGAGCTTGGCTCATTTCCTTTAGAGACAACTAAATATTCGGTCATTCCCCGATGCATATTGTTGCCATGATCACCGTCACCAATCGGCGTATCTAATTCACTTAGATAATCTTTATTTTTTTCAATAGTAGCCGCGAAATCCTGCAACCACGCTTGGATGTCATTTGTTGTGACCTTCATTTATTTTTCCTCCTTGCGATTGTTTACCAAGAGATAGTTGAAACATAGCGGGTCAAGGCGTGTTGCCAAGTTTGATCGGCTAAGTCAATGAATGTTAAAGACAAGCCTTGCATGTCGATGGAGGTCATATAATTTCCGACCTTATGGAAGCTGACGGAAATATTTTCTTCAGTTAATAGATGCAAGACATCATTGATAAAGACAAATTGCTCCATCAAAGGTGTTCCACCCATGCCGTTGACTAATACGCCGATCGTTTGCGGTTTTTCTTCATAGGAAGCCAATAGCTTAGTAACCATTTCTTGGGCCAAAGCTTTCGACGGCTGCAATTGTTCTTTACGATAGCCAGGCTCACCATGAATACCTACACCAAATTCAATTTCATCTTCGGCTAATGAAAAGCCGGGTTTACCCACTTCAGGGACTGTTGCAGCTTTCAAAGCAACCCCGATTGTTTTCGTTGCTGCCACGACTCGCTCACCTAAAGTTTTTAATTCAGTCAAGCTGGCACCGTGTTTAGCGGCATTTCCTAAGATCTTATGAACGAGGATCGTCCCAGCCACGCCGCGTTTGCCAGCGGTATAGGTGCTGTCTTCTACCGCGATATCATCGTCAACGACAACGATCTCCGTAGCAATCTCATTCATTTCCGCCAAATCCTTAGCCATTTCAAAATTTAAAATATCGCCCGTGTAATTTTTGACAATCAATAGAACGCCTTGTCCTTGATTGGCTTCTTCGATCGCTATTTCAATTTGATCGGGAGTCGGTGAAGTAAAAACATCCCCTAAAACCGCTGCGCTCAACATGCCGTCGCCGACAAAGCCTGCATGGGCTGGTTCATGGCCGCTGCCGCCGCCAGAAACTAAACCGACTTGTGCTAAACTTGAATTCTTTGCGATAACACGAGAATCTGCCACTCGATGAACGAGGCTAGGATAGCTTTCGACGATACCAGACAACATTTCTTCAATAATATCTTTTGGATCGTTAATTATTTTTTTCATCTTATTCCCATCCTTTTCCGGGTGCATTCTTTGCTTCAGCGATAATGTGAGAAAGATCATCGGAAACGCTAGCAGTGATTCCTGCTGCGAAAGCTCCCTCAACTAACGGCGCATCAACTAAAATGTATTTGGACTGCTGTATTTCTTCTAACATGTCAAAGGCTAATTCTGCACTTAAAACGGCACTGCCGAGATCGGCAAAAACGAGAAACACTTCAACGGAATCGGCTTCATTGACAACATCAACGATTTTCGTTGGGTCACTGCCAAGCTCACCCTCTGAAGTACCGCCTAATGAATAAATTTCCAGTGAATCACTTTGAGCCATTTGCTCAATCATTTCTTTGATACCGTCAGTGATTTTTTGACTATGTGAGACTAATAGAATTGCCTTTTTCATGGAAAAACTCCTTTTTCAATTTAATGTATTTATTTTTCTTCCAGAAAAATAAATCTGATATTCAAGCCGTATATCATCCTACTAGCTCTTATTTTTTTAGTTCTAGTCGAACTTTTTCGGACTCCGCTCTTTATAAACTGCAAAAAGTAGGACTGACATCCTTTTTCAATTTAATGTATTTATTTTTCTTCCAGAAAAATAAGTCAGAATTTCAAGCCGTATATCATCCTACTAGTTCGTACTTTTTTAGTTCTAGTCGAACTTTTTCGGACTCCGCTCTTTATAAACTGCAAAAAGTAGGACTGACATCCTTTTTCAATTTAATGTATTTATTTTTCTTCCAGAAAAATAAGTCAGAATTTCAAGCCGTATATCATCCTACTAGTTCGTACTTTTTTAGTTCTAGTCGAACTTTTTCGGACTCCGCTCTTTATAAACTGCAAAAAGTAGGACTGACATCCTTTTTCAATTTAATGTATTTATTTTTCTTCCAGGAAAATAAATCTGATATTCAAGCCGTATATCATCCTACTAAAAAGCTATAACGCATAACGTGTTACTAACTCGCTGAGGCAAGTTAGTAACACGACTGTCGATTATTGATGCGCGTCTTTGTAAGCTTGACCGATCCGGTCGGCGACGATAATGGCATTGGCAACTTCTTCTTCCACGATTGGGAATGGCATTGAGTGAATCGATTCTTCTGGAATAGAAGCGATTTTGGCAACTTCAAGTGCTTCTTCAAAGCTGATTGATTCAACACCAAGGTCAGCCAATGTAAGTGGCAATCCGATTGAAGCCATGAAATCCATTACTGCGTTGATTTCTTCTGTTTCAGCATCTTCTAAAACCAATTGTGCTAAAGTAGCAAAGGCAACTTTTTCACCATGTAGATAGTGATGTGTGCCCGCTAGAACTGTCATCCCATTGTGAATCGCATGAGCTGCTGCTAAGCCGCCGCTTTCAAAACCTAAACCAGACAATAAGATATTTGTTTCAACGATCTTATTCAATGCTTCAGTTGGTAAGTTGGCATCACAAGCAATCTTCGCGTGTAGCCCATCTTCTTGAAGATTTTCCCAACATAATTTTGCCATAGCAAGTGCGGCATAAGTCCCACTGGCAGGAGGAGTCAAGCCTTCACGAGATCCCATTGGTAAACTAGCGTTGACCCGTGAGTAAGAATTGTGAGTGGCCCGGGCTTCAAAGTAAGTGGATAAAGCATCACCCATGCCGGCAACTAAGAAACGAGTGGGTGCTTTTGCGACGACCTTTGTGTCGACTAGGACAACGCTAGGGCTTTGTTTGAAATAAGCATAATCATCAAAAGAACCATCTGCGTGGTAAAGTACGGCAGAGTGAGAAGTTGGCGCATCTTGCGCAGCGATTGTCGGAACAATAATCAAATGTTCACCTTCAGCGACCACTTTTGATGCATCGATGGCTTTCCCGCCACCGAGTCCGATAATGCAGTCGGTTTGATATTTTTCTGCCACTGCTTGCAATCGTTTTGTTTCTTCACGAGTAACTTCTCCGTTGAATCCGCCTTCATAAAAAGTGATATCAAATTTCTTTGCGGTCGCATCCAATTGTGGACGTACCCGCTCAACGTCATCCGGATTGGCAATCAATAAGGCAGACTTGCCGAAGGTGGTAACGAAATACCCTAAATTTAATAATTCATCTTCGCCTTGAACATATTTTGTTGGTAAAATCAGTGCTTTTCTCATAAAATGAAGCCTCCTTGTTTTTATTTACAGTGTTATCATAAAGCGTTATCATAAAAGAATCATTGAAGAATGTTACCGTTTTCTTATGAAAAACAATTGAATTATTTTGCTAAATAGAACTATTTTGTTACAAAAAAGGTTCTATAATGTCGCTATGAGGTGATCGTATGAAGGGAACGCAATTTGATATTGAACAAGTACTGGACTTAACGAAATGGGAAAAGTTGCAAGAAAGTATTGCTATCGCGACGCACTTAGCAATTATTTTAGTAGATTATCGTGGTCGGCCGATTACAAAGCATAGCCAAGTCCAGCCTTTTTGTCAGTTGGCTCGCAATCATCCGAAGCTTTCGGCGTATTGTGAAAAATGTGATTCACGAGGTGGGCTGGAAGCAGTACGAACGGGCCAGCCCTTCATTTATCGCTGTCATTTTGATATTGTTGACATGGCGATCCCGATTATAGTTGACGGTCACTACGCGGGCGCGATTATGGCGGGAGAAATTTTGCTGACGGAAGAACAGAATGATTTGGAACAAGTATTGCAGCTGGGAGATCAACAGCTTGTGACTGATTTTAAGCAAGAACACCAAGACTTGATTGCCCGATACCCGCGATTTAATCGAGAGGATCTGAATCAATCGGCCGAGATGTTAGAAAAGCTCAGTGAATATATCATTAGTGAAGCAATCAAAAAAGATTATTTAATTAAGGCTTACAAGCAAACACTGCGCTTGTCGCAACATGAAAAACCGTTAGAAGAAGGCTTGGATCTGGCGTTTGTGCAAAAGGATATCCAACAATCGCTATTAGAAAGTCGACTACAAACAGAAGATGGGGTGTATCAGGCGACAAATCGGCTACTGCAGCCGGCAATCGATTTAGTGTTTGAAAATAAGGGCAGTCATGTTGATCTGCCGACACTAGCTTCGGTGACTAATCTATCCCCTAGTCATTTGAGCCGTTTACTCAAAGAAGAATTTGGCGAACCTTTTAGCAAAATCTATGGAAAATTAAAAGTGTATTGGGCCGAGCAATTATTAGAGACTACCGATTGGTCAATTACCGAGATCAGTGATGAATTAGGATTTGTAGAGCCCAGTTATTTTGTTCGTAGTTTTAAAAAAATTACTGGGACCACGCCGTTAAATTATCGGAAAAATATTATTGAAGCGAATAAAAGACAGTAAAAAGGGTTTGTCTTTTACTCGCTTCTTTTTGTAAGAGATCAAGGTCTATCATAATTTCACGATTCCGCTATAATAGACAAGGATGTTTTATTATAGAGAGGATTCTTTTTCATGCTTAATTTTTCAAAAGATAAGGAGCGGTTGGAAACAGAGGTTTTCAATGATCAAGCCACATTGCAGCACTTATTGGCGCAAAATAATGGGGCAGAGTTCAGTCCGGAGCAACTAGCGGCGATCCGTTTTCCGATGGAGACCCATCTGCGGATTATTGCTGGTGCTGGCAGCGGCAAGACCCAAACGATTTGCGGGAAGGCGGCATATTTAGTCTTAGAAAAAAAGGTCGACCCCAAAACGATCATGATGTGTACCTTTTCCCGCAAAGCCAAATTGGAAATGGAGGAACGAGTAAACCATTATCTAGGAGGTTACGGCCGGCCCCAAGTCCAAACCTTTCATGGTTGGTTCAATCGAGAATATCAAGAATTGATCCGGCACAATCCAGCACTCAAGCAGTGGGGAATTGAAGGAGCGATCGATGAAGAGCTTTATGGGCAAACAGTCAATCAACTAATTAAGAAGTATCGTTTATATAACTTTGATAAATACGAGGATCGCAGTCTCTTGTCGCGAATCAGCTATTGGCGCAATATGGGCTATTCAGATCAAGCGATGATCGGTTTTGTTGCTACTTACTTTGATGGAAAAGATCTCTTGCCTAATCAAACGCTAAGCCAGGTCTTTCAGCAATTTTTAGCAGAGCTAGCCGTGATTAAAAAGAGTCAGCAATTTATTACCTTTGATGACATGCTCTATAATTTAAAATTGATTTTAGAAAATGATCTCACTGCACGAGCAAGCTTGCAGCAAAAATACCGCTACATTTTTATTGATGAGTTTCAAGATATCAATCCGCTGCAAAAGCAAATCGTCGCCTTGATCTGTCCACCAGATAAGCAGAGTCAGAACCTGTCTGCTGGCAAACTGATTATCGTAGGAGATGATGATCAAAGTATTTATTATTTTCGCGGGGCAGAACCGCGTTATATCAAAGACTTTGACCAAGAATACAACCAGACTTCGTTGACACTCATGACGAATTATCGCTCAGAAGCACCGATCGTTGAGGCGGGAAATCGGTTGATTCAACATAACGCCCATGATCGATTGGCTAAAACCATGACCGCCATCAAGCCAGCCGTTCACGAAATCTCCGCTTTGAGTTTTCCTGATGATGAAGCAGAAGCTGCTTGGATCGGTAAAGAAATTCAAATGCTAGCGACTCAAACGCCGAAAAAGGACGGGAAACCCGATTATACCGACACGCTGGTATTGTATCCAACGCGGGTGCAGCTAAGGTCTTTATTAAAAGAATTAGCTGAACAAAAAGTTCCTTTTGTCACACAATCAAATGATGATCTTTTAGGAATCTTCGGGCTGCCTTTGTTTAAACATTTATTTGAACAATTACAAAAAATCGCGGGCGCAACAAATAGTAAAGAAAAAAATGATGCTTTAAAAAAGATCATTCAACAATACGCCTTTTATCACTACATAAAGTTCGGTACTAGCGCGGCTTTCTTGGCGGAACTTTTCACCCAAAACAAATTCAAAATCAATGATCTAGTTACCTTCTTAGTAGCTGAAAAGCAGCTTGATCGATCAGCGCAAACGAAGACAAAAGAATTCTTCAAACAAATCTACACTTTTTATCAAAGCCAGCAGCTGCAACTGGCGCCTTTTGTGGAAGCTATCCTGGCGACCCCTAAATTTAAAAAGGAACTAGGTATGGAAGAAGCTGATTGGCTGGCAAAGGAATTAACGGAAGCCAAGGATTGGCCCGGTTTAATGGCAAGCTTTGAAGAAGCTCAGAAGCAAAATCAAGGAATGAAGCAACGCTTAAAAGAATACGATCAACAGCAACTAAACGCCGTCTATTTATTGTCTATTCATGCCAGCAAAGGACTAGGAAAAAAGAATATCTTTATCAAAGGTGTTTACGAGGACGCTTTGCCCAATCATCATACGGTTGAAAAAGCAGACTGTGATTTGCAGGCGGCCGTTGAGCAAGGCGCACCACCGACGACGATGGAAGAACAGCGACGACTGATGTATGTCGCTATCACGCGAGCGAAGGAAAGATTGTATGTGACTTTCCCCAAAGCTGTCAACGAGAAAAAAACCGAACCGTCAGCCTTTATCCAAGAAGCCGGTCTAACAGTCAAAGAAGTACAATAGTAGGATAAAGAATCGTTGATTCAAGGAATCAGAAATTGGTTCTGAGGAGGAAGAGAGGAATGATCATGGAGCGACAACAGCAAGCAATCGCATCTTTTCAAGTAGGATACAATTGTTGTCAAGCAATAGTTTTAGCTTATCGTGCTGAGTTGAAGATCGATGAAAGAACAGCGATTGAACTAGGCGCAAGTTATGGCGGCGGCCGTTACCAAGGGTTGTGCGGCGCGTTAGCGGGCTGTTATATCGTAACCAACCAGTTAAAAGGTACCCCAAAGACCAACGACCCAGCCGAATGTGTGGGAGCTGCGACGGAAAAAATAATAGTCAGACTCAACCAAGACTTCCAGCAAGCCTGTGGTTCACTTTATTGTAAAGAAATCATTGGCAAACGCCCTTGTTCAGAGTATGTTGGCGAGGCGTGCAGGATACTAGAAAAAACAGTTGGCAGTGGGAAATAAATGATTAAGAAATGAGCGGCTGTGACTGGAACGCCGTTTATTCGGTAGAAGGAGGTTCGACAAAACTTTTGTGAACCTCTTTTTTGCACGCTTGAAAGAAAGTATAAATTTTTCACATGAATAAATCGCTTTACAGCAAGTATATCCATGTCCGGCTTCACGAAATCATTTGGTCTTATTGCTCAGCTGACGCCTAATGAGGGAATCATTTTTCTAATCTCAATAAAGCGAGCAGAAAAACTGGCAAAAAGCTGAGGGAGTTCACGAAAGTCTTTCCTAATGTAAAAACTTATTCTGTCCGTCTCATTTAGGTAGCCATTTTCAGGAACTAATTTTTTTCTTTACGAGAACAATTCTTTGCCGGTTCATTGAAAACATTGTACTATCGGAATTAGAGATGCCAAGCTATAGTGAAAGCGTATTTTAAGGAACTTTCTCTCGTTAGCGGGCATACGTTTAAAGCTAAAACTTATTTTTTTAAATAGAGGAGATGGAACCATGAAATTTGTAGTAATAGGTGGGGTTGCAGGTGGCCCTTCGTTTGCTACCCGCTTACGTCGTTTGAATGAAGAACACGAAATCGTGATTTATGAACGAGGAGAAAATATTTCTTACGCAAGCTGCGCACTGCCTTATTATTTAGGTGGTGTAATTGAGGATTTGGATTCCTTGATCGAACGGACGCCAGAAATATTAAAGGTAAAGAACAATATTGATGTTTTTACGAAGCATGAAGTTCAGACGATTGATCCAGAAAATAAACAATTAGTCGTCAAAGATTTGGCGACTGGCGAAACGACTGCGACCAATTATGACAAATTAATTATTTCAGCAGGAGCTCGTCCAACCTTACCGCCAATCAAAGGGGCCGCAGAAGCGGAAAATGGCTTTGTCTTACGTAGCGTGACAGATGCCGCAGAGATCAAAACCTATCTTGATGAACACGATCCTAACAGTGTTTTAGTTTTAGGAGCCGGCGTGATGGGTCTTGAATTAGCAGAAAACTTTAAACATCGCGGAATGGACGTAACGCTAGTGGATCAATTGCCGCAAGTCGCGTTTCCTTATGATGAAGAGATCGCGGATTTGATCTATGCTAAATTGCTTGAAAATGACTTACATGTTCATTTAAACACACGAGTAGAAGAAATTCGTCAAGCTGGACAAGAGGTTCTGTTATCCGATGGAACGAGACTTAATCCCGAATTGATTCTCTTTGCGACTGGGGTGGCGCCAAATAATGAAGTCGCTAAAACGGCCGGTATTGAATTATCCGAGGACGGACAAATCATCGTCAACGATCAATTAGAAACAAATGTAGCCGACATCTATGCCATTGGCGATATTATTAAAACCACCAGCGTAGTGACCGGGCTGGCAACTTCAAGTATGTTATCCAGTGCCGCCAATCGTCAAGGTCACATGTTAGCTGATATGGTTAATGGTACACCGATGCGCTATCGGGGGTATATCGGGGCCGGTGTAGCGAAAATTTTTGATTACACCGCTAGTTATGCTGGAATGACCGAGCATGCCTTGAAAGCGGCGGGCATCACGAATTACAAATCTGTTTTTGTGACCCCGTTTGATCATGCCTACTTTTACCCAGGAGCGACCCGCTTGAATCTTAAAATTATTTTCGACGCGGATAGCGGTAAAATCTTAGGTGGACAAGCCGTCGGAGAACAAGGTGTCGACAAACGAATGGGGGAACTGTCCGTAGCCATCACTGGCAATCTAACCGTATTTGATCTGCCTGATTTAGAATTACCTTATTCACCACCGTATTCAACCACGAGAGATCCATTGAACATTGCCGGCTATGTGGCAATCAATCAAATGACCAACGTGGTGGAAACAATCAAAGCGGAAGATATTCCAGCTGAAGATTTAGCTAGCGCCTTTTTCTTAGATATTCGTGAACCTAATAAATCCCCATCCGGCTCGATTGAAGCAACTAAAAATATTCCTATGAACGAGCTGCGTGATCGGATCAACGAAATCCCGAAAGATCGTAAGGTTTATATCACCTTTAGAAAAGGGTTAAATACCTATACGTCTGCACGGATTTTAGCTGGCTTTGGTATTCCAGCAATTTTGATTGAGGAGTAGGCGGATGAATGAATTCAAACAAGTTTTTAATCAGTCGCAGCAATTTTTGATTTTGCAAGCGTATATTGACCAGCAGCTTTCGGAAGAAGAATTAATGAACTTTACTTTGTTGGAAACCGTTGATGAGGTGCCAGTGGTATTTTATGATGCAGGCATGTTGGTGATTCAGCCTAATTTAGATTTGAATCAGTTTCAGCATACATTCTTTTCGAAAGAAGCATTCAAGTTGCAACAAGAAAATAATCAACTAGTTGTGACTCTTTCAAATCAGAGATTGACGTTTCAATTTGCTGATTCATCAGAAGCGCAGCAAGTCGCAAGCGATCTGGCGTATTTGTATTCGACAGCCGAATAAGTCGAATAGTTGCCCTTAATAAAGCTCCGTAGTACAGTTGAAGAAGAACGAATTCAGATGAACTAGGAGGCTATTACGATGAAAAGTACGCAATTGGCAATGGAGATTTTGGATCGCGCACAGGAACGTTTTGAAGATACTTTTGAACAAATGACCACAGAAGAGGCTAACAAGATGCCGGCACCATTGATTAAATCAGTGACGTGGCTAATGTGGCATACTGCTCGCGAATTGGATCTGCAGATTTCAGCTTTAAATGGGACCGAGGCACTTTGGACAAGTGCTGGCTGGACAGAAAAATTTGCGTTGGACTTACCAGATGATACCGAAGATTATCGCCATTCGCCGGAAGAAGCGGCAAAAGTCGTAGTAACGGATCGGCAATTAGTTTTAGAGTATCTATCAGCTAGTATCGACTTCACGAAAAAATATTTAGAGCAGCTGGATGAGAGCAGTCTTACAGATGTGATCGATACCAATTGGACACCACCGGTTACTCGTCAAGCTCGAATCGTCTCAGCGATTGATGATGCTGCTATGCATTCTGGTCAAGCGGTTTACACGAGACGCTTAGTAATTGGAAAATAAAGTTAGTAAAAGCAAATCTTTCCTTTGAGAGATTTGCTTTTTTTTAAGCGTATTAATTTACTTTGATGCAATTTACGCTTATTATTAGAACGATCATTCTAAAAAAGAAGGTGTCTAATTGGCTCGAGTAAAAGAATTTGATGAAACAGAAGTGTTAACGAAAGCGATGCAATTATTTTGGCAGCAAGGGTACGAAAAAACCTCCATGCAAGAATTGGTGGATGTCATGGGGATTCACCGGCGAAGTATTTATGATACGTTTGGCGACAAGCACCAGCTGTTTTTAAAAAGTTTAGCCCTCTATGAACAAAACTTAGCAGAAAAAATCAATCAGCGAATTCCAGTTGAACTACCTACTGGCGAAAGAATCAGGCGGTTACTTGCGATAACTTTAGACCGAGAAGCCGATCAACCGGTGGGCTGTCTAGTAGTGAATACTGCGACGGAACTGGCATTGATCGATGATGAAGCTAAATTGCGAGTAGCGGCGATCTTTCACCGAAGCGAAAACTATTTGTTGACGGTCTTGACTCAAGGTCAGAAAAAAGGCGAAATAGCACAAGCGGCATCATTGGAAAGTTTAGCTCATTATTTCCATACGGTCTGGCTGGGGGTGCGGGTCGACGCAAAGATCAGCAGTGATCCCGCAGAAATATTTCAGACGATCGACCACGCGTTGCAAGTGTTGTCTTAGTTGAAAAAAATTTACTAAGACAATCTTTTTTATAAATAAATTAGAACGTTCATTCTAAAAAGGAGAAAACATAATGAAAGCTGTACAAATAAAAAAATATTCAAAAGAGCTTCAAACCGAAATCAATGAAATTCCAATCCCCACAATCACAGAAGAACAAGTCCTGATTAAGGTCAAAGTTGCGGCGGTTAATCCTTTGGAAATATTGAATATCACTGGTGCCGTAAAATTAATCCAAGATTACCCGATGCCTTTAACACTGGGAAATGAATTAACCGGCGTCATTGAAGCTGTCGGGGAAAAAGTGACGGCTTATCAAATCGGCGATGCGGTTTACACCCGCCTTCCGCTTGAACACATCGGGGCCTTCGTAGAATATGCGGCAGTTGACGCGGTGGCTCTCAGCCCATTACCAAAAAATTTGGACTTTTTAACCGGAGCTGCTGTGCCTTTGACTGGGCTAACAGCTTACCAAGCGCTGCACGAAGAACTGGAAGCGAAAGCTGGTCAAACACTGTTTATTCCTGGCGGTTCCGGCAGCTTTGGTCAAATGGCGATTCCTTTAGCAAAAGATTTAGGCTTAACAGTGATCGTTTCCGGCAGCCCTGAAGCAAAGGAACGAACATTGGCAGCTGGTGCAGATCGCTATTTAGATTATAAGACAGAAAATTATTGGGAGCTGATAGAGCCGGTTGATTTTGTGATTGATACCTTAGGAAAGGCAGAACTTGATAGAGAGCTTTCGATTATTAAGCCCGGCGGTCGACTGCTCAGTTTGATTGCAGGGCCCAATAAACGGTTTGCTATCACGAAAGGCATGCCAAAGCCGAAACAGTTTTTACTTGGTTTAGCTGGGAAAACATTAGACAAAAAGGCCAAAGAAAAAGGGGTTGAGTATCATTTTATTTTTGTCCGTTCTGACGGTGAGCAATTAAAAGAAATCAGTCGAATCATTGAAAAAAACCAGATCATTCCTGCCATCGATCCAAGAATTTTTCAGCTTGAAGATAGCAATGAAGCGATACAATATGTTGCCAAAGGCCACCCTCAAGGAAAAGTTTTATTGCGAGTGGATCTAAAAGAATAAAGGCTTAGCCAGACCAATCCCCAAAACGGTTGGTCTGGTTTCGTTCGTTATTTGGAAAGAAATTGAAAAGTCTTTTTATTTGTCAGAAAAAAAACAACGTGCTATCGTTTACCTGTAAGAGGGATGGTGCTCCCTCCTGACTGCTGAATTATTCAGCTGATGGCGCCTGTTATAAGTTCAATACTTTTAACACTTTGGCTGAAAAGCTCAAGGTGTATTTAGAAGTACTCAACTTGTAACAGGCTTTTTTGTATTTATATTTGAGGAGGAAATAGACATGACAGTAGTAATTGAAACAGTAAAAGCAAGAGAGATCTTTGATTCCCGTGGAAACCCTACAGTTGAAGCAGATGTGATTTTATCCGACGGCACATTAGGTCGCGCAGAGGTTCCAAGTGGTGCCTCAACAGGCGATCGTGAAGCCGTGGAATTACGAGATGGCGGCGATCGTTTAATGGGCAAAGGTGTTCGTAAAGCCGTTGAAAACGTCAATACTGAAATCAATGACGCATTAAAAGGTTTAGTACCTTTCGATCAAGCAAAAATCGATCAAGTTATGATTGACTTAGACGGTACACCAAACAAAGGTCGTCTTGGTGCCAATGCGATCCTAGGTGTTTCTATGGCCGTTGCTCGGGCTGCCGCACAAAGTCAAGGTGTGCCATTGTATCGTTATCTTGGCGGTGTCGATCTTGAATTGCCACAACCATTCTTCAACGTGATTAACGGCGGAGTTCATGCCGATTCAGGGATTGACGTACAAGAATTCTTAATTACACCAGTGAAGCGTGAAAGCTTCCGTGATGGTGTTGAAAAAATCGCCAACACTTACCACACGTTAAAAGGTGTGCTTGGCAAAGAAGGCTACGAAACAGCGGTTGGTGATGAAGGCGGCTTTGCGCCTAAATTAGCTAGCACCGAAGCAGCAATCGAAATGCTGTATCGTGCCATCAAAGAAGCCGGCTATGTACCTGGTGAAGAAATTGCCATCGCATTAGACCCAGCATCAAGTGAATTTTACAGCGATGAAACTAAGAAATATACTTTTGAAGGCAAAGAAATGTCTTCTGACGAAATGTTGACCTATTATCAAGAGCTAGTGAAAAAATACCCAGCAATCATCTCAATCGAAGATGGTTTCTCAGAACATGACTGGGACGGCTTCAAGAAAATGACGGAAACAATGGGTAAAGAAATTCAACTAGTCGGCGATGATATTTTCGTTACAAACCCAGCAATCTTCGCTGAAGGTATCGAGAAAAAAGTGGCCAACTCAATCTTGATCAAACTAAACCAAATCGGTACGGTTTCTGAATCGATCGAAACAATAAAAATGGCTCGTGCCAACGGTTATACAACCATGATTTCTCACCGTTCGGGTGAAACAGGCGATACATTCATCGCGGACTTCGCCGTAGCGATGAATGCCGGGCAAATCAAGACGGGTTCCATGGCCCGCAGCGAACGGGTTGAAAAATACAACCAATTCTTACGTATCGAAGAAGAACTAGCCGGTTATGCCAAACTAGCTCGCTTCCCCAAAGCATAATAAAAGATAGCAAGACCGAAACCCCCGATCATCAATAAGATGGTTGGGGGTTTTTGTGTTTGGAACTACGATTCTGTGGGTGCTCCTGTAATAATTTCATGATAAAAAAGCGACATGTTTTCGTTTCGAACTATCGATAAAATGAGAAATATATTTTAACTTGATGTTTTATAAATAAGTATGTTATCAGCGAAGGACATTAACTAAATTTTTCTATTGTGAACTTGCTGTAGAGTTGATACGCTTTTAGCAAAATAGAAAGAATTATTTTACTAGTTAGAAAATTTAGACGTTAATCCAGACACGCTTTGCACAAGTAAGTGGAAAAAATTCAACTTTTCTAATTGAAAGGGTTTTCTTATACTGAACGTGTAAATGATTGCGTTTGCAAAAGGAGAGGTGAAGATGAGGGAAATACAAATACTGGAAGCTTTAAAAGAGAAAGATTATTTAAAAGTCGATCAGTTAGCAAAAATCATCGGGGTTTCTTCTAGAACTATTCGTAATGATTTACGTGAGTTATCAGAAATTAAGCAAGGATTCGTGATCGATAAGTCACCTAGGCTAGGTTATCACTTAAATATCTCAGATGAAAAAAAGTTTTTGACGTATCTCGATCAATTTTCTAATACAACGATTGAGATGCAAAAAGACCGTGTAGAGTCTTTGCTAAGTTTGCTGTTAATCAATGAAGAATATCAGACAGTACAAGAACTAGGTGATGAGTTATTAGTCAGCAGCAGTCAAATAAAAAAAGACTTATCGAAGGTAGCATTGTATTTAAAAGGTAGCTCAATGGTACTAGAGCGCAAGGCTCATTATGGCATCAGAATCGTCAGTACGTTAAAAAATCGTCTCCTATTGTTGGTGGATTTGTATCAGCGAGGAAACAATAAGCTCTTGAAAAAAATAGAAGTAAGATTTGGTTCATCAACACAAAAGTTGCTAAAGGATAATCTTTATCAATTAATTAATCAAAAGAACTGGGAAATTGATTATGTGGAGTTTCGACGATTAGAAGAGGAGTTATTTCTATTATTGCTGATTAAAACAAACACTCCTAAAGAAATTATTTCAGACTCCCATTTAACAACGATTTTGCAAGGAACGTCAATAGTGTCACCGACAGATGAAGCGATTCATAAATATTTTGAGTCCAGCCTTTTAGCAAAGACTAAAAAATTAGAAATTTCAAGTAATAAACAGCTTTTAAAAGAAGAAATTACCGGCTTTTTTAAACAGATGGACGAAGAACAAAACACTTTTTTTTCAAGTGATCAAGAATTTCTAGATTTAGTTTATTTGCATGTTGCAGCGTTGATTGAGCGATCTCGTAAAGAAGTAAATTTTAAGAACCCTTATTTGGAACATATTAGCAAAGAATACCCGGTAATATTCAACTTTGCTGTACTGTTCGCCAAGTGGCTGGAAGAAGAATTCCAGTTAACGATCGCTTCAGATGAAATTGGATATTTAGCGACCCACATGACAGTGCCTTACCATAAATGGCAGCAAAGTCTGATTGAGAATATTTATCGGATTGCGGTTGTTTGTTCATCGGGTGGTGGAATGGCATATCTGGTGGAGATGAAATTACGACGAATTTTTCCAAGAGCGAAAATCCAGACTTTTTCAATGTTTGAAATAGAAAAAATTCAAGACTACTATCCTGATTTGATTTTTTCAATCATTGAATTAACGCTTGCCATTGATTGTCCAGTGATTTTAATGAGTGAAGTACAAAGTGAATTGGACTATTTAGAAGTTAGTGAAAATCTCAGCTTATTGAAAAGCGATGAAAATTTTTCGATTGAACGATCCTTTTTTGAATTATTTTCACAGTCGTTGTTCCAGATCGAAACACACCGAGCATATTCTGATATTTTAGTGGATCTGGCTGATCAAGTCGAAGAACAAGTTGCCTTTGCAGGATATAAAGATTCGTTGATGGAACGGGAAAATTACTTATCCACCATTTATCAAAATGGAATCGCCATTCCTCACCCGTTGATTATGTCAGGTAAAGAGAATCGACTCGCTGTGTGCTTATTGCCAGAAGGAACGAGCGGGACAGAGCGATCCCCTAAAATTATTTTTATGGTTTCGCTAAAAGCGGAACAATTAGATGTCCATCAAATCATTTCGAAAGAACTGAGTAAGCTGATGAATCATCCAGCAGCTATTAAAACACTAGTCGAGAGTAAAGATTATCATGAATTTTACTATACATTAAAACGAGTTTTAGGAAGAAGGAATTTAATTGAACATTGAATTTTTGAGGAATCTTTCCAATGCTGACGGAATTGCCAGTAATGAGAAAGAGGTCCGTCAAGCAATTTTAACGGAACTAGAGGAGTTACCCTATAAAAAAAGAACCGATGGGTTAGGTAGTTTGATCTTTACGAAACCCGGAAAGAGTCCCAAAAGTATTATGATCTGCGGACATATGGATGAAGTAGGTTTCATGGTACGAAGCATCAGTAGTTTAGGACTGATTCATTTAATGGTAGTGGGAGGCGTAAAACCGATTGCCCAACACTTGCAAAAAATCCGTATTACGACATTTGACGGTCGGAAAATCAGCGGTGTGGTTAATGGCGAATATCATGATGGTGTAACGAAGAATCTTTACTGTGATATTGGTGCTACAACAGCTGAAGAAATAGCAGAGTTAGGTATTGAAGTTGGAAACATGGCTTGTTACGCGACAGAGTTCGAAAAATTCGATACTAGAGATATATATGCTGGAAAAGCATTAGATGATCGGCTTGCTTGCTTTGTGATGGGAGAACTAATGAAAACGTTAGCCCAAGAAGAACTGCCATTAACGATTCACTTTGCGAATACAAGTAGTGAGGAGGTTGGGATTCGAGGAGCGAAGACAGCTGTTCAGTTGATAAATCCGGATATTGTTTTTGTTATCGATGTCGCGACGTTTAGTAGTGAATTTGTTCGTGATCATACCAATCAACGTCAAATTGGCAAAGGCCCCATCTTGACTCATTTTGATCGGACGTTAGCCCCCAATTTAGAAATGATTCACTATGTGAAAGAGACAGCGAAGCAACAAAATATTTCATTGCAGCTGGATATGTTTAATTCTGGTGGGACTGATGGTGGCGAGGCGCATAAAGTCAATGAAGGCAAGCCAACAGTAGTTACGATCCTACCTGTTCGATATGGTCATTGTGCGTACTCCATTGTGAATCAGCAAGACATTCAGCAGATGATTGAGTTGTTTTTAGGGTTAATAAAAAATTTTACGGAAGATACTTACCATCGCATGGTAGATTTTATTTAAAGGAGACGACACATAATGACAAAAGAAGAACAAGAAATCGTACAGCTTATCTCAATAGCAGGGGAAAGCAAAGCCAAAGCTTTTGAAGCGTTGAAGTGCGTAAAGACCAAAGATTTTGACTTGGCAAAAGGCTTGATTGCTGAATCACGCAACTTAGATCTAGAAGCCCATAATATTCAAACTGATTTGATCAGTCGCGAATTGAATGAAGATATTGAATCATCAAATGTTGGCTTATTGATGGTTCATGCGCAAGATCATTATATGACAAGTCAGCTAGCTCGTGATTTAATCGAAACATTAATTACCGTCTTACAATAAAAAAGATAGAGGAGAATGAGATATGAAAATTTTATTATGTTGTGCTGGAGGATTTTCTACGAATATGTTAATGCAAAATATGCGCAAGGTGGTTCAACAAAGCGCCAAATTAAAGGATGAGGATTTTGATTTCACTGCGATACCGGCAGATTCAATTGAAAGCCAAATTGATGGTTGGGATATTGTTTTAATTGGACCGCAAATCACTCATAAAATCGATTTTATTCAGTCAATCACTGAACCAAGAGACATTCCTTACGCGGTCATCGATAAAGATATTTATGGGCAAATGGATGGTGCGACAGTAATGAAGCTTGCTTTGGTTACCTATAAGAAACATCAGTTGGCGAAACAAGCAGTCTAATAAAACGAAAAGAAAGAGGAAATCTTATGTTTGCAAAATTTGAGGCTTTTATGAACCGATTCTTCGTCCCTCTAGCGCACAAAGTCGATAATCAACGACATTTAAGTGCGATCAAGGCTGGGATGGTTGCAATGACCCCTTTCACTATTTTAGGAAGTTTCTTTGCTATTTTGCCAGCTCTTCCCAATATGCTAGGTGAAACCAATAGCTTCAGTCAGTTTATACTTAGCAATGCGGAATTATTCAACCTGCCAGTAACATTGTCAACTGGATTAATCGGCCTATATGCCTGTGCAGCCATTTCCTATAATTTAGGAAATCATTACAAGTTGTATATTCCCGGTGCAGTAACGTTATCACTTTTTGGCTTTTTATTTATGACTGCTACTTTTGATAAAAATGGGATGTTAGATATCACTAATTTAGGGGCTAAAGGACTATTCACTTCGATGTTTGTAGCATTACTGACAGTGGAATTATATCATCTTTGTAAAAAACACAATCTGACAATTCGAATGCCTGAAGGAGTTCCGGATTTTGTTTCAAAATCATTTGAGCTTATTCCTGTAACATTAATTGTTGGTGGAACCTTTATAATCGGACGTTTTGCTTTGATGCAAACTTCTGGAGAATTACCTCCAACGATCTTAACGCGTTTCTTGGCACCACTCGTTGGTTCGATGGATAATCCATGGTCGGTATTGGCTTTGAATTTCTGCATTTGTTTGATTTTCTTTTTTGGAATTCATTCATCTGTTTTCAGTCCAATTACTCGTCCAATTATGGTTGCATTTATTGCAGAGAATATTTCAGCTTTTCAGGCTGGCCAACCAATTCCTCATTTCTATACGGCGGGAGCATCAAGTGCTTTCTTCGGATTTACTGGCTGTGGGATTTCAATCGGCTGTGTCGTTGCTTGTTTGATTTCAAAATCAAAACGTTATCGTCAAATCGGAAAAGTTTCACTTTTTCCAGCGTTGTTTGGAATCAATGAACCAATTTTGTTTGGTGCACCAATTATCTTGAATCCACTAATGTTTATCCCGCATGTTTTCGGCGGAGCGATTATCGGAACCTTACCAATGTTTTTCATGCACTGGGGGTTGATTAACAAACCAATTTTTGATCCACCATACGTAGGCGTTTTCTTGGAAGGCTTTTTAACGAATGGCGATTGGCGAACAATTCTAGTGAATGCTTTGCAATTAGTTCTTGCGGTGGCTATCTATGTACCTTTCTTCAAAATTATGGAACGCAATGAGTTGAAGGATGAAGCGAAGAAAAAAGAAAAGAAAAATATTTTTGACCCAGGTGAAACAGATATTTTGGATGGTTTGGATTTAGATTTCTAGAATTGAGGCTTAATAAATGAGAATTGAAAAGTTACAACAGCTTGTGGAAGAATCGAATAATGAAGCCGTTATCATTAAGAATAAGGAGAATAAAAAGTATTTTGGCTCCTTAGGTGGGAGTGGTATCTATCTAGTGGTCACTCCAACGACACAAATTCAATTTTTCGATGGACGTTACCGGCAAGAAATCAAAGACTTAACGAGTGGTTTTGAAAATAGCGAAGTTCCGCAAGGAAGTTATTTACCAAAAATTTTTGAATGGTTGAAAAAGCAAAAGATTACGAAAGTAGCCATTGAACCAAATGGTTTGTCGATACAAGAATATCAAGCATTTTCAGAAAATTTTGAAGTAACAATTTGGTCCAAACAGATTCAGCAATTGCGAGCAATCAAATCTAACAAAGAAATTCAATTGATTAAAAAGGCTTGTTCTATGACTGATGAAATCTTTGCAGAACTATTACCGAAAATTAAAATTGGAATGAAAGAGAACGAGCTGGGGGCATTGATCCATTACCTTTCCTTAAAAAAAGGGGCTTCAGCAATGGCTTTTGATCCGATTGTTGCCAGTGGTCCTCGTAGCGCATTGCCACATGGACGCCCGACTCAACGAGCTTTTCAGTCAGGTGATTTTATCACGATTGATTTTGGGATTGTTTTAGATGATTATCAATCAGATATGACGCGAACTGTTGCTTTAGGGGAACCAAATCAAGAATTGAGAGAAATCTATCAAGTCGTCAAGGAAGCGCAACAAGCGGCGGCTGATTTTGTTAAAATCGGTGTGACGGGTCAAGAAGTGGATGCTGTCGCACGAAAAGTGATCACAGAAGCAGGCTATGGTGAGTTTTTTAGTCATGGCTTGGGTCATGGTATCGGTATGGGCGGTGATGGACCAATCTTAAATCCTAAAAGCGAAACAATACTAAAGGAAAATATGGTGATGAGTGTCGAGCCGGGTATTTATTTACCCAGCGTCGGTGGTGTACGGATTGAAGATGACGTGATGATCGAAAATAAAATTGGGGTCCCTTTGAATCAAACGACGAAGGAATTACTAGTTGTAGGTGAATGTTATGTATAATTTGGACAAAGTCATTGATCGCAAGCAAGGAAATGCGCGTAAATGGAGTAATCAGGTTCTTAAAGAAAAATTTGGATTAAACGAGGACGCTATTCCGATGGACTTAGCTGATATCGACTTTGAAGTAGCACCGGCGATTCAAAAGGCTTTAATGAAAAGAGCCAGCATTGGGGATTATAGCTATTCTTATGTACCGGATGATTTTTATGAAGCAGTAATTGATTGGAATCAGCGTCGGTATGATACCTACATGGAAAAAGAATGGATCAAGCTGACTTTTGGGACAGTTTCAACGTTGCATTATGTTATACAAGCTTTTACAGCGATAGGCGAAGGTGTCTTAATTAATACACCAGCTTATGATCCATTTGCTGAAGCGGTAGAGAATAACGATCGAAAATTATTTTGTAGCTCATTGATTAATCGCGATAATCGCTATTATCTTGATTTTGAAGATATGGAGCAGCAGATGAGGGAGAATGATATTAAAGTCTTTATTTTCTGTAGTCCGCAAAATCCTTCCGGTCGAATTTGGACCAAAGAAGAGCTTTATCAACTATCTGAACTATGTATTCGCAACAATGTCTTGTTAGTCTGTGATGAAATCCATCGGGACATCGTTTATAAAGGACGGACTTTCACTTCAATTTGGAATGCGCATCCTGAGATTAAACAACATAGTGTTCTTTGTCTATCACCTAATAAAGGTTTCAATTTAGGTGGATTGAAGACTTCTTATGTCGTAGTTCCCAATCCTACGATCAGAGAAACACTGCTAGAACAATTGAAGCGAAATTCGATTACTTCGCCTCATGTCTTTGCGGTACCAGCGATTGTAGCTGCTTATAATGAGAGTGAAGCGTGGTTAGATGAGATGATCGATTACGTCGAAGCGAATATGCAGCTAATCTATGAGTTCTTCGCAGAGATTCCGGAAGCGAAAGTCATGCCCGCGGAGTCTTCATTCTTAGCTTGGATCAATGTACAAAATTGGTTTAAAGACGAAACTGAAATGACTGAATTTTTCCAACGGGCCAACCTAACAATGGTTGTTGGCAGCTATTTTGTACAAGATGGTGAAGGATTTGTACGGTTAAGCATTGGTATGCCGAGAGAATTATTACTAGAAGCATTAAGTCGAATTAAGCGAGCATATGTAAATAGTCTTGAGTATGCAAGCCATGTAATTAATTAGAAATATTTGAACAAAGCCAAAACACTTAAATAAAAGTGCTTTGGCTTTTTGATTAATTTTTGAGCTGCTTATTTTTAATCTCCTAAAAAAATTTCCGGACAAAAAATGACCATTTTTTGAAAAAAAAGAGAAATCTCTGGGATTTCATAGTCATAGACAGCCACTTCCGCTTATAATAGAATTAGCGAAAAAAGCGATTGATACCATGTTTCTCATGGATTGAAAAAAATACATAAGGACCAATACTCCAACTTGCTTGAAGTTTTGCCAAGATAGCTTAACAATGCCTTTAAAGCATGCAGACCCTATTTTTTTGCGAGTAAACCAAGTCGTTCATAAAGAGTAGGGAAAAATTTTCATTGATCCGAAAATACGACCAAAGAAAGAGGGATTCGCATGTGCGCACAAGAGAAAAAGAGTAGATGGTTTTCAAACCGAACCATCATGGATAAGATTAACGCAATTCCTGATGAAAAAATTACTAGAGAGTCTGAAGCGAAGATTGCTCAATTAGCGGATAAGATCGCTTCGAAGCAATTAGAGGAAATTACGGAATTAAAACAGATTCTGACTGAAAAAGAAGCAGCACTGCAGCAGTATCCGCAGGAGATGACGGTAAAAAGACAGCGGCTTGAAAATGAAAACGAAAATTATAAACAGGCGATCCAACGTTGGGAAGCGGAGAAAGCTAAAAACATTGAGAAGATGCACACGTTGGAAATGGAAATAAAACAAATTAAAGAAGACACGGAGACACTGCAAAAAAGAGAAGAGCTGGAGCAACTCAGATCAAAATTAGTACACGCTAGGGCAGAAACTAGAAAATTGCAACAGGCGAAACAACAGCTGCCAGCTCTGGAAAAAGAAATCCAAATGCTGCAGCAGAAATGCCAAGAAGCAATCGCACAGCAAAAGAACCGAGAGCTTTGGCGTTATAACAAAATTAATCAATTAGAAAAGCAAGTGGCTTCATTGATTGCTGATTTGGATAAAAAGGAAGAGCAGATCGAGCAGCAGGAACTGATTCTTTGGAAAAAAGAACAGCGAATCAGAGAATTGATGCATGAGCAAAGCAGCAGACAGGCGCTGGTAAAAGAAGCTGCGGTGACTGAGCTGCGTCAGCATGTGACAAGTGAAAAGAAAGAAAATGAACGCTTGAAGCAGGAGGCACTTCAGTCCCAAAAAGAAGTCGCCGACGTGTTGAGTTCCACCCGTAAACAGGCGGACCGCATGATCGGAAAAGCTCGCTATGATTCTCAGCGGATCAGGCAATCATCTGAAAAGGAGGCGCAACAGATTCATACTCGCGCACGAGAAATTTCAGTTGAAATCACGCAAACAAGAAAAGAAATCACGGGTGTCTATGATGATCTGCAAAGCCGGATCGACCAATTAAAGCAACTGAACAATGACTGACTAAAATAGTGAATCTTTTGGAGCTGGGACATTAATTTGTCTCAGCTCTTATTCACGTATAAACGGTGCGACAGAAGTAGCTTATTCGAAAAATAAGCGGAAATTTTTTGAAGCTGAACACTTCTGTCCCAACCGCTTTTTTTTGTGGGTTAAAATTAGTAATCCCAAATCTTCAAGCATAGCTTCATTTGCCACAAGCTGGGAGGAACAATGACTTTTTGTTTTCATCAGTAAAAGTGTTCGTTTTGTGTTAGACTACTGGAGAATAATCGAAAGTAAGAGGAGCCTTATTCATGCGAAATATAAAATTAACGATCGAATATGATGGGAAAAGATACCTTGGCTGGCAACGGCTAGGAGACTCAGATAAAACGATCCAAGGCAAAATTGAAAGTGTCATCAACCAGATGACCGGAGAAAAAATTGAAATCACCGGATCAGGCAGGACGGATGCGGGGACCCATGCTCGTGGACAAGTGGCAAATTTTAAAACCAACACGGAGCTATCTCGGCCTGAAATGCTGAGCTTTTTCAATCGTTATTTGCCAAGTGACATCGTGGTGAAAAAAGTCGAAGAAATGCCGGAGCGTTTCCATGCGCGCTACAATGTTAAAGGCAAACAGTACAGCTACTATGTCTGGAATGATCCCATTCCAACCGCCTTTGAACGCTACCACAGTTTTTATGTACCACAGGAATTAGATCTTGCGAAAATGCAGGAAGCCTGTGAAAAATTAATTGGGACTCACGATTTCCTAGGGTTTTCGGCTTTGAAAAAATCTAAAAAATCAACGACTCGGACGATTGATGAGATTGCGATTGAGCAAGAAGGCAGCATGCTGCATTTCACGTTTATTGCGGATGGTTTTTTGCATAAAATGGTGCGAATCTTGATGGGAACGATCTTAGCCATCGGTTCAGGTGATTTGGGGCTTGAGGTTATTGATGAAGTCTTGACGGAGAAAGTTAGAAAAGCAGCGGGAGAGACGGCCCCCGCACAAGGACTTTTTCTTGATGAAGTCTATTACTAAAAAGTGAATAATAAAAAAGCGGACCTTTAGCAGTTGCTAAGAGCCCGCTTTTATTAGCTTCGCAGTCCGCGGCCTTTTTGAATCAAGTACCAGCAGATGCTATAAAGCACGGCGATAAAGAGGATCAAAATTGTCATAGAAACGACGATTGACACGTCCATCACGCCGAGAAAGCCATAACGGAAACCAGAGATCATGTAGACGATCGGATTGATTTTTGAGACGGCTTGCCAAAAGGGTGGCAGCATAGAGATGGCATAAAAAACACCGCCAAGATAGGTTAAGGGCTGCAGGACAAAAGTCGGTACGATGGAAACATCGTCAAAAGATTGGGCGAAAATCCCGTTCAATAAGCCTGCTAGTGAAAATAAAATCGCCGTCATCAATAATGTCACAACCACGATGAACCAAGAATAAACATGGAGGGGCACAAAAAATAAAGAAATGATCGTAACCAGTGCGCCTACTAAAACACTGCGGCCTAAGCCACCAATCACAAAGCCCCAGATAATAATATGGGTCGGCACCGGAGCGACTAAGATCTCTTCAATGTTTTTTTGAAACTTCTGAGAGAAAAAAGAAGACGAGACATTGGAATACGAGCTGGTGATCGCCGACATCATGATCAAGCCGGGAACGATAAATTCCATATAAGAAAAGCCCGCCATATCCCCGATCCGACCACCAATTAAATTACCAAAAATGACAAAATATAATGACGTTGTAATGACTGGTGGGACTAAGGTTTGGACCCAGATTCGCATGTAACGATTGGTTTCTTTTGCCGCGAGGCTTTTTAACGCAGTGAAATATAAATTAAACATGATTTTCCTCCGTGATTTTTAGAAATAGCTCTTCTAAACGGTTTGATTTATTCCGCATCGACAAGACTTTGATTCCTTGCGCTGTCAGCTGGTCGAACAATTCATTGATCCCTTGATCTCGTTCGACTTCCACCGCTAATGTTTGCTCATCTTCGAAACTATAATTAAAACCATTGATTTCTGGTTGTTTATCATAGGGGGCCAAATCAAGAATAAAAGTTTCAAATTGTAATTTTGCCAGCAATGATTTCATACTGGTATTTTCAATCAATTCCCCTGATTGAATAATCCCGATATGACGGCACAACATTTCCGCTTCTTCAAGGTAATGGGTCGTTAAAATAATGGTCGTACCATTGGCATTCAGTTCTCGTAAAAACTCCCACATTTCACGCCGCAGCTCGATATCCACACCGGCGGTCGGTTCATCTAGAATCAATAAACGAGGTTCGTGCATCAAAGCCCGAGCAATCATCAGCCGCCGTTTCATTCCGCCTGAAAGCATTCGCGCCCGTACGTTGCGTTTTTCCCATAAATCAGATTGTTTCAAATATTTTTCACTGCGTTTCATGGCTTCTTTCCGTGGTACGCCATAGTAGCCCGCTTGGTTGACGACAATTTGTTGGACGGTCTCAAAGGGATTGAAGTTGAATTCCTGTGGGACTAACCCAATTTGTTGCTTGGCATTGACTAAATTAGTATCTAAGTCATAATCAAAAACCTTTACCTTACCGGAAGTTTTGTTAACAAGGGAAGTGATGATTCCGATCGTCGTTGATTTTCCTGCGCCATTCGGACCTAAGAGGGCATAAAAATCCCCTTCTTCTACTGCTAAGTCAATGCCTTTCAAGGCTTCGACACCCGTTTGGTAGACTTTAGTTAAATCTTTTATTTCAAGTGCATAAGTCATGTAAGTCTGTTCTCCTTATAGAGTTGATTCCTTATTCTATCATTCATTTTCGTGGGAACAAACCTGGAAAGCTTATAATAGTGAAGGGCTGTTTAATATAAAAAGAAACCGGCAACCCCTGCAAGACACATCAATAAGATTGGATTCAACTTGAACTTGCGCAAGATAAATAAGAACACAGAAAAAAGAATCACAGCGAGCCAATCAATATGAGCATTGAGTATACTTGATAATTCTGATGAACCAAAGAAGGTCAACAGTAAAATGGTAAAGCCAGCGGACATAATCAGACCAATCGAAGAGGCCTTTAAGCTTTTTAATACTTCTGAGACATAAAAGGATTCTTGATGTTTTTGGAAAAAGGAGTACAGTCCGATGGAAATGACACAGCCGCCTAAGATACAGCCGACGGTTGCGACGATTGCTCCGACAATCCCGTTTATTTGCATGCCGACAAAGGTGGAAGTATTTACTGCAATCGGTCCCGGTGTCATTTGAGAGATTGTAATGATATCCGTAAACACTTTATCTGTCAGCCAACCTTGTTGATTAACGACTTGTTCTTGGATCAAAGGAATGATCGCGTAACCGCCACCGACGCTAAACAACCCAATTTTTAGAAACGTCCAGAATAATTGCATTATTTAGCCTCCTTTGTTTGTTGATAGCGAACTTGAAGTAAACACATCACTGCTCCGAACACCAAAATAAAAATGACATTTACATTGAAGAAAACATTGGCAATAAAAGCGATTGGGACTAGTAGATTAAGCAGTTTAGATTTTTCTTTACGTAACAATTGATACATATCGATCACGACGTCGACGATCAATGCTGTGACGCAGGCTTGCATGCCTTTTAGAATCGCCATAATCATTTGATTCGCAGCGAAAGCTTCATACCAGCTAGAGATAAAGCCCAAAATAACCAACGGCGGCAAGATCGAGCAAATGACACTGAGAATGGCGCCAAGAGTGCCGCCAGCTTTTTTTCCGGCTAGGACACTGAGATTGATGGCGATTGCCCCAGGCGAGGATTGAGCAACTGCCGCCATTTCCATTAATTCTTCGTTGGAGAAGACGTGCTTCTGCTCAACGTAATATTTACGCACCATCGGAACGACAACATAGCCGCCACCAAAAGTAAATGCGCTGATAAACAAATTGACTGAACAAAGCCATAAATAGAATTTAAGTGATTTCATGAGTTGATCCTTTCCAAACAGACTAGTTCTAGTGTAAGGCTTTATTTGTCATGTGTGAAATGATATTATGATCTTGTTAGTATGAATTCAATTCATGGGAGTGAAGGCAATGAACTTTAAGCAGTGTTTGATTTTTCGTGAAATCGCTCGGACCAAAAATTTTACGAAAGCGGCACATAATTTATACATGACACAGTCGGCTGTCTCACATGCTATCAAGGATTTAGAAAACGAAGCGGAGACTCAACTGTTTGAACGGCTTCATCGCAGCGTCAAGCTGACACCAGCCGGAGAATTATTTTTAAAAGAAATCCAGCCGATGATCGAAGAATTTGAAACGGTGGAGGCTCGGTTGCCGCATTTAGAAAAGCAATCGCCCTTAAAGATCGCTTCTTGCATTACCTTTGCCCAAACCCAACTGCCCCAGCTTTTACAAAGGTTCCGAACACTTCAGCCAGCGGCAAGCTTTGAGGTTCAAGTTTTTCCGGCGGCGGAATCAATTGCACGGCTAGAAGAAGGAAAAGTCGATTTAGCGTTTATTGAAGGTCAAATTGTTCAACAATCGGTTGAAGCCAAAAAAATCGCTGAATACCCTCTGTGTGTTGTGGCAGAAGCGGCACACCTGGCGGCTGAGTTGTCCTTTCACGAATTACTAGAGCAGCCTTTATTATTGCGCGAGCGGGGCAGTGCGGTACGGGAAACTTTTGAATCATCAGCGGTCTTGCAAGGAGAAAAAGTATTTCCAATTTGGGAAAGCGTGGATTCTCAAGCGTTAATCGCGGCGGTGAAGTCGGGACTAGGGATCTCGGTGCTTCCAAAGATTTTAGTGGAAGAAGAATTGGTAAGCGGCCGTTTGAAGGAAATAAAAATCAAAGAATGGTCGTTAACTAATGATATTACTGCTTTACTGCGAAAAAGCCGCTATCAGTCAAATTTGTTAGCCACCTTTTGGCAACTGCTAGATGAAATATAATGAGCAAGCGACATTCAATCGAAATAAGCATTGATTTATAAGACATTTATAATCAATTCCTATATAATTAGAAAACAAAAGGGGGTATTAATTATGAAAACGACTGCTGAATTAAAAGCAGAAGCGAAGGAAGCATTAAAAGGAAGATGGGGGCAGGCTGTGCTGTTAAACTTAATTCCTACATTATTAGGTATTGCCGTGCTATTCTTTGTTTTCTTATCGGGAATGATTGGCTATTTACTTCATGGATCTGGTGATGGGATGATTTCATCTGTTTCAGACTATCAGCAAAATTACAGTAACGGAGCGGGAGCAAATCTTGTTTCCTCGATTGTCAGCGCCTTATTTATGAGTGGGATTTCTTGGACTTATTTAGATTTATTACGAGGTGAAAAGACTGAGATTGAACCATTCAAGGATGCTTTTCGCGGCTTCCAAGGGGTATTCATCGTAGGCGTCATTTTACTTGCACTATTGACGAATATCTTTTCTACCTTGTGGGCCTTGTTACTGATTATTCCTGGAATAGTCAAAACTTATTCTTATTCACAAAGCTATTTTCTTTATTACGATCAAATCAAGCAAACGGGCGAGAAGCCAAAAGTGTTGGAAACAATCACGGCCAGCCGTCGTTTGATGAGTGGACATAAAGGTCGCTTGTTCTGGTTGGATATCACTTTCATTGGTTGGCATATTCTGGCACTCATTACATTAGGGATTGGCTATTTATGGCTAACGCCTTACATCACAGCGACTAAAGCAGCTTTTTATAAAGAGCTGTCACAAGCTTAAACAAAAAACGTTGGAACCCATCGAGGCTTCCAACGTTTTTTCGTTAGTAAAGAGGTTCCAGAACGCCTTAACCAGAAAACTTTTTATTGTTTTGAATACTCAGTAAGAGTGGTAAAAGTCTGGTTTCATAATTGGCGTTTAAAAGATTGATTAAATAATAAGAGCTCTCTTGATCTGGCAGCAGCTCTTTAAAGGAAGTAATGAATAAATCGATCCGATCCTCTGGAGTAGGCTGGTAAACAATTTCGATAAAGCTGAGATTGTTTAAAAATTTTACTACATGCTGCAAGTAGAGATAATTTGGAATGGCGACTAAGCCGACCCGGACCTTTTCATCATTAACGATAAAGAGCGGCAGCAAGTTCAAACACAAAGTCTTTGAAATCGAATCGCAAATCGTCGCTAACCAATTTAATTGTTTTCGGCGGCTAAGCTTTTTAATGGCTGTTTTTACGGCTGGATATAGCTCGTGATACAATTCTGTTTGTAAAAATTGTTCCTTATCACCAGTTTCAAAAAGTAATGGGATTTCTGTTTTTTGAATCGAGTAATTGAGAAAGGTACGGGCAATATTAGTCAGTAAGATTTTTTCTTCCGGTTCATTAAGTGTTTGCCGCAGTAATTCCTTCGAGCAAAACCGATGGAATGTGTCGATGGCTAAACATAGCGGGTCTCGTTCTTCGACATTTTTGGCATAATAGAGCATCATGGGGTTCATCGTTTGCGGATCTCTTTTCACGCAATAAGGATAGTAGTAAAATAAATAATTTAAAAATTCAATATTACGAGTGATCTGTGTCGGAGAATCTAAAGTGGTCGAAAGATAAGTATCTAGGTGGCGCTCTGTTTGAGAAAAAAGGATATCTTCAAACGGTGCCTCGTCTAAATATTTTTTTTGATCGTTACGCAAGCGGCAGACGCATAGCATTAAACGTACTAACTTGGGATGAAGTTGGAGTGGCAGCAAGGGTATCAGCGATTCAAGCAGTAGTTCCTCGTCATTAAAGCAGTGCTTGCAGTCGATTAGATCGTCGCCTAATGAAGCGGCCCATAACGCTTTGATATAAGCGATACGTAGGACGGCTTCACGCCCATTCAATTCCATTTTAGAAAAGTTGACATGGATATTGCATTTTTCTAAATAGTCGATGAGAGGATGCATTCGGCGTAGAATGGTCGATTCACTAACAAAGGTTTCTTTACTGAATTCTTTTAAGGTTTTTGCTGGATGCAGTAGTGAAGTAATTAAAAAGCGATAAGGAATGGATCGCTTGACTTGTGACATTAAAAAGTTATTTGAGCGGCTCGGATCAACTTTCCAATAAATTTTTGATGGTCCAATAAATAAAGGAGTCTCCTTCAATTCGAACAAGACTTCATCAAGCTCTTGCAGCATCTGCAAAAAAGGTAGATAGCTGCTTCCAAAATTTTGGCTAAGGGTGTGAACGGAATATTCGCCCTCCGGGTATTCTTCCATTTGTTTGAAAAATTGGATTTTCTTGAGTTGCTGACTCGTCAAAAAACGCTCTCTAAACATCAGGTTCCACCTTCCTAAATTTATTCTTTTATTCTATAGTTCGATCCGATTCAGAAGATAAAGAAGGACAATTGCGTCAGGGGCAGACTAAAAATTAATTTATAATTTATTCTAGCATAATGTTACTTTTGATTTTATCGAGGATTAATCAGTGGTATCGCGATAATTCGTCATTTATTTAAAAATTTTATGATATTTTTGAATGGAATGTCAGAAAAAAAGCAGGTATACGATTAAAATTTTGTTTTATTTGTTATTTCATACGTATTGTTAAAAAATCTGATAGTTGGTAAAAAACTTGGGTTTAATCTGCATCTCAATAGTGATCGAGCTGTGGTGGGAGCAGTTGGCTACACACTAGGAAATAGCAACAAAAGAAAAGAGCATGATACAATAAAATTCTGACAGGAGGCGACAAAAGATGAAAAGCTATCAGTGGTACAGTGACCAATGGGGAAAACCAACGAAAGATGATCGGTTATTATTTTTACTGCTGACGGTCGGTGTTTTTCAAGCAGGCTTAAGCTGGCAAGCTGCTGCTAGTAAACGTGAAACTTTCATGCGCCATTTCAGTGAAATGGATTTTCGCAAGGTCGCCGCTTTTTTTCCTGAAGATGTCGAAAAAATCATGAATGATCCCGAGATGATCCGTAATCCTCGGAAGATTAAGGCGGTCATTCAAAATGCCCGGGCGATCGTGAACTTGCTGGAGGATTACGATAGTTTTGCGGACTATCTATGGGATTTCTTCGGTGGCGTACCCGTGTTGCACCAGTATGAAACTAGGGATGAAGTGCCGAATCAATTACCGGAAGCCACGGTGATCGCTAAGGATATGAAGAAACGCGGCTTTACCTTTGTCGGTCCGGTAGTGACTTGTATGTTTTTGAAGGCCGCGGGGATTATTCAAGATCAGGTGATGGAATAAGGAACTGTTAAGGAGATAGAAATGGTCACAAATATCGAAGAATTATATGAAGCCTTTAGTCAGGTCATGGAACACCGTCGCTGGTGGGATACTGATAATAAATGGGAGATTTTACTTGGTGCGGTGCTCGTTCAAAATACCAACTGGCGCAATGTTGATTACGCGCTGACAAATCTAGCGGATGCGACCCAGTTTTCACCAGAAAAAATACTGGCGTTAGAAAAAACAGAATTACAAGACTTGATTCGGCCTAGTGGCTTTTATAAAGGCAAATCTGAAACGATCCAGCGATTATTTGCGTGGCTGGCTAAAGCGCAATTTGATTTGGGATTAATTGCGCAACAAGATTTTTCAAAACTGCGGAAAGAATTGCTGACGATTAAAGGAATTGGTGAAGAAACGGCGGATGTTTTGTTAGTCTACGTTTTTGACCATTCGACGTTTATCGCAGACAAGTATGCGCAACGAATTTTTGAAAACCTTGGTTTTTTATCCTCGGGTTATAAGGATTTGAAGCAGCATATCTTTTGGCCTGAGACGTTAGATACCATCAAAGCCCAGAATCTTCACGGCTGGATCATTGAGTATGGACAGATTTATCTAAAAAATAAAGATCTTTGGCAAAGTGGTCCATTGAATCAATTTAAGCTGAAATTAAGCTCTTGACGGTTTTTAATCGTTGGCCTTTTCTTTGAAAGCGATTCGTGTTATAACGTTCAAGTATCAATGAAGGAGCAAATAAATGATCACTTTAAAATCAACAAGAGAAATTGAACAGATGAAAGAATCTGGTGCTATTTTAGCGGGTATCCACAAACAATTACGGGAAATTATTGTTCCCGGCATTACCACCAAAGAAATCAATCGCTTCGTGCAGGAAAAAATTGAAGCGGCTGGAGCGACAGCGGCTCAGATTGGTTTCGAAGGTTATGAATTTGCGACGTGTACGAGCGTAAATGATGAAATTTGTCACGGCTTTCCGTCAAATTATCGGTTGAAAACGGGCGATGTTCTGAAGGTCGATTTTTGTGTCGATTATCATGGCGCAATCTCGGATAGCTGCTGGACATATGCGGTTGGCGCAATCACGCCGGAGCATCAAACGCTGATGGATGTAACCAAAGAAGCGTTGATGTTAGGAATCGAACAAGCCCAAGTCGGCAATCGTGTTGGGGATATTGGTCACGCCATCCAAACGTATGCAGAAGGCAAAGGCTACGGCGTCGTTCAAGATTTCCTAGCTCATGGAATTGGTCCGACGATTCATGAAGAACCATTCTTTCCACACTTTGGTGTTGCCGGTAAAGGAACCCGGCTTAAGGAAGGCATGACGATTACGATCGAGCCAATGATCACTACGGGAACTTGGGAAGCGGGAGTCGATGGCAATGGCTGGACTGCTCGGACCTTGGACGGCAGTTTTTGTGCCCAATATGAGCATTCCATCGTGATAACCAAAGACGGTCCAGTAATTATGACCGAACAAGAGGGATAAATGTATCAGCAAGCAATCGTTTTTTGATTGCTTGCTCTTTTTTTTAGACAAATACTTCAATTAGTCTAGTTTTCCAGATTGTTCAACGCGTCTTATTTCTATTATTATTTTCTGACTGGTATGCTGAATAAAGAAAGCCAATGATTTTATTATCGTTGGCGGAGCACTTGAGAAAATAAAATAGGAGGGAACAATATGAGATACACGAATGGAAACTATGAGGCATTTGCTAGACCGAGAAAACCGGAAGGCGTTGACGACAAGAGCGCCTATATTGTAGGAGCAGGCTTAGCGGGCTTAGCCGCTGCAGTTTTTCTAATTAGAGATGGTCAAATGAAGGGTGAACATATTCATATCTTTGAGGAACTTTCATTGTCTGGCGGTTCGTTGGATGGAAAATTTATTCCCCATGATGGTTTTGTCACGCGGGGTGGTCGTGAAATGGAAAATCACTTTGAGTGTTTGTGGGATCTCTTTCGTTCGGTGCCATCACTGGAAGTGGAAGATGCCTCTGTCTTAGATGAATTTTATTGGTTGGATCATGACGATCCTAACTCATCTAATTGTCGGATCATCCATAATCGTGGTGAACGGACGGCCGACGATGGGGACTTTACCTTATCGAAAAAGGCGCAAAAAGAATTAGTTGATTTGTTTATGACATCCGAAGATCAATTAATCGGCAAAAAAATCGAAGACGTGTTTGGTGAAGAATTCTTTGAATCAAACTTCTGGTTGTACTGGTGCTCAATGTTTGCCTTTGAAAAATGGCATTCCGCCATTGAGATGCGCCGTTATGTGATGCGTTTTATCCACCACATCAAAGGGTTGCCAGATTTCACCGCGTTGAAATTCACTCGCTACAATCAATATGAATCTTTAGTGAAGCCATTGTTATCTTTCTTGAATGACCATGGTGTAGACTTCCAATATGAAACGAAGATCAATAATATTCAAGTTGAAGCGACACCAAATAAAAAAGTAGCCCAGAAAATTTTGCTGACGCATTCAGGTCAAGCCGAAGAAATCGCTTTGACGGAAAATGATTTAGTTTTTGTTACTAACGGATCGATCACAGAAAGTTCAACCGAAGGGGACCATCATACACCAGCACCAATTACGCATGAATTGGGCGGTAGCTGGAACCTTTGGAAAAACTTGGCGAAACAATCAAATGAATTCGGTCATCCAGAAGTTTTTTGTGACAATTTGCCGGATGAAAGTTGGTTTGTCTCTGCAACCGTGACATGGGAAAATTTTGATATTGAACCGTATATTTCCCGCTTGACCAAACGGAAATTACGGACGGGTAAAGTTGTTACCGGTGGGATCATCACAATCAAAGATTCGAATTGGTTAATGAGCTTCGCGACTCACCGTCAACCACATTTTAAAGAACAAAAAGATCAACAAACAGTAACCTGGGTCTATGGACTTCTTTCCAACACTCCAGGAAATTATATTAAGAAGCCGATCGAACAATGTAGTGGACAAGAAATCGTCCAAGAATTGATGTACCACTTAGGCGTGCCGGAAGAGGACATCAAGAAATTCTCTGAAGAGTCTTGTGTCGTGATTCCCGTTTACATGCCTTTCATCACTTCCTATTTCATGTTGCGAGAACCGGGAGACCGCCCATTAGTCATCCCAAATGGCTCAGAAAACTTGGCCTTTATTGGGAATTTCGCTGAAACCGAGCGAGACACCGTCTTTACCACAGAATATTCTGTTCGTACCGCGATGGAAGCTGTCTATTCCTTCTTGGATATTGAACGAGGTGTGCCGGAAGTTTATGCATCAGCTTATGATATCCGCACATTAGCCAATTCGGTGTATTATTTAAGTGATCGGAAGAAACTTTCCGAAATGGATCTGCCTTACGTTGAGAAAAAAGTGCTGGGGCATTTCGTGAAAAAAGTGGAACACACGTATATCGGCGATGTATTGAAGGACAATCATTTATTATAAAAATTGTGGTGGAGACAGAAGCTACTTCTGTCACACCGTTTAAACGTGAAAAGAAGCTGAGACAAATTAATGTCTCAGCTTCTTTTTTGCGCCTCTAAGTCAAAATTAAAATGAGCTTTTTTTAATTTTAGTTCTTGTTTTATTGTATAATTTTAATAAATACATTTAGGAGGACGGCGAATGATTAGAGTAGCAATTATTGGGTATGGAAACTTAGGGCGTGGGGTTGAACGAGCATTAAAACAAAATGCGGATATGGAATTGGCAGGTGTTTTTTCCCGAAGAGAGCCTGCAACAGTCCAAACCGACGGAGCTTCGGCTTATCCCTTAGCTGAATTAGAAGACTACAAGGAAAAGCTTGATGTGTGTATTTTGTGTGGTGGCTCAGCGACTGATTTACCTATTCAAACACCAGCAATCACAAAAAACTTTAATACAATCGATAGTTTTGATACCCATGCCAAAATTCCTGAGCATTTTGCAAACGTTGATCGGGTCGCTAAAGAGCATCAAACCGTCTCGATCATTTCCACCGGCTGGGACCCGGGATTATTCAGTTTGAATCGTTTATATGCCCAAAGCATTTTGCCAGAAGGCGAGACGTATACATTTTGGGGTAAAGGAGTCAGCCAAGGACACTCCGACGCTTTGCGCAGAATTGTCGGCGTTGCCGATGCGATCCAGTATACGATTCCCAACAATGACGTGATTGAAAAATTAAAAGCCGGCGAAAAAATGAATTTAACGACACGAGACAAACATCTACGGGAATGCTTTGTAGTGTTGGCCGAAGGAGCTGACGAGGAAGCAATCAGACAGGAGATCGTGACGATGCCGAATTATTTTGATGAATACGATACAACGGTTCATTTTATTTCAGCAGAAGCATTAAAACGGGATCATCAGGCGATGCCTCATGGAGGAACCGTGTTGCGGACCGGAACCACTCACGAAAAAACGAAACAAGTCATCGAATACAATCTGCAACTCGAAAGCAATCCTGAATTCACTGCCAGTGTACTGGTCGCTTACGCCAGAGCGTGCGCACGTTTAGCGAAAGAGAAGCGTTACGGGGCCTTCACTGTTTTAGATATCGCACCAAGCTATTTATCACCGATCGATGATGCGACGTTGAGGAGAGAATTATTGTAAAAAAAATCTTGAGGATGAATCCTTCAACGGATCATCCTCATTTTTTTGTTTTGTATGGATTGGATCGGTATCGACCAAGCTACTTGTTCGATAATTCCTCCAATTTGTGGTAAATTGCAGTTAAATTTTAGCTTGCAGACTGCCGCAAAGGGAGTGGTTATGATGGCTTTAGACCAAGAAAAAATTTTAGAAAAAATCTATAATCTGATCTTAAATCCCAACACGCGAGACTGGGAACGTTACTTGCTGACGAATGCAAAAAATGCTTTAGCAGCACGTGGGAATTTTAATGAGCAGACAGCCAAGTTGGAGGCGGAGCTGCGGCCACTGGCTAGCCGAAATAATTTGACACCGGATGTTGCTGATTTTTATCAGGAACTGACTGGAAATGAACCGGGAATGGAAGAACCAGTCAAAGAAAAACATATGATCAGTGATCCAACCCATCAAGAGCGGGCAATTTTTGCAGGCGGCTGTTTTTGGTGTATGGTAGAACCTTTCGAAACGCATCCTGGGATTGTTTCAGTGTTGTCAGGGTACACGGGTGGAATAGAGGATCGACCGAATTATGATCAGGTCAGCGGCGGTTTCACCGGGCATGTGGAGGCGGTAGAAATTATCTTTGATACGCGGGTCGTTAGTTATCAAGAATTAATGACACTTTATTGGCAGATTATTGATCCGACAGATACTTCTGGCCAATTCCAAGATCGTGGTGATCAATACCGCCCAATCATTTTTGTGTTAAATGACCAACAACGTCGAATCGCTGAAAAAGCCAAACAAGGGGTGATTGATTCTCATCGCTATAAAAAGCCGATCATCGTGGAGATTAGAAGAGCGGAGACGTTCTGGCCAGCGGAAAATTATCATCAAGAATTTTATAAAAAGCAGCCCAAAAGATACAAAGCCATCAAACGGACCCGGCAGCAATTTTTGACGTATCAGCATTTAAAAGGGAAATTGCTAGCAAGAAAATAGCCACTTGTTAATCGTCATTTTTGTTTTGCTAACGCTAAAAAAGGCCAGAATCTTTTTTTTAGATTCTGGCTTTTTTGATCAACCAAGATGATTTGAATAATAAATGTTGATTTATATTTTATATAAAATAATACTATGATAATATAATTATAAAGGAACGAGTGAATTATATTAATAAAAAATCTTTTTTTTTAGTTTTTACAAGGAAAGCAGAAGATAAATACATGATTCCAAACTTTAAATTTGTTTAGTTTAAATAATATAATTAAATGAAATATAATTATATTCTTATTTTGAAAGGAGCAGACGATGCAGGCCAATGATTTATTGATGGAAGATGATCGATATAAATGGTATCTGCTTCAGTATTTGGAATTGAATAAAACTGCTTATAGTTCTGTTGAACAAATAGGCGACCTTTTAGAGATTTCTCGATACAAAGTAGAGAAATATATCCAAGAGTTACAAATAGAACTCAAAGAAGTAACTGACGAAACGCTAATCGAAATACAGGATACCGGAAAAATTACTGTTCAACGACTAAACCATGCGATCGTTAAAAAAATGCGTCTGCTTTTGATTGAACGAAGTATTTCCTATCAAATATTTCATCGCTATGTGACGAAAGAAACTAGCTTGGATAAGCAAATCGAAGAGCTGCATTTGAGTCGTTCCAGTACGTATCGTCTCTACAAAAAGTTAAAGGAACAACTTGCTGATGAGGGGTTCCAATTAAAGAAAAATCAATTAAGCGGCTCCGAATTAAAAATTCGAAGTTTTCTCTTTGGCATCTATTATGAGATTTTCAATGGATTAGCGAACCCATTTGACGAAGAGATCCAACAGCAATCAAAGGAATTGTTTCGCTACCTTATCCACCATTTAAATCTTTCTATTCCCAAAACAAAAGAGCATAAGCTGATTTATTTTATCAGTATTGCTCTTTTAAGAATGCGCAAAGGACACGTGATCGACGAAGTTTTTATTGAATATACAGAAAATGACGCCACTCATTATTTAGTTAAATGGTTGAAACAACATTATGATTTTACGGCAGAAGAACAACAAAAAGAGATTGCTGCCTTACTGCTATTTTGTCATTTATCAGAAATTCCTTTAGAACAAAAGCTCACGTTTTTGGACCATCCAAGCAATCAACAAGCCGCAGAATTAACGACGACTTTTTTTAAATATTTAGCGGAGCATTCTAATTTTGGTTTTGATGCGTTGCGACAAAATTGGTCTTTAGGAGAGGGCCTGTTGCGTATCAATCAGAAGTGGCTAATTTATCATCTTCGTGAAACGACCTTTGTCACTAAGATCCAAAGACGCTATTTTCAAGAAATCAATCCTAAGCTGGATCAAATGATTCAAGATTTTATCGAAGAAATGATTCCCCACGGTTTGTTTCAATCGGATCAAGAAAGAAATAAATTGTATTATGACTATTTATTTTTCTTGATTACTCAGATTTCGGTGGAAGAGCTAGAAAAACCGATTTTTATTTGTATCGATTTTTCTCACGGCAATAGTTACAACGACTATATTCGAACGATGCTACGTTCTTTGCAAAGCATGAACATCAGTTATGAAGAAAAGCTGACGAATAGGACGCAGATTTACCTTTCTGATTTTTTGATTGACACTCTCCCTTGTCAACAAATGATCTGGAAACGTCCGCCGACCCCGGAGGATTGGGCGGAGTTTGGGCATTTATTATTGACAGTCAAAGGGAACGCGTATGGGTAATGGTCAAACATCCACGCAAACAGTCAGCCAATTTTACGTGAGTAATCAGACAAAATAAAACTCCGAGCCTTGCTACGATCAGAAGACTTGGAGTTTTTAATCATTTAATTTTTTTGTTTTTTTCAAAAGCAATAGATCACTTCTTAATTGCTCGCTAAAGATGATGGTTCCTAGGCCGAATAAAAGTATGCCTGTGATACCGGCAGGTCGAGGGATGGGGTAGCGGATCATGAAGATGCTTCCTAAGGTAAGAACCAGCGAAAGAATCAACAAGAGACTGCTTTTGATACATTGGGACAGAAGCTGTCTTTTCGGCAACTGTGGATCTGCTGAAGCGGGATGAGTTTTGGCGCTAGGCCGATTAATTTGAGCCGGTTCGTAATGATCGTGAAGCAGTTCTCCCTGATGATTAGAAAAGCGATCACTTCCAATCGTTGTACCAAGAATATCTTGCGCGTCGATCCAAGCGGTTTCTTCGCTGTAAGTGATCGCTGAAAATAATTCTTCAAGCTCAGTCAGTAACTCGGCGCTGTTTTCAAAAAAGAACAGATAATCTAAATAGATAAGTTCGATTGTCGGAGCATGCGTGCTTTCTTCCATAATCACTCGTTGGAAATCTTCATAAAGATCAAGGAGTTCGGGATAAAGGGTCGAAATGTATTCTTCTCGATCAACGAGATTATTTTGAAAATCGTTCATTTTCGTTTTGATCACACCAAATTGTTTTTCTTCCAATCTGCGAACAAGCTCTGGTTGAGAAAGCTTCTTTGCAAGCTCGTAGGTTTCCAATTGCTGTGCCAAAGCTTGTAGCTGTTCCTCTCCTAAGCCTAACAGCCAAAAGGTCGGCAAGTGATTGGTTGATTCGAAAATTTGAATCGTATCGGTTGTTAAATAGCAACGCTGTCCCATATCAGCTTTCCTCATTTCATGACGTGAAGGTTCTCTATAAAAATATCATAGCATACCGCAGACCTTCGTTTAGGGTCTTTTATAAATCCATAAATTTTATCAAAAAAGAGATATTGTTTGCTAAATGGTTTGTGTCTAAACAGGAATACCTATATGATGAAAGAAAACGTTTTTACCTTAAAGCTTATATTGAGGAGAGAAAAATGAAAAAACTTAAAGTGATAATAATTATGGCGCTAGCGCTGCTTTTTTTTACGGGTTGTAAAAAAGAAAATCAAAAGGAATTTTCGGCAGAACTTGCAAAGCAAAATGAAATGAATGCAGGGAACTATTCTGTCGTAGTTGACGAGCTAGCGATCAAAGGTAATGATCAAGATGCACCCACGCGGGCATCGATGGAGATGATCGCAAAAATGGTCAGCGGCACTAAAATTACTGGGGATTATCAAAAGGACACAGAAGCAAAATTGGCTAAGATCAATATGAATATTGCGGCGTTAGGACAAACGGTCCCCTTGAATCTGTATTTTGATATGAAAGAAAACGATCCGTCCGTTTATTTAAGTACAGAATTTATGTCGAAGGCGTTAGAGATCGCGAAAGAATTCAATGCCGAGATGCCGATCGACGCCAAAGAGTTTGAACAGTTCAAGGGGAAATATATCCATTTAACCAATGAAGATCTTGAAAAAAATACTACTGGAAAAAAGCAGACGAGTGATATTACGGCCAGCTTCAACTCGAAGTACTTTGCTGATTATCTCGCTACGTTAGATACTGATTCCTTTAAGCAAGAAGGGGATACGATCCAACGAACCTTCACAAAAAAAGACCTTCAAGGCTTTTTCGACTACGTGAAGGAAAACGGCAGTAAGAAAGAACAAGCATCCATCAAAGATGCTGAAAAGCAACTAGATCAATTATCAAGCTATAAACAAACAACGACGTTAAATACCCAAAAGCACTCCCAAACAACCACTATGCAGGCCGATGCGAAAAATGCTGAGGCGACTCTGTCACTGAAGCTGACGATTAAAAATGACACAAAATATTCGAAGCAAAAAATCGAATTGCCAAAAAAAGGTGACACGATTTCAGTGGAAGAATTCACTGAAAAGATGTCGGCAGGACAGCAGCAAGGCCAGGTTTCCCAAGAGGAATTCGCTGATATTTTAGCAGACATCAATAGTAGCAATGGACAGATCACACCGGAGTCAGCAGAGCAGGTCAAACGCGCGTATAAGCCCTACTTGACCGAGGAACAATACCAGCAGTTGGAAGAAGCATTGAATTCAAAGACCACTATGGCAACTTAATAAAATGGAGAGAGGACAAATTTTTGTCTTCTCTCCATTTTTGATTGGATTATTAGTTACTGGAGAAATTCATCGATGGATGAAGAGAACCAGCATGAAACCAATAAAATCATAAACATAATGAATCGCAAAGCTGGTCAGCAGTGAGCCGGATTTTTCATAGCTTTGGTTGAACCAAAAACGTGCAGAACCTTGGACGGCAATGACTTGAATGATCGTTAGGATCACGGAACCGTTGAAATACGTCCAATAGTGAATCAAGCCAAATAAGATACAGACGAATAAATTTGCCACAAGGGGAGAAAGCTTTAGTTTAAATAGATTATAGAAATAAATACTGAATATCTCTTCTCCAATCAAGGCGAAGGGCATGATCAAAAAGAAGAACCAAAGCGGATTATTGTCCGCCGGATTGGCTTTATGAAGATGAGTTAGATAGGTAATTAAGCCGCCCAAAAAAAGTGCGAAGAGATTGGCTAATAAAAAATATTTAAAAAAGTTTTTCCCAAAATGGATGGGTCGTTGAAAAAGCTTTTGATAGCCCATGGAACCAAAAACGAGCCAGTAGGCGATACTTCCGAAGAGTACTAAGGAAAAATAACCTAGATTGGGAATCGGGATGAGGCTTTCAATATGGCTGACTAAGTAGAAACCAAGCAGCATGATGAAAGTGGCAAATAAAATCATCTTATAAGATGTATCAAATTGTTTATGGGTCAAATTATTTCCTCCTAAATGAGTGGATTAAATTTTTTGTTTTTTTGATACGAACCATAACCAGCTGAAGAGGCTTATTAACAGTCCGAAGCCAGCGAAGGTAAAATAATTTCCGGATCGTTGATCGCTACCTGTTTTGGGAAGACTACGGTTCTCAGGATGAAAGACGTGGCTGACGGGAACAACTGAAGCAACTGTAGAAATATTCTCAGTGGAAGGAACCGTTGCTTCTGAGCTGACTGGTGTTGTGTTTATGTTACCTGTATCGGATACGCTGGTAGTCGCCTCACTAGAAATAACTGTTTCCTAAGGTTGAGGAGCTTTTTCTATTGTGACTGGCGGAACCAAAAGTGTAGCAGAAATTTCTGGCGTGCTTTGCTTTTCCACACTTGAAGCAGTAGCAGGCTCAATTGTCGTTTCTATTTGACTGGAAACCGTGGTTGATTCACTATTTTCTGTCGAAGATGATTCAGCTTCCACTTTTTCCACGGTAGTTTCAGGAATATAAGGAACTAGCTGGACTTTACCCGTATCTGTGTACCAATCAGAGCCGTCGCGATGGAGGACGAAATTCTCTCCTTGGTCGCCATGCAAGGTTAATAAACTCTCAGTACTGGTTTGGTCAGCGCGGTAAACTGCTCCATCAATCAAATATTCTTGTGTTGCTCCATTTACTGTCAATGGATGGACAGAAAAAAGTAAAGTGATAAAGGCTGCCGAGTAGAGCCTTTTTTTAAGTGGCTGTTCCATAAAAATTCCTTTCCATTCGTGATTACTTTGTCGATAGGAATAGTTTTATCATAATTGAAATTAATTATTTGCTTTGGTCTTGAATACAGGACCAAAAAAGCCGTTTCAATTAAGAAACGGTTTAAAGTAGCGATTCTAGTTCTTTGGCTAAAGTTAGATGGTCCAATTCGTAAAGGATAGACAGAACGCGTTGAGCTTCTTTCCAACCAGCAGGATCACCGCGTTTCATTTTTAAGATTCCTTTGAAAAATTTAGCGCAGAGTCGTTGGAAAAGTTCTTTGTAGTCTGTTGTAAGCAAAAATAATTGTTCGATTAAGACGTCAGCATAGTCCAGCAGATTCTCATCTAGTGTCTCGCGAATCAAATTAACCAGCAGACTACAAAAAATTTCCCGGCCCCGATCATACTCCAGATAAAGCTCTAAGGATTTTGATAACTGCTTAAAGAAAATCAGTTGTTTTTCAGCGTCAATAAATTCTAAGGTATTGGCGAACAATTGTATCTCCTGCAGCGTCCACGTTTGCAGATTGGTCAAATAGTGAATGATTGTCGCTTTATCTTCCGCTAGCACGACAGTGGAGTGTATTTCCCTGTTTTTTGCACGGCTTCAATGATTCGAATCCGTGAGCGAACTTCAGCGATTCGGACTTCAGCAATTTTTCCGTGATAAGATTGAAGCTCGACCAGTAATTGTTTCAATGCTGGTAAGTCATGATCGTTGCTATATTTTGAGTAGCGAAAAATATAGTCCGCCTGTTCCGGTAAACGATAGTCTTGACTAATATAAAGAAATTCATCCATATCAATTGAGATTCGCTCCAGAATATCAAGAAGCAAGGTAGCCGAAATACTGTGATTGCCTTTTTCAAATTCAATCGCATACGACTTCGAGACGATCCCTGAATAGACCTCTTTTTGTGTGAGTCCTTTATTGATTCGGATTTTTCGAACGACTTCTCCATGATACATCTTATCACCTGCCTTTTTTAGTAGCATAGCATATTTGAATAAGGCTGAGCCAACATAAGAACTGTCGAGTTATCCCAGCTTTCTTGCTATAATTAACGTGACTAAAAATAGAGGAGGCGCATCCATGAAAACGATTGGATTGCTTGGCGGCATGAGTTGGGAAAGTACGGTGACCTATTACACCCGCATCAATCAGCTGGTGAATCAGCAGTTAGGCGGACTGCATTCGGCAAAAATCAAGCTCGCCAGTGTCGATTTTGAGGTGATTGAAAAACAGCAGCTTAATGATCAGTGGGAAAAAAGCGGCGAACTTTTAGGCCAGGAAGCGCAGCGTTTAGAACAAGCGGGAGCTGATTTCTTAGTGATTTGCACCAACACGATGCATAAGGTCGCCCCGCAAATCGCTGAGCACTTGACCATTCCCATTTTACATATCGCCGAGGCGACGATCGAGGAGTTGAAAGAACAAAAGCTCACGAAGGTCGCTCTGTTAGGAACAAAATACACGATGACCCAGACGTTTTATAAACAAAAAATCATCGATAGTGGGATCAACGTCTGGATTCCAAGTGAATCAGACATCGAGCTCGTCAATCAAATTATTTTTGCTGAATTGTGTCAGGGAAAAATTTTGACGAAATCAAAGGAAGCCTTTCTGAATGTGATCGCTAAGGCTATTGAAGCTGGAGCAGAAGGCGTGATTTTAGGCTGTACCGAGATTGGCTTATTGATCCAACAAAGGGACGTAGCGATTCCAGTCTTCGACACGACCGAGATTCATTCGCGTAAAGCCGTCCAACGTGCGTTGGCTGAGTAAAGGCTACAGGACTACAAAAGTTAACACTTGACCTTCCATTAACGGGAAGCTGTAAACTACCAAAGAGAGAACAGAAATGGAGGGCTGCCGATGTTAAGCATTAGTCAATTTTCACGAGTCAGTCATATTTCTCCCAAGACGCTGCGCTATTACGATGAGATCGATCTCTTAAAGCCCCAAGAAGTCAATCAGGAAAACGGCTATCGTTATTATTCCAGCGAGCAGTTAATTACCGCGCTAAAAATTCAAAAATTAAAACAGTACGAGTTTCGGCTGGCGGAAATTCGTTTAGCATTGACCGATGAGCTGTATCTCCATGATCGTTTACTTGAAAAAGCAGGAGAGATCCAGCAGAAAATCGTAGACTATCATGATCTCCAAGCCGCGCTTGAAGGAGACCTCGCCACTTTGGCAGCCGGAGGGAATTTTCTTTTTAATCAAGAGACGGAGAAGATTACTTATCATGAGTCTGTTTCATGGCAGATTATTTCTATTAGAAAGACCATTAACGTCAAAGACTTTAGTCAATTATTGCAGGAAGTGGTGGCTTTAGTGGAGCTCAAGCAGGCAACGACGGTTTATGCGCCAATCACGATTTATCATAGTATGGAGTACACCCCGGATCATTACGACGTGGAAGTCGCGATCCCGATTTTAGAGAAAAACTTGGCTACGCGTCAATTGATCGCCCAAGGCTGCGTAAGCTATCATTTCAAAGGAAATTATCAGAAACTGCCGGCCGCTTATGCCCAGCTAGGAAAATGGGTAGATGAGCATCAGTATGAAGTAGTCGATCCCTTTTTCGAAGTCTATCTCACTGACCCCAGTGTCACGCCAGCAGATGAAAACGAAGTAGTGATCTATTTACCAGTCAAAGAAAGATGAGGGAAGCGATGGATTCAGCCTTACGTTTGAGAATCAAATACGACAATAATGAGAAGATCGAACAGCCAATAGAATGGCTCAAAGAATCAGAGATCGTCGCGAAATATACGCAGCTAACCAACTTAACGACGTTGGGGAAAATTTTTGCGTTGATCGGATTGGCTGAGATTCCTTATGCCGAGCAGCTACCGCAAACCCAAGAGCTAATCACTTTTGTGAATCAACACGTTGCTACGTCAGAGGGGTTTTCTTATACCGGCAAGTTAGAAGAAATCGTTCCTTGCTACAATGCGCTGTTATTGGAAGCCTACTGTCGTTTAGGACTAGGCAATACCCCAGAGGCTCAAAACGCGCTGCAATGGATCAAACAGTATCAAGTCTTCGAACGTGAGCAAACAACGAGCTGGGCTCATAAAGGCATCTGTAAATATGGCGGCTGTATGAAAGCGACGCCTTGTTATATCGGTATCGGAAAAACGGTTCGAGCATTATTGACTTATCAAGAAATTGTCACTGCAGATGACCAGCAGGTGAAGCATTTGATTCAAGTAGGTCTGGATTATATGTTGCGGCATCAATTATTTCGTCGGCTCTCCAATCAAAAACCAATCAGTGCTCATATCACGGAAAGTATGTTTCCGCAAAGCTATGCTCTTTCCTTCACCGATCTTGTTTACATCGCGGAAAAAGGTCAGCTAAGAGAACATAAGCAGACACAAGCACTGGCAGCGTTACTGTTGGAAAAACGCAGGAAAAGCGGTGGCTGGAAAAACGAGTACATTTACAAATACAAAGGCTATCTAGCTTTTGACAATCGCCGCAACGATTCTGACTGGCTGACCTATTTGTATACACGTTATCTCAAATAAAAACGGAGCTGGGACAATAATAACCCTAGCTCCGTTTTACGGATAAACGGTGGTGCAGAAGTAGCTTCTGCACCATCCTCGCTTTTATTTTAATTCGCTATAGATTTCAAGAAATTCTCCTTGATGAGAAGTACCATCTAGGAGAAGCTCCGCAATTTTCCCCGCAACATCATCTGCAGTGTGAAAGCCTTCAGCGGTCATATTGCCATTTAAATCGGTAGTCGTTGGACCTGGGTGAACGCTGAAGATCTCCAAGTCCTTCTTTTCCTTGTCAAAGTCGATGGCAAGCGCCTGCATCATAACATTTTGCGCGGCCTTCGTCGCTTTGTAGGCAAAAGGATTCCAAAAAGGATTTGGACCAGTTGGGATCGTGATGTTTACGATCCGGCCATGATTCTTTTCTAATACCGGCAGTAGACCTTGTGTTAACTGAAAGGTACCGAAGAAATTGACTTGCATCGTCGCTTGTAAATCGTCTAAGCCTTCTTCCAAGCTTGATCCGTGTCCGCCAGGAATCCCAGCGTTGTTGATTAGTAAATCAAGTTTTGCAAAATTTGTTTTGACTGTGTTGATTGCTTGAGTGATCGTCGCGGACTCGCTAAGGTCGATTAAAATAGAATCGACTTGTTGGATTCCCTCGGATTGAAGTTTTTCAACAGCGGCTTTTGCCCGTTCTTCATTTCGAGCACCGATGACGATGTGCCATTCTTTTTTGCCTAAGGCTTTCGCAAGGGCAAAGCCGATCCCTTTATTTGCGCCAGTAATTAATGCTGTTTTCATAGTAAATCCTCCGTTTTGACTAACTATTCTTTTTGAACTATGGTTAGCATAAAGCCTAAACCATGGTTTAGGGCAAGAAGAATGTTTCAGGAGGAAAAAAGATGACGACTTATTCAATCAAAGAAGTGGCGGATAAATTTGATTTAGCCATCTCCACCCTGCGTTATTACGATAAAAAAGGCCTGCTGCCTTTCGTCGCTAAAAATAAATCAGGCTATCGCGAGTTCACTGAATCTGACCTGAATTTGATACACACGATTTGCTGCTTAAAAAATACTGGAATGCCGATCCATGACATCAAAGAATACATCGAATGTTGTATGGAAGGGTCAAAGACGATCAAACAGCGAAAACAATTGTTGCAGGCTCATAAGGAAGCGGTGTTGCAGCAACAAGTTCAATTAATGGAGAACTTGAAGGAGCTTGATTGGAAGATTGAGCGTTACGAATCATCCGATGCGAAAGAAAAAATAGATGCCCAAGTAGCTTATGTAATTAAAGAAAAACAGGAGCAGCAATTAGCTCACGGCTTTCGTTTGTAAAAAAAGGCGACGCTCAAATTGAGCATCGCCTTTAAACAGGGGCATAATCTTATTCGCCTTTGGCAGCCATGTTGGCCGTCACTTTTTCATCGATCCGCAAGAAAGGCAGATAGATAAAGACGCTGACAGCGATGATGAAGATTTGTAAAACTGCGGCGCGCCAATCACCGCCGGTTGCTAGAAAACCAGAGATAACAGGAGGCGTTGTCCACGGTATTTGGACAACTACGTGATTGATCAAACCAGCCGCTGTTGCGAAATACGCAACAACTAATGAAAAGATCGGAGCCAAAACGAAAGGAATAATCAAACTAAGATTAAACACGATCGGCAGCCCAAAGATAATCGGCTCACTGATATTAAACAAAGCAGGCGAGACCGATAATTTAGCAAAGTCTTTGTAGTCTTTGCGACGACTGAAAATAAAGATGGCGATCAATAATGCGATCGTATTTCCCGAACCGCCCATGACAGCGAAGGTATCTTTAAAGGCCATATTGATAATGTGAGGAATTTGTTCATGATTGGCATAAGCCGCCATGTTTTCCTGCATATTTTGCAATAAGAACGGATCAAGTAAAGACCCAGAAATTACGGCTTGATGAATCCCAAAACCAAAGAACAAGTTAGCGATAGAAGTAATCAAGAGAAAGCCAGGCAACCCAGTCGTTACTTTACTCAAAGGACCAGTGATTGCTTTAGTGATCATTGTATTGACATCCATATGAAGTAATTGATTGACAGCAAATGATACTAAGGCAAAACAAGTAACTGTAATAATGATCGGAATCAATACGTTGAAGGATTTCAACACAGCTGGCGGGATATTCCCAGAAATTTTGATTTGAAGCTTTTCATTGTTTGAGAGCTTAATGAACAGTTCAGTTGCTAAAAGACCAACGAAAATTCCGACAAACATACCTGATGCACCTGTATGCGATCCTGGGATCACGCCTGTGACCTCGATTGCTTTTTTTGCATTTTCAGGTGTAAACATGGTTGTCATTGGTGTTAACACCATGAAAGTTGAGATAGATACTAAAACAGCAGCGATATGATTGGAATAATTTCTGCTAATACACATATGATAAGAAACTGCTGCAACAACTAAAATAGTAGTGATACCTAATGTTCCATTCGTAACAGACATACCAATTTCTTGGATCGTCATCAGGGTTTTTGGATTGACAATTTTCCCCATAAAACCGGTTGGTTCTAAAATTACATAATTAATTAAAGTTACAAAACCAGCTAACATCATGAAGGGCATGAAGGTAGCGAAGGCATCACGCAAAGTTCTTAGGTGTATTTGATTGCCTAGTTTAGTTGCGATGATCCCAAATCGTTCAAATATTTCTTCCTTTTTATTCGGTTTATCCACTTGAAATCCTCCTCAGATTTTTTGTAAGCACTTACTACGGACTTATCATAAACCGAATGCCAATAAAAGTAAATAACTTTTTTAAAAAATATATATCTTTTTTCGGAATGCAAAAAAAGAGAGCTGTATGATTCAGCTCACAGCTCTAATTCTCGACGAATACCGCTTCAAAAATAAAGTCTTGGTATAAATGTCTGGTGATGGAATATTCAAAAGGGGTCCCACTAGCTAAGGAAACACTTTTTTCAATTTCAATCATGAAACCTCCTTGCTCAATCCCTAATATCTTGGCGTCAAATTCACTGGCTAGAACACCTTTCATCCAAATATGAGAAGCATTGATCTCTAAATGCAGTTCATCTCGAATATACGCATAAACGGATTTTTTTAAATGCTTTGGCTGTAGACCAGGAATAATCGATAAAGGCATAAAGGTCTGCTCCAAAGAGTAAGGTTGTTGATCGACGAAACGACTGCGGATAATGTTGTAGACATATTCCTTTGGATCGATCGTCAACTTTTCGGCAACTTTTTTAGAAGGCAATTCGATAGAAAATGTGTGAATCTCAGATTCAACATGCTCCTCACCAACGACGCTCATTAAGCCTTCGTTAGGACCAAAAACTTTGGAATTATCGATCGGTTTACGTAAAACCTCTGTACCGAAACCACTTCGGCTGCGTAACACTCCTTCGGATACTAATAAATCTAAGCCCTTTTTGACCGTTAATTTACTGGCATCATAATAGTCCGCGAGTTCAGTGCCTGAAGGTAGTTTTTCACCAATGGCATACGTACCGTCCTCAACTTTTTTCTTCACGTCCAAATAAATTTCCATATACTTTGAATTCTTTTTCATGCGGACCTCCTTTTAAAGTAGTGTAAAGTTATAAATCATTATATACTTTTCCGTGAATTTAGCAATAAAATCTCCAACAAAAATATAGTGTTAAATAAAAAGTATATATTTTTGAATTAAAAACTATTCCATTTTTTTGGGTGGGATGTTATGATGGGACAGAATTCAATATAGAGCATACGTCTGAGGAGGATACTATGAGTAAACAACAACTAACATTTCCAGAAGGTTTTTGGTGGGGGTCCGCTTGGTCAGCAGAACAAGCCGAGGGTCGTGGTGAAACGGGCAAAGCAGAAACCGTTTGGGAACGCTGGTACAAAGAACAACCTTACCGCTTTTATCAAGGAATCAGTTCAGAAGTAACGACAGATCATATCCATCGCTACAAAGAAGATGTGCAGCTAATGAAGCAAACTGGTCATAATTCTTTCCGAGTATCAATTTCATGGGCAAGAATGTTTCCAAATGATGGAATTGGTGCAGTCAATCCCAAAGCCATCGCTTTTTATCGCGATTTATTTAACGAGATGAATCAAAATGGCGTCAAAGTATTCGCCAATCTTTATCATTTTGATATGCCGGCTGCGCTACAAGACAAAGGTGGCTGGGAGTCACGAGAAGTCGTGGATGCGTATGTTCATTTTGCGGATACTTGTTTTAAGGAATTCGGTGATTTGGTTTATCACTGGTTCACCTTCAATGAACCGTTAGGCCCAATTTTAGGCTCTTATTTAGAAGACTTCCATTATCCCAATATCATTGACTTTAAACGAGGAGCACAAGCAGCTTTCTTCACTGTCTTAGCCCATGCTAAAGCGATCGCTGCTCATAAAAAATATCAACTACCAAGTAAAATCGGTGTCATCTTGAACCTAAGCCCAACGTTTCCGCGAAGCCAAAATCCTGCGGACGTAAAAGCAGCGGAGATCGCAGATTTATTTTATGTACGGAGTTTCTTAGATCCGATGGTGAAGGGTGAGTTTCCGGAAAAATTAGTTGAACTCTTACGTGAATATGATCAGCTGCCAGCCGATTATACTGAGAAAGATTTAGCTGAGATCAAAGAAAATACGGCTCAAATCTTAGGCTTGAATTATTATGAACCCCGTCGTGTGAAGGCTCGGTTGACTGCAATCAATCCTGAAGGACCGTTTTTACCGGATTGGTTCTTCGAAAATCATGTGATGCCGGGTCGTCGCATGAATGAGTATCGTGGCTGGGAAATTTATGAAAAAGGAATCCACGATCTATGTATGGATATCAAAGAAAATTATGGTAACATCGAAGCCTTTATCTCGGAAAATGGAATGGGCGTTGCGGATGAAGCCCGCTTCATGAATGAGACGGGGCAAGTGGTTGATGATTATCGAATCGAATACATCCAAGATCATCTAGCCTATTTATGGAAAGCAATCGAGGATGGCTGTAATATCAAAGGTTATCATCTATGGGCCTTTATTGACTGCTGGTCGTGGATCAATGCGTATAAAAATCGTTATGGGCTAGTTTCGTTAGACTTAGCCACACAAAAACGAACGATTAAGAAAAGCGGCGAGTTCTATAAACAATTAAGCGATAATAATGGATTTGTGTATGATGTTGATCGGTTAGTATAAACAAAGAAGGAGTGAGTCGAAATTTGCGACTCACTCCTTCTTTATTTGCGATTTAAATGGATGTCTAGAGAAAATTTACTTTTATTGCTAATAAAATAAGATTTTGAAAATTCGAAAGCAGTTCCTTTTTGGTCGTAAGCAATTTGTTCAATGACTAAAATTGGAAAACCTTCATCAATCTTAAGAGCGGCACTAATTTCAGCATTTGCTTGATCCGCATAAATAATTCGACGTGCATCGGTCAGCTGTAATTTTGCTACATGCCCCAAATAATCGTATACAGATCCTTGTAAAATCTCTTCGTTTAATGGTGCCACTTGAGTAGGCATAATAACATGTTCCAAACTGTAGATTTGGTCATTGATTGAACGAACTCTTTTGAATTCGTAAACAGGATCACTAGCAGTGATATTTAAATTTTGTTGCTCATCTGCTAGAGGAAGTCGCGCATCGAAAGATAGTGTTTGACTAGAAATTTTTTGATCACGATGAGAGTAAGTTACACCAACGGGTAAATCTAATGGCAGCAGTTCGCTGTCGCTATTGTCTATTTGAGGTCGGATATAGGTACCAGATCCTTGTTTACTAAATACTAACCCATCATTTTCTAATAAATTTAATGCTTTTTTTAACGTAATTCGCGAAACGTCGTATTTTTCAGCAAAATATTCTTGAGTAGGTAACAAAGTCCCAGCACGATAGTGATTTGTTAAAATATCTCGCTTGATATCTGAGTAGATCTCTCGGTATTTGTACAAATTGTATACCTCCTTTTCTTTTGTTTGTATATACAATTTAACATCATTTTTGAAATTTGTAAATGTTTTTAAAAAATATTGTGTTTACAAATTTATATATTTGTATATAATTAAATCCAGAAAACGTTTTCCAATAAATTTTAAGGAGTATCGATAATGAAATTTGATATGCAAAAAGTCCAAGAGCCTCTACTGAAAGCTTCGGCTTGGGTAGAAGGTAACACTATCTTACAGGCGATTAAGAATGCTTTTGTACGAACTATTCCATTTACAGTAGTGGGATCATTTTCCAATTTAATTAAAATGCAGCTAGATGCACTTATTAAGAACCAACATATCGATAATGTCATTTTAACAAATATTAGTGAATTATTCGGTTACTTAGGAAACGCGACATTAGGAATAGTGGCATTAATTGTCGTCTTTTCTTCTGCCTATTCATATGCAGTTGAGTTGAAACGTAAAGAGAATAATGAACGATTAAATCCTATTATCGCAACTTTATTAGCTTTCGCGGCGTATTTTGTAATGGTTCCCAAAAATGTCAATTTTATAGATCCGAAAGCAAAAATAATTGAAGGATTTTCAACCTCCTTCTTCAGTTATGAAGGAATGTTTACAGGCTTAATCGTCGGAATGATCTCAGTAGCGTTGTTTGCTAAATTTACGAGAAGTAAATTTACGATAAAAATGCCTGGAAATGTTCCGCAAAATGTTTTCGATTCATTCTTCTCACTGATTCCAATCAGTGAAGTACTATTAATTTTCGGTGTTGTCCGAATCATAATCGAATCGCTTGGCTATGTTTCATTATTACAAATGATTTCGGATGTTTTAATTAAGCCTTTATTATCTGTTGGAACTGGCTTACCGGCGATTTTAGTAGTCATTTTGTTACAACAAATTTTATGGTTTCTTGGCTTACATGGGTTCAACATCGTTTGGGGTGTTGTTTCGGCTTTCTGGTTGCCATTGTTCTTAGAAAATGTAGCGAAATTCGCAGAAACACAAAGCTTTGCTGGGATTACGATTTCACCTAATACAATGACGAATGTTTACGCCATGATTGGTGGTTCAGGAGCCACTTTTGGTTTGATTATCGCCATGCTGATCTTCACTAAAAAAGGTGAGAAAGAGCGAGAAGTAGCAAAATTAGCTCTTATCCCAGGCTGTTTTGGGATTAATGAGCCGGTTATCTTTGGTCTGCCGATTGTTTTAAATCCGTTAATGTTTATCCCATGGATTTTAGTACCGATTATTAACGCGATTATTGCCTATATCGTAACTTCATTAGGTTGGGTCGTACCCTTGGTTGTTTTGAACTCAGGAAATGAACCAATTTTTATAAGTACTTGGGTTTTGGGAGCATTCCATCTTAGTCCAGTTATTTTGACGGCGGTATTAGTTGTCTTGGATGTTGTATTATATGCGCCATTTGTTGTGCTAAACCAACGCAATGAACGTGCAGAACAACGGATTGTTGAAGAAAAAAAAGAAAAACAAGCTGCGCAATTAATGGCAGAAAATATTGGATAGAAAACTGATCTATAAGAATTGAGGAATTTTTTGTTATGAAGGATGTTTATACGGTAGCACACACTCATTGGGATTTTGAATGGTATTTCACTCGTCAGGAAGCACGGGTTCAATTTATATTTCATATGGATGAAGTTCTTACAGCGTTAGAAAGTAATCAATTAGACTATTATGCATTAGATGGTCAAATGTCGATCATTGAGGATTATTTAGCCATTTTCCCGGAAAAGGCGGAACAGCTAAAAAGATTTGTAACCGCAGGGCGCCTATTTGTTGGTCCGTGGTTTACCCAGATTGATGAGATGACGACTTCTGGGGAATCGACTGTTCGGAATCTACGAATCGGAATTCAAGAAGCAGAAAATCTAGGTAATTGTATGCGGATTGGCTATTTGCCTGATTCCTTCGGTCAAAGCCAAGACATGCCCAAAATTTTTAATGGCTTCGGGATTGAACAAGCCTTATTTTGGCGAGGAATGCCCAAGGACGCAAAGACACGCTATTTTTATTGGACAAGTAATGATGGGTCGAAAGTATTAACAGCTAATATCAAAAATGGCTACTATGCAGGTGTTGACTTAATTGAACAAGATAATTTCACTGAATTAGTTGATAGAATCTCGACCGAGACGAAAAGCAGTGTGCATTTATTACCGGTAGGCGGAGATCAACGGGCTGTCGATTTCAACTTAAAAGAACGTATCGCTAAAGCCAATCATGAGGTTGAAAAAGAAGTACGCTTTGTTGAAAGTAGTTACCCTGATTTCTTTAAAGCTTTAGAACGGGAAACGTCTTCCTTTAAGGAAATTTCTGGAGAATTTATTGATCCATCCGATTCGAAAATTCATCGGGGAATCTATTCTTCACGTTACGATTTGAAACAAATATATGATCAATTAGAGCGAGTATTGACCTATCAGTTAGAGCCGATGTCCGCTTTGGCAAATACACATGGTATTGAAACAAAACAAGGGTTGCTTAATAGCCTTTGGAAAACAGTTGCTCGTGGGCAAGCTCATGATAGCGCTGGTGGGTGTAACAGCGATAAGACCAACCAAGATATCTTAATGCGCGGTGTCAATGCCTTGCAAGAAGCTCAATCTTGTATGGATTATTTGTTACGAAAGCTTAGTATCTCGTTAAATAGTAATCAAGAGAATGATTTATTTATTTGGAATCCGCTGCCGTTTGCAATGACTCGTTCACGGAAAATGCTTGTTTCTACGAAGAGTGCGTCTTTTGCGCTAGTCGATCAAAACGGGAAGAAGATTGATTTTGAAATTGTAGAGCAGCAAAAGGAAAATGCTGGCTGTTTACGTCGTGACCGATCAACAATGATTAATGAGTATTATTATGAAGCGATGATTATTGTGGCTTGCGAAATGCCAGCGATGAGCTGGGTACAGTTACAGATTGTGGAGACTGAGACTCCAGCTAAGCGAATCCAAACAGCTGAGCATCTTGAAAATGATCAGTTCTTAATCCAATTTCAAAATGGAAAATTCGATTTATTTTCAAAGATCAATCAAAAATGGTATGTGGACTTCTTGAAGGTTGAAGATGGTGGAGATGAGGGGGACACCTATGATTTTTCTCCAGCATTTGATGATTGGCTACTGAATCTTGATTTCAGTGAGGCCGGTGATGTGAACATCCAACAAGGAAGTTTAATCAGTCGAATGACTGTTAGCGGTCAATGGAAGCTTCCATATGATTTAGCTGCTCGTAAGGCACAAAAACTAAATGGGGTCGTTCATTATGCATTGGAATTGGAATTAGCAAAAGATAGTTCAGCCATTGACCTGAAAATGACTATTGATAATCAAGTCTTGGATCATCGCTTACGTTTATTAATTCAGACGGATGTTGAAGCGACCCATTCATATGCCGATACACAATTTGGTGTTATCAAACGACCTGTGGAAGATATCCATTTACATGACTGGCAGGCGATTGGCTATAAAGAAGAACCGACAAGCATGCGACCAATGCTTCACTTTTGCAACATTCATGCTGAAGATTCCAGTTGGAGCTTTTTAACAAAGGGAACGAAAGATTTCCAAATTGTCGGCGAAAATTATCAAACGTTAGCAGTCACTTTATTCAGAGGTGTAGGATTCTTAGGACGTCCAGATACCTTGAGAAGACCGGGAGATGCTTCTGGATTACAAACTAAAGTGGTTCCAACGCCGCAAAGCCAATTGTTAGGAAAGTTGGTGTTTGAAGGAAGTATTGTGATCAATTCTCATTTTGATCCGCAGGAATTGCAAATGACCTATCTGGCAGCGACTCAGGAAGATTTGTATTACCAAACGCAGACGATCAATCGGTTTACAACACCAATCCAATATTTCCCTGTGAATCCTTTGCAGAAAGAAATAGCCGGACAGTCCCTCATTTCCATTGAAGATTTATCAGTCGTGTTTAGTAGCTTCTTGCCAACAATTGATAATACTGGGTTTGAACTACGTCTTTATAACGCGGCAGATACGGTGAAAACACAATCTGGTAAGCTATTGTTTAAACAATCAGCAAATATTGTATTACTGGATTTAGAAGGGAGATTCATTCGGACAGTCGCAGCAAATGTCACGGAATATGAATTGGCGGATTTCAACAGTGGTGAGATTCGGACCTATGGTATTTACTTTAATCAACGCAAAAGTGAGGAAATACAATGATCAACCAAGCAAAGTTAATTGATGAACTAAACGCATATGCTGAGACAGTGGAATTACCCACGGCTAAACAAACTCAATTATTTCGGCAGGCCTTCATTGATACGATCACAAATACTGTTTCGGTTCGTGAAAATGGCGAGATTTTTGTGGCAACAGGAGATATCCCAGCAATGTGGTTGCGAGATTCGACATTTCAAGTATTGCCTTATTTACGGATTGCAGAGAAGGTGCCTGATGTAAAAAAATTAATTCACGGGGTCTTGGAACAACAATTGACCTATTTGATGCATGATCCATACTCGAATGCCTTTAATAAAGAGGCTGATGGCGGGCATTATAGTAATGATACATCGAATGTACCTATTTCTCCGTTAGTCTGGGAACGAAAATTTGAGATTGATTCTTTATGCGCGCCTTTTTTCTTAGGCTATCATTTGTATCAAACAGGCTATGACGAACATTTGACTCCAAAATTCTGGGAGGCTGTCTCAGTGGCTGTGGATACATTTATCTGCGAACAGCATCATGAAGTTTCGCCGTATATGTTCGTTCGGACAGATTGTCCTGCTTCAGACACAATTCCATGTGACGGCAAGGGACGTCCTATTGCGTATACCGGAATGGTGTGGAGTGGCTTTAGACCAAGTGACGATGCGTGCTACTATGGCTATTTTATTCCAGGAAATCAATTTATTACCGTTGTTTTGAAACAGTTGTTAGCTATGCTACCGGAAAATAAACAGCCGGAGCTTACTCAAAAAATGGTTCGATTGCTAGACGAGGTTACAGCCGGGATTGAAAAATACGGTCGTTTAGTAAATGAGCATGGTGAACATTATTATGCTTATGAAGTGGATGGTTTAGGGAATACGTTATTTATGGACGATGCCAATGTGCCAAGCCTACTTTCATTACCATTTTTAAGCTATTGTGAGAAAAATGATCCCGTTTATCTAGCTACGCGAAATAAAATTTTAAGTGATGCTAATCCTTATTATTATGAAGGAAAATGTTTGCGAGGAATTGGTAGTCCACACACGCCACCAAACTATGTTTGGCCGATCTCCTTGGCGATGGAAGGCTTAACTTCTGATAATCTAGCAGAAATCGAAAGAAAACTTCAAATAATTGCGACGACGGACGCAGGTACGATTCAATGTCATGAGGGAATTGATGTAAATGATCCTCAGCAGTATACTCGGGAATGGTTTTCTTGGGCCAATATGACCTATTGTCAATTGGCAATGCATTATTTAGCTTTGAAAGAGCAGGATTCAAACTGATTTTTTCTCTGGAATTTGTTTTTTTCGGTAAAGAAGATATTGCGATGATGCAGTATCTTCTTTACAATTTTGGGGAGGAAGCTAAGGACGAAGAGTTTTCCTTTGTCCTTTTTACTAAATAAACTGGATGAACTGGGAGGAGCAAGAAATGGCTCAAAAAATTTTAGCAATCGATATCGGCGGATCAGCGATAAAAAGCGGTTTATGGGAGAAGGATAGCTTAACTGAGCTGCCGAGTTTTATTACACCTAAAACGTGGGACGAAATGAAAGCGTATTTAAAATCGTTGGTAGAGGAGCACCAGATTACAGATGGGGTCGCGATCAGCGCACCGGGGGCAGTCAATGCAGAGGAAGGCGTCATTTATGGAGTGAGCGCCGTACCGTATTTGCACCGCTTTCCGATCAAGCAAGAGTTGACGGATTTCTTGGGAGTACCGGTAACGTTTCAAAATGATGCGAATTGCGCGACCTTGGCCGAGGTTTGGCAAGGAAATGCGCAAGGAATCGAAGCGGTGGCGTTTATGATCATTGGAACGGGGATTGGCGGCGGCATCGCAATTGACGGCAAGTTGCGTACTGGAGCAAATTTATTTGGTGGGGAGTTTGGCTACCAAATCATCAATCCAACAACCTTGGAAACCTTGAGTGATCTTGGCAGTCCGGTCGCTATGGCGAAGCATTTTTCAAAACTTAAAGCCGAAGACCGCGAGTATACAAGTAAAGAAGTTTTTGACTTGGCAGCGACTGGTGATGAGTTGGCGCAAGAACAGATCGATCAATTTTATGATGCGTTAAGTATTGGGATTTATAATATTTTAGTATCGCTAGACCCCGATCGTGTATTGATCGGCGGCGGAATTTCAACTAGAGCGGACTTATTGGAAAATCTTGAAGTCCGTGTCAAACGATTACTGCAAAAGAATGGTGCGAAGGAATTGAAGGCGTCAATCATGCCATGTAAGTTTTTGAATCAAGCGAATTTGATTGGAGCTGTCTATCAATTTTTAACGGAACAGGCGTAGTCATAGCATCGTTTTCTGAGGTTAAGAAAATTTTAACTGGATTTACGGTAGAAAAAGGCGTAAATTACGGAAGGAACTTTTTTTAAGTTAGAAAGCGAGTGTTTTATTTGAAAAAAATCGATTTAGCTAGAACAGCCTTGGTCGTGATTGATTTACAAAAGGGAATTGTGGGGACGGGAGAATTACAGCCGTGTAGTGCGTCAGCCGTACTTGAAAAAAACAATCAATTAGCAGCAGCGTTAAAAAATACCGCTGGCTTAGTTACGCTAGTTAACGTTGATCCGACAACGATGCAATTTTTGAATCCAGAACGTAGCGGCGGGTACGCAAATTTACCTGCAGCATTTTCAGAATTTGTGATGCCGATTGCGACGGATTCCAACGCAAAAAATGTTATTAAAGTGACAAAGCATAATCCAGGAGCCTTCTTTGGAACTGATTTAGATCTGCAGTTACGACGCCGAGATATTGATACAATCATTCTGACCGGTGTTGCTACAGCCAACGGAGTTTACGCGACAGCTTTGGACGCCTATCAACATGGTTATAAAGTTATCGTGGTTGAAGATGCCTGCGCCGATCGTGATATTGAATTGCATCAGATCTTTTTTGAAAAGTTGTTTACTAAGCTAGGTCAGGTGGCAACGACGAAGGAAGTTTTAGAAATGATTTAAGGGAAGTGGGGGAGTTTTTCTCTCGCTTTTTTTTAGCAAATTTCATTCAGTAGAAAAAGTTGACTTGAAAGAAAAAACAAAGGAACCGCTGCCAATAAATAATGATACAATAGAGCTTGAAAACATCGGACACGCGAAATTCGTAACTCTGTATGTGGAATAAAACTAAATGATTGTGAGTGAAGCTTAGTGGAAAAATTATTTGGCGGGATCGAAGCCGGCGGTACAAAATTTGTTTGCTCTGTAGGAAATAATGACTTAGAAATCATCGAACGGGCCAGCTATCCAACAACTACACCGGAAGAAACGATGGCGTTAGTGATCGGCTTCTTTAAGAAATACGAGGAGCAGCTAGTCAGCATCGGTATTGGTTCATTTGGTCCAATCGATATTCATCGGGATTCGAGAACCTATGGCTACATTACATCAACACCGAAGTTAGCGTGGCAAAATTATGATTTTGTCGGCACAATGAAGCAGCATTTCGATTTGCCGATGGCATGGACGACTGATGTGAATGCAGCTTGTTATGGTGAGTACGTGAAAGGCCGCGGCGATGGTGTCAACAGTGTGGTTTATTACACAATCGGTACCGGTATCGGTGGTGGCGCGTTACAAAAAGGCAACTTTGTCGAAGGCTTTAGTCATCCAGAGATGGGGCACGTACTGGTTAGCCGCCATCCAGAAGATGATTTTGAAGGGGTTTGTCCTTTTCACGGTCATTGCTTAGAGGGGATGGCTGCTGGTCCGGCAATTGAAAAACGCTTAGGCCGCAAAGGGCAAGACTTGAGTGAAGATGATCCATTTTGGGAGATCGAAGCGGATTACATTGCTCAATGTGCGTATAATACTACGTTGATGTTTTCTCCTGATGTAATTATTTTTGGCGGCGGTGTGATGCAGCAAGAGCATTTAGTCAAAAAAGTTCGCGCACGGTTCAAAGAATTGGTCAATGACTACGTGAAAACACCAGCTTTAGAGGAATATATCGTCACGCCAGCATTAGGCAATAATGCCGGAACAATTGGCTGTTTGGCTTTAGCACGTGAAGCAAAGTTACATTCATAAAAAAATTTTTTTAGAGTGGAGGAATCCACTCTTTTTTTGTTTTAAGGGACACCCTTCATTTAATCCTCTGTGTATTCATCCTTCAATCAAATCAATAAAATCCAAATCCTTAGAAAATAGTTCGCATCCACTTTTTTATAAGAAGCCGATTTTTAGGAATCTCAAAATCAAAAAAATAAATTATAAGCCATGGAAATAACTTCCGTGATATAGAAAAAACATGGATATGTTATTGTCAATAAGCACAAAAAAACTTTTTGCCAATAAAATCTCATTTTTTGTGAACTAATCGAAAAAAAACGGATAAAAACATCTTATTTTTTATTAAAAGAACAGATAAATTAAATATAATTAAATAAAGTTATAAATAAAGAAAAATATAATTAGAAAGTGGTGATAATTAGTGTGCTTTAAATTGGTAGTTAATTTTTAAAAGAGAAATAAATTATAAGAAGTGAGTATGAATTATTTATGTGGTTTTTATTTACTTTAATTTCTCAATTATTATAGCGCCTGTAAGAAAAAGAGCCTGTGATGCATCTGACATTTAGGTGAATAATGCTAGTTAGCAATTTTTATAGAAGTGGAGGGGAAGATAATGAATAGACATTTATTGCTTGCATTTGTACTTCCAACACTTCTTTTTCATCAATCAGGAACGCCGATTTTATACAGTAGCCAGCTTTTAATCGATCAAGTCAAAGAGCAGCATCGGATTACTTTTGACATGGCCGAGGGTGAGAATGTGCTGATTGTTCCAAATGAACGGAAACAAGGAACAGAATCAGCCGCTGTTTTTGAAAAGAGAGACAAAGCATCGAGCTCTGTTGGCGGAGAAAAAAGGAACAAAAAGCTCCCTAAAACGGAATCAACGGACTCTCCAACGGAAAAAAAAGTAGAACCAAGTTTCTTTGAGAATATTGAACAAAAATTTACTGATCTATCAGAAGATTTGCTAGTAAAAGAAAACGAGGGTAGTGAATTCGCTAAGATGCTGGGTAGTATGTCCGGCACGGTTTTTTATGGCACCAAAATGAATGATGAGAAGAGAAATGAATACATTATTTTTTAGGAGGATGGATGAAAATGAAAGTATTAAAAAGACTTTGCTCATTAGCCGCGATCTTCAGTATTATCGCTGGCTTAGTACCGGCACAGATGTTTGCTGAAACGACGGAAGAAGCAGCAACAGTTGTTGTTACAGACGCGGTCATCAAGGACCCTGAGGAACAAGAAGTTACAAAAAACAATCGCTTAGCGCCAAAATCAAACGTTAAGTTGGAGCTTGATTGGTCCTTATCTAAAACAACCTTGATCGAAGATGGCGCAAAAGCCGCCTATACACTACCTAGCAATCTTACCTACCCAGAGCAGTCGGGGGAATTATCAGGAGTGGGAAGCTATGAGGTAAAAAATAAACAAGTGATCTTTACCTTTGATCAAAATTATTCATTGATGGAAGACGGTCAAGCACCTGATTTTTCAAGTGCTAAATTTTATGAAGGCATTGTTACCTTGAATGCTCAAACAACTGGCGAAGAGCTGGAAGAAGAACCAGTTGATTTCGGTAAGAATATTGTGAAGACCTTGTATTATGATAAAAAGGTCGATCCAGTTGCTGATCCACTAAAAGAAAAAGAGAAAACGGAAGCGGCGGTGAGGGCGCAAACTGAGACTATTCAGCCGCAAGCTCACGAACCAAATTTAAATACCCGGGGCGTAAAATTATTCACCAATATCAAAATCACTGATTTTGACGATAATGAATTTTCTGAAACCAATCCAGCGGGTCAGGATGCGAATATCAAAATTCATTTTGATTGGGTCCTAGATGATGAGGAAAAAATTCTTAATGGAGATAACTTCACTTATACATTGCCAAACTATTTTTCGATTCATAATACGCTCGTTAATCAGCCACTAACAAATGGTGATAAAGAAGTTTTAGGACATTTCAGTTTAGGTAAAGATGGTGTACTAGTTGTCACATTTAATAAAGAAGCTGAAAAACTAGTACAACGTGCGGGTACGATCGATTTGAGAACGCAATTAAGTATTACGACCGAAAATGAAATTGTCGAAATTCCAACTGGAATCACTGGAGAAGATGGAAAAGACATCACCATAAAAATCCCTGTTGCTAAAGCAGATATCACTAAGAAGGGAATAATTGAGAAAGATAATTCCGTTACTTGGACGATCATTCTCAATGAAGAGCGTCGAGAGTTAAAAAATGCGTTAGTGAAAGAGTATTTTCCTGAAGGACTAGAACTTTGGTACCATTTAGATGCACAAGTAAAGAATGATGCGGGTGTATGGGAAAAAGCACCAGATGGATTAATCACGGCGTGGAAGGATAATAATGATAATACTTACAATTATCGTTTCTCTAAAGATGGCATGAACAAGCCTGTAAAGATTACGATCAAAATGAAAATCACTGATAAAGAGAAAAGAAGCTTTACAAATAGAGTAACGATCACTGGTGACAACTTTGCCGCAAATAAAGCAGAGGCGACAGTTGCTTTTAATGAAAATAAAAATTATAAACGTTGTAATGGATATGATTTAACGAAAGGGACGTTTGATTGGGAAGTTAAAGCGACCTATAAAAATAAAGGCGGCGTGATGAAAGACTGGCTCTATAACCGTTATAAGAATCCTGAAACAGACCCTAACGTCGTCGTCAATCACTATCTAGTAGAGGGTTCAATCGAGGTAACTGATGAAGCTGGGGAAAAAGTACCGAATTCTAAGTGGAGTCTTTCAACAGATGAAAAAGATTTTGTCAAAAAAAACGGGAAGTATATTCACTTTACGTTACTATTTGAGGATCCGGGAGTATATATCATCAAATACTCCAGTCAATCGTTTGAAGTGCCAGCACCGATTAAGACCAGCTTTGGGAACACTGTTGTCATCCAAGATGGCGAATCAAATAAGGAAGAGATTTCGATTGGAGAAAATACTAATGTCGATGGCACAATTGGTGTTGGAAAAACTGCTTCTAATAAAGATTATAAAAATAATACCATTGACTGGAAGGTAGATATCAATACAAAAGGCGTGGAAATGAACAACGCGGTCATTACCGATCACTATACAACGCTTGCCGGCAACAACAAAAGTGCGTTGCAATTAATCGAAAGCTCAATGAAGTTAGTGGAGAATAATGGCTCAGAAAATAATGTAACTTTAGAAAGAGATAAAGATTATAGATTAGATCATTTAGATGGCGATCCTGATTTCAAGGAAGGCTTTGTGATTACCTTGATTGGGAATTACGAGAAAACGACAAGCACTATCTATCTGACTTATCAAACTCACTTTTTTGTGGATGAGCAACCACAAAATGCAACAGGTGCAACTTTGATGTTTGTCAACAGTGCTGTAGTCAATTACACCGATGCAAAAGATGAAGGACATACGGATGGTGCGGAGACGTCTACGTGGGTACACTCGACCTATAAATATAATGGGGTAAAATATGGAAAATATCTAAGAGAAGGCGAGAAAGTGGACTCTGCCTTCCACCATAAAAATCCTGTTACAGAGCAAGCGGCGGAAGAAAATAGTGTCTATTGGACGGCGCTATTTAATACTTGGCAAACAAAGGTTCCCAAAAATACTGTGATCAAAGAGGCGTTAGGTGATGGCCAAGAGCTAAAAGAATTAGTCATCTATGATGTCGAGCTTTACAAGGGTGCGATGGATGGTACTTTAGCGGTTGAGACATTAGGAGACAAATGGGACAAAGATGATTATAAATACGAAGTCATTGATGGTATCCCAACGATCACTATCTTAAAGGAAAAAAACAAACCATTTGCGGTCTTTGTTTCAGCTAAGGCGTCAGATGAGCTACATCGTTACAAAAATAAAGCGACGATGAGCACAGATGGTGATGATATGGTAATCGAAGGCTTAGTTGAGAAAAGTGAGAAAACGAAATGGATCGATAAAAGTGGTACGCAAGGTACTGATTCCGACTATCGCAAGATTAACTGGTCCGTTGTTGTAAATAAGGATGCTCACAAGATCCTTGATCCAGTAATCAAAGATACAATCAAAATGAATCAACAATCCTTTGTTTATGATAATGATAAAAATGTTGTTGTGAAAGTCTATAAAGCGAAAAAAATAGGCAGTACGAATAATTTTGAGAAGGATGGTGCTGCGATCGAATTTGCCAAAGGCAAAGAGCCAATTGTCAGCATGGATTCTGATAAAGGAACTCAGACTTTGGAAATTTCTTTGGGCGAATCCATCGATACGGCGTATATTATTGAATACCAAACGATGTTAGATCCAGAAATTCAAAATGGCGAAAAAATCAGCAATAGTGCAGCAATTTCTGGTAAAGACATCCAATTTCATGAAACCACTAAAGAAGTTATTGTCAAATCAACAGATGGGGAAGGAACATCCAGTGGAATCAATGGAGTATTGATGTTCAGAAAATTAGACGAAAAAGGAGCTTTGATCACTAGCTCACCTGCCTTCTTTGATCTTTATCGTCGTGATAAGGATGGAAATTTGAGCTTGCTAATGCAAGATATCGAAGTCCAAGGGGATAAAATTATTCAAGGAAACGATAAAGTAGACAAGTTGTCTAATCTACGCTACGGCGATTATTCGATTAAAGAAAGTAAAGCGCCAGAAGGCTATATTAAAGATGAACAGCAACATGATTTTACAATCTCGAAAGATAGCGTAGAACATACCTTCAGCTTAAACAATAAAAAAGATGTCCAAACAACGGATATCCAGTTGAAGGCGAAAAAAGTATTAAATGGCCGAGACTTAACTGAAAATGAATTCTCATTTGTCTTAAAGGATAAAGCTGGCACGGAACTTCAAACGAAGAGCAACGCGGCGGATGGAACGATTACTTTTGATAAGCTAGATTACGATAAGAAAGGTGATTACACTTACACGATTTCCGAAGTGATTCCAGCCGAAAAAGATAAAGCTGCTGGCATGACTTATGATAAAACGGTATTCGATGTTACCGTGAAAGTAACCGAGAAAGAAGGCAAGTTAACAGCGGTCGCTGATTATAAAAAAGTTGAAAAAGACAAAGTACCAACCTTTACTAATGAATTCACGCCGGCAAATAGACCATCAAATGCCTCAATCGTATTAAACGCGAAGAAAGTATTAAACGGCCGAGACTTAGTCAAAGACGAATTCTCATTTGTCTTGAAGGATAAGGATGGCACGGTTCTTCAAACGAAGAGCAATGCGGCGAATGGAACGATTACTTTTGACGAGCTGAATTATACTGAAATTGGTGAACATAATTATACGATTTCCGAAGTGATTCCAGAGGGCGAAGCTAAAGAAACAGGAATCACTTATGATGAAAAAGTCTACAGCGTAACAGTAACCGTATCAGAAAAAGAGGATAAGCTCAGTGCAACAGCTGTTTATAAAGATGCTGATAACAAAGAAGTAGAAGAAGCTATCTTCACTAACAAATACAAGGCATTGCCGACAGATATAAACTTGAAGGCGAAGAAAGTATTAGAAGGCCGAGACTTAACTGAAAATGAATTCTCATTTGTCTTGAAGGATAAGGATGGCACGCTACTTCAAACGAAGAAAAATACGGCAGACGGAATGATCACTTTCGATAAGCTAGATTACGATAAGAAAGGTGATTACACTTATACGATTTCCGAAGTGATTCCAGAGGACGAAGCTAAAGAAACCGGAATCACCTATGACGAAAAAGTCTACAATGTAACGGTAAAAGTTGAAGAAAAAGCAGGTCAATTAAGTGCGACAGCCGTTTATAAAGATGCTGATAACAAGGAAGTAGACGAAGTAGTCTTCACCAACGAATACAAAGCGTTGCCAACAGATATAAGCTTGAAGGCGAAAAAAGTATTAGAAGGTCGTGATCTAACCGAAAATGAATTCTCATTTGTCTTGAAGGATGAAGCGGGCGCTGTACTTCAAACGAAGAAAAATATGGTAGACGGAATGATCACTTTCGATAAGCTAGATTACGATGCAGAAGGTGACTACAATTATACGATTTCCGAAGTGATTCCAGCAGAAAAGGAAACCGGAATCACCTATGACAAAAAAGTCTACAATGTAACGGTGAAAGTTAAAGAAAAAGCAGGTCAATTAAGCGCAACAGCTGTTTATAAAGATGCTGATAACAAAGAAGTAGACGAAGCTGTCTTTACCAATAACTACAAAGCATTGCCGACAGATATCAGCTTGAAGGCAAAAAAAATATTAGAAGGTCGTGATCTAACCGAAAATGAATTCTCGTTTATCTTGAAAGGTAAACATTCTCAAACGAAGAAAAATGCGGCCAATGGCACGATTACTTTTGACGAGCTGAATTATACTGAAATTGGTGAACATAATTATACAATTTCCGAAGTGATTCCAGAGGACGAAGCTAAAGAAACGGGAATTACCTATGACGAAAAAGTCTACAATGTAACGGTAAAAGTTGAAGAAAAAGCAGGTCAATTAAGTGCGACAGCTGTTTATAAAGATGCTGATAACAAAGAAGTAGACGAGGTAGTCTTCACCAACAACTACAAAGCGTTGCCGACAGAAATAAGTCTGAAAGCGAAAAAAGTATTTGACGGTCGTAAACTAACCGAAAATGAATTCTCCTTTGTCTTGAAAGATAAAGATGGCACAGTCCAAACGAAGAAAAACGCTGCAGACGGCGCGATCACGTTTGATAAGCTGAATTACGATAAAGTAGGAGAACACAATTACACGATTTCTGAAGTGATTCCAGCAGACAAAGAAGACGGAATGACCTATGATGAAACAGTCTATAACGTAACGGTAAAAGTTGAAGAAAAAGCAGGTCAATTAAGTGCGACAGCTGTTTATAAAGATGCCGATAACAAAGAAGTAGACGAAGCCATCTTCAAAAATATTTTCAAAGAGACCCCCAATAAACCTAAAGATCCAAAATACGGGGAAATCTTATTGAAAAAAGTCGACGGTGACTCAGGCGAAGCGTTAGCAAAAGCCGAATTTAAATTAATTGATGCGGACAAGAAAGTGATCGCAGAAAAGATCATTACGGGAACCGATGGAACAGTTCTGATCAAAGGCTTAAATGATGGTGAATATCAATTGATTGAAACCCAAGCACCAGATGGCTATAAGCTGGATGCGACACCAATCAAATTCGTAGTGAAAAACAGTCAGGCGGACAAGAAAGAAGTAGAGAAGAAAAATAATCGGACGACGTTACCGGGAACCGGAGGCGATGAAGCTGACAATGGAAGTTCTAATAACAGCTCGAAGCGACGCTCCACTTATACGGTAAATAACGAAACTAACTCTGCTTCAAGTAGATCACTTCCTAAAACCGGTAGTTCCAGCAACATCGGCTTGATTATTTTGGGATTGTTCTTCTTATCGGTCGTAAGCTTAGTCTATATCGGAAAAAGAAAAAAAGTCTAAGCCTCAGGTGAGGTTCATTCCCTGACAGATAATGGTCCAAGAGGTAAGCGCAGTGCTTGCTTCTTGGACCATTTATTCGGTTATGAAGACGAAGCAATCAGATAATTTTGTTTTCAATCGAAAGCTTCGCTATAATTAATTTATTAGAGTGGGAGGTTGTTTATGAAAGGGACCTTTAAGCAATTTGAAAAACTGATTAGCACGATTGTTGATATTATGTTGGCGTTATTAGTGATCGTCGTGGTGATTGTCATGGCGGAGGGAATTATTAATATTGTGTCACACGTGATTCCGCTTAGTTCGATGGAGGATTTATCTTTATTGATTGAGGAGATCGCCACGCTGTTTATTTTACTTGAGGTCATCTTGATGTTGATGCGTTACATCAAAGAAGGCCACCACATTCCGGTCCGTTACTTGATTTTGATCAGTATCACGGCCATTTTACGGGAGTTGTTATTAGCTCAAGGAGATGGTCTACATTCGCTATTGCTTTCCAGTTCGATCTTAGTTTTAGTATTGGTGCTGCTGATTTTAGAAAAAGTGAAGGCTTTTCATAAGGCCGATCATTAAAAAGTGAGACAAAAAAATTCCTCATCCATACGGGTGAGGAATTTTTGCTTAGGCGGTAACCGTTTTGCGTGATTTTAAAATATATTGGATACCGGTATAGAAAATAATAACAATCACTAAATAAGTAATGATCGTAATATCAAGTCCCATCAAGAATTGCGAGGCGATGATGACCCCGGGAATTCCTCCAATCGTGATGGCTAAGGCGATTTTTCTTGAATACGCTTTTTCACGAATGAAGTTGATACTTGCGACTGGCTGTAGCCCAGCACATGAGCACATCATAATCGGGAAGGCAGCCAGGGGTGTCATACCTAGCATGTAAACCATCGCCATGCAAGGAGCGTACAAGCCGACACCGACAGTCATTAACGCGCCGAAAAAGAAGTTCCCCACAATTCCGATCACTAATTTTGCTCCGGTCAGACCCATCGCAGTATTGCCTTTTCCTAATAATGCAATCACTTCTGTTTGTCTTAACAGCATTAAAATAGCTGTGATCAGCAAGGCCCAGCCAATCCATTTTTGAATCGCTGTTTCGGAAAGTTTTGTAACAAACTTCGATCCGAACCAAGAGCCGACGATCGCTGCTAGAATCAACGTGACTAAAGTCACTGGGTCAACTTCGATGACCGTGACGAAAATCACTGCCTCGGTCAACACAGGAATCGCGTGGCCGACATTTAAAATCCCCGGCAGCTTGCGGTCATCCTTGTTTTGCTTCGTAACATTCAGCATCATGGTCGTCAGCGCGAAGCTTCCGATTCCAATCGTGTCAGCGAAGTCAGCGATAAAACCGATGATTCCATTGATGATCCAATTTCCCGGGCCGAGGTCGTCACGATGCATCAACACGTCACGTACCAGCATAATTGCTTGAAAAATAATTAACCCAATCAAAATATAAAAAATAATCTGTGCCATAACTCACGCTACTTTCTCTGTTTTTTAATAATTATAACAATAAATGAAATAGAAAAACCACAATAACCAAAATTTTTGTGATCAATTGAACGAATAGGTAAAAATTAATGGTTGAAATCGGTAAGGAATGCACGGCTGGCGACAGAAAGTAATTGTTGGTCGCGATAAAGAAGCCCGATTTTGCGAGATATAGGAACGTCGAGTGGACGCAAAGCCACATTGTAAGCTAAACGCTGCAAAATTAATTTTGGTAAAATACTAATACCTAATCCTTGTTCAACCATAGACAAGATAGAATAATCATCCCATGTCCGATATTTAATATCTGGCTGGATTTGATAGTTTTCTAATAGCTCCGTAATGTCGGAAGTACCTTGACGCTCTAAAAGAATAAACGGTTGATCAATCAAATCTTGAGGCGAAATTGATTTCTTTGCTAACAAAGGATGGTCGGTAGGCAGGACAACCAGCTGTTCATCACTTGCTTGAAACACTTCGATTAAGTCAGCCTGAGCCGGCAAACGTGAAAAGCCAAAATCGACCCGACCTTCAAAGATCCATTGCTCGATTTCTTCATAGTCTCCTAGCAGTAATTCGAATTCGATTTTAGGGTATTTGATTTGAAATTTTTTGATTGCTGCCGGCAGCCAATGGGTCGCGACACTGGAAAACGTACCGATCCGAATTAGGCCTGTATCTAAATGTCCCAGCTCGGCCAATTGGTTTTGCAATGCTTGATATTTTTCCGCCAGCTCTTTGGCAAAGGGCAGGACATTCAACCCATCAGAGGTCAAACGCAATCCCGCTCGATTTCGTTCCAACAACGGGAAGCCCCATTCTTGTTCTAAGTCATTAATCATTCGGCTGATACCGGATTGGGAATAATTTAAAACCTTTGCCGCTTTAGTAAAGCTGCCTAATTCAACCGCTTTAACGAAAGCGATATATTTTTGAATATTCATATCCATGATAGGCTTCTCCTTTCTATCTGTTTTTCTCATACTAAGTATGTTAAAAATTCGTTTTTGTAATTGATATACCTATGATAAATTACAGCTAGCAACTATTCAATGTAAAGGAATGAGAGTAATGGTTTTGGTAAGTGAGATTTTTACAGATGGTCCCAAAAATTATAGCACGGCGTTGCAAAAAGAGGTCTACCACGCATTAGCAAAGTTGAAGCTTGATTTTCAACGTGTCGCCACGGATGAGGTGATCACGATGGAGGACTGTCAGCAAATCAATGAGCGGTTGTCGATGGATATGGTGAAGACTTTATTTCTCTGTAATCGACAAAAAACAGCTTTTTATTTATTCGTAACGAGTGGAACAAAGCTATTTAAAGCGAAGGATTTTAGCCAGGCCTTACAAGTCGCTCGGGTTTCTTTTGCTTCAGCGGATCAAATGGAAACGATGTTAGGAACTCAGATCGGAGCCGCGACGATCTTTAGCACGTTAATAGCAGAATCAAAAGAAGTGCAATTAGTGCTAGATCAAGAGGTTGTCGAAAATGAATGGTACGGTTGCAGCGACGGAACGACGACCGGCTATTTAAAATTACGCACCACAGACGTGTTGGAAAAATTTTTACCTTTTGTTCAGCGTCAGCCGAAGATTATAACTATCTAAAAAGAAAAAGCCGCTAAAAAATCAGAAGGATAAACTGATTTTTTAGTGGCTTTTAGAATGTCTATTTGGAAATCTTTTTCAATTCAAATAAGCTTTTCTTCTTATTCTAGAGAACTGACTAATGAAGAGAGCTCTTGATTTTTACAGCAATGAATGGCGCTTGACTCTTTTAAAAATCAGCCTCGATATAAATATCTTCGCCGGCGATTTCATCATCGATCACGTCGTTCCATTTGTCAGCGGGAATCTCTTTAAAGGAGACTGAAACGACGTTAGGTTCACAACCTAATTCATTTACGACGAGGTTCTGCAACTTGTTAGCGAAGTCTTGCTTTACTTCCTTCGAACGACCTGGATATAATCTTACAGATAAATGGGGCATATTTTTTTCCTCCTTTTTTTATGATTAAGACCATTCAGTCCCAATTTTCGCTTCGCGAGCACGCTCATAAATTTTTTGTGCCGTGACTAAATCTTGTGCGCCAATGCCAACGGTTTTAAATACGATGATTTCATCAGCTTGCTCACGACCAACAATGTTTCCGGCTAGCACGTCACCAATATCACCAGTGAAATCTTTTTTGGTGATCCGTCCTTCTTCCAGTGGAATCAAAATATCACCGGCTTCAGAGAGCACGGCTTCTTGGGAATCAAAATAAATTTTCGCCGACCGCTCTAAAATCACCGGGTCCATCTCCTGCATGTGGGGTTGATAAGAGCCCACACAGCTAACAGTTGCGCCTGCTTTGACCTTGCTGCCATCAAAAACCGGGGAAGTAGCAGGGGTGACAGTAATGATCAAGTCTGCTTCACTAATGGCTTCATCAGAAGTTTTCGCTGGTAAAATTTTGGTCCCATACCGCTTCAGCTCTTGGTCCATTTTTTCGGCGAAGGCTCTAGTGCGTTCGGAATTTTGGTCATAGACGAGGACCGTTTCTAACTCTCGAACGCAAAGCATAGCTTCTAATTGGGCAGCGGCTTGTCCGCCGGTGCCGATCAATGCACCTCTTTTCGCGTCTTTCCGACCTAAAACGTCCAAGGCAACACCGGAAGCTGCACCTGTTCGTAATTGGGTGACTGTGGCACCGTCTAACAAAGCGTTGACGTAGCCGGTTTTTCCATCCACTAGTAACACTTGCGCGGGTGCGGAGGACAAGCCCTTGTCGATATTGTTGGGGAAAATATTGATGATCTTCAAAGCGGCAGCATCCAAATCAGGGGCATAAGCCGGCATGAATAAAAATGTCCCATTTTGTTTTTCTGAAACAATCTGTGTTCTTAGCGGGACATCGGTCTTACCGTCACTAAATAATCGAAAGGCCAGCTTATCCGCTGCAATCGCATCTTTCATAGAAAAAACGTGGCGGATGTCTGTAGGGGATAAAAGTAGCATTAAAAAACCTCCTTTTCGTCTTGTGAAACCGTCTTCTTACTATTAAGATTATAAGCGATTCCATTCGATGCTTCAAAGTTATTTTGATTTTTTTAATTATTATAATGATCGTTATAAAAAAATGGTTATTGGCGATTTAAAATCTTGTCTGAGTGTTTAATTAACGCTGTTTATTATTATTTCTATTTTTTATTTTATCGATTAAATAGTTATTGAAAAGCATGGTTCCTTTCTATATACTTTATTTGAAGATAACCCTTACATACAGCGGGTGGAGGTGAGAGAATTGTCAGCGTATCGTTTATGATCATGAGAAAAATGGATACTTAGAGTCTCTAAGGACGGGCAGAAATTCTTTCATCAACACTATCTTGACGGCATTATTTGTGACCAATTTCACTAGTGGTTGCGAAATAAAAAAATATCGGGGATCTTCAGCTTGATGAAAGTTTTTCCATGCAAAAAAATTTGATATGGAAGAAGGATTTAAAGTGAAAAAAAGAGTAAATGGAATTGTAATGATTTTATTGGCAGTCTTTGCTGTCGTAGTAACTGGTTGTGCGAAAGGCGATGCGAAGGAAGATCGTGCTGAAGCTGATATCGATTGGCAGATGATCGCACCGAAGGATATGAAAAAAGTGATTGAGAGTGAGTCGAAGGACAGTTATCAAATAATTGATATCCAACCAGAATCTGACTTCAAAAAAGGCCATTTGCCGAATTCGATCAGTGTTCCAGCCTATCCAGTAGATACAGAGAAGCTTGAAAAAGTGGTTGTAGATCATGCGGATCAATTTAAAGAAGGGGATAACCCAATCTATGTTGTCTGTCCTGGTGGCGGCAGTGGTGCGAAACGCACAGTTTCGATTTTAATCGACGAAGGGGTCGATGCTTCACGTATGCATATCATTGAAAATGGCGCGAAAAAATGGCCGTATAAAGATGACAAGAAACTTTGGGTAACTGAATAATCAAATAGGCTTAGAGAGCAAAAACTCTCTAAGCCTATTTTTTTCCGCTAGTTTTAGGGGCAATTTATTTTGGAATTGTTCTGTTTTCCCATTTTTTATCAAGTATAATGAATTGAAAATGGAGTGTTTGGAGGAAATATGGAAAATTCAAAGCAGCTGAAATTAAATTTACAATATATCGGGATGCAGGTTCCTTATTGGATGGGCTACTCGGTTTTAGGAACTTTTACTTCTGTATTTTTGTTATCACGGGATTTTACGAATGGGCAGATCGGAATGGTACTGGCATTGGCAAATTTATTAGCGGCGATCGTTCAGCCGTTTTTGGCTTCGTTTGCTGATCGGATGACGCGTATTCGGCTGTCGCAATTAGCCGCGGGGATGGCGGCTCTGTTAGTTTTATTTTCCGGCGTCTTAGTCCTTTTGCCGAAAGAATTCTTGATTGTCGCGGTGGTGTACGTGCTGCTGTATGCTTGTTTAGTTTTGCTGCAGCCGTTGACGATTGCAATTGGAACTTTTTTTATTAGTCGCGGCTACGGATTGAACTTCGGTTTGGCTCGTGGGTTAGGCTCATTGGCTTTTGCCGGGGCAGCGGCGGTAACGGGGGTTTTGATTGAAGCTTTTTCGGCGAATATAATTTTATTTTTATTGATTGGCATTTTTCTTTTCTTTATGGTGATTACCTTGTTTTTAGATACACGAAAACACGGGGGCAATTATTCAGACTCTTTGTTAATGATAGAGACGGCTGAAGATCAGCTTGAAGAACCGATTGATCTTTTTTCTTTTATGAAGAAGTACAAACGTTTTATGGGTTTATTGGCAGGTGCCTCTTTATTATTTGTTTTTCATACGATCGTCAATAGTTATATGTTCCAGATCATGCAGCCTTTAGGTGGCAGTGAAGCAAATGTTGGTACGTCGTTGTCTATCGCCGCATTGAGTGAATTGCCGACGATGTTTTTCTTTTCTTGGCTGCTGAAACATTTTAAGATTCATTCCTTGATGCGTGGCGCGGCCCTTTTCTTTTCAATCAAAGCGTTGATTATTTTATTTGCAGGGAATCTTTTTATGATTAATTTGGCTCAAGGGTTACAAATGGTCGGTTTTGCGATGCATACGATGGCATCGGTCTACTATACCAATCAAATCATTCCCCAAAAGGATTTAGTCAAAGGCCAGACACTAATGGCAATGGCCAATACAGTTGGCGGTATTATTGGTTCACTAGTAGGGGGTCAAATGCTGAACTTTCTGTCCGTTCAAGCCATGTTGTTGATTGGAACCGTGATCTCGATTATAGGGACGGTAATCGTATGGGGGACAGTTCAGCGGACTAGCTGATTGTGTTAGGCGTTTTAGTTTCACTTCTTTTTAAAATAGGCTAGAGTAAGAATAAAGTCTATTTAGAGGAGGTCCTTTATGAAACGTTGGCATTATTATTTAGTTTTAACGTTGATTGCGGGGCTTTTTGTGATGCCTCAACTCTTTACTCATAAGCTGATTTTAGGCGCGGACGCGTTGTTTCATTATAATCGTTTTTATGAAACGGCGGAACAAATCAGAACCGGAACTTTCAGTTACTTTATTTCAATATTTGGCTTTCAACAATCTGGTCGCATCGTGAACGCGATTTATGGACCGATTTTTTCTTATTTGCAAGGTGTGCTAGTCTTGCTTGCTGGCAGCTGGTTCAAGTATCAAGTCCTATCGAATTTTTTAGTCTATTTGATTGCCGGCTGCTCGCTGTTTAAACTGCTGAGTTATGCAAAGGTCCGTGAATCAACAGCTCTTTTGAGCTCCATTATATTCATGACGACTTATTCGATTAATTATTGGGTCTTGAACCAAGGCTTTACTAGTTGGGGAACCAGTTTGCTGCCACTGTGTCTATTGCCAATCATCGATATGAAGAATCAGCGCTTTCCAATCTTGAAGGTTGCGGTGAGTATCGCTGTCATGACTCAGATCCACATGTTAACGGCTGTGATGGTGAGCTTGATTTATCTGCCTTTTTTCATTGATTATGGTATTAGGCAAGCAAGCTGGTCTAATACGGTGAAAGTTTTTTTGAAGTCGCTAGTTCTATATGCCGGCTTATCCAGTAATGTTTGGCTTAGTTTTTTTCTGATTAACTCCGATGACCAGTTAAAAATGCCTTTTACCAATCAGCAGATGAGTGAAAAGTCGATCGATCTTGGCGGTTCTTATTGGCTGCAGTATCCTAAATTTTTATGGCTGCTGCTGGTTGCCAGTCTTTTGCTGTGTATTTTTTATTGGCGCAGACTGGAACGTTTTACGAAACAGTTAGTTATCATTGGTGGATTGTTTTTCTTTCTTTCTACCGGTATCGTTCCATGGGATTGGTTAATCGCCCATCAGGTTCCGTTTGTTTCACTCGTTCAATTTCCTTTTCGTTTTTTCGCCCCTTTTACTGTATTGTTCTTCTTATTTACTGCGTTGATGTTTGAACACTTGCCAAGAAAAAAAAGCGCACTGGTCCTTTTGGCAATTGTTAGTTTGATCAGTGTCGGTCAAAATCTTCAGGTTCTTATACAAGAGTTACAACGCTGGGACAACCAGAGCTTGGCTGCCAAGCATACCTTTGTCCAGGTGCCGGAAGCGCAAGCACGAGCCAGTTTTTTTACGGCGGATCTGGATTTGGCATTGCGGTCGGTTGAAAAATCCAGCCCGGATTATTTGCCGATCTATCACGAGAACAATGAAAATAAATACGTAAGTTATGAGAAGCAAATTTTAGCAGAGAGAAAAGGCTTTTCTAAAACGATCAAGCATGGGCAGTTGCAAGTGAGTTGGACCGCCCAAAAAGCGGGAACGACTCAAGTACCAGTGATCGTTTATCAAAATACGCGACTGTATTCGGGTAATCAAGAAATCCAGCCGCTGGCTTTATCAGATATCGGTACACCAACTATCAACCAAGTAGCGGGCAAAAATACGATTCAGCTGCGTTACATGCCGCCTGCTTATGTGACCTGGCTCTTATTTGGCTGCGGAATCGGTTGGCTGCTGTTGCTTTTTTGGATTGGGTATCAATTTTTCAAAAAATGAAAGGGGATTGTCATGGAATTTATTGGCATTTTAACGTTGATTTTATTTACAACAACGATCGCTGGACATTTTTCAAGGCGGATGGGCATTCCATCCGTGATTGGACAGCTGTTAGTCGGGATTCTTTTAGGGAATGCGGGGCTGAGGTTTGTTCATCCGGATATTTTAGTTTCGGATTTTTCGGAGATCGGCGTGATTATTTTGATGTTCTTAGCCGGCATCGAAAGTAATTTGAAGCTGTTAAGAAAATACCTTCGTCCGAGTCTCTATGTGGCTATTTTAGGAATTATTTTTCCAGTGGCACTAGGTACAATAAGCGGCTATGGCTTTGGGGTCGCGCTGGATGAATCTTTTTTCTTAGGGCTAATCTTAGCGGCGACGTCGGTGAGTATCTCGGTGGAAGTATTGAAGGAGTTGCGAGCGATCAATACGAAAGAAGGCTCGACGATTCTAGGGGCTTCGGTAGCGGATGATCTATTAGTTATTTTGATTGTCAGCTTGAGTATGTCAATGCTGACAGGCGAACCGACGGCTTCTGCTAAATTACCGTTGATTTTAGTGGAACAAGTCTTATACTTCTGTGTCATTTTCTTTTTGGTTCGCTGGGGTGCGCCGTATTTGATGCAATTAAGCAATAAATTATTGGCGGAATCCTCGGTGATCATTGTTTCGCTAATTATTTGTTTAGGAATGTCTTATCTCGCTGATTTGGTTAGCTTGAGCTCGGTCGTCGGTGCTTTTTTTGCAGGGGTTGCCATCGGTCAAACGAAAGTCCGACAAGAAGTTCAGTTGAATGTCGAGGCGATTGGTTATGCGGTCTTCATTCCCGTCTTTTTTGTGAATATCGGGTTGGAAGTATCCTTCACACGGTTGGTTCCACAAGGTTTTTTCATTTTAGCTTTGACTATTTTGGCGATCGCTTCTAAGCTATTAGGTGGGTTTATCGGCAGTCGGTTTTCTGGATTTTCAAAAAGTAGCAGCTTGATGGTGGGTTCTGGTATGGTTTCTCGCGGTGAGATGGCGCTGATTATTTTACAGCTAGGTTATCAGGCGGAGCTAGTCCGTCAAGATTATTATTCCGCTTTTATTTTGATTATTCTATTCACGACTTTAGCTTCGCCATTTTTATTAAAATATTTTACGCAGCGGGTTCATGGATGATTCAAGGAAATTTTTAAGAGAAAGCTTCGACAAATGGCTAACTTTGGCTTTCTTTCGAGGGATCAGGTAAACTATTTTTAAAGGACAAGGAGTGAAGTAAGATGACGAATTATGATAATGAAAAAAAACGCCGATTAAGAGGCTCAATGGCACCAAAAACAGATGACGATGTAGCGTTGGCGGGGACTAATTCTAACGAAACAGAACATAAATCAGAAGCAATGGCCGGCAGTAATTCCAGTGAACCAAAGGAAGTTGCTCGCTCTGGCTCAAATGCCGTAGATGAAGAGCTTCCCCATAAATCATTGAAAGAAGAAGTAAAAGAACTGATCGAAGACGTCGAAGAAAAATTTGACTCTAAGAAATAATCTTTGAAAATAGACAAGCAATGGATAATTATTTAGAAGTCTACACTCAGTGGTATCCAAACAATTATGGATTAAGTGATTACCCACTGGAATGCCATGTGACCTATGACAATAATGAAAGAAAAAGCTTATTTCAGCAATTAACGAAACCACAGCAAGAACTGGTTAATCAACAAAAGAAATATCAGGTGCGTTCGCTGTTTTTACAAAATCAATATTTATTTACCTCTGACTGGGAGTTTGTTCGACTGAACATTGACGATGACTATGAGCGAGGCAAACGCAGTCAGCTAAAATGTGATTGTGGCCGGCCTCTGAAGTATCAATTTGTGATCGAGTCGAAGCAAACCGGCCAAGAGGTTCATTTAGGGATTCAGCACTTTAAAGATCATCTAGGGATTCCCCAGAGCATCGCGGAGGATATCAAAAAAGGCGTGGCTCATGTTGATCTAGCCTTAGATGAACTTTTATGGCTGACCGCAAAACCGATCGCCTTTCCAGAAGATCTATGGCAACGCTATGTCTTTGCTTATTATCGCAACAACACACTGCGGCGACCAATTGCCTTGAATCAAAAGCTGGCGGATCGTGTCTTAGCCTTCCGTCAAGTAGAGATGCCTCTATTTATTGCGGATTATTTGGCAGTCTTAGGCGAGATCAATCAAGTCGATCGAGAAGTCTTCGATAAAAAGGAGTCGTCATTCTTAGCGGATAAGCAGGCCTTTGAAAAATATTTAACTGATTTTGATCAAGATATCGTGACACCGCTATATCAAACGCGGATCTTTTTTGCACGCAGATTAACAGACTTTATTAAATTGGATCAATTCGTGAATGAAAGTTATGAAGCAGCAAAGAACCGCTATTTTGATGAGATCCTGTCATTTTGCTTATCGCTAAAAGGAAAAACAGGTATTGCGCGGGAGAAAGCTATCCGTAATTTCATTACCTATCATGTAAAAAAATATGAGGGACAAACAATCATCCCGTTTATTATTAATAAATATGAAACGTATCAATTCACTAAAAATTTCTTTCTTGCTATTCCCAAGGTTTATCGTGTCGGGCTTCGCCAAGCCATTAAACGCAAACAAGAAAGACGTCACCTAAAAAATAGAAAAGCAGCAGAGCTGGGTCAATGATTGACCGCAGCTCTTTTTTTAACTATAAAGGAAACACAAAATTTTCACATGAACAAATCGCTTGACAGCAGGGCTAGCCATGTCCGGCTTCACGAACTAGCTTTATCGGCAATAAGCCAAACGATTTCGAAATCGTTTGGTCTGATTGCCCAGCTGACTCCTAATTAGGGAATCATTTTTCCAAAAATACGAAAAATGATTCTGATTGTCGTTACGCATACCATTTTTCTAATCTCAATCAAGCGAGCAGAAAAACTGGCAAAAAGCTGAGTGAGTTCGCGAATGCCTTTCTCAAGTAAAGCTAATTAAGGCTTGAATACGCTGTGTAATTTTTTATTTTTATGAGATAATAACAAGAATAAAGAGGATCATTTTTAGGAGTTGAAAACGGATGTTTGATTCGCAAAAGGTCAAAGAATTAAATGAATTGGAGCTGATGGTTTACCGCTACATTTTGGAGCATATGGAAGAAGTCTACAGCATGACGATTCGCGAGCTCTCCGATAATTGTCACGTGTCCACTTCGACGATTTTACGAGGCTTGAATAAGCTGGGCTACTCAGGCTACTCCGAATTTAAATACGCGCTAAAGGAAGAACTTTCGCAAAAACGCCAATCATTTGAAGCGTTTTATGATGCGAATGTCCACGTCGATGCCTTTCTAAAAAAAGTCAATAACGAAAGCTATCATGCGGTCCTTGATCCGGCAGTAGATTTAATTTTAACCAGTAAGCATTTGGTTTTTACCGGGATTGGAACAAGCGGAACGCTAGGAACCTACGGCAGCCGCTACTTTTCTAATTTGAAATTTAACGCCTATGCGATCACGGACCCGTTTATTCCGGTTCCAACGAGAGGGTTAGATACAACTTTGGTGATCACCTTGTCTGTTTCCGGTGAAACAACGGAAATCATTAAGCAAATCGAAGACTTTAAGCGTTATGGGGCAAAAATATTGAGTATCACCAACGATCAGCACTCTACGATCGCGCAAATGGCGGATTTCAATATCTCCTATTATATGCCAGAAGTTTCTGGTCCCGATCCCACCGATGCGGCAATTAATTTAACGACTCAAGTTCCGGTGATCGCGCTGTTAGAGATTCTTGCCCATCAAGCCTATCAACAAGAAAACAATGCTAAGACTGAATAAACGGTCTTGGTATTGCTTTTTTTATGGCTTTTTATACTAAGAAATAAAAAATTGTTTTTTTGTTTGGAACATGTTTCTCACTGTTCCAAAAGTATTTCAATGAGCGCGGCTATCCCTTATGATAAACTTGTAAACGGATACAATGCGGAATGGCCATCGCAGCAAAATAATTTTTTTAAAGGAGAATCTTTTATGAATCAGTGGATTAACGAGAAATTATTACCCCCTATTTTAAAATTTGTAAATACCAAAGCAATTACGGCGTTACGTAATGGGATGCTATACACGATGCCCTTTACGATCGTTGGTTCAGTTTTCTTATTGTTAGCGAATTTTCCGGTTCCAGCCGTGTCAGAATGGGTAGCCAACAGTGGTTTAGATGTTTATTTTAACGAAGCGTACGGCGCATCATTTGCTATTATGTCAATTTTTGCTGTTATGGGTATCGCAAATTCATATGTTAAAGAAGAAGGCTTTGAAGGCTTGCCAGCAGGGATGATTTCTTTAGTTGTCTTCCTTTTGACACAACATTCAACTGCCACCAACGCAGAAACGAAAGCGATGGTTTCTAACGTTATCGATAAAACCTGGACAGGCGGTCAAGGAATGATCAGCGCGATTTTAGTTGGTTTGTTTGTTGGTTGGGCTTACTCTTGGTTCTTGAAACGCGACATCCGCATTAAATTGCCAGAACAAGTTCCGGCAAACGTAGCTAATTCATTTACTGCTTTGATTCCAGCGGCAGTGATTACCACCTTCTCATTAGTGGTTTATATCATCTTTGATAAAGTATTTAACACGACAGTGGTCGAAGCTATCTATAAAGTGATCCAAACACCAATGCAAGGGGTAACTGATACCTTTGGTGGTGCCATGATGTTAGGCTTCTTGGTTCCATTCTTGTGGTTCTTCGGAGTACACGGTTCAACCCTAGTCGGCGGGATCATGGGTCCGATTCTACAAGCCAACTCTTTACAAAATACAACGATTTTAAATTCAGGCAAAGAATTAACGGTTGCTAACGGCGGACACATCGTAACACAACAATTTTTAGATCAATTTATGACAGTGACTGGTGCAGGGATGACGATTGGGATCGTTATGTTCATGGTTATGTTCGCGAAATCTGCTCAGTTCAAACAATTAGGACGTTTGGCTTTACTACCAGCCTTCTTCAATATCAATGAACCAATTTTATTTGCTACACCGGTTGTGATGAATCCAATCATGGCGGTACCATTTATTTTGACTCCAATGGTTTCTGGTGTAGTAACGTACTTCTCACTATACACCGGCTTAGTACCATTATTTACAGCGGTTCAAGTTCCGTGGACCACACCACCAATTATTTCAGGATTCTTAGTTGGCGGCTGGAGAACAGCTGTATTACAAGCATTTGTTCTAACACTAGGATTCTTCATCTATCTACCATTTGTTCGTAAAGTAGATTCATTGAACTACTTGCAAGAACAAGGAGAAAGTGTAGAACAAATCGAAAAAGATTTAGCAAACGAAAATAAAACAGCCGAAGGTAATGCAACGGTTTAATCAAAGATAAGAGGTAGGAGCATGAGTATTTTTAAAGAAAACTTTTTATGGGGCGGCGCGGTTGCCGCCCACCAATTAGAAGGCGGCTGGCAAGACGGCGGCAAAGGGATCAGTGTGGCGGACGTGATGACAGTAGGAGCCAATGGTGTTCCTCGTCGCATCACAGAAGGTGTCTTAGCGGGAGAAAACTATCCCAACCATGAAGCGATTGACTTTTACGGTCGTTATAAAGAAGACGTGAAGCTTTTTGCAGAATTAGGATTGAAATGTTTTCGGACTTCGATTGCTTGGACACGAATTTTTCCTAAAGGGGATGAGCCGGAGCCTAATGAAGCCGGCTTACAATTTTATGATGATTTATTTGATGAATGTCTAAAATATGGCATTGAACCGGTGATTACGTTATCTCATTTCGAGATGCCTTATCATTTAGTGACAGAATACGGCGGTTGGCGCAATCGCAAAATGATCGATTTCTTCGCTCGTTTTGCAGAAGTTTGTTTTAGCCGCTACAAGAACAAAGTCAAATATTGGATGACCTTTAATGAAATCAACAATCAAGCAAATTTCCAAGAAGACTTCGCTCCTTTTACGAATTCTGGTTTGAAGTTTGAAGCGGGAGAAGATCGGGAAAAGATTATGTATCAAGCCGCTCACTATGAATTGGTGGCAAGTGCCAAAGCAATTGAGCTTGGTCACAAAATCAACCCTGATTTTGAGATCGGCTGTATGATCGCGATGGTTCCAATCTATCCTTACTCTTGCAGTCCGTCTGATATGATGGCGGCAACAGTGGCAATGCAGCGCCGCTATTGGTTCACCGATGTTCATTGTAAAGGCCGCTACCCAAGCTACATGAAACGTTATTTTGAACGGAAAGAATTTGAGTTAGATATTACGGCTGAAGATGAAAGCCAATTAACCAAAGGTACCGTCGATTATATCGGCTTCAGCTATTACATGTCCTTTGCCATTAAAGATCACGATAAAGGTCCCGCTTATGATTATGATGAAGCTCACGACTTAGTGAAAAATCCATATGTCAAAGCGTCTGAATGGGGCTGGCAAATTGATCCTACCGGTTTACGCTATGCGATGAATTGGTTCAACGATCGCTATGAATTACCCTTGTTTATCGTAGAAAATGGGTTTGGCGCAGTGGATGAAATCACCGAAGATGGGGGCATCCATGATGAGTATCGAATCGAGTATTTACGTGAACACATCGAAGCGATGCAAGAAGCGGTAATCTATGACGGAATCGACCTAATGGGCTATACACCTTGGGGCTTTATCGATCTAGTTTCTGCCGGCACCGGTGAAATGAAAAAACGTTATGGCTTTATCTATGTGGACAAAGACAATGATGGCAGCGGAACCTTGAATCGCAGCAAAAAAGATTCCTTCTATTGGTTCCAAAATGTGATCGCCACCAATGGCGAAGTATTGGAAGAACAAGGAGTGGCAAAAAATGAGTGAAAAAACGATTATGTTGGTTTGTAACGCGGGAATGAGTACCAGTATGCTCGTTACTAAGATGCAAAAAGCAGCGTTGGCTAAAGGGCTAGATGTGGATATTTTTGCCACAGCGGCGGCTGACGCAACAAATAAGATCCAAGAAAAAGAAATTCATACTGTTTTGTTAGGACCACAAGTTCGGTTCATGCAAAAACAATTCGAAGAAAAATTAGCGCCGCTAGGCATTCCTGTTGATGTGATCAATATGACCGACTACGGTATGATGAACGGTGAGAAGGTACTTGATCAAGCCGTCAACATGATCAAAGGATAGGAAGTGAACGGATGCAAGAAGAAAACTTGGAAGCTGTGATGGGTCTGATCATTCATGGCGGTAATGCCAAAAGTAACGCGATGGAAGCAATCCAAGAAGCCAAAAATGGAGACTTTACTTTGGCCGATGAAAAAATCAAGTTGGCAGAAGAATCATTAGTTGAAGCGCACCATTCACAAACAGGACTACTGACTAAAGAAGCGCAGGGCGAACACATAAGCTTAAATTTGTTGACGGTACACAGTCAAGATCATCTAATGACGTCCATCGCCTTTACCGATTTAGCCAAAGAAATCATCGATGTTTACAAAAAAATCAGTGCATAAGAAATCCCGTTCCATGAATCTCGTTAATTCATGGAGCGGGATTTTTTTATATTTGTTTTTGACTAATTGCGACAAATATTTTTTGGACGATATCTGCTTGTACGTCAACGGCAAAAATATTTGAAGGAACGTTGATTATTCTTGGAAGATCAATCTCAAGAGCGGCTATCGCGGCAAGACCATTTTCGGGGACGAGATAAAGCCCCTCTGGATTAACGTTGTCGATAAGCCCTCGTAATGAAATCAGCTTGATTGAAAAACTACTACCGAGTCTACGTTCTAGCTGTAGTAATGGCTGCCGATAGGGCTTTTGAACAAATGGAGAACTGGAGAGGACCATAGCTGGAATAACAAAATAAATAGTTTGCGTGACCAAAAGATTCATCTTCCTTCAACGTTTTATAAAACGAATTGTTCTGTCGATTTGAAGATAATAGTGTACCGTTGCTAGGTAAAAAGCAAAGGATTTTTTTAGCAGGCTTTCCCTTTTTTTGGAAGTCCTTTTTCAGCCCTTAGACGTTTTCGAGGCTTTAATTTACGGTTTGATATACGCGTATCCTTTAGCCTGAAGCTCAATCAAATCCAGCACACCAGCGGGGACGACTTCAACGTTTTGCGGCAGTTGCGCAGCCTCGATTTTATTTGCCCGCATGGCGTTGTTGCAGGCGTGGAATGTAATTTCAGCAGTTGAAATAAATGATTTATTTTCTGGCGCCAAGTAGCCTTTAATTGCACCACCGTTAACTAAGACAACAATTTTGACCTCTACGGGTTCTTTTAATAAATTTTTGACATTGCTGGCGGTTTCTGACCATTTTGCTAATTCGTCGATATGGAAGACGACATTCATATTCTCACCTTATTTCTTAATAATCATATTGATAGCTTGTTCCAATTTTTCCGCTTGTTCAGTGGGATCGTTCTCTGGATGTTCAAAACAGTTTTTTAAATTTTCAGCGACGATCATCCCCATCACCCGATCAATGCTGGAACGTACGGCACTTAATTGAGTAATTACATCGATACATTCCTGTTCTTCATCAATCATTTTTTGTACACCACGAATCTGGCCTTCGGTTCGTTTTAAGCGATTAAGCATTTTATTTTTTTCTAATTTCATTGGCAGACACTCCTTTATTTCTATAAGAATATACCTACTTAGGGTATCCCTCGTCAAATTTTATGATTTGAGGGAAAGTGGACTAAACAGAATCGTTGACACAAGTAATTTTTTTATGATAAAAATACCCTTGTAGGTATATTAAAAAGAATGCGAGGAAAAAGCAAGTATGTTTCATTTATTTCAAAAGATCCCGACTATTTCAACACAGAAACTAGCTGAAAGACTGAACCAATCAATTGTTTTGCTAGATGTTCGTACCCCTAGTGAATACCGGGGTGGGCATATTACACAAGCAATCAATCATCCATTAAATAAAATTGATAGTTATCAAGGAAAGAAAAAGGAAGTTTATGTGATCTGTCAATCGGGGATGCGTAGCAAACAAGCAGCCAAGCGTTTAAAACAAATGGGCTACGAAGCAATCAATATCCAAGGTGGAATGAATCGTTGGCAAGGTTCGACTAGAGGAGGTAAATAGAATGAAAATTATCATTGTAGGTGGAGTTGCAGGTGGGATGTCGGCAGCGACACGATTGCGGCGGTTAATGGAGGACGCAGAGATTATTGTGTTGGAGAAAGGCCCGTTCGTTTCCTTTGCTAATTGCGGCTTGCCTTATTATGTTTCTGGTGAAATAACCCAGCGGGATGCGTTGCTTGTTCAAACACCGGCCTCGCTGCAAGCTCGTTTTAATTTAGATGTCCGCCCGTTTCATGAGGTTACAAAAATTTCCCCAGCGACTAAATCAGTCACGATCAAAAATCAGCAAGGGACTGTTGAAGAAAGCTACGATAAATTGATCTTGTCACCAGGTGCCAAGCCTTTGATTCCTGAAATGGCAGGTTTACTAGCAGCTGACAACGTTTATAGTTTAAGAAATGTTCCTGATTTGGACAAAATCATGGAAGCATTGGAGAAGGAGCCTAAACAAGCGACAGTCATTGGTGCTGGTTTCATTGGGCTTGAAATGGCAGAAAATTTGAAAACTCGTGGGTTAGACGTTACGATCATTGAAAAAGCCCCTCAAGTGTTGCCACCACTAGATGAAGAGATGGCGGCCTTTGTGGAAAATGAATTGAAGGCGAAAGGCATCCGAGTAATCACCGGAGAGTCTGCTCAGGAATTGATTGAAGCGGGTAAAAAAATTATTTTAACCAATGGGGAAGAAATCTCTTCTGACCTAACGATTCTTTCTGTGGGTGTTCGGCCAGAAAATACTCTGGCTGTTGAAGCGGGGATCGAGGTTGGCCTGGGTGGCGGAATTTTAGTCGATGAAAACTATCAGACGAGTGTTTCCGATATTTTTGCCGTGGGAGACGCAATCGTCGTCAAACAGCAAATTACTGGTAAAGATGCATTGATCTCGCTAGCTTCCCCAGCCAATCGACAAGGTCGTCAAGTAGCAGATGTGATTGCAGGATTAAAACGGAAAAATCGTGGCAGCATCGGTACCGCGATTGTCCGAGTATTTGATTTGGCTGCTGCTTCAACCGGACTCAATGAACGAGTGGCCAAACAAGCGGGACTGGATGTCCAAGTCATTCATGTCTCAGGCAAAGACCATGCCGGCTATTATCCCGGGGCCAGTGAAGTTACCTTAAAATTAGTTTTCGACCCTACAACAGGAACTATTTACGGCGCGCAAGGTGTCGGCGCCAATGGGATCGACAAACGAATCGATATTTTAGCTACAGCAATCAAAGGTGGCTTGACGATCTTTGATCTGCCAGAATTAGAATTCACTTACGCCCCACCTTTTGGCTCTGCTAAAGACCCGGTCAATTTGTTGGGCTACGGGGCAATCAATCTAGCAGAAGGTATCAGCGAATCGATTCAATGGTACCAACTAAAAGCAGAACAGGAAAAAGGGCGACAATTAATTGATGTCCGGAACCCTGATGAGTTAGCGAAGGGACGCTTTCCTAATGCCATCAGTCTTCCTTTGAATCAACTTCGGGAACGGATGAATGAATTGGATCCAGCAAAGGAATATATTGTGAGCTGTCACAGCGGCCTTCGTAGCTATGTCGCCGAACGTATGCTGAAACAAAACGGATTCAACGTAAAAAATTTAGACGGTGCCTTTGCTTTATATAAAACCGTTCGACCAGAGGAGCTAATTTATGACTAAGACAATTGCAATGTCCGCTTTTTATCCATTAAGTCAAAAAGAACAACTAAGGATTCTCGATGTTCGAGAGCCGGAAGAATTTTCCTCCGGTCATGTCCCGACAGCGGAAAATTTCCCGTTAAGTCAGTTAGGTGAACACAGCCAGCGGCTTGATCAGACAAAAGAATACTATGTTATTTGCCAATCAGGGGCTCGTTCAGCTAGGGCTTGTGCTTTTCTAGCTGCCCAAGGCTACGATGTAACCAATGTCGAAGGTGGAACTTCTGCTTGGCCAGGTGAATTAGATTAATTTTTAAAGGTACTCGCATAGCTCGAGTACCTTTTTTTAGTAAAAAAGGTAGGAGTCCATGGTACTATAGGAGTATCAGTAAATCCTGAAGGGAGTAGTCAGAATGATTGAATTAAAAGCGTTAGCGAATCAAATCGATCATACATTATTACGAGCAGATGCGACTGAAAATGAATTTCGCCAGTTGTGCCAAGAGGCGGATGACTATGGCTTTAAAATGGTAGCGATCAATTCGTTTCCCGTAAAGCAGTGTCGAGAATTTTTACAAGACAGCCCAGTCCACGTAGGAGCGGCGATCGGATTTCCACTAGGACAAACAACGATTGCAACGAAAGTTTTTGAGGTCCAAGATGCAATTAAAAATGGTGCGGATGAAATTGACTACGTGATCAATATTGGCAAATTAAAAGCCGGTGATAGTGAGTATATAAAAGAAGAAATGACCGCGATTGTCAAAGCTTCACGTGAAGGCGGCATCCTCAGTAAGGTGATTTTAGAAAATTGCTATTTAACGGATAAAGAAAAAGTCATTGTTTGCGAGATTGCTCGAGCAGTCAAACCAGATTTTGTCAAAACCTCGACCGGCTTTGGAACCGGTGGGGCGACACTAGCAGATGTGGCACTAATGAAAAAAGTTGTCGGTGAAGAAGTGAAAGTCAAAGCGGCCGGAGGCATTCGTGATCTGACGACGGCACTAGCAATGATCGAAGCCGGAGCACAGCGTCTTGGCACCAGCTCGGGGATCAAGATTATTGAAGAGTACAAAGAACGTTTCGCCTAGTAAAAAAACGTCTGCTTGAACCTTCAAGCAGGCGTTTGATTAATAAAAAAGTGTTCCAACAAAATAAAGCAGCGGATAAAGCACCATGATCGCTGACATGGCCTTCAACACAATGGGGAAGGTTGTTTTTTTGTCTTGCAAGGCTCGATATTTTTTAAGGCTTTGCCAATTTTTGGGAAAAAGCAACAGTAAAAACAGAATAGTCCACGGAGCGAGGCCAGCGAATACTAAAACAGCCAACCAAATGAAGCTGAAGACATAAACACCCAATAAGACCTTGACGGCTAAGGGTTTCCCTAAGTAGTAAACGAGCGTTTTACGATGATTTTCAATGTCTTCTTCCAAGTCACAAGTGTTATTCGCTAATAAATTATTGAACATCATCAAGACGAGCGGCAGGCTGATCAGAAAGACTTTGCCGACCATCGCAGCTGTAACGACCGGATGTTGATAAACGGCAAGATAGTAACTGACAACGGTAATAAAAAAGCCGCTGGCGGTCCCGGTTAAAGCTTCAGCGATGGGCAAACTATTCAGCGGACGTCGTCCATAGGAATAGAACAATCCGATATAAAATCCAATCACCCCTAGAATGCCAATCACCCAATTCGTCCGCCAAACTAAAAGTAATCCCAATAAAAAGGAAACAACTAAATTAGCTAAATAAAAATTACGGACAAAACGTAGATCCAAATGATCTCGTCCAATGATGTTTGTCTGTTGTTTGTAGTTCTCATCCGAAGCATTTTGATAATCCATGTAGTGATTGAAGACATTCACGGTAATATGAAACATCACGATAATCAAAATAAATAGAAAAAATTCCGGGCTGGGGCGGCTGTTAAATTGAAATTTAGCGATCCCATAGCCTAGTAAAATAATAAAAAGATTCAAGGGAGCGGTATAAATTTCAGACAGTTCCCAAAATTGCTTGAAGGTTAATTGCTTCACAGTGATTCTCCTTTAATTTCTTGCTAATTTTCAAAAACTTTTTAACGCTCTGCTGACACTAGCAACAAAAATTTGTTCTAATGATTCGATTTGATCCTTAATCAAGTTATCGGGGATTGCATCATTTGTCCACTAATATGTTCATCAGAAAAATAGAAACGGAGAATCACCGTAGTGAATGTTCGTGTTTTGACGATTTTCAACATTATTGTTTACTTATTATCATGTTTATTATATGATTATCCTCGTTGTTTGAAAAAACATGCAATTATTTTACGAACATTATTTCGATTGTAGGGGGATCATTCATGAAACGGAAATTAAATTCCTATTTTGAACTTGAAAAATTGAACACAACAGTAAAAAGAGAAATATTGGCGGGCTTTACAACCTTTATTTCGATGGCTTATATTCTATTCGTCAATCCTAGCGTACTTGGCGCCTCAGGAATGAATGAAGGTGCAGTATTTACCGCGACGGCATTAGCCAGTGCCTTAGGCTGTATCTTGATGGGTGTCTTGGCTCGCTATCCCATCGCAACGGCACCTGCTTTAGGGATTAACGCCTTCTTCGCATACTCAGTCTGTATTGGAATGGGGATTCGTTGGGAAACGGCATTAGCTGGAGTCTTTGTTGCTTCACTAATCTTTATCCTGATCACGATTTTTAAACTTAGGGAAATGATCATTGATGCGATTCCTTCTGATTTAAAATATGCGATTTCTGGTGGGATTGGGTTATTTATTGCTTTCTTAGGTTTAAGTGAAGGTGGCATTATTGTTGCCAATAAATCGACGCTAGTTGGCTTGGGATCTATGAGCGTGGGAACGACATGGCTGACTGTTTTTGGTTTGATCGTGACCGCGATTTTGATGGTACGTCGTGTACCTGGTGGAATCTTTATTGGCATGGTGGCTACGACCTTATTAGGATTAGCAACTGGTTTGATCCATGCGCCGACTCAAATCATTTCAGCGGCACCTAGCTTAAAACCGACTTTTTTAGTGGCCTTGAAGCATATAAAAGATATTAATACATTGCAACTTTGGGTCGTTGTCTTGACGTTCTTGTTGGTAACTTTTTTTGATACAGCAGGGACTTTAGTTGGATTAGCCAACCAAGCTGGATTTATGAAGGATAATAAAATGCCGCGGGTCGGAAAAGCGTTAGCATCTGACTCTACTGCAATGTTGGCGGGCTCATTATTAGGAACTTCACCTGTCGGAGCCTATGTTGAATCCTCAGCAGGAATTGCTGTCGGTGGTCGCTCTGGCTTAACGGCAATTACCACCGGTATTTTCTTTATCTTTGGATTGTTCTTTTCTCCGCTATTATCCGTCGTTACCTCACAGGTTACCGCACCAGCATTGATCGTTGTGGGTGTGTTAATGGCACAATCATTGCGTCAAATCAAGTGGGATCAATTAGAAATCGCGATCCCATCCTTCTTGATTTTAATCGGTATGCCATTGACCTATAGTATTTCTGATGGAATCGCATTAGGCTTCATTTTTTATCCAATTACCATGATCGCGGCCAAACGTGGCAAGGAAGTTTCACCGATCATGTATGCACTATTTTTCGTCTTTATTGGTTTTATGTGGATCTTGAATGTAAAATAGAAGAAACTGCTTCGCTCTGTCTGGTTCAGAGTGAAGCAGTTTTTTTTGTATTAAAAAGTTTCGGTAAATATTGATAAACGGTTATTATATTTGTAACAACAAAATAATTATTTAGTCAAAACAAAAAACGCAAAAATTAATGTAAAATAAAATTTGACCTGCAAATAACATTATATTATAATTATTTTAATTAAAAAACGATTATATTTCAGATGCATTCTATAAATATAGCTGTCTTAGTGTTAAGACCGCATCTTTTTAGTTGCTGTTCTGAAAAAAGAGACCAAATAGAAAGTTGAAGCTATCGAAAGGAGCAGATCATGCAATTATTACTTTTGACCAAAGTCCCTCTATATGAAGAAAACTTCGAACGTCAACTGAAGCAGTTAGGACATGAAGTGTATTGTTCCAGTAGTATGATTACTTTGATTCGGAATAAATCATATAGTGAGGATTTTCTTTATCAATTTGAAGCGATTATTTTTAGTGAGACACTTTACGATAAGGAAGCGGAGGAGCTGATTGCGCTGCTGCCTCAGGGGAATTTTAAAGCTTTTCGTCGCTCAAGTGAGATTAGCTGTCAAAATTCTGAGACTATTTTTGATGCTTGGATTCCTGTCGAGGCGAGCTTGGAGCGATTGCGTGAAGTCTTATTAGCAGCAGAGCTTTCCCGTCTTGTATTGAAGGACGTGGAACGCGTGCAGCAAATTACGGTAAAGCAAAAGTTATCCGAGTTGAATTTGAAATTGAAGCAAAAAGAAATTGTTTACTACTTGATCAAGTCCGGTGATCGAACAGTTTCAAGAGAGGAAATTAGTCGCCAAATTTGGGAGAAAGATCCAACGAAATCCGTTTTAGCGAGCTTGTCTAAAGTAGTTTCAAAAGTAAATGAGAAGCTAGAAATTGAATTAGGCGATGAAGCTATCCAAACTGTTTGGGGACAAGGTTATCGTTTGAATAAAAGAATTTTCGATTATTTAGAGGAAGATATTGTCGAAACGGAAGTTTCTTTGTATTAAAGTCCAGAAAGCTTTTTAAAAAAGTAAATCATTCTTAGAGAGAACCACTTCATTAAACTTAAGTTTAATGAAGTGGTTCTTTTAAATCTAACGAGCGAACATCGATTAGATTTGGTGGAGAGAAGAATTTCATATTAATACAGCATTATTAAGTCATTGCTTCGACTGATCCATTCGTAAGAATCATTGTAGAGCTTTCTATAGATTAGCGGTCCGGCAGAAATATCAAAGAATCTATGAGGATTTTAGAAAAAGAGAATGATTCTTATTAAAGATTAAAAGAATGGGAAAAGTATCATATCAAGGGTTTTGGCATTTTATTTCATTCCTAGTTTATAATCCTTACCACGATTATAAATAAGCATGGGTTAATTGGAATTGCTTTAAATAGCAACAAAAAAATTGTAGGTAGAAAAATAACCAGATTTTCAAAAAATGGAAAAATCAAACAATTAATAAAGATTAGAAAAAATGAATAAATATTCTTTTTAGAACTTAATGCATAATATATTTATAATTATTATTTTTTAAGTGAAAATATATTAACATTTTTTTACTCAAGGAACTTTTTAGCATAGAAATGATCCTTAATTTAAGGTGAAAACTCTATTTACTTTTATGAATAGAAGAAAATACTCAACAATTATTTAAAGATAATTATTATTATGTGGGGATTTTTCACGATTACTTCTCCAAAAACGCAAGAAAGAATGCTCGATATTTCTTAAACTGAATTTTATGTATTTTTAATGGTGAAAAGATTAGAAATTTCGTAGAGCAAAAAACATTTTAAAAAAAAGGTTTCTTTAAAAATTAATATACTGTTGATTTATTATAAAAAATATTTTATAATTTTTTAAAAATAGATGTATAACAAAACATAAATATCATTTATTTGAAATAAAAATAATTATTATGCTTTTTGGGTTAAAGTGCAACCGTATTTTTTTTAACCGATTAGATAACTATGGTTATCGAGATGGGTTTCTATACGCTGATCGAGTATTCTCAATAACCTCTCGATCCAAATATCGAAAAAAATTTCTAATCTTTGATTATATAGAAGCTTTCAAGATGGAAATCTATTTTTTATAGTGAGACTGATTCTGTTCTATAAAGAAGAAGGGCTAGCAAAGATAGTCTGAAAATTGGTCGATAATAAGTGAGAAGATAAGTTTTCCTACTATAGAATATCTCAGAGCAGTTCCTATTATTTTACTGATAGATAGCTAAAAACATACATAATAACAGAGAAATTGTAATGGAAAATTAGGATGAAATGAGGAAGAAGAATTGAAGGATTTGAACATCTCTAAATTAAAAGAACAGTCGATCCAACAATTAAATGGAAAAGTTGCGTCATTAGAAATAGAGAATGAACAACTAACTGATGAAGTAGAGCGATTGGCGGGAATTAGAGGCGCGTTAGAAGAGCGAGTTTCCGCTTATCGTAATCATTGTAAAGCGTTGACAAGGCAGTTAGAAGCAATGAATGAACGAGTTTTAATGGATAAAGTCGTTTATCACAACAAGGATAGTTTGGAAAGGCGCAGCTTTATTCTGAAGCAGCCAAAAACATTTATGTGTAATACTGAGCAGAATAGCTTACAAGAAAAGTACGATCAGCTTTTAGAACAATATATGTACTTACAGGAGAGAAACGAGGAATTGTTCAATTACGTATTTTTAAAAGAAGAGCGGGCTGCACTAGAGTTATTTATTCGCGAGGATGCCGCTGATACGCTATTGGAAGCGACGACTTTGAGTCGCAGGATTATCCAAAGTGCGGAAGAAAAAGCTCAAACAATTGGATTGAATTTGAAAAATCAATTGATGGAAGCCGTTGAGGTGAAGAAGGATCTGCCTCAGGAAGTCGTAAACGAGATAAAGAACGGTATTCGTTCTTTAGAGATAGATCAATGATAGGGGTACCATTGATGGTTGAAAAAGTGAGTGAAAAGGGAAGATGGGAGTGACGAAAGATGAAAAAAGTGATTATTCTGACCAGAAATATTATTATCGAGCAAGATTTTCAAAATGAATTGCAACGACTGGATTACGAAGTTTTTGTCTTAAAAGAATTTTTTGATGTTGATAAGCCGCAATATTTTGAGGATATCTTATCTCTTTTTGATATTGTCATTTTTAGTGAAACGTTGACGAATCAGGAATTTACTGATATTTTGCCGATCGTACTTGAAAAGGATTTACACTATTTGAGAAGAACGGATGAACCAGTACCGAATATTGATGACAACCATTGTTTGTCGATTGATTGTACATTAACTGAGTTGCGCGAGTTTTTATTGTTAAGTGATAAACGCGAAGGCCAGGCAGAAACGATTTCCAAAGGATTGGTTCGTCAATCGGAACAGAAGAAACAAGACTTGGTACTTTTTTACAGTTCGTTAAATAATATCGAGAAGAAAATTATCTCGGCGCTTGCTGAAGGCAGCGGTAAAATTATTTCCAGAGACGAGCTATGTAATAAGGTGTGGAATAATGAAGTGAGTAAGTCCCGTCTCGTACAGATGTCAACAGCTGTAGGGAATATTCGTAAGAAAATCGCTCATGCTCATATTGATAATGTGCGAATCATTACGTACTGGGGAAATGGGTATCGGCTGCACGATGTTCCTAACGGTTTAATGAATGATCATATTCAGGAATATAGTGTATAAAATAAAAAGGCTTTGGTCTTCTCCAAAATTGGAGAGAACCAAAGCCTTTTTTGTTTTAGCGAGCATAACTCATTCGATGGAGTACCAATAATAATTCTTTATTTTTTTAAAGTCGCATCCTTCAATTTAAAAAAGTAAGGAAAAAAACTTTCTACCTGCTGACTATACTAATTCGTGTAAGAAAGAAGGTGCTAAGAAATGTTTAGTCAGTGTGTATCAATGGCTTTTCCCTGAAGCTCGTCAACGATAATCAGGTAAAAAAAGGGAAAGAAGCGGTTCTATGAATCAGAAAAAATTAACTTTATTTGGCTTTTTTGCATTGACGGCCTCGATGGTTTTAACCGTTTATGAATATCCAACGTTTGCAACTTCAAAGCTGCACCTAGTGTTCTTTTTATTACTAGGCGGAATCTTATGGTTTTTACCTGTAGCTTTGTGTGCGGCTGAGATGTCTACGGTAGAAGGCTGGCAGAATGGCGGTATCTTTAGCTGGGTCAGTCAAACATTAGGCGAACGTTTTGGGTTTGCGGCCATCTTTTTTCAATGGTTTCAAATTACGGTAGGTTTCGTTACGATGATCTATTTCATTCTAGGGGCATTATCGTATGTATTGAATCTTCAAGCGTTAAATACTGATCCTTTAATGAAATATATCGGTCTCTTAATCATTTTTTGGGGACTGACCTTTTCACAATTAGGCGGAACACAGCGGACAGCAAAAATTGCGAAAGCTGGATTTGTGATTGGGATTCTTATTCCATCTGTAATTTTATTTGGATTAGCGGCAGCGTATTTCATCGGCGGCAATCCAATAGAGATCGCTATTAGTAAAAAAGCATTTATTCCAGATTTTTCACAAGTATCGACACTCGTAGTTTTTGTGTCATTTATCTTGGCGTACATGGGAGTTGAAGCATCAGCTTCTCATATTAATGAACTGGAAAATCCAAAGAAAAACTATCCGTTAGCAATGATTCTATTGGTTATTTTAGCGATTGCCTTAGATGCGATTGGTGGTTTTTCAGTTGCAGCAGTGATTCCCCAAAATGAATTATCTTTAAGCGCTGGAGTGATCCAAACGTTCCAATTATTGATTTTACATTTTAACAGTCATTTAGGTTGGCTGGTGAAAGTTATCGCGTTGATGATTGCTTTTGGCGTAATGGGGGAAGTAAGTTCTTGGGTAGTTGGCCCTTCTCGCGGAATGTTTGCGGCAGCGCAACGGGGGCTATTGCCTAACTTCTTGCGTAAAACCAATACGCATGGTGTACCAGTACCGTTGATTATGATTCAAGGAGTGATCGTAACGATTTGGGGTGCAGTACTGACCTTCGGTGGTGGCGGAAATAATTTATCCTTTTTAGTCGCCATCTCATTGACTGTAGTTATCTATTTAGTTGGGTACTTATTATTCTTTATCGGGTATTTCGTACTATTGTATAAAAAGAAAAACTTGGAACGTTCTTATAACGTGCCGGGAAAAACAATCGGAAAGACAATCATTGCTGGTGTCGGACTACTATTATCAGTTTTTGCTTTGTTGATTTCTTTTGTTCCCCCAGCATCGATTGCAAAGAGTGAGGACCGGACCTACCAAATCATACTATTGATCAGTTTTGTAATCACAGTGATTTTACCGTTTATTATTTATGAGCTGCATGACAAGCAAGGTCATAAAAAGTTGGAAGAGCCCGTTCATATGAAAGCAGGAGATATGAATCCAGCGGTTTATCCGGCAGCTCGTGGTGAACATGAAATCGTCCAAAAAGAAGAACATACATTGAAACATTAATTTAGACAAAAGGATTTTTAGGAGGATATAGATATGTTATATGGAAAAGAAAATCGTGATGAAGCAGAATATTTAGAACCAATTTTTGGATCAGAAAGTGAACGAGTCGATTTACCTAAATATAAATTGAACCAAGAATCTATTGAGCCGCGTGTAGCCTATCAATTGGTACAAGACGAAATGTTGGATGAAGGGAATGCCCGTTTAAACTTAGCCACTTTCTGCCAAACGTATATGGAACCAGAAGCGGTTAAGTTGATGAGCCAAACACTAGAAAAAAATGCTATTGATAAATCAGAATATCCTCGTACGACAGAGATCGAAAATCGTTGTGTGAACATGATTGCTGATCTATGGCATGCTAGTGAGCATGAAAAATTTATGGGAACATCAACCATTGGTTCCTCCGAAGCCTGTATGTTAGGCGGGATGGCGATGAAATTCGCGTGGCGAAAACGGGCAGAAAAGTTAGGGTTGGATCTTAATGCGAAAAAACCAAATTTGGTGATCTCATCTGGCTATCAAGTCTGCTGGGAAAAATTCTGTGTTTATTGGGATGTTGAAATGCGCGAAGTAACGTTAGATCAAGAACATATGTCGATCAATTTGGACAAGGTAATGGATTATGTTGATGAATATACGATCGGAATCGTTGGGATCATGGGTATCACTTATACAGGTCGCTATGATGATATTAAAGGGTTAGATAATCTAGTTGAAGAATATAACAAGCAGACGGATTATAAAGTTTATATCCATGTTGATGCAGCATCAGGTGGTTTCTATGCTCCTTTCACTGAACCTGATCTAGTTTGGGATTTCCGCTTGAAAAATGTTATTTCAATTAATTCTTCTGGTCATAAATATGGATTGGTTTATCCTGGTGTGGGTTGGGTACTATGGCGTGATCAACAATATTTACCTAAAGAATTAATCTTCAAAGTCAGCTATCTAGGCGGTGAACTCCCAACAATGGCGATTAATTTTTCTCATAGTGCAGCCCAATTAATCGGCCAATATTATAATTTTGTACGTTATGGATTTGACGGCTATAAAGCCATTCATGAACGTACACATAACGTAGCGCTATATTTGGCAAAGGCGATCGAAGAAACCGGTTTATTTGAAATCGTGAATGACGGGTCTCAATTACCGATTGTCTGCTACAAATTGAAAGAAGATGCAACTCGTGAATGGAACCTGTATGATTTAGCGGATCGTCTCTTAATGAAGGGATGGCAAGTTCCTGCTTACCCACTTCCTAAGAACTTGGATCAAGAAATCATTCAACGGCTGGTCATTCGAGCTGATTTTGGTATGAACATGGCGTGTGATTACGTTCAAGATATGCAAGAAGCAATTGAAGCATTAAATAAAGCGCATGTCGTCTACCATGAAAAAACTGAAATCAAGACATATGGATTTACTCATTAATAAAGTAAGAGAGCTGGGATATTAACATAATCCCAGCTCTTATTTATGGATAAACGGTCGTCTAGAAGTGGTTTCTTCGGAGATTCCGTCTTACTTTTCGGAACTGAACACTTCTGTCCCAACCTCCTTTTCAGTCGGGTGCATAAGTTGATTGATCTTAAAACACGTTTCGTCGATTGTTTGGAGCGAAACAGGGAAAATCAATGTATTTTCACTACCTAAATTTTGTTGGTAAAGGGCGGTATCACAAACAATAATACGTCTTGAACAAAAGAATACATCGTCGACTACGTCATTTAAGGTGTGATAAATCATATTGCTAATGACAAAATGCCGTTCGTCTAGCAAATCACTTAGATGCTTCTGATAATATAAAAAATTGAAGTCAGATGGCGTGACGATATATAATTCGATTTTTTGGTTGAAGCTGTTTTTCCGTAATAGATCAAGGATCAGTGTCATTTTACAAACGAGGTTTTCGTTCCACTGAATGCTAGTGCAACAAGTGTCTGACCACTGATTCAAGACATGTTTAATTTCTTAATAGGTTTGTAGTTGATGCCTATCTTTCAGGTAGATTAAATCTGGTTGGAATAATTGCAAATTAGCCCAAGTGGAGCGAATAAAGGGCAGAAAAGCCTTTTTTAGTAGCAGCTCATTTTCTGCAGGGATTTCTAAGGAGGAACGGAGCTGTTGAAGCAACCGCTCGATTTCAGGATAACGCTTGATATGATTTTGGTACACAACTTCAAAATCCTTCTGAAGCAACTCGTAATTATTGCAGGTATAATTTCGTGCATTGAAGAGTGAATAGATAAAATACAGTTCCTCTTCGTTTGTAAAAATAGACGAAGTTAACTTTTTCACGCCGGTTTGCAATAGCGCAAATAGCGGTGTTTGCTGAGCCATCTGCTTTTCTTCTTCAGAAAAGTGAATGGCAAAGCACCGTGCGCGCTGGCTGCTTAGTAAGATGCCGGAAATGATAATCTCTCGCTCATTTTCAGGATACGCTCGAGCAAAAAAATGTTCTTCTACGTAAGTAATCAATTCCTCTGCGGCGGTCGCAATCATTTTGTTAAAGGGAATCGCTGAAGCATCGCCGGTGTATCGTGAAATCGCTAATAGCAAGTAGCGAATGTCTTTTTCAGGAAAATCAATGGCGTGAGAAGAGTAAGGATACCCCAGCTCCTTTGCGAAAGTAAAAATATCTTTCCGAATTTGATAAATTTTACTAGTAGAAAGAAATTCTTTTTCTGCAATTTCCGCCCAATGTGTATTCCCCTTCAAGTATTCGTTTAATACCCGTAAAAAATCTGAGCGCCGATAAATTCGCTGGGTTAGTTCTAACAAGGAATAGGTGGAATCAAAAGCGATAAAACAGGTGTCTCTTGTTCGCTCAAACGTAGCGATTTCCTGTCCGAAAGTTTCCTTTAGTAGGTCTAGGTCATTATTGATAGTAACGGTACAAGCGTTTAATCGTTCGGCCATCAATTGGATCGAAATTCTTTTTTTCTGATACAACTGTTGGCAGAGATAGACTTGGCGAAAAATATTTTTTTCAATATACCTTTTTAACATAAAGAGCCTCCCGAGTGGACAAATACATATGATTGATATTGTATACCAATTTAATCCATTTAGATATTTTTATTGTTAATATCTCGTCATTTTTTTAGAGATAGAAATAAAATAATTAAGATTAGTCGATTGCATTGACTGAATCGATATATATTCAATAATTTAAATTATTTTTAGGTAATAATAATTATTGAGAATAAAGCTCTTTATATCAAAGTGTTTTACTAGCAACGCTTTTTTAACCGTCTATTGAATAACAATATCTTTGCATTCTTAGTGAATTAGAAGGAAGCACTAGAATAATGAGATTAAATTTTCTTAAATCTTTTTTTCTTTTTATGAGAGTTTATGGCTTAGAGGATTCACAAACTATTCTGTATCAGTCATCTGTTTTTCAGTTTTACTTTTGTCAGGAAAATGTATTTTAATGAGCAAAAGGAACCCTCAAAGACCACCTGTCTTTCTCAATTACATTTTCTGTTATAGTGAAGAATATAACAGAATAAGGCTAAAATTAGAATAACCGTCATTATTTTAAAAGGTTTTTCAGTATATAGAGAGTAAAAAAGCCCTTTCTTAAAACTGTTTCCTTTGTTATAATCATTTTAAATTAGCTTGAAACTATTTAACAAAGGAGCGCTCTTATGGAAACTACTACAATCGATAAAACTGTTAAACAAACAAATTCACCTTGGGAAGGCTTTAACGAAGGACGTTGGCAGCATGAGGTTAATACGTTAGATTTTATTAAACGAAACTATACAGAATACAAAGGTGATGACAGCTTTTTAGAAGCCGCTGCGCCAAGCACGGAAAAATTATGGGAAAAACTACAAGAACTATTTGAAGTACAACATAAAAAAAATGGCGTGTACGATATGGATAGTGATGTTCCGGCAACGATTACTTCTCATGCACCAGGCTACTTGATTAAAGAAGAAGAAAAAATTGTTGGTTTACAAACAGATGTACCATTGAAACAAGCATTCATGCCTTTTGGCGGTATCAATATGGCCAATAAAGCATTAGAATCGAATGGCTATGACGTGGACGACGAAATGTCATTCATTTTCAATAAATGGCGCAAAACACACAACCAAGGAGTGTTTGATGCCTATACAGATGAAATGCGTTTAGCGCGTAAAAACAAAATCATTACTGGTTTGCCAGATGCTTACGGCCGCGGTCGGATCATTGGTGACTACCGTCGTGTTGCATTATACGGAATTGATTTCTTAATGAAAGAAAAGAAAAAAGATTGGAAAAATGTCGGTAGTAAAGTCATGACAAACGACGTGATCCAATTACGTGAAGAAGTTTCTGAACAATATCGCGCATTGCTAGACATGAAAGAAATGGCTGCCAGCTACGGTTATGATATTTCAAAACCAGCAGCTAACGCGCAAGAAGCGATTCAATGGTTATACTTTGGTTACCTTGCGGCGATCAAATCGCAAAATGGTGCGGCAATGTCAATCGGCCGGATCTCTGCTTTCTTAGATATTTATATCCAACGGGATTTAAACAATGGTGTGATTACCGAATTTGAAGCACAAGAAATGATCGACCATTTGATCATGAAATTACGGATGGTAAAATTTGCTCGGACACCTGAGTACAACCAATTATTCTCTGGCTACCCAATTTGGGCGACATTGTCATTAGCAGGGATGAATATGGACGGGTCTTCATTAGTAACGAAGAATGATTTCCGAATCTTACACACTTTGACAAACATGGGACCTTCACCAGAACCAAACTTGACGGTTTTATATTCGTCTCATTTACCAGAAGGGTTCCGTACTTATGCGGCAAAAGTTGCAAAGGTAAGCTCTTCGATCCAATTAGAAAATGATGATTTATTGCGTCAACACTGGGGCTCAGATGATGCAGCAATCGCTTGCTGTGTGTCTGCAACGGTGATTGGGAAAGACATGCAATTCTTCGGCGCTCGTGCTAACTTAGCTAAAGCGGTGCTTTACGCGATCAATGGTGGCGTTGATGAAATGACCAAGATGCAAGTAGGTCCGCGTTTCCGTCCGTTAGAAGGCGACAGCATTGACTTCAATCAATTTATGGACAGTTACAAGGATGTTTTGGATTGGTTAGCTGAATTATACGTGAATACCTTAAATGTGATTCATTACATGCATGACAAATATGCTTATGAAGCACCACAATTAGCCTTGATGGATACAGACTTGAAACGGACTTTCGCAACTGGGATCGCTGGAATCTCTCACGCGACGGATTCATTGATGGCAATCAAACACGGCAATGTAAAAGTAATCCGTGATGAAAATGGCCTAGCGATTGACTATGTGCCGCAAAATGAATTTCCAACTTACGGAAATGACAACGACGAAGCGGATGAAATGGCGAACTGGATTCTTGAGTACTTCATGACGCAAATCAAACGTCAACATACTTACCGTGAATCAACACCAACCTTGTCATTGTTGACCATCACTTCAAACGTGGTTTATGGTAAAAATACTGGGAATACTCCAGATGGACGTCGTGCTGGGAAGCCGTTGGCACCAGGTGCGAACCCAAGTTATCAAGACGGCAAATTCTTAGGCGAGAAAAATGGCTTGTTGGCTTCATTGAACTCAACAGCGAAATTAAATTATTCTTGCGCACAAGATGGTATCTCTGATACTCAAACCATCAATCCTGGTGCTCTAGGCCGGACAGATGATGAAGCGATGCAAGTGGATAATTTACGTCAAGTTTTAGATGGCTATTTTGACAGAGGTGGTTACCACTTGAACGTCAATGTCTTTGGTCGTGAATTGTTAGAGGAAATGGATAAGGATATCGATAATCCAAAATATGCCAATTTCACAATCCGAGTATCCGGTTATGCGGTGAAATTCCGTGACTTAACAGCGGAGCAACGTCGTGATGTGATTTCACGGACGGACCACACAAAGATGTAATAATCCTTTTAGGATGAAGCAATTTTTAAAAAGCGATTTTGAATCTCATAGCAGATTCAAAATCGCTTTTTTTCACCAAAAATGTTAAATATTATTAATTATTGAGATTTTTAAATAAAATAATGCTTGTTCGTTTTATAATATGAATAATTAATGTTGATAAAGCGGGTGAAAATGGTTGAAGGAGTATGAAAATAAAAGGGTGTTGGTGATTGTTGGAATCGTTGCGGGGGCAATGATGTTTTTTTTATCGATCTATCTGTATTTTGGCTCGCATTTCTTCTTTGGTTCAACCGTTGCAAATGTTGAAGTAGGCGGACTTTCAGTTAGTAAGGCGGCAGCAAAAGTAAAAGCAGAAACTAAACAAGTAGAAATAAAAATGGTTGAGAAAAAACAAAGGAGAAGCATTCAGATCGCCGAACCCTATGCAATAACTAATGACTATCTAAAAAAGAATATTCGTAAAGGTCAGCTTAGTCTGCCGATAAAAAAAGACGCGCACGAACGAGTGATTGACGCCGTCAATCAGACAACTTTCCCGGTCGGAAAAATGCCGGGAAACGCGAAAGTCATTTATCAAAATAAACAGTTTGCGATTCAGTCGGAAAAAGAGGGGACCGCCATCGATTCGTCACACATCAAAAAGAAATTATGGAAAGATCTGAAGAACGGTGAATTACAGCCAGAATATAACTTGAGTGACTTTTATCGCAAAGCAGAAGTAACGACCAAAGATTTAAAAAAAGAGAAAGTCCTTCAGAAACTTCAAGCGTTGACTGATCGAAAAATTAACGTAACAGTGAATAAAAAAAAGATTCCTGTGACGGCACCGATATTAGTGGGGCTGACTGATGATCAAGGAAATTTTGATGACGCGCAGATCACTCAATGGGTGGCGAATTTGGAAAAAGAGTATTCAACAATTTACAAAAAGGTAACCTTTACAAATGTTCATGGGCAAACGCTGCGCTATAAAAATGTTGGCAACTACGGTTGGTTTATTGATATCAAGCAATCAGCGAAAAAAATGCGGAAAGAATTGAAACAGCCAAAGACTAGTGAGATTTCGCTGGTCATTCAAGGGGAAACGAAAAAGCAGCCTTTACACATCACTCAGAATTATGTAGAAGTGGACTTAGATAATCAAAAAATGTATTGCTTTAACAAAGGCGAGATGGTGGTTGAGACGGACGTAATTACCGGGCGTTATGCAAAAGGTACCGCTACAGTCCCAGGGTTTCATACGATCATGGACAAACGGCGGAATGTCGATTTAAGCGGCGTTTTAACGACTGGCGATGGGACATACAATGTGCCGGTTGATTATTGGATGCCGCTACTAAGCCATGGTCAGACCATTACGGAAATTGGTCTCCACGACACAGACCACAAGCTGCAATATTTTGGGCAGCCGGGTGCGTTTAAAACGGATTTAGGTAGTTATGGCTGCGTCAACACACCTAAGGTAGAAGTGGCGAAAATCTATAAATATAGTTTTATTGGGATGCCGGTTTTTATTTATGGACATATTTATGATGAAGCACCGGGAGAATTTGATAAGCCGGTGGAATACGGAACGGAGATTTAAAAAAGTTCAACCAGAAAAACGCTCCTAAAACTAGAGAACAGTGGGGCGTTTCTTTGGTTGAACTTTTTTGGCAGAAGTGTTTTTAAAATATAATATTATCTTTAATCAGTTCGATATTTTTAACTAATATTTTTCGGTTGTGCATCTTGATCGCACCACAACTTTTTAACTGATTCATGATACGGCTGACACTACTCGCCGCATTGATCCCGCAAAAATGGGCGATATCTTCGTTGGTCACAACAAAATCAATCAAAACACCTTCATGTACTTCAATTCCAAATTTGTCATATAGATCATAGATTTGAGTACAAACGGCTCCAAACTTCCCATTCATCAGCATTTGCTGAGTACGCTTCATAGATTTCATCAACCGTTCACGATAATAGTTTTTAACATAAATTTGCAGATCAAAATTCTGATTGATGTCTTTCCAAAATTCGATACGATCAATTTGATAAAGCTCTGCTTTGGCTGATTCTACGCGAATATTGAAGGGAGCATCGATAAATTGAGAATATTCGTCCTTTAGTAATGAGACTACTTCGAGATCGTTGATGTACTCTAAATTGAATTCTCTGCCGTCTTTTGAGATGACGCTGGTTTTGATGACACCACTTTTCAAAATGTAGACGTGGTGATCTTGGATTCCTTCATAGAGTAAATATTTTTTGTATTCTTTCGTGACGATAGGGAAATTTTTCTGTGCTAAGTAGTCTGTTAAGGCTAGATTATTCAATTTGTCTGTAGTCCTTCCGTTGTTTGCTGAGAATATCATATCATATGCACCGATTAGTTTTATAAAAAAATATGCATAGAAAAGATATTAACAAATGTTAATATCTTTTTTTGCTAGGATTTTGCAAAGACTTTTCCTAACATGAAATCTGATTTTTTCTTTTCTTTTTATCCGTATAATCGTTCAGGTAAGTCAAACAAACCAAATAGTCTAGTCGCTAGAACGTTTGGAAATATAAGGAGTGGTTATCTATGAACAAATGGACATACGCAATGATCGAACGGTTGGAATCAGCATATAAGGTTCGGTTTGATAAAGAAGCAGTTTTGATTTTTTTAAATGACGCGTATCAAAATGCCTTGATGTTAAGAAGTGAGGAACTACGAGATCAAAATGATCGGTATGACAGTTTTTTGGAAGAGTTTGATCATACCCGGGATTTGTTTGTGAGCCAAGCAGTTGATCGGTATCCGTCGAATTACAATAAAGTTGCAGAAAAAATTTCCGAGCTTAAAAAATTAAGTGAAAGCTTCGCGTATTAGATGAAAGTAGGTAATGAAAATTAAAGGAAAAGAAAAGTTATTCAATCAAGGATTTATTACGATTACATTGATCAATTTTGTTGTTTTTTTAGTTTACTATTGTTTTGTTGTGATCACGGCAAAGTATGCAACGCAAAGTTTAGGCGCATCAACAGCTCAAGCTGGTTTTGCAGTCGGGATTTATATCATTGGTACATTGTTGGCACGTCTATACATTGGAAAGAAATTGGAATTATTCGGGCGTCGAGCAGTCTTACGCTATGGCGCGCTGTTTTACCTGATTACGACAGCAGCTTATTTAATCAGTAGCAATATTTTAATTTTAGACGGCGTTCGTTTCTTGAATGGGTTTGGCTACGGGGCGGTTTCTACAGCGGCCAATGCGATTGTTACTGCTTATATTCCTGAAGCTAAGTACGGGGAAGGGATCAATTACTACGGATTAAGTACCAGTTTGGCCGCCGCTATCGGTCCTTTTATCGGGTTGCTGCTGTTGCCATTAGTCGGATTCAAAGCCATCATTATCCTCGCAGTGGTACTTGCTTTTATTACTATGCTGGCCTGCTTTAAATTTGATGTCAGCAACATTGTTTTATCAGAAGAACATCGAGCAAAAATTAATACCTTTAGTTTAGAAAGTTTTATTGAGTTAAAGGTAGTATTCATTGCTGGAATTGCATTTCTGATTGGGATCGCTTATTCAAGTGTATTAGGCTTTTTGTCGATTTACGCCGATCAATTACACTTAGTGACTACAGGGGCTTTCTTCTTTGTGGTCTATGCGTTGGTAGTAACCTTGACAAGACCGATGTCGGGGAAAATCTTTGATAAACATGGAGAAAATGCGGTGATGTATCCAAGTTTTATCTGTTTAACGATTGGTCTGATTCTTTTGGCTATCGCTACGAATGCACCGATCCTGCTGGTGGCAGGTGCGTTTATCGGTCTAGGCTATGGAACATTCATGGCTAATGGACAAGCGGTCACTTTAAAACTAGTCGAGAAGGCTCGAATCGGAGTTGCTTTATCCACGTACTTTATCGGTTTGGATCTGGGACTTGGGGTAGGTCCGTATTTCTTAGGTGCCATAAAAGGAATGCTTGGTTCATATCAGCATTTGTATATCTTTTGTGCAGTCATCCCGATAATCGTAGCGGTACTGTACATGATTTTTTATCATCCAGATAAGCCGGCAAAAATCCGCGGGGTTAAGAATACTGAAAAGAGTACAAGTGTCGTTGAATAACGATTAGTAATTAAAAACACTGAGACAGGTAGTGAAATTGGACCTGTCTCAGTGTTTTTTTAAATTCTATTCAATTTTTCGTTGATCATTTGTTTCAAACTAAGATTCTCATTTAGTTTCGCGTAATAATCGGCTTGCTTCAACAATTCGATTTGTTCTCTTTGGTCGTCTTGAATGATCGCTTTTTCAAAGTAAAGCTCTTCTAAGCCGTCAGTCATGTTGACTTCCAATAACGTTTCAATGCCTTCGTCACAAATAGCACGGGCTTTCTCTTGATTGCCTCGATCAGCGAAAAAGCAAGCGGCTTGATAATAAGATGGGCCTAACTGTTTTTGAGTTTTCATTTCATCCTCCATGTGTTTGACGCGCTCAAAAAAGATCCGCGCGCGCTTATTTTCTTCATTTGCTTGATAACAAGTGGCTAAGCCTTTCAAAACCATTAGCTCATAGCGTCGTTCATCACGAAAAAGGGTGTAGGCTCGTTGGAAATAATGGATGGCTTTTTGCGGGTCTTGGTTGCCGAATAAATTTGCGTAGGCACGGAAATACATTAGATGCCCCACGATACGAGCATTCTGATAGTTTATTTTTTTACCAAAGGTGTCTAATAAATCTAAGACAGCTGAGTATTGCTGGCGCAAATGCAGACCGCGAACAATATCTAATAAAGAATCTTCTACTAAAAGAATGCTTTCTGGGAAAGCTTGTTGATAAGGAATCTCTAATGTTGTGCAGAGATCTAAAATAACCTCCAAAATGCCTTCGTTGGTCTCTTCGATCACTTCCAAATCAGTTGGGGAGCAAATCGTTCCAAAGGCGTCTTTATTCAATTTTTCTTTCTCGCGCTTTTGTCTAATGATATACCCGTTAACATCCATAGTGGCCTCCTGTGAATAACGCTTACATATTAATTCTAAATCTTTTATTAGAAAATCACAATAAAAATATTCAAAAAAACGTGTTTTTTTAATTTATTTTACAATATTTCGGGTAATAAAGTGGTTTAATGTTTATTAAATAGGTCTAATTATTTTAAAAAGAAAGTTAAAAATGATTACATTGGAAGATATTTAAAGGATTTTTTCTAATTATAAAGATTCAAACAGGTTATAATAAAAGTTTCTTGCGTTTCGGAGGGATTATGGTAGAATATTAAAAAAATGTGAAGCGAAAGAGTGATTACGATGAGAAAAATGAATGTTGCGATTGTCGGCGCTACCGGTGCTGTAGGAACACAAATGATTAAAATGCTAGAAGACAGTTCATTGCCATTGGGAGTAGTAAAATTCTTAGCTTCCAAGCGTTCAGCAGGGAAGCAACTTTCATTTAAGGGAGAGCCTCAAACGATTGAAGAATTAGTAGCGGATTCTTTTGAGGGAATCGATTTAGCATTGTTTTCAGCCGGCGGCGGGATTTCGGCGAAGTTTGCTCCAGAGGCCGTGAAACGAGGAGCAGTCGTGGTAGACAACACGAGTCATTTTCGGATGGACCCGGAAGTGCCATTGGTAGTCCCTGAGGTCAATCCTGAGGCTTTAAGAGAGCACCACGGAATTATCGCGAATCCGAATTGTTCAACGATTCAAATGATGGTGGCCTTAGAACCGATCCGCCAAGTCTTTGGTCTAAAACGAGTCATTGTTTCCACCTATCAAGCGGTGTCGGGAGCGGGTAATCAAGCGGTGGAAGAATTGAAACAACAGACTCGGGATTATTTAGCAGAGAAACCAGTAAGTGAATGGACAGCAGATATTTTACCGAGCGGTGGAGACAAGAAACATTACCCACTTGCTTTTAACGCGCTGCCACAGATTGATGTCTTTACTGACGCGGGCTACACTAACGAAGAGTGGAAGATGATCAATGAAACGAAGAAAATCATGGCGGATGACGGCATTAAAGTCTCGGCGACTTGCGTTCGGATTCCTGTAATTACAGGACACTCAGAGTCGGTTTACATTGAAACGGAAAAAACAGCAACGGTAGAAGAAATCAAAGCGCTGATCGCTAAGGCACCTGGCGCAGTTCTGGAAGACGATCCGAGTCAGCAAATTTATCCACAAGCTTTAAATAGTGTCGGAAAAAAAGAAACCTTCGTGGGACGCATTCGCAAAGATCCAGATGAAGAAAAGGGTGTTCATTTGTGGGTGGTCTCTGATAATTTATTAAAAGGCGCTGCTTGGAATTCCTTGCAGATTGCTGAGACGATGTATGCGATGGGTCTATTTGAATAATAAAGTCTGAAAAAGCTTGTGACTGGTTCCAGTCATAGGCTTTTTCTTTTGCTTGATGACGGCAGTATGCGGTTTTAAATGGGAAAAATAAATTTGATTTTCGTAGCGCATACCATTCCATTAGTCGCAATAAAAACGCGAAGTAGAACGGACAAAAGCTGGATGAGTCCACTATACGTTTCTAGCTGTCTGGTTCCGTGGACTAGCTTTTTCGACAACAAGCAAAACTTTTGTTAAATCTGAGGAACGATTTATCGAAAGTTCCGTCTTGTTGCTCAGAAGCTGGACAAGTCCACTGCACCTTTCTCTTAATCAATGGTTTTTCAGAAAAAATCATGTATAATAGCTTATGAGTATTGGCACAGACCGTACTGATTTCGGGGTCTGAGCACGCTGAGACGAAAGATAAAATAAATAAAAGAGAACTAGAGAGGTGGATATTTTGAGTACAATCAAAATAATTCCTTTCAGCGGTGTACGTGAAAATGGTAAAAACATGTACGCGGTTGAAGTGGATAATGATATTTTTGTCCTCGATTGCGGACTGAAGTATCCAGAAAATGAATTGTTAGGGATCGATGTTGTGATTCCTGATTTTACCTATTTAATTGAAAATGCGGACCGAGTTGCGGGAGTCTTTTTAACTCATGGACATGCAGACGCGATCGGAGCCTTGCCCTATTTGGTATCAGAAGTGGCTGTACCGGTTTTTGGTACGGAGTTAACGATCGAATTGGCGAAATTAAATGTGGATCAAAACGATGAAAGTAAAGGGTTTAAGGACTTCCATGTGATTGATGAGCACACGGAAATTGATTTTGGCACGGCGGTAATCAGCTTCTTCCGGACGACTCACACGATTCCAGATTCAGTGGGGATCAGCTTGAAGACGAATGAAGGAAGTATTGTTTATACGGGTGATTTCAAATTCGATCCAACGGCAATTCCGATGTATGCGACGAACTATCGTCGTTTAGCCGAGATTGGTTCAGAAGGTGTACTAGCCTTGCTAAGTTCATCATCGAATGCAGAGAATGCGATTCAAGTTGCTTCTGAGCGGGAAATCGCTGGCGAAGTCTATGACACCATCAATGAATGGAATGGTCGGATCGTCGTCGCTTCTGTCGCCAGTAATTTACAACGGATTCAACAAATCTTGAATGCCGCTGAAAAAGCAGGTCGTAAAGTTGTCTTGACCGGGCAAGACTTGGATCGGATCATCAAAACAGCGATGCGCTTGAATAAAGTAGAAGTACCAGAAGATATTTTAGTGACCATCAAGGAAATGAAAAAATATCAGCCAGAAGAATTGATTATATTAGAAACTGGTCGGATGGGTGAACCAATTAAGTCCTTACAAAAAATGGCGAATGGTTCTCATCGCAATGTGAAGATCGAAGATGGGGATTTAGTTTACATCACTACAACCCCAACGATCGCCATGGAAACAACGGTAGCGAAAACGGAAGACATGATCTATCGAGCAGGGGGAATCGTCAAGAGCATCTCTGAAAACTTGCGGGTTTCTGGTCATGCCAATCCGCGAGATTTACAGTTAATGATGAGCTTTATGGCACCGAAATATTTTATTCCGGTCCAAGGAGAATATCGTCAATTAGCGGCTCACGCAAGCTTGGCCAATGAGTTGGGCATACCTTTCAAAGATATTTTTATTACTGGTCGCGGCGATGTGTTGGAATATAAGAACAAGCACATGAGCACCGCTGGCAGTGTTCCAGCTGACAATATCATGATTGATGGGATCGGTGTCGGAGATATTGGTAATATTGTCTTGCGGGATCGCAAAGTCTTATCTGATGACGGGATTTTTGTCATCGTGGTGACGATCGATCGTAGACTGAAAAAAATTGTCTCAGCTCCGCAAATTACGTCACGTGGTTTTGTTTATATCAAGGCTAGCCGTGATTTGATCAAAGAGAGTGCAGAAGCGACAAGCGAGATTGTTGAAAAGCATTTGCATTCCGATGATTTTGAATGGAGCAAATTGAAACAAGACATTCGCGATCATTTGAGTCGTTACTTGTTTGAACAAACGAAACGTCGTCCGGTGATCTTACCGGTGATCATGGAAGCCAATCAGCGTCGTGGTCGTCGTAAATAGGCAAAAAGCTCAAACTTCTCAAGTCCACGATGACTTGAGAAGTTTTTTTAATACTTTCCACTCAATTTTTTTGGCAAAAAGGAGTATGATAAGAGGAGAAGAATTGTTAGAGAGGGCTGGTCAAATGTTAGAAAAACCATTAAAGTGTCCAAACTGTGGCACCCATTTTTTTGTTGATGAAGTATTGAACGTTCAAGAGCATCCAAAAGAAGCGATGCCGGTTGAATGTCCTAATTGCCATCACGTTTATGAAACAAGAATTACGAATGGCTATTTCATGACTTTCGAAGATCGTGAAGATGGAAAATATACAAGAAAAGCGGGAGAGTAATCTCTCGTTTTTTTTTTTTGATTTGCTTTTTTTCGAAGGTATCCAGTAAACTAGCTATGGTTCATTTTTTACGTTCCCTTTTTGTGGGAGTCAGTGAAAAAGAGTATTCAAACGAGCGATCGTTTTTTAGTGGAGGGGAAATGCATTAATGAAAACATATCAAGAAGATCCGGTGGTCCAAAAAAATCGCTGGTGGATTTTAGTCTCAGTGGCGATGTTTACCTTCATGTCTACCTTAGATTCTAGTATTGTAAATATTGCTTTACCGACGATTTCCAAAGATTTGGCGGTACCGATGAACAAAGCGGAATGGGTCGTCTCGATTTATTTGATGGTCGTCTGTGCCTGCTTACTGCTTTTTGGAAAAGTTGGTGACAGCTTTGGCAAAATCAAGGTTTATCGAATCGGGACCGTGATTTTCACTGTTGGTTCACTTTTGTGCGGCTTCAATCATTCCTTAACGATGTTGCTCTTTGGGCGGGTGATCCAAGGGATTGGTGCCAGCATGACGATGGCGACGAATACCGGTATCACCACCGAAGTATTCCCGATGAATGAACGGGGACGAGCATTAGGTGCGATTGGCGCATTTGTTTCATTAGGCTCGATTGCCGGACCTGGTATCGGTGGCTTAATCTTAGCCCACTTTTCTTGGTCTTATATATTTTGGATTAATGTTCCTGTCGGCATTCTGACGATTTTGATCGGTGAAAAATTTTTACCAAAAGACATTACGATGTCGAAGAAGAAGATCGATTGGCTGGGCTTTGTAACATTTGCTATGACGATCATGAGCTTCTTTGGAGCCGTCTTTATTGGTCAAGAGGTGGGTTACATTCATCAATTGCCACTGCTGTTATTCGTAGTTGCGGTGATCTTTTTTGTCTTATTTATACAAGTGGAAAAGCGCAAGGAAAACCCTCTTTTGGTCTTCAGTATTTTGCGAAATAAGTTGTTTACTATGAGTTTGATTACCGCACTATTGATTTTTTCGGCCAATTTTTTCGTGAATGTCGTCATGCCGTTCTATTTGCAAGATGCGCGAGGTTTAACGGCTAGTTATGCTGGATTATTAATGATGGTCTTTCCTTTTTTGATGGTCATTGGTTCTCCGCTTAGCGGCTATCTGACGGATAAAATCGGACCGCAAAAATTGGTTTTACTAGGATTGCTGCTGCTGTCCATCACTCAATTAATGTATGTCTTTATGAATCAAACAAGTCCAATCTGGTACTATGTTTTAGCAACAGCGATTATGGGAATGGGCAATGCATTGTTCCAATCGCCCAACAACACGATCGTTATGAGCAGCGTCGAAAAAGAAAATCTAGGGGTTGCCGGCAGTTTGAATTCCTTTGCTCGTAATTTAGGGATGGTTATCGGGATTGCTTTATCAACGACGATTCTATATAGCGGAATGAGCGCTTCTTACGGTCAGCGGGTAACGACCTATATCATGAATCGGGCAGATATTTTTATCTTCGGTATGCGGGTCACCTTTATAGCCTCTTTAGCGATCTGTGTCATCGCTTTGCTGATCTCGCTGTTCCGGTTTAGAAAAAGGGCAATTAATTAAACAGTTGAATAGTACAAAAGAAGTTGATTGTTACGTGAATGGTAACGGTTGACTTCTTTTTTTTAAAGGACTCTGTTATACTAGTTTTGCTTAGCTGTACTATTATAATAGATAAATTTTAAATCGGGAGGTAACTATGGCGACAAAACACGATCTGATTTTAGAGCATATTGAAAATTTGCCTGTGGGCGAGCGCATCTCTGTCCGCAGTATCGCGAAAAATTTAGGTGTGAGTGAAGGAACGGCTTATCGGGCGATTAAGGACGCTGAGAATATCGGTTTGGTTTCAACGATTCAACGAGTAGGAACGATACGAATCGAACGGAAGCTGAAGAAAAACATCGAGCGGTTGACTTTTGGGGAAGTTGTCCGGATTATCGAAGGCGATGTTTTAGGCGGATCTAACGGACTAGATAAGGATTTGAATAAATTTGTTATCGGTGCCATGACTGAGGATGCCATGCGACGCTATATTACGCCCGGCTCTTTATTGATTATCGGGAATCGGGAAGGGGCACAAAAATTAGCGCTGCAAGATGGTGCTGCGGTGCTGATTACTGGGGGATTTGATACAACGCCTGAGATTGCGCAACTTGCCGATGACTTAGAATTACCGGTTTTAAGTACAACCTATGATTCTTTCACTGTAGCGACCATGATCAATCGGGCCTTAAGCGATCAATTGATCAAAAAAGATATTATGCAAGTCAGTGATATTTATATGCCGTTGGAGAAAACCGTTTATTTACAGGCGGGCGACACGATCTCCAACTACCATCGCCTATCGGAAAAAACGGGTCATTCCCGTTTTCCTGTGGTGAATAAAAGTATGCGACTCTTAGGAGTGGTGACGGCGAAGGATGTTTTAGGAAAAGCAGATAGTCAAATGATTGATCGGGTGATGACACGGGACCCGAATGTTGTGAAGCCTAGTATGAGTGTGGCCTCAGTCAGTCACCAAATGATCTGGGATGGACTTGAAATGATGCCGGTAGTCAAGGATGATCTTTCACTAGTGGGGATGGTCAGCCGTCAAGATGTGATGAAGGCAATGCAATTAGTTCAACGCCAGCCGCAAATGTCAAATACGATCTCAGATCAAGTTGTTGGTGACATTGTGACGGTTGATACGGATCGCGAGGATAATCCGCTGGAAAAACCGTACTTCAAATTCGAAGTTACTCCTCAGATGGTCAACAGTGTTGGCACGATCTCTTTTGGGGTCCTTAGCGAGTTGGTGGCGAATGTCGCGCAGCGGAGTATTCTAATGGATCAACGGCGAAATACTTTGATTGAACAAATGAATCTACATTATTTACGCTTAATCCAATTAGAAAGTGAAATTGAGATTCATTCAAGAACATTAGAATTAGGACGGCGCTCTGCCAAAGTTGACTTGGAAGTCTACATTGATAATGTGATCGTGGCTAAAGCGATTGTGGTATGCCAAGTGATGGAGCGTTCTTAGAAAGAGGAAATGGTATGACAATTACAGCAGAAATAGTAGCAATGATTAAACAATATGATCGAATCATGATCCACCGGCACATGCGTCCCGATCCAGATGCGCTTGGTTCACAGTGTGGCTTAGCGGAAATCTTACGAGCGACCTTCCCAGAAAAAGAAATTTACCAAGTCGGCGGACCGGTCGAAGGGTTAGCCTTTTTGGCGGAAATGGATCAGGTTGCAGATGAACTTTATGAAGGCGCGTTGGTGATTGTCACAGATACCGCTAACGCACCTAGAATCAGCGATGAACGCTATAAGCTGGGGGATAAATTGATTAAGATTGACCATCATCCAAATGACGATCCTTATGGCGATCTTTTGTGGGTCAATACCGAGGCTAGCAGTTGTAGCGAAATTATTGCAGATTTGGCATTTACGGAAGGGTTGGTCGTAACCAAAAACGCCGCTCGTTTATTATATGGCGGGATTATCGGGGATACAGGCCGTTTCCTATATCCAGCGACGACCTCACATACTTTGCAAGTCGCAGCCCAACTACTAGATTATCAGTTTGATGCAGCCAAATTGAATCGTGAGATCGATCAGATTTCTTTGGAAGTCGCAAAGCTTTCCGGCTATCTGTATCAAAATTTGCAGATTGATGAAAATGGTGCTAGTTATGTGATCTTAGATCAAGCCATTTTGAATAAATATGGTATCAAGGATTCAGATACAGCCGCTCTCGTGCCGCTGCCTGGAACGATCGACGTAGTACTCGCTTGGGCGGTCTTTGTTGAACAGCCGGAAGGGTACTACCGAGTTCGCTTGCGCTCAAAAGGCCCTGTCATTAATGAGCTGGCAAAGCAATATCATGGCGGTGGACATCCGTTAGCCAGTGGGGCCAATGCGAAAGATCAGGCGATGTGCCAAGAGATCTACCATAAAATCCAAACTTTATGTGAAAACTATCGCGGAAACGAGTAATTGTAAATAGAAGGGGCCGATCATTTTGGCGCCTTCTATTTTTTTGTTAAGATCCGTCGTTAAAATCGTTTGAGAAAAGCTTTTCAAGTCGCGTTTTTTTCGATACACTAAGGATTCAGAAAAAATATTGGAGGAAGAATATGCCAAATTGTCCTATGTGTCAGTCAGAATATACGTATGAGGATCGCGGTTTATTTGTTTGTCCCGAATGTGGACACGAATGGTCGGAAAATGAGGTCGTTGAAGCAGGTCTTGTTGTGAAAGACAGCAACGGCAACCAATTGCAAGACGGAGATAGTGTCAGTGTGATTAAGGATTTGAAAGTCAAAGGTGCTTCAGGCGCAATCAAGCAAGGAACTAAAGTAAAAAATATTCGTTTAGTCGAAGGTGATCATAATATTGATTGTAAAGTCGACGGCTTCGGTCCGATGAAATTAAAATCGGAATTCGTTAAGAAACTGTAATTTTACTAGAGATTCTTAGAGTTGTATTCATAAAAAATTCACGGCTTTCATGGTAAACTATAATCAGGAAACTATTCATTAGAATAGTCAATTATCTTTGATTTGAGGAGAATGTTTATGTATGGGAATGGAATGTTTTATAATTTTTTCGATCCCACGTTTTTATTAGTCATTGCAGGCTTAGTGATCTCAGGTCTAGCGTCTGCTTATGTGAATTCGACGTTTCGGAAATATGATGATTTCCGCAGCCGTAAAGGAGTAACCGGAACAGCGGCGGCAGAATACATCTTACACAGCCAAGGGATCAATGATGTGGGTGTACAGCAAATTGCTGGAGATTTGACGGATAATTACAATAGCGGAAATAAAATGCTAAGCCTTTCAGAAGCGACCGCCCAATCAACCTCGGTGGCAGCGATCGGTGTAGCAGCCCATGAATGTGGTCATGCAGTTCAGGACGCGAAAAATTATTTTCCGTTACGTTTGCGAGCAGCGATTGTACCAATTGCCAATATCGGCTCGACAATTTCATTTCCGTTAATTATTTTAGGTGTTATCATGAGTTGGAACGCGACCTTGATCAATATTGGGATTTTGGCTTTTTCATTAGCGTTAGTATTCCAATTAGTGACCTTACCGGTGGAATTTGACGCTTCACGCCGGGCCTTAGGTATTTTACGCGAAGGCGCGCTGTTAGATGAAGAAGAATTAGAAGCGGCCCGCAAAGTTTTAGTTGCTGCGGCTTTGACGTATGTTGCCGCCGCCTTAGCAACATTTTTACAATTACTGCGTTTGATTCTACTATTTGGTGGTAATCGCAGTCGTGATTAGAAATTAAGCCACGTTTAAACTTCTTAGGGAGTTTAGACGTGCTTTTTTTTACAACCATCCTTTGGTGGACGAGCCAAATCAATTCATTTTCTGTTTTTGCGTTTACGCTTTCATTTCCTGGTAGCTCTTATTATTGTTAATTTTAAGAGTATGGTATCATGGGAGAAAGGAGCTGATACCATGAAAAGATCGACTAAAGTCAAAATCGGAGTGGGCGTTGTTGTAGCTGCTAGTACAGCGACAGCCGTGATTGCTTCGGGAAAATTAATTGAAAAAGCTCGTCATGTTTCGAATCGGTATAAAGTGAAACGTTTTGTTAATGATAAGTTTGATGGCAATGAGCCGTTACTTTCAATCGTTGATAAACTTTCAGATGAAGATTTAGATAACATCATGAGTATTTTAGACAAGATCAAAAGCGGAAAAAAGCGTGTGTCTGTCTACGGTGAGTCCATCAAAGATACGACCGAAGACTTGAAGGGCAAATTGATGGATTTTGTAGATAAAATGATGTAAAAGTCATACTGATCATCAAGTAGCAGCTATTAAGCTATGACTTGATGATCGTTTTTTTTATGGCGTAACTTGCATAAATTTATTACTGCTTATTTTTTTCGGATATGCTAAAGTAGGTTAATCAATTAGCGATAGGCGAGGAAAAAAATGGAACGAGAAAGTCGATTGACGGAAGAAGAAAAAATCATTTTTATGCAGGCGGCAATCAATGAGGCGTTGAAGGCGGAAGCGATTGCTGAAGTGCCCATCGGGGCGGTGGTCGTTCATCAAGGCAAAATTATCGGACGCGGGCATAATTTGCGGGAGCATAGTCAAGATGCCACGAGTCACGCGGAAATGTTCGCGATTCGTGAAGCCTGTAAAGCATTAGAAAATTGGCGCTTAGAAGACTGCCAGCTGTTTGTTACTTTAGAACCTTGTCCAATGTGCAGCGGCGGCATGATTTTGTCACGGATTGAAGAGGTTTATTTTGGAGCCTATGATCCGAAAGGCGGGACCGCGGGTACTTTAATGAATCTGTTGACCGATGAACGCTTCAATCATCGCGCTTATGTAGAAGGCGGGATTTTAGAAGAAGAATGTGGTCAGCTTTTGACCAACTTTTTCCGTCAGTTACGAGCACGAAAAAAAAAGACTAGCCAAACGGACTAGAGTTTGTTATACTATTTTTTGCCGAAAGGCAGGACAATGCCGGGCCTGTGAATTGTGTCAGGTCTGGAAGGAAGCAGCACTAAGTAGGATCCGGCATGTGTCTGATATAAACCGCGTAACAGCAAGCCTGAGAGCTTGCTTTTTTATTTGTCAAAAACTAAAAGGGGCAGAAAAGGGGCAAAACTCATTTACCTTTAGCATTGAGCTTTTCAACAATACTAGCCTTTGTCTTCTTGGTTACATGGGTGTATATCTTCATTGTTGTTTCCATGTCGGAGTGTCCTACACGTTCCATGATTGCTTTTACTGGTATGTTTAATTCAGCAAGTAGGGAGATGTGAGAGTGTCTAAAAATATGACTAGACATTTTCTTTTTGATAGCATCTTTACCAAGTTTGTCATTCATAGCTTTTAGCGAATTGTTGAACGCATTGATTTGAATTGGTTTGCCAGTCTTGCCAACAAAAAGATAAGAAGTCTTTCCTTTAAATTTTAACTTATTCTCTAAAATCAATTCGTCAATTATTTCTATCGCTCGATTCGATAAATCAATTTCACGATATGATGCTAATGTCTTTGGCATCTCTTTTTTTGCATTCTTGTAGCCGTCTGAATAATCTAGAGTACCAATCACTTTTATAGTTTTGCTATCCGGATCGTAATCATCGATTGTGAGGCTTATGGCTTCGCCTGCACGCAGTCCAGTCAAATACATGAACTCAGCAAGCCTTCCGTGATGGACGCTCTGAAACGTGCTGTAATAGACATTTAATAGCTTGTTGATTTCTTCTTCTTCTAAATATTTATCCTCGATTTTTTCATAAGTCTCTTTTGTTAAAGCTGGCTTTGGAACTTTCGTTCTACTAATAGGATTAATTTTGATCATTTCCATATCGACTGCATAATCAAGCGCCATTTTTAGCACACTTCGAAACTTCTTCTTATATTCGTAAGATTGAGTTAACCCGTTTAGGAAATCTTGATAAAACTTTGTATCTGTATTACGTACCACTGCTTCAGTGTTAATGTTCTTTCGTATGTATTTCAAAAGTTTCTCATAATTAACTTTTGATGATTGGCGAATAGAAACCTTATGCTGGTTCCACCATGCATTCAATAATTCTCCAAGCGTTATCTTGATTTGATTTTTCTCTTCGATCTTCTTATCAATTTTTTCTTGAAGTTCTATGTTTGCTTGTTTTTTTGCTTGATTAGATTTGCTGTTAAGTGTGATGGAAACTTTTCTGCTTTTTTCTGTGTATGGGTCAATGTATCGTTCAGAATATTTGTATTTACCGTTCGGTAATTCTTCAATCCACATGTTTATTCAACTCCTTAAATGGAACGTGCGTTCTTTTTTTGGCGTTATTAAAGAAGCCCCTAAAGTGGGGCGTAGGCGCAGTTGATACTAAAACATGGAAATAATAAACCATAAACACAAGAGTCCTATGGGTAGCATGAATAAAAGGCAACCAATTTGAGAAATAGTTTCTCCAGTTTTTTCTAATCGTTCTCCTGATTTTTGCATTCTTTGACTGTGTTGATATAATTTAGAATTAGCAAGTCTCGATTCATAATTATAAAAAATTTCGTGTACTTCATCGGTATTAAACGCTATTCCACATTTCGGACATTTTACCGTATGGAAAGTCAATATAAAATCATTTTCACAAGACTCACACTTCATTTTTAATGTCTTTTTTTCTACATCCATTTCTACCCCTCCGAATAATTAATCAGGTAAATTATTGATCGCATATTGTGCTTCGTCAGGCGTATACTTGTCGTGAATTAACTGATCGTACAAACCTTGATCGGAAAAAGAAGTAAAATCTAAGTAGTCTTCAGCTGTTTGAAGGGCATTTTGGTTCCAATCAGCAGAAATATTATCAATAGCGTACTGCGCGGCATCCGCGGGGTATTCCTCAAATATTAACTGATCATATAAACCCTGTTTTGAAAATGCTGTGTAATCGAGATATTCCGTTGCCGCACTTAAAGCATTACTTTGTTCTCTAGTAGCTGAATTCTCTTGAACTTCAACTGAACTAGAACTTGATTCATATGGTGTCACCGATGAAGTTCCTTCTGTTTCTCCACCCACATATTCAATATCCGGATCGGCGGTTAAATCATCATCGCCAGCGCTATCTTTAGCTTTTTCAAATTCCGAGTCAAAATCATAAGAAGATGAGTTTTCGTCCTTAATCGCTTCATCACTTTTAGATGAACAACCAGCAACTGTAAAACCTAGAGTCATAACAACCAAACCTAATAACATCTTTTTCATTTATAAAACCTCATTTCCGTATAATAATTTGATATGTAAACCCTAGCCGAAGCTGTAACTCCGACTGGGGTATTTTTTTAGAGGTCGGCACTCATTTTAAGTGCTTTACCTAAAATTCTTGCTGGATTGTCTGGTGTCACTACATAAGGGTCGTACGATTGGTTATCAGGCATCAACATCACTAGGCTTCCTTGACGTTTCACACGCTTTAGAGTAGCTTCCGTATCCCCATTAACCAACACCGCTGCAATCTCTCCATCTTCCACATCTGGCTGTTGTCTGATTAATACATAAGCGCCGTTAGGAATAGTAGGAGCCATGCTGTTACCTTTACAATGTAAGTAAAATAGATTCCCGGTTGGCAGTGTGTCGGCTGCTTCGTCACGATAGCCTTGAATGTTTTCAACTGCTGTGATTGGGTCGCCACAGGCAATATCGCCAATGATTGGAATTGAAACCAATTGGCTGACTTTTAACATTCCATCAATTTGTTCCTCTGTAATTCTAGATCGTGGAACATTGAAGTAATCTGCTAAAGCTTGAATTTTATCAAGTCTTGGATATTTTTCACCACTAAACCAGCTTCTAACGGTTGCTTCTGCAAAACCAGTATCTCGTATCACGTCGGCTTGTGTTTTTCTTTTTAATTCAAGTAATTCGTTTAAGTTATTTGCTAAAATTTCTCGTTGTTTTTGAGCTGTTGTTAATTGTTTCATACTACTTTATACCTCCTTTCAATGTATTAATCATACACCCAAAGTGAGGAAAAGTAAAGAATGAAACGTAATTTTTTTTTACTTTAAGTGTTGACTTCGCACTTTTAGTGCGGTATAGTATAGACACAGACAAGGAAGCGAGGTGATATAAATGCCAGAGCAATTATCAATTTCAGCATGGCGGGAAGAGAAAGGCTTGACTCAAGAAGCTTTAGCACAAAAGCTTGGCGTAAACGAAAAGACGGTTAGCGAGTGGGAAAATAAAAAAGTATCTGTTAAACCTATGCACATTTTCGCCATTGCTTATGTATTAAAAGTGGATGCTGATAGAATTCGTCCCTGATTTTTTTTAATATAAACCGCACTTTAAGTGAGGTTTGAAGGAGGTTAAACAGTGAACGAGATACAACTATCGAAAGATATAAACATCTTAACTGCTGAAATAAATTCCTACAAACAGATTGCAGGTCAATCGATTTGGGAAATTGGCAGACGCTTAAATTATGTAAAAGAAAATGATTTGGTTCACGGTGAATTTGGAAAATGGTTAAAAAAAATAAATATCGAACATTCAGAAGCTAACCGCTTTATGAAAGTAGCTCAAGAATTACCAAATTATGACACGTGGCAGAATTTAGGCAATAGAGCATTATACCTAGTAGCTACACTTCCGGAAGAAGAACGAACTCAACCACACGAAACAGCCAAAGGCGAAACTAAAACGCCTGACGAAATGACGGTAAGAGAGTTACAAGAGCTAAAAAAACAGCTCAAAGCAAAGGACAAACAGATAGACAATTTGTCAGATGTCATCAATGACATGAGCGTGCAACAGCCAGAAGTAGTTGAAAAAGAAATAGTTATCGAAAAAATTCCAGATGATTATGAAAATCTGAAAACGACTAACGAGCAACTAGAAAAACAGCTCTCATCAGTCCGTAACGATTTGAAAATGAAGAAAATGCAGTATGACTTGCTGGAGCAGAACACCGAAAGCGCTAAAACGCTTGAAGCTAATATCAAAGCTTTGCAACAAAAGGAAAAATCGATTGACCAGCGTGTAAAAGCGACGATCGAATTTAACGATTTAATGCGAGAAATCGAAACGTTCTTTGACACGAAAATGGCAAGCCTCAGATTTAAACCACTTATCAATGATTTGTACGATACGGAAGCCTCAAACAAGCTTTCCGAAGTCGTAAACAGCGTTGATTTTTGGGTAAGCGAAATGCGGAAAATCATTCCGAATGAAAAAACAAAAATTATAGAAGGAGAGATTATAAATGGATAACACGCCAACATTGAACGAAGAGAATCAAAGTTTGGAAGTTTTGCAATTTACATTACAAAGACAAGATAACCAAAGTAAAGCGTTGCAAGAAGTCATTACAGCAGTTATCAAGGTAAAAGATGAAATGGTTGAAATGCGTGACGAAACTAAAAAGCAATTTGAAATGATGAAAGATGAAAACAAGATTACTCGGCGCCAAGCAGGGAAATTAAAAAGTGCAGTCGGTAAAAAGTCTGCAAAGTTGGTTAATGACCTTTTCGGTAAAAGAGTATCTAACGAATTGTTTTCCAAAAAAACAGGGCATCTAACTCGTGGGATTTACACAAAACTAGGAATTGAGTACGACGTTTCAAGTTATTTAGATATCCGCAGCATTGACTTCGAAAAGGCTAAATCTTTTGTTCAAGGCTTAGAATTATCGGATTTTGAAAGCTATCAACTAAGAATTACTGATAAACAAGCTGAAACAGCAGAAAAACATGGCGATGATATTTCGTTTTTATTGGAGGAATCAAAATGACTGAACATGACAACATAATTGATGTTCTAAAAGATTTGTTTGAATTGAGCGATGCTAAAAATATTACAGTTGACGGAAAAATCGCAACTGTCGAGGATTTACAAGAATTTTATAAAGAGTCGCTTGTCAACCTTGCTGATTTATTAGGCGTGAGCGAATTGTACCTAGGAGAGTAAAACGAAAGGAGGCATAACGATGAAAGAAGAATAATTACTTACCGATGATTGAACGTGAACAAACAGCGTAGGAGGTAACACAATGAAGGAAGAAATGAACCAAACACTCAAGATACAAAAAATGATAGATGACTTAACTTATGGAATTGATAGCCAAGCCGATAAAATCATCAAAGAATTACAAGGGCAAAAAATTAAAGATGTAAAAATATTTCTCAAGACTATCAGTTTTGAAATGAATCCAACAAAAAGAAAGCTCGTCGATTTGTTGGAAGAAAAGCTCTCCTCCGCTATCAACGAGCAGGAATTACTATTTGAATCCGACACTTTTAACAGCTGATGTTTTGTAGATGACAATGTCATTTGAATCTATGTTGTCACCAAGAGAAAAGAATGTTGCTTTTGATAGGAATCCGATAAGCCCTATAGGAGGTGAGATGAATGGAGAGACCAAAAGGGTGCGTAACCATCGACCTAAAAATTACAAAAACCAACTCAAAAATGAGCTGGCTTCATAGACTATTCTTTTGGAAAGTCTAGATTAAAAGCGTCTAAACTACGGATGAAGCGATAAAATATTTCGAATTTGAAGGACATGAATCTACATTTCAAAGATTGTTAGCAGAATTCAAAGTACATCCTGATTACAAACGTGGTTATCGAGCACCGACATACAAAATTGTGCTGATAAACATCAATCTGTTTGATCAATTTTTAGATTGGAAGGACAAAAATAAATTTAAATAAAGGAGCGTGACAGTATGAAAAAAATCTACTGGCTTCGTAGAACAGGAGCAATGTTGTTTGCGTTTGGAATTGGGGCTGCAATTACAGGAAATGTGCCAGAATGGCTCAAAGCAGCATATGTTACAGCAGTTTTCGGCTTAGTTTTGATTTATGACTTTGCGGAATATGACACAAAAAAGCCAACCGAGGGGGCTGACTAAAGTGTGGTTCTGTTTATTAGGTGTTTATCTCGTGGCCGTTTTAGGAAATAACTACATGAGAAAACGCGGCGAATACTGGTATACATCCTATGCGGTTCTAGTATGTCTAATGCTTACAATTTTTCTAATGATTTATTCAAAATAGGTAATACTTTGTCAATCAAATAAGTTTCAAGAGATTTTTGTTCTGCATTAGTGTTGCCGTAACCAAAACGGCTTAAGAAAATTTTCATAACCTCTATATCTTCATTTTGAATATATGGCAGGACTGCATAACCTGATGCTTTTACAGCAGATATATTTTTATCAGTGTTACTACCAATACAAATACCCACATTGTTGAGAAATGTTGAGAAAGTTGTTTGTATTGTTTGGGTTTTTGAATCGTGTTTTTGTAATTCAATTTCTTTATCCTTCATCGATTCAGCATGCTTATTATTTATAACCGCTGTAATCCAAGGGGATATAAGAGCTACTAAAGCTAGGATAATCGAAATTGTGATCGTGTTATCGAAACTCATTTTTTCACCATCCAGTTTTTAAACCATTATATCAAATTGAAAGGGTGAGCATATGAAATGCACAAAAAAAGACTAGCCCACCGTCCAAAGTTAGCTAGTCAAAAAAACATCTATTTAAGGAGATTATACCATGAATGAACAAAATTTTGGAGTCCCAACCGACCCACCAGAAGAAAAACCGATTTTAAAAGATTACTACGGTGATCCGATCTATTTGAATAGCACAGTCTACATTAATTCAAACGGACTTTTACTCGAGCAGAACTTAGAACGATACTCAAAAGAGTATGTGGAGGAGTTAACCGCCGGTGAAGCGAATGAAGATTTGCGAGAAGTGATGCTGCCGAGCGAATACTCAGAAGTAATTAAAGAAGCGTTACTCACATGGATCGTAGATAACGGATATGCGAAGTTCTTTGATTTAGTTCCGAAAAAAGGAGAGATGTTAGTTGAATCTAGAAGAAATTACTAAAGAGATTGAATTAATGAAACAAGTTCAGAAATCAAAGCTTGATCTATATGATCGCCAGATTGGTGAGATCATGGATGCAAAGGCTAAATTCTTAAATGAGTCAAAGCAAGAACTAGACGCAGCGTTAGAGCTGCAGAAACAACTTTTAGGCGATGCCGAATCAATTGAAACGGATAGTTTTATTGTCAGCAAGAAATATCCCAACTTAAAAAGTAAGGCAACTTATAAATTGAGTTTGCCAAAATCAAAAGAGGAAAAAGTCCGATTTGATCGATACATGAAGGAAGAACATCCAGGCTTAATAAAGGAAGAAGTCGTTATTAAGCCGATTCAAAACGATATTAAGCAATTAATTGTGGATGGTGTCTTCCACCGAACAGAAGAAGGGTTGTTGATTGATGATAATGGCATGGCGATTCCTAATACGACCGTTAATGTGAAAGGTATGGAAGTGAAAGTGAAGGTGAAAGAGTAGATGGAAATTGTTAAAGCGTCGGATATCGATCGTGCTGATAATTTTTCAGTCCTAATCTATGCGCCGCCAGGCGGAGGAAAAACCTATACCGCTAATTATCTTGAAGGTAAAACGTTAGTAATTGATATCGATCGGACAACAAACGTCTTAGCTGGTAATCCTAACATTGATATTGTTTATGCCGATTTAAACGATGTTGAAGTCGGGATGAAGATGTTGCTTAAAGATATCCATGATAATTATTTAGATAAATATGACAATATCTTTTTCGATAATCTATCCGAATTTGAACAAGCGTGGTTAGCTGAAAAATCACGGTTATCAAAAACGCGCGATGGCAAAGCAATGGGTATTCCTGAAATGGGCGACTACAATAAATTCTCATTTTATCTGCCTGACATGATTCGGTATATCAATTCGTGGAAAGGTGTAAATAAAGTTTTTACTGCATGGGAAACGCAAATTCAAATACAATCACCAGGCGGTCAGATATTCAATCAGTTTCATCCACAGATTCGAGAAAAGATTGTAAATAATGTAATGGGTCTGATGAATATGGTTGGCCGGTTAATGATCAATGAAGAAACAGGAACACGAGGTTTTTTGTTGAAACGAACAGATCAAACATTTGCTAAGAACCAACTAGATGATCGAGAGTTTGCTCTGCAAGAGGAGTTGTTCGATATTGATGGAACTGTACGATTATCAGAATGATTTAGTCAAACGTGCTAGACAGGCTTATATCGAAGGTTTTAAAGCGCCTTGCATCGTTTCGCCATGTGGTTCAGGTAAGTCGGTTATGGTCGCTGAAATCGCACGTATGACGACTTTAAAAGGCAATCGCGTTCTGTTCTTGGTTCATAGACGAGAATTGATTGATCAAATCAAAAATACATTTAAAGAAATCGGTGTGAATAATGCGCTAGTAAATTTTGGAATGGTTCAAACGGTCGTGAGACATCTTCAAACAATTAAAAAACCGCAACTCATTATTACTGACGAGAACCACCACGGATTAGCTGCTTCGTACCGAAAAATCTATGATTATTATTCAGATGTTCCACGATTAGGTTTTACTGCAACACCTATCCGATTAAACGGGAGCGGATTAGGCGATGTGAATGATTTATTGATCGAAGGCGTATCAGCTAAATGGTTGATTGAGAATCATCGATTAGCACCTTATGAATATTACGCACCTAAATTGATCGATACAGCCGAATTAAAGAAAGCTTCGACTGGAGATTTTACAAAGAAATCAATGGATAAGGCAGTCAAAACAACGATTTATGGTGATGTATTGAAACATTATCAAACGCTTGCTGATAACGAGCAGGCAATAGCCTATTGTCACAGTATAGAGGCGAGTAAACACACCGCTAATATATTTAACCAAGCTGGTTATAAAGCCGCTCATATAGACGCTAAAACGCCAAAGGATGAACGCTCGGAAATCATTGAATCGTTTCGCAAACACGAAATAAAAATTCTGTGCAATGTAGATTTGATCGGAGAAGGGTTTGATGTTCCTGATTGTTCGACTGTAATTATGTTGAGACCTACTCAATCGTTATCATTGTACATTCAGCAATCGATGAGGGGGATGCGATTTAAAGAAGGCAAGCGGTCAGTCGTCATTGACCACGTAGGTAATGTAAACCGATTCGGATTGCCTGATATGGATCGTGAGTGGAGTTTAGACACAAAAAAGAAAACAAAAACTGATAGTGATATATCGATTGTTCAATGTGCATTTTGTTTTGGGGCTTATGAAAGACCAAAGGGCGAAAATATTTGTCCGTATTGCGGAGAGTTGCAGCCAATTGAAGAACGAAAGTCAGAGTTAGAAATCGATGAATCGGCTGAATTAATGAAAGTCGGAGAAACGAAAATTACTTTGAATTTTGAGAACAATAAGTATTACAACATGACGGAAGATGAGGCTTCCACAGTTGAAGATTTATACGCCATAGCCCGTGCAAAAGGGTTTAAGCCAGGATGGGCATATATGGCTTGTAAGAGGAAGGGGTGGTTGTAGATTGGACAATAAAAGTAGAAACAGGAAAGATTATTCAGGAACCGTCATTGGAGATATAAAAGTTATTGGAGATACTGGTAAAAATACGAATCAAACTAATCAAATACTTTTAGTTAGGAATTTGCTAACTGGAGAATTAAAAGAAGTTAGTGCATCTAGCTTAAAAGCTGGCAGAATTACTGGATGGAAAGGAAGCAAAGCACACAAAGAACATAACAAAAGGATTTCCGATAAAAATAAAGAGAAAAATGCCGAGCGTTTGAAAATTTATTCAAAACAAAACGGCAATAAATATGGCGCTAAAAACCTTGAAAAAAGCCATAAAAAAGTATCGGAATTAAAGACAAATGTAGGATACTGGAAAAATTCAATAGCCAAATTGGGAGATAAGAATATCACGTATGATAAAACCAGAAAAAAATGGAGAGTACAGATTATCTTTAGAGGAGAATTTATAGTAAACAAAAGATTCGAAACGTACGAAGAAGCTGTTTTCGAAAGAAACAAAACGTATGAAACAATCATCTACCCATATATTAATGAACTACAAAAATAGGAGGAAACTAACATGACAGGATTTAATTTAGATTTTTCAAAAGCACAACAAGGAAACGAGATCAAAGACGGAACATATGAAGTAATCATTAATAAAGCAGTAGAAAATGCAACAAAATCAGGAGCAGAATTTATCGATATTGATTTAATCGTAAGAAATGATGTGCAGCAACAATTCCAAAACAAACACATTTTCCCAAAAATTTGGAAAGCTAAAGCAACTGGAAAATACAACGAAGGAATGATCATGGCAATCGCTCAAGCATTGCAATTAGAAGATGGAAAATCTTATAACGGATTTGATGAACTATTAGCTGATTTCGTACTAAAACCAGTGTTGGTTCGAGTGAAAACAGAAGAATCAAATGGTTATAAAAACGTGAATGTTAAGTCTTGGGAAAAGACGAACACAACTGGACCAGTGAATCACCAATTTAAAAATGGAGACGAACCATCATTTGGGCCTAGTCGTGAACCAGCTCCAACCGCAAAAGAAGATGATCTACCATTCTAATCACGAGGTGTGAAGATGTACGAAAAAATCCCAATAGAGCTTAAAAATCTCAAACAGTGGTGTGTTTACAAGCTAGTTTGGGATGAAAAAAGAAACAAACACACAAAGATTCCTTATAACGCAAACAATGGATACAAAGCGAAATCTAACGACGAGAGCACATGGTCTGATTTTCAGACTGCTCTCGATGCTATCAATAAATTTGAGATGACTGGTCTAGGTTTTTTCTTCAAACCGCCATATTTTGGAATTGATATTGATAACGCTGAAGGTGAAGTCGAGCGATATAAAACAGGAGATGTGGAAGAGAATATCATTTATGAATTTATCGAAAGCATGAAATCATACGCTGAATATTCACAGTCAGGCACTGGCATCCACATTATCGCTAGGGGCGAATTGCCTGGCGGGAGACGTCGTAAAGGCGATGTTGAGATGTATCAAGAAGGACGTTTCTTCGTTATGACTGGTCATTCGGCATCAAAATATACTGATGTTATCAAATCTGATCCAAAAAATATCAAGCGACTTTATGATCGGTATGTTGGTGATAAAAAAGTCATCCAATTTAAAGAAGAAAATCCATTAATGAATACCGTTGATTTGCCTATCGAAGAAATTATCCAACGTGCTGAATCGTCTTCTCAAGGCGCAAGATTTAAAGTTTTCATGGAGGGCGGTTGGGAAGCTTTTTATTCCTCGCAATCCGAAGCGGATATGGCCTTTGCTAATGACCTAGCTTTTTGGACTGGTAGAGATTACGAAAAGATGGATGAAATTTTTCGAGCATCTGCAATGATTCGTACTAAATACGATCAAAAACGTGGAGCGACCACATATGGTGAGGGACTGTTAAACAAAGCAATCGCTGATACAAATTCCGTGTACAATCCTAAACGAAAATCTGATTTTAGAATTTTCATCAAGGATCAAGAACAGCCGAAAGAAAAGAAATACTATTCTTATGACGATACCGGAAATGCCGATCGATTCAATGACATCTACGGAACATTAGTCAAGTATTCGTATATCGATAAAGCATGGTATTACTACAACGGAAAAGTGTGGTTGCCCGACAACACTGGCGAAGTGCGGAAAATGGTAGATACCACAGTGGAAATCATGGGCAAAGAACCGTTAATTGTTCCTGAAAACGCCGACGATGAAACAAGAGAAGCTTTAGAAAAAGCAAAAGAAAAGCACGTCAAGCGTTCCCGTAGTAATGCCGGGAAAAATGCCATGATGGACGAATTGAAACACCGGTTATCCGTTTTACCAGAAGAGTTTGATAAAGATAAATCTCTTTTCAATACTCAAAGTGGTTTTCTATCTTTGAGTGACGGCCTTCTACACGAACACGAGATAGACAAAATGTTTACACGTGTTTCAAATGTCGAGTACACAGAATCGGTCGATTGTCCTATGTGGGAAGAATTTATTAATCAGATATTTAACAATGATCAAGAGCTGATTAACTACATTCAAAAATGTGTTGGATATTCGCTTACAGGTTCCACGAGAGAGCAATGTATGTTCATTCTTTATGGTCACGGTTCAAATGGTAAGTCAGTATTTTTGGAAATTATTTCTGAGTTAATGGGTAATTACGCCATGACCATGCAAGCCCAAACGATCATGGTAAAACAAAGCCAATCGTCTGCAAACAGTGATATTGCTCGATTAAAAGGCGCGCGGTTAGTCACATCATCAGAACCAAATGAAGGCGTTCGGCTGGACGAAGGTTTGGTCAAGCAGTTGACTGGTGGTGATAAGGTGACCGCACGGCATCTTTATGGAAAAGAATTCGAGTTTGAACCTGAATTTAAATTGTGGTTAGCAACCAATCACAAACCAATTATTCGAGGTACTGATGATGGAATTTGGCGAAGATTGAATTTAATTCCATTCATTGTTCAAATACCTGACCACAAGAAGGATAAAAATCTTAAATACAAATTACAAACCGAATTACAAGGCATTTTAAAATGGGCCATCGATGGTTGCCTGTTGTGGCAGAGAGAAGGGCTTCAAAAACCGCAATCAGTGGTTGCAGCAAGTCAGGATTATCGTAGCGAAATGGATCAGATCGGCACGTTTATCGAAACGTGTTGCGAAACGGGACCGGGGCTAAAAATATCAGGCGGTGAATTATATAAAGTTTATCGTGAATGGGCATCGGACAATGGTGAACACACTTTTACTAACACAAAGTTTGGTAGAGAGATTTCAAAGAAATATAGCAAAGAAAAAGCTGGTGGATTTATGGTTTATAAAGGAATCACATTAAAACCAAGAAAATACGATAACGTTAGAGAACTTTTCAAATAAATCTGGAGGGTTCTGGAGGGTTGAGAACGAAACCCTCCAACCCTTAGAAACGTTGATATATCAGTATTTATATTATATTTTTCTTTCTTTCTGGAGGGTTTAAAAAAAATAATAAAGTATTAAAGTAAAAAATAAAAAGTAAATTATATAAAAAAGAATAGGTTTTTGGGTCTGACCCTCCAAACTCTCCACCAAAATCTTCCTAAATGCTTTAATACCAACGATTAAACAGTCTGGAGGGTTACATTGAAATCAGAACATCAAATACAAGACGAAATCAGAATTGCTCTATCAGAAAATGGCTGTACGATTTTTCGATCGAATGCAGGACAAGTGACTACAATTGAAGGGCGCCAATTTTATGGTATGCCAAAAGGCTTTCCCGATTTATGTGGGCATCGTAACTCTGATGGAAAATCAATTTATATCGAAGTCAAAAACGAAAAAGGCAAACTTCGACCAGATCAAATAAAATTCGGAGAGTTCTTAAAAACGCAGCCAGTTCTATATGGGGTTGCAAGATCTGTGGAGGACGCTTTACGGATCATTAACAAGAAATAAAAATATTTCAAATGAAATAGGAGGCAACCAATGAAAACCATAAACATTTACGGCGAATATATTGAGGGGGAAGAAATTGAGTATTTAGACCAGCCCTTTAAAAATATCATCATCGTTGAAGATCAGAACGGCGAGAAGCATGTTGTGCACAAAGAGACAGTTGATCCGAAACATAAGCGCGCAGCCAGTCGTGCAGGCGTTAAATTTGATCTACTCGCTTGCCAGTCTAATGGGCGTAAGGGTCCGATGAGACGTTGGCGGAAGATTGGGTAATAGTTCCGCAACATGGGGCTATCACAGAAGAAGAGAAGGTGAAAAGATAGTGGAAGAACTATATATGGAAATCGAAATTAATAATTTACTTGAATTTAAAAAACTGGTCAAACAGGCTGAAAGCCAACTTAACCAGTTAAATGAAACATTAAACAAAATAGAAACTTTTGAATTTAGAACCCAAGCTGTTTAGCAGTCCAGAGTTGTGCTGCCTCGCCTTTCATGGAATCCCAAGAATTAAATTTGGTGTTTTTCTTAACATAATTATCTAGATCATGTTCGTTGATGGATTCCATATTAGAAAAATCAAACTCGGACTTGTCGACGAATTGTTGAATACTAGAAAACTTAGTGTTTTTCTTCATGAACTTAGAGTCGAAAAGTTCGGTAAAAGGGACAGAATTTGATCCACCCATTGATTTCGCTTTTCTTTCCATCTTCTCAAGATTTCTTTGTAGATCATTTAACCCTTTAATTTTTACACTCATATACATTCTCCTTTAATTGTATTTGGGAAAACGTTGGCAGACGCAATACCCACTATTGATTATATACGACATATACGGGGAACGCAATACGAACGACACTATATATAGTGTTTTGGAGGATATCGAAATGTGGAATAAAGTCGAGAAAGAAATGAAAAAAGCCGGATTAAGTCAAGAAAAATTAGCTCAAAAGATGGATGTTCACTCTGGAACCATCTCAGATTTAAAACATGGACGTAATAAAAAGCCAAGTTTCGAACTGATTGAAAAGATTGCTGACGCACTGGATATCAGCATGGATGTGTTTAGAAACAAAAAAATAAGATAGTTCCACTAACGGAAGTAAACAAAGGAGGAAATTCAATGGAATTAAAACAAGTAATTAAAGAACTTCGAGAGTATGAAAAAGATTTTGGTGGTTCTGTTGATGTCTTTGCAAATGCTGAAAATGATTCGTTTCTAAAGGAAATTCAAGAAATTCGTCTTCAAACTGGATTACAAGATGAAGATGGTTATGAAATCGATGAACGAGTGATCGTTTTGGAACTCAACTAATTGTGAAGGTCAGTAATCGAAGGGAATTAAGGAGGTTTTATAAATGTTGGAATCAGTACCAGACGGCGTGATAACTACAGGAGAGTTATCAGGATTCATGAAAGGGGTCGGATATTACTGGAGTAATGAAGCACAGGTTTATTATCACGAATCTTATAAGCTCCCCATCTTCACGTACGATCAAGCCGTTGAGTTGTATATTATGCGCAAGAAGGAGGACAGCGAATGAAAGCTGATATTCAATTACTACCTTGCGAAATCGAGGTTGTTACTAAGAGGGAACATGGATTTGTAAAGGAAACGGAATGGGTTAAAGCTGGCCTTTATGACTTTTTCCAGTTCAGCAAGCCTATTCCACCATCATTAATAAAGGGCGGTCATTCGGGTGGCGTGATAGCTTATCCAATCGCGGTAGTTCGGCTTGAAAGTGGCGAGTTTAAGACCGTCAACGCTAATGAAGTGAGAATGAAACCACAGGAGGACGGCGAATGAATGAAATTGTTTTAAGTGACGCTGATATTCAAAGTATCATAAATGGCCGTGATGTGATCAAAAAAGTTGGCGATCAAAAAATAAAAATCAGACAAAGCTATTTAAAAGACATGGCAGCCCCTGTAATCAACGATAGGTTCCAGATAAAAGATACCGTAATTGAAAATCAGGTAAAAGCTTTTAGATCAAGCATGAAAAACAGTTATGAGTTAGGCGGATAGTTCCGCTAACCACGCCTATCAACTATGAAAAGGAGTGATCGAATGTCGCTGTTTAATCAAGAACAAATAGAGTTCATTAAAAAAAACGTAGACGGAAATCGGAATAAAGAGCTTGCTCAACTAATTAATGATCGCTTTTCACTTTCGATCACTTCGACACAAATCTGTCAGTGGAAACAGACACATGGTGTCAAAAGCAAGACAAGCCTTTACGGGTGGCGAAAAGGCAAGACAGGCGGTCAAGACTTCAAAATACCTAGCGAACCAAGCCATAGTAAACCAGTTGGTTCAGAGCGAGTAACTAAACGTGGAGTCACTCAAATCAAAGTTGCTCGTGGAAAATGGATCGATAAGCATCGATATATTTGGGAGCAAGCACACGGCCCAATTCCAGAAAAGCATACTATTATCTTCATGAATGATGATAAGACTGATTTCCGCTTAGACAATTTGAAGTGCATTTCAAGGCGAGAACTAAGTTACATGAATAAGCAGAAATATCCGTATTACGATAGAGAATCTAAAGAAGCTGCAATACTGCTCAGTAAGATCGGATTAAAAGGAAGTGAATTGACCAGTGACCTTGACGACTGAAAAAATAAATGAATTGATTGGCGTTAAAGAAAGTTATCAAGCTTCAGACGCGCTGATGGCAATTCTTTTTGACAAAGCAAAAAGAGAAAAAATGTTCAAATCCTTTTTAGAAATTGAATGGCGGTTGGACCATGACTGGTTTCACGCTTATTTCGAGGAGGAGCACGCGAACAAGAAGAAATACGCGCAGGACTTTACACCTGATTCAATATCGAAATTGTTAGCTAAAATAGCTGGTTCATCCTCATCTAATCTGGATGTGGCGGCGGGAACCGGCAGCTTGATGATACAAAAATGGAATCAGGATCGATTGAGTATTTCTCCATTCGAGTATAGACCTTCGCTATTCTTCTATCAATGTGAGGAGCTATCTGATCGAGCGCTGCCGTTTCTACTTTTCAATTTACTGATCCGCGGAATGAATGCGACAGTAGTTCATGGAGATGCGTTAAGTCGTGAGGCGAAGCAAGCTTATTTCCTTCAAAACGACAAAAATGATCCTGTGTCGTTTAGTAATCTTAATGTCATGCCACATAGTCCGATCGCTGAAAGAGAATTTGACATAAGTAAATGGCTAGAGAAGCCTTTAAAACACATAGAGAGTCCAAAAATCATCATTGATTCTGAGAAAGAACAACTAAGTCTATTTTAGGAAGTGACAAAATTGGCAAGAAAGAAAAAAAGCGAGCTGTTACTCGTAGATTATTTTGAGGAATGGATTGAGACTTACAAAGTTGGGGCGATTCGAGAAATCACCTTAAGCAAATATTATGTTACACTGCAACGCCTAATTGAAATAGTTCCTAAGTTAAAATTGGGGGATCTAGATCGAAGAACATATCAGAAAATAATAAATGAATATGCT
>NZ_JXKM01000029.1 GCF_001885905.1 Enterococcus devriesei | reverse complement strand
CACACGCATTAATGACTTATGAAACGTAGTAAATAAGTCTAGTGTGCTATACTTTACATGGAAGTACCCGAAAATAACCAAGAAAAGAGGTCAAGAAATGAGTATGCTGGTCGCACGAATGCAAAAGATGAAATCAGGGAATCTAGGTGGTATTGAAAGACATAACCAACGAACTTTTGAGAATCATAGCAATCCAGATATTGACCCTAAAAAACAAGATTTAAATTATGATTTGGTGAATGACGAGCCAATCAATTACAAAGAAAAAATACAAGGAATTATAGACACTCAAAGGGAAAGTCAAAGAGCGATTCGGAAAGATGCCGTTTTAGTGAACGAGTGGATTCTTACTAGCAATCAAGAATTTTTTGAAGGCATGAGCGAACAAGAAACACGAAAATTCTTTCAAGATACTTTGGAGTATTTTTCTGAAAAATTTGGTACTCAAAACATGGCGTATGCACAAGTTCATTTAGACGAAACGACTCCACATATGCACTTGGGTGTTGTTCCAATGACTGAAGGTAAATTATCAGGAAAAACGGTGTTCAATCGTCAAACCTTAAAAGAAATCCAAAGCGATTTACCTGAATTTCTGAAGGGAAAAGGTTTCAATATCGAACGTGGGATTGAAGGTTCTGAACGAAAAAATTTAAGCGTTGCGACTTATAAAAAAGTTGTGAATGAGGCCAAAGCTGAAGCTGAAAAAGAAATCAGTCAAATTAAAGTCCACAAGAAGCCATTGGTGGATTTAGAAGGCGTTAAAAAGCGTTCAAAAGAAAAAGGCGTTATGAATAAGCGTGTTGAAATTTCACCTGAAGATTTCGATAAGTTATTGCTGACGGCAAAAGAGAATGTAAAGCTAAGACACGTAGCTCGTAAAAAAATAAAAGAGAATGAAGATTTAGATCAAAAGTTTGATATTTTAAGAAATCAGTATTTGGTTGCTGTCCATAAAAGACAAGCAGCGAATGATAAATTAGAAAATAAAAATGCTGAATTGCTGAATGAGGTTAAAAATTTAAAACAAGAATTGAGAACAGAAATTGATAAGAGGATTGTTTATGCAGATATGCTTATCAATGATTTTAATGTGACTGCATGGTCGAAAGAAGAAACGAAAGCTAGGCTCGTTTTAAGCAAGCTAGATAGAGGTGTAGAGCCTTCCAATGTAAAACAAGGTCAAGAATGGCGAGAAACCTTAGAAAAGGCTAGAGGTTCAAATATCAAGCCTGATAGGTTAGAGCGTGGTATTAGCAAAATTAAAGAGATTATCGAGAAATTCAAAGAAAAAGTGCTTGCTAGAAGGAAAAATAAAAAGCAGAACAGGGGAAGATAGTCAAAAAACGTCATATTTTGCGTTTTAAGCTGTTCTAGCGTGTATTTCGTCTAGTAGTCGGTGTAATCGTTAAAACACGTTAGAGAAGCGAAAATGGAGCTGTAAGCGACTGGTAGCGGAACGGTCGTGTTAGATTACATAAGCGACTGCTAGATGAAATACTAAGCGTAGCGCCCTTTGATTTCGGAAGGGAGAGGTTCGTGGGGTTTGGGGAAAGAATTTCCCCAAGGTCTTTATGCGGTTGATGGAAATATCGGAGTACGGGAAATCCGTTCTCTGGTATTTCCATCTTTTTTCTTTTAGGTTTTTGATCTAAATTGGGTTCAATGGGGAAGGGGGGCAAGGCGAATTTTCGCCGTACTACGACACCCCCCTATGTGGTCATCTGGTCATCTGGTCAAAAGTGGTTCGGCACCTACTGCCCCAAGGGATAAAAATGACCAGAAAATTTGTTTTTTTTTGGTCATGGTCAAAAAAAAGCACTAAACAGTTACTAAATAGTTGCTAATAAGTTCCTAAAATGTTAATGTGTGTATAAATAAAAAAAGAAAAAGAGGGTTGTTTTTATGAATGAAAAGAGAAGAGTTGTGGTTACTTTAACAAAAGATGTTGCCGAACAATTAGATTTGATTGCTAAAAAAATGGGTTTAACTAAGTCTGGTTTGATAACTGTTTGGACTAATGAAAATAGAAAGGAATCAGAACAAAAAAAATAAGCAAAAACTCGTATTTTTGAAAAGGGTCGAGTTTTTGCTATTAGTTTTTCTGTTAAGGTGATTATATCATGAGTGAGAAAGATGTTCAAAAAGATAGACGTGCAAGAAGTTGGAGTTGGATAGTTTATCCGGAATCTGCTCCGGATAATTGGAGACAGTTATTAGACGAAACAGGGGAAAAATGGATTGAGAGCCCTTTGCACGATAAAGATATTAACGAAACAACAAATGAATTAAAAAAGCCACATTGGCATATTATTGTTTCGTTTGAAAATAAAAAAAGCTATAATCAGATGTTGAAAATATCTGAAATGTTGAATGCGCCAAAACCTGAAAAAGTCGGGAGTTTACAAGGTGCTGTTCAATATTTATGGCATAGGAATAACCCTGAAAAATATCAGTATAACAAGAGTGAAATTGTTGCTCATAATGGGTTTAAATACCGACAATATTTAACGGATATTGGAGTAGATACTGATTCGATATTGCAAGAAGTAGTTGCTTGGATTCAAGAGACAGGTTGTTCTGAATATGGTGATTTAGTTGATTATTCAGTGTCAGAAAAATTTGACGATTGGTTTCCAACAGTTAGAAGTCAGACTATATTTCTGACGGCTTATTTACGTTCTAATCGCCATAAACCTAGGTTGATAGATAAAGAAACAGGAGAGATAAAACAATGATGAAAAAGGAGAAAATCATAATGAAACACATTGAGTTATCTGACTTGAATCATAGAATGCTGATTGAAAAAATGCGAGAAGATTTACGTGCCCTTGAAAAAAATATGGATATTTTATACACGAGTGGTTCAGAGCAAACAATGCGATATACAAAAACAATTGCAAAAGCAGATTGATTTTTGGCAGCGTGAATTTAGATTTTGGGAGTGAAAAAACAATGAGGACTGAAAAAGAAATTTTAAATTTAGTTTCTGAATTTGCTTATCAACGAAGCAATGTAAAAATTATTGCTCTCGAGGGTTCAAGAACTAATGAAAATATAAAAAAAGATAAGTTTCAAGATTATGATTTTGCTTTTTTCGTATCAGATATTGAGTGTTTCACACATGAAGAAAGTTGGTTAAGTTTATTTGGAGAATTATTGTTTATACAGAAACCAGAAGATATGGAATTATTCCCACCTGATTTAGATTATGGTTACAGTTATATAATGTATTTTAAAGATGGCATAAAAATGGATATTACATTAATTAATTTAAAAGATTTAAATCGTTATTTTAGTGATTCTGATGGTCTTGTAAAAATTTTAGTTGATAAAGATAATTTAGTAATTCAAGAAATTGTTCCAGATGACTCAAATTATTGGTTAAAAAAACCAACAGAACGAGAATTTTATGATTGCTGTAATGAGTTTTGGAGTGTCTCAACGTATGTAGCAAAGGGTGTTTTTAGAAGAGAAATATTATTTGCTTTAGATCATTTCAATAATATTTTACGTCCTGAATTATTAAGAATGATTTCTTGGTATATTGGCTTTAATAGGGGTTTTGATTTTAGTTTAGGAAAGAATTATAAGTTTATAAACAAATATTTAACTGATAAAGAATTCAATATGTTTTTAGCTACTTTTGAGATGAATGGATATAGAAAGACATACCAATCTTTTAAGCTTTGTTGTGAATTATTTAAATATTATTCAAATAAAGTAAGTTGTTTAGGAAATTATAACTATCCAAATTACGAAAAAAATATTGAGAATTTTATTCGTAATAATTATGAGAATTAATTTTATTAGCAACCACATTTTTGGTTGCTTGGGTTTAGGTTTTGAATTTATGGGCTGACTTGTTCAGTCCATTTT
>NZ_JXKM01000028.1 GCF_001885905.1 Enterococcus devriesei | reverse complement strand
GAAAAACTTTGCAACAGAACCAATTGAAGGCACATTAGAATCAATGTTTTAACTTAAATAATAGAATGGACTTTCTCATTTACACAAAATTATTGACGCTCTCGGAGGGAGTCGTGGAAGATCAGCTGTTGACCTTGCTTAACGACAGAACAACGGTTGTTCATGATCATCTGACGATGAATTATGGGAGTGAGTTTTCTTATACGAATGTCGAATGCAATGCGCACTTATTGCGAGATTTGCGTAGTTGTGTAGAGAATACTCAGCATATATGGGCAGATGAACTAGCTCAACATATAAGTGATACGTATAAAAGGCGGAAACAACTACTCAGTGCGGGCACCCATGAATTCTCATTCATAGAAACAGCTGATTTCTTTATTCGCTTCGACGATCTCTGGTTAAGAGGTGACGGAGAAAACAAACAAGACTTATCCATTCACTATGCGAAAAAAGAGCGTGCCTTACTCAATCGACTGCAGAAATATCGAGTGGAGTATTTCTTATGGGTCGTTGATTTTGACCTTCCTTTTTCGAACAATGTCAGTGAACGTAGTTTACGTGGCACGAAATCGAAAATGAAAATTGCGGGTCAATTTCAACATATTACTGCAGCTAGAAATTATGCGACGATCCGCACATATACAGAAACGTGTAAACGCCATGGGATGAATATCGTGGATGCTGTTCAACGGGTCACAGAGGGGAATCCCTATACGTTGGCGGAAGTAATGAATAATCAAATAGACTGATGAAAATTTTGATTTTCATCAGTCTATTTGTATTTTCTAAAAGTAATCAGCCGTGAATAGTAACAGAAGTGTTGTACTATTAAGCATTAAGTGAGAAGTTTTATAGACATGTTTAATAATAGATAAGCTTCACTTTTCACATAGAACCGTAAAGAACTTCTTTTGAATGTAGTTTTGAATATTCATTTTTATTTATAAAAAAGCTAGTTTTCTTTTTGAATAAAATTTTGGTAAGAAAATTTACTCGTTAAAATTTTTCTTTCAGAAATAATAATTAATTCGTTATTTGTATTGTAAAGAGACTTAGTTACAACTAAAGCTGCCTCATCTTTGCTTTGCAAAAGATCAATTTCATCAGGATTTAATCTACGAGCTTTGTATTTTTCTTCAACAATTTTTAAAGGGATATCAATCGTATTAATTAACTTATCTAACCCTTCTTCTTTTAACTTAGCTTCATTAATGAAATTAAAATACTGGTTTTTCAAAATAATGGTCTCTAATGCTACAGGTATATCTAACAACTTACGCAATACTTGGATTTTAATAATATTGTGTTCTTGTTGTAAACCCATTTTCTGTCTTAGGCTTAATTGTGCAGCCTCTTTCTTGAAAAAAATTAGTTCACTAGTTAATTCTTCTGAATTCATACCTTCATAATGCGCTCTGAAATCAAGGTCAAAAAAAGAATTAATTGTATTTTTTTTAATGGAAGAAACAAAAGACCCTTTTCCCTGAATACGATAAATATACCCTCTATTTTCCAACTCATTCATGGTTAAACGAACAGTAGTCCGACTAACCGAGTATTCTTCGCAGATTTCTTTTTCTGTAGGAAGTTTATCATTTGGGGACATATCATTTTGAATTTGTTCTAATAGTGTATTAACCAACTGAACGTAAAGTGGTAATTTATTTGTATTATCTAGCATAATATTCTCCTCAATTTGTTATAACATAATTATTATCTAGAAGAGTGTTATAGTCAAGGACTATTTAACAGGACTGTTAACGCTTTAAAAATAGTATTGACAATGTTAAGAAAACGGTTAAAATATAAATTAGATGTAGTGTTGTTATAACAAATTCGAAAGGTGAGGTTAAAAATATGAATCAGAAGAGACTATTAGATTTTTCAGCATCAGACTTTTTATCAGTAAGGCCCATGGAATTAAAACAAGCTATTTTGGCATCAGAAGGAAGAACAGTTATGGCGGAGAATGTTGCGAGCTCATCTAATTTCCTAGCTGGAGTAACCAATGCTGAACTAGAGCGAGCAGCAGGTGCAGATTTGATTTTATTTAACGCATTGGATTTATTTGATCCTCAAATAGTTGGTATTCCTGATAATATCGAAGAAAGTCCTGTTGAGTGGATAAAAAAAGCAATTGGTAGACCAATTGGTGTAAATTTGGAGCCAGTTGATATTAAAGCCAGTATGAATGAAGCGAGATCAGAAATCTCAATTGGTAGAATTGTATCTCCTAAAACATTAAAACAAGCAAATAAGTTAGGTTTTAACTTCATCTGTTTAACAGGTAATCCTGGAACGGGTGTAACGAATGATGCAATTAAACATGCGATTGAACTTTCAAGAGAACATTTTGATGGATTGATTATTGCTGGTAAAATGCACGGTGCAGGGGTAGATGAGCCAGTAATGAACTTAGAAATTGCGAAACAATTTGTAGAAACGGGTATTGATATGCTTTTAGTTCCAGCACCTTATACGGTTCCTTATTTTATGGAGCAAGATTTAAAAGAGATAGCCGATTACGTTAGATCGCATAATAAAGGGAAATCAATTGAGGATAAAGTTTTGCTGCTAACAGCAAATGGAACGAGTCAAGATTCTTCAGATAGTGATACGATTAAAAAAATTGCTCTAGCTTCTAAAGCTTGTGGAGCAGATATTCAACACATCGGAGATTCACTTAACGGTATTTGTTTACCTGAAAACATTTTTGCTCTTGGTCAAGCTATACGTGGATACCGTCATCAAATGGTCATGCTAGGCAAATCTAATTTAAGATAAAAGGAGATTTAAGATTATGATGGATAAAGTTCAAGTCTTTGCTGCGAAGATAAGTAATCAACGTCACTTAATTGCATTGCGTGACGGTATGGCAAGTGTCATGCCGTTAATCATTATTGGTTCGATATTCATGTTAATTGGTAACTTTCCGGTACCAGCTTTTACAGACTGGTTAGATAATATTGGTTTATTACAATTTTTTAATAAAGCATCAGATTCTACATTTGGTATGATCGGATTAGGAGTAACTTTTTCAATTGCTTATAACTTGGCAAAACGTTATAAGGTAGACGCGTTGTCTGCGGGATTAATAGCAATTTCTGCTTTTGTCATACTAACGCCTATTCTTCAATCAGAAGCAGGTAATGGCTTCCCAACAAAATATTTAGGAAGTTCTGGTTTATTTGTAGGGATCATTGTTTCTATTGTTTCGACAGAAATGTTCCAATGGTTTGTCAAACGAAATATAACAATTAAGATGCCAGATACTGTACCGCCAAACGTTAGTCGTGCTTTTACAGCAATTGTTCCAGGTTTCTTTATAATTTTGGCATGGTTCTTTATCTTAATTTTTCTTCATTACACTGGGATAGATGACATACACGCATTAATAGCTAATACAATTGCAAAACCACTTGGATTACTAACAAAAACTTTACCAGGCATTATATTTGTTATTTTTGTACAATGCTTCTTCTGGATGTTTGGGATTCATGGTGCTCAAGTTACCGGACCAATCATTGAGCCACTTTTATTACAAAATTCAGATGCAAATCGGATTGCATATCAAGCTGGCCAAGAACTTCCAAATATTATCACATATGAATTCTTATATAATTTTGTATTTACAGGGGGAGCAGGTTGTGTGATAGCTCTTGCCATACTGATTTTCTTATTCTCGAAAAGTAAGGAAAACAAAACTCTCGGTAAATTATCGATTGCTCCTGTTAGTTTCCAAGTTGCGGAGCCACTTCTATTTGGTTTTCCAACCATATTAAACTTTAAAATAGTTATTCCTTTTGTCACTGCACCAGTTGTTACAACTCTTATAACCTACTATGCTATGAAATTTGGAATTGTTTCCAAACCTATTGGCGCAGTTATTCCTTGGACTACGCCGCCAATTATTTCAGGATTCTTA
>NZ_JXKM01000027.1 GCF_001885905.1 Enterococcus devriesei | reverse complement strand
ACCGAGCGATGTAGCACTGATTACGCTAGATGAGTCGAAGATGCAGTCTGAACTATCGAGAGTGGAACAGACGATTGATCATGTTCAACGCGTGAAAATGGGAGAAGAAGCTCCTGAGTGGTGCGGCACTTGTGATTATTGCCGAGCACATAAAAAGATTACTGGATTTACCAATATGAATGATTTGTAGAAAGGAGGGAAGTGGCTTTGAACAATTACTTTCCTCACGACAGCAACTCAAGGAACTCTGACAAATTATTGCCAGTCAGGATGAAATACGGTGCTGAAGGTTATGGAATCTATTTTATGATTTTAGAACGTCTCCGCGATGAAAAAAACTATGTGAGTGTCAAAGATTACAACGTGTTAGCCTTTGACCTTCGCGTAGATGCAGGAAAAGTAAAAAGCATAGTTGAAGACTTTGGGTTATTTGCCTTCACCGATAATGGTGAGTGTTTCTACTCTGAAGGGTTCAACAAACGTATGGAGATAAAAGATGAAAAATCTAAGAAAAGATCTGAAGCCGGGAAAAAAGGTGCAGCAAAAAGATGGCAAACCGATGGCAATGCTAATGGCAAACAAATAGCAAAGCCATACGATTCTGATAGCAAGGAAACTAAAGGAAAGGAAACTAAAGGAAAGGAAACTAAAGGAAAGGAAACTAAAGGAAAAGAAACTAAAGAAAACAACTACGTCTTTGGTGTTTTCGAATTTCTTGAGAAAAACCATTTTGGGAACCCATACGCTGAACCGATGGCTACAGACATTGCTGAATGGATAAGGTCCCTAAGGAAAAAAGGGCTTAGCGAATCTCAAATTGATGACTGGCTAATCATGGGAGCCAAAGTGGCTTCCGGCAACAACCGTCGTTTTTGGAACTATGTTGATGGAGTTCTAAGAAACTGGGATAACGTTGCAGCGTATACAAAAGAGGACATCGAAATCCAAAAGAAAAATAAATCAGGCGGAAAAAAAGGCAAAAAATTAGAAAATACAGGCTCAAGCGAATATGACAATTTGGGCTGGTAGGAGATAACATGGAAAACTTAGGACAAGCGATGCAGAAAATCATTGATCGAGTATTTATAACTGTCGGCAGTTGTCCGGATTGTGGCGCTGAGATGTATCAATGGCGTGAAAAGTTGCCTAGTGGGGAAGACCGATGCGGGCCAACTTGTATGATTTGCGGACATAAAGAGCTTAAGAAAAAACAAGACTACGATACTCGAATAATGTACAACGAAAGTCTAAAAAAACGGGCCTTGAATTACTTCAAATTTAGTTCCATCGTTCCTGACAAAACGCTGTTTAATAAGCGGATTAAGGAGTATCGCGTCAGTGATAACGAAACAAAAACTGCACTAGAAACAGCTAAACGAGCAGTTAATGACATGCTTCTAGATAAAAAAGTTCATGCTGTTCTAACTGGAAAATCAGGAACCGGGAAAAGTCATTTAGCAATGGCGATAGCTTGGGAAGTTTTAGAGCGATCAAACTACGAAAAAAACGTGTTATTTGTCAATTACCGTGAACTGCTCGATCAGTTACGATTCGCAATGAATGACAAAGAAGCTCAAAAACAGATTCAAGGAACGCTAATGGCTGAGCTTAAAACAGCAGACTTGGTTGTCATTGATGATATAGGAGCTGAGTTAGGCGGAAATAAATCTTCTGACAGCTCGAGATATAACAATGATACATTAACTGGAATATTAGAAGCTCGTCAGAATATGGCAACCGTCATTACAACTAATTTGACAGCAAAAGAGCTTCAGGAAGCATATGGTGAACGAATTCTTTCAAGGATTCTACAAAATTCACAAGGGTTTGTTGTTTCCATGAAGACAACAAAGGATAAGAGACTGATGGGAGTGTCTGCATGAAGCCGTGGAGTCAATTTGAAAAACGTATTGAAGGAGTTAATCAATTTTATCGCGTTAAAAAATTTGGAGTTGTCGAAAAAATTCCAAATGGAACGAAAACAATTCGGCAAGGTAGCCGTCAAATCATCGTTAGAGACACAAAAACAGGATGTGACTTTATCGGTCATTTAGACGGCACACCGATTGCCTTTGACTGTAAGTTGACCGCTAACAAAACAAATTTTCCATTTGGCTCCGGTAAGGTCGTCACTGTAAAGTCACATCAAAAGGAGTTTTTAAAAGCCTTTAAAGTGACTGGTGGGCAGGCATTTCTTTTAATCGCTTTAGAAAATGGTCGAAGATCCTTTTTGGTTGATATTGACGAATACTTAATATCTGAAAAGCAATTATTAGCCAATGGCCGGAAGTCTTTTCCGCTCGTGTGGTTAGAAGCATTTGAGGTTGATCAAGCGAACGGAATCGTTGATTACCGAAAAAATATAATCGAATACTTTAATTGAGAAGAGGTCAGAATTTGGAAGCTGTGAAAAATAAAAAACGAGATCGAACCGGCGAGCAATACGGCGAGTTTGAAATCATCGGTCCAACCGGAAATGAGAGTGAATGGATTGCCCGGTGCTCTTGCGGTAAAGAGCGAATCGTCAAAAATAAGAACATGTCGAAGCTTACGCACTGTAATAGCTGTGCAGCAAAATTGCGTATGAAAAAGCGGACTGCTAAACCTAAAAAGCCAAAGAAAGACAAATTTACAGAAATGAAAAATTGGATGAAGCCGAAAAAACCAAAACTAGAGAATGATGTTTTGTATGAGATCGAAGATGACCGATTTTTTCGACCAGTCGTCGGGGAATTAATTAACGAATATGGTAATTCAGCATCGTTTAAGATTGTGAAATGCCACGATGCAGATGCGAAGATAGCGCGTAGTTGGAATCATCGGATCAATGTGAAAAAGGAATGTGTAACAAAAATTGAATAATTAGCCTTTGAGAGAGTGGTAAATATGGAAATGAAGATAGTTTATATAGGTGTAATTTATTTAATTGCAGTACTTATGAATCGCTACATGAGGAAAAAAGAATACTACTGGTATACGCCTTATTCAGTTGTTGTGTGTTTAGCATTTACGGTATACCTATTATTTTGTGTATGATCTGGCGCTATCACATAGGAAAGTTGGGAAAAAATTCATGAAGTTATATATGGTAAAAACCGATAGAGATAGAACTCTAATGACCGAGAGTAAAAATCAAGCACTCAAAGATTTTGAAAGAGAAATAGACTATATAGAATCAGACGAAATTGATGTAGATGAACAATTTGTAAATCTGCTTGAAATAGATTTATACGATTTCTTAGACGCGTACAAATTGGATTCTGATGTAGATATTGATGATTTGATTGATAAGGTTGCGAAAATCACAAAGGAGCAACATTGGATTGTGACAGGTGATGGATTTGCTGAAAGAGTCAGCTAACGGAGGATACAGAGGAGGGATCTAATTGGGAGATATGGGTGAATACTGGAGAGATGTTAAACCTTATATAAAAGAGGCTAGGCGGAAACATGTTGAGCGAATGGGAGATTCGGCAAATAAAAATATAGAAAATCTTGGTTTTAACTATAAACACTATCCTGATAACCATCAATTTGTTATCGAGACTAAAAAAGGAATCATAGACTATTGGGGCACTACAGGAACTTGGATTGATCGGAAAACTAAGAAAAGAGGAAAAGGCCTCGAAAGTCTAAGGCGCTATTTAAACTAGTAAAATCTAGGTTAACTGGAGCGATCAAGGAGGAATTTTAAATGGATAAAGAAGTTGTCGCAGTATCAATAAAAAATGGCAAATATTTCGTTGTTCTTGAAGATAAAACTAGAATCCGAGTAGATTCTGATGAATATAAAAGAGTTAAGCGAAAGCTATCCAAAAACATTATTTTATTCTTAAAAGTCAACGAGGAGAGTGATTGCGTTGAGTAAAAATGTAATCCAAATAACGGAATATGACGGCTTTAGCGATGAATTCCAACGATCGTATTTGCTAAACAACATGGATAAAGGTGGAATTGTTTTTACTGAAATGCAGACCAGTCAAGCAATGGCACGCATCGGGCAGTTAAATACTACTAAAAAAATACACGTAGATGTTTATAATTTATCAAGCAAAATGACTGATTTAAGCAAAGTATACTGAGTCGATAGAGGGGGTTAAATATTGGACAATAATTTAAAACAAATAAAAAAAGAAGTACAAAATTTAATATCTACTTTAAGTTGCGAGCACAGAGCTTCTAGTGAGGGCGAAACAGCAATCAGAAATTTAGGGAAAGTGAAATGGTATCAACGAAACAGGATGAAGCTAGAACAGCATTATATAAGTCGAACGGTTGCATTGAGTTTTGCATACGAACAAGCAAAACGTCTTGAATATGTAATAGACAAAATGTTTGAGGATGCGGAGGACGGCGAATGACATGGACCATTATTCTATTCATTTTAGGCGTAGCGCTTGGAAGAGAATATGCAAACATGAAATTTAGAAACAGAAATCAGATTATTTTTTACAGATTAAGTAAATCCGCTAAGTCAGAAGTTGTAAAAATTATTAATGAAATGGACGATTAGTTCCGCTAACCACGCCTATCAACTATGAAAAGGAGTGATCGAATGTCGCTGTTTAATCAAGAACAAATAGAGTTCATTAAAAAAAACGTAGACGGAAATCGGAATAAAGAGCTTGCTCAACTAATTAATGATCGCTTTTCACTTTCGATCACTTCGACACAAATCTGTCAGTGGAAACAAACACATGGGGTTAAAAGCCAAACCAGTCTTTATGGTTGGCGCAAAGGTAAGCTAGGTGGGAAAGACTTTAAAACGCCTAGCGAACCAAGTCACAGTATGCCAGTTGGGACTGAGCGAGTAAACAAACGCGGAATT
>NZ_JXKM01000026.1 GCF_001885905.1 Enterococcus devriesei | reverse complement strand
CGTCACCCGCTTCGTGGAAGAGTGCTAATCCTTTGGTATCAAGGGATTTACGGCACTCTTTTTTTAGTGATTACACAAAAAATCCACAAAACGGCGAAAAAAACGAATTAATAGAGGTCTTTCATGTAATTAAATACTTTCTCTTTGTTTTTTTTGCGGTTCTCTTGTGTAACTGAAGCATACTCATATGACTGTGAAATGTTCTTATGCCCAAGTTGAGATTTGATATAAATCGGATCAGCTTCAGCAAGTATTAAAGCATCTGCTCGTGCATGTCTAAAACCATGCGAGGTGATGCGAGGAACTCCAGCTAATTTACAAGTTTCTTCTATATAATCGTTTACAGCATCATTAGTGATCGGCCAAGTGTTTCTTTCATTTACGAAAACTAAATTTCTAGGATTTTTTACTTTGCCTAAAACAATTCGTTCATTTTGAATCTTTTTATGTTTCTTTAATTCCATGAAAAGGGAATAGGGAACATCGACACCTCTAACACCGTCAGGAGTCTTAGTATCTCCTAGACCTCGATCTTCTTCATCATATTGATAGGCTCGTTCAATGTTGATTAAACCATGCTGTTCATTTAGATCAGTCCAATATAGTGCTGCTACTTCTTGATAGCGGCAACCAGTATAAAGTTGGGTCAAAACAAAATATTTACTAATGGTATCGGGACGAGCGAGAAGGGTACTTCTAAATTTCTTCGTATCTTCATAACTTATCGTAATTTCTTTATTGTGGACTGGATCTACACCAGTAAGCTTTGCGTTTCTTGCTGGATTTGAGGAAATAATCCTCATATCCATTGCTTCGAGAAAAACTGCTTTACAAATTTCGTGCCGGTTCTTCACCGTATTTTTCGATAATGGATCGCCTTTTTGTCCACCTTCACTACCAAGCCAGTTTAAAAATTTCTGATAATTTAACTTCGTTATTCCTGCTAACGTCTGTTTTGTTCCAAAAAACTGTTCAAGGTTTTTACCAGTAAGGACATAGCGACGAAGAGTCCGATTTGATACATTGCCATTTTTGAAGGTTTCTACATATTCGTTAAAAAAATTAATTAGATTGGTTTGTTTGACCATTTCCCCGCTTGAAACCTTAGCTAAAAAATCGACCTTCTTTGCGTTCACGGCTTTTTTAGTTACATCAGTAATCATTTTATCTTTCCATTCACTGGTAATAGGGTCTTTGTATCGAAAGCGAAGCCGCCAGTTACCATTTTCAAGTCGTTTTGGTTCTGCCATAGTTATTCACTCCATAATTTATTGTTATCTACGTCAATTGTTCCTAGAATCGGAAAAAGATAGCCTTTATCTGTTTTGATTGGTTTATATATTTCCTTTTTATGGTCAAAAACCATTATTTGATAATATTGCTCACTATAAAGTTTATTTTGATCTAGGTTCCAATCCTTTTTAGATTCAGGAAACCTTAAATCTAGTTTTTCCTTTATTTGTTTTGCAGTATACATAAAAAACATTCCTTTCTGATTTTAGATTCATTAATCAATTTACAGCTGAAAAAGTCGTTCGTTCATTTGTGTATACATAGATAATCTCTGATTTCAAACCATATGAATCAAACGTATGTTCGTTTTACGCGTTAAAAGAAAAGCCCGAAGGCTAATCTTTTTATTGAGTCTGACCAGTGACTTCAAATTTGTCCACTGTTATAGCAGGTACAGTAATATTCCCACCTAGTGTTGACTCATAATCAGTGGTTCCTTGTGATTCACCATAAATAGTAATTAGATCGTTCTCTAAGACACGACTAGTTAGCAATTCGCTAGGGATCTGAATTAATACCATGTTGTCATAATCCTGATCTACAGCTAGTCTGTATTGTGTATAATCGTCTCCCTCGATTACTTGTGCGATCTCCCCAGAAAGAGTAACTTTATCACCTAAATGATCGTCAGGAGTTCTAGCCAGGTTGTCGTAAGTAATATTTGTGTTGTAATCAGCTATATTTACTTCTTCGGGATCGACAGAAGTATCGTTTAATATTTCGCTGTCATCCGAGTAATCGATTTCTTCTTCAGAACTTTCTTCTGTAGAACGCGATGTTTCATTTTTTTTGCTCCTGGACGTTTCCGATACTTTCGTTGCTGATTGAGACGGAGCATTAATAACACTAGATATTGCGATACCAACAATTAGTAATGCTGCAGAAGATCCGAGAATGATTCCGCTTGTTTTTTTTGGTGTTTTCTTGATGACATTGATGACGATCATTACTAAACCAACAATAAGACCTACGAATCCAACCAGAGCCAAAATAGTTGCAATTACCATAAAAATCCCCCTAATAATTTCATTTTCAACTCCCACTTAGCGGCAGGTAGTTGTAGTCGCCAAATTAGTTTACATCTTATCTGTTGGTATGATTCCATACAGAAAAACACCGTGAATTATTACATCAACTTCATCTTCGTCTTTTATATATTCCCAAGGTGCATGAAATTTTGAATAAGAAAGCGGAGTAAACTTAATCCCTTTATCCGTACGAAAAACCTGTTTAAGTGTTGCATCGTCACCGTTAATAGTAACGGCGCAAATATCTCCGTCTTCCCACTCGCACGTTTTATGGACTACGGCGATCGCACCTTCTGGAACAATCCGATTCATTGAATCTCCTAAAACCCTCAAAGCAAAAATATCTTTTCTTCCATATCGTTTAATCGTGGTTGGTTGTATAGAGATCTCTCCCTCGTAGTCACTGACTAACCCCGATGGGGCAGAAGCAGCAATACGGCCAAGAATTTGAATCGTATTTTCTTCTGGAATAGTGCCAGATATTTTTATTTCATTATTGAAGTCTTTTTGATCAAGTAAATGATCTATGGAAATTCCAAAGAGATTAGACAAAGTTTTTAAAGCCTCTGAATTCGGTTCAGCTCTACCAACTTCCCAACTCCCGATTGTTTGCTGAGAAACATTTATTTTTTTAGCAAGTTGCGCCTGAGTCCAACCGTTGTACTTTCGATATTCCTTGATTTTATCTTTAAGCATAGATTAGCCTCCTTTAAAGTATATTTTATACTACAAACCGTAGTATAAAAACCGAAAAATGTAATATACAAAAAAATGTAGTAAAAACAGTTGACTTACTACTTTTTGTAGTATATTATTACTACATAAGGTAGTAATAAGCGAGGTGATTAAATTGAAAAATAAGCTGAACGAAATTAGAACTGATCAAAATGTATCACAAGAAAAGTTGGCTATTTTGTTAAATGTATCTCAAAAAACTGTTAGCTCTTGGGAAATTGGGCGAACAACTCCCAAACCTTCGCAAATGCAGCATATCGAAGACATATTCGAAATACCAAAAGAAGATATTTTTTTTACAGCTTTTAACTACAAAAATGAGTTAAAGCATAATAAGGAGGCTTCAAAATGAAAGACAAACCACAAACAATCAAAGCAACAATAGCGTCTGGATTCCTAGATCAATATATCGAAATGCTAATTCCAGCGCTCAAAAGAAAATTCGATGTCAAACCCGGAATAGAAGGCTCGTTTTTTATGGAGCCGGGTGGCACTGATGAAATGCTAATACGATTTTTATCGAACGACGAAACTGCACAAGAAATTTTCGACTTTATTAACTCAAAATGGCAGTTCGAAAGCGTTCCGGTTTTAGCTTCATAGGTTTGATTGAAGCTCTAAATTGATTATGTCAATAAGAGCGTCTGAATGGAAGAAGAGAAAATCAGAATAAGAGGAGGTTTTTGGATGAATGCAGTTTCTCAAGTGCTGAAAAAGCCAATTATCAAATGGTTAGTAAAAAGTGAAGTAAGTAAAAGAGAGTTGTCTAAGGCATTAGGTGTTTCGAGACAATCACCGACAGATTGGACGAAGGATAAACCGACACCAGTCACACCAGAAAACGGAGTAAGGATTTCTGACTATGCAAATGATAGTGATTTAACTATGAGCATAATTTATCAGTTTTTCGGTATCTTCCGACCAATGGATGGAGATGTTTATAAAAGCGATTTGTCAGCTAGTGATGATTTGCAAGAACTTGAGGAAGACGAGAGAGACGAAGCGAAAAGATTAGCTAAAAGGGTCTTATGCAAAGAAGTTCAACGGCTAACTACAGCAGACCATACATTACTTATTAAATTGGCAAAGGAACAAGCAGAAGTAATTTTTGCAGGTATACAATTTCTAAATGCATTATGCAAAGTGGAAAATATTTCAATTATGGATTTGTTCAGTATGTTCATGAAGGACTGGCAAGATGCAGGTTATTTCGGAGGGGATTAGATGATTGATTCAGAAAAAGAAATGAAGGATTTAGCGATATGCCTTTCTAGAAATTTAGTTTTATGTATGTGTTACGGAAAACCCATTAAAAATAATGAACTATCTAAAAAAAGTGGCGTTTCACTTGCAGTGATCACTCGGATCAAAAATGACTGGCAAGGTAAAGAAAAGGTTCAGTTGGAAACAGTGGTCAAACTTGCAGCTGCTCTTAATGTAGAAGCAGTTGATTTATTAAGTAAGAATTCAATTTATCAAAAATTGGAGGGAACAGCATGAGAAATGATTTTGAGTATGTAGCAACGATTCCAGCAGAACTTGCAAGAAAGCGTTCAGAATTTAAAGCAGCAAAAATTGTGGTCACTGGTGCAATGATTGGAACGGCGTGCGTTGGATACTGGCAGATTGCTTTGGCTATCCTATTACCATTTTTATGGGTAGTGAATAAGATTGGCAAAAAGGTGATTGGATTATGAGGGCACAAAAAAAGAGACTTACTAGCCGGCAAGCAAAAGTAAGTCACTAACGAATTAATATCTAGGAGGATTATAACATGTTTGATTATGATACCGCAATGGCTGATCCTGAGAGCCACATATTTACGAATGTGAGTCAAACGAATAATAGCCTTGCTCAATCCGAATACGACTATATGTATGACGATTTTGGTACGCAAGTCTATTCAAGTGATTTGGTCATGAAAGTAGTCTTTAAGAAAAGAAAAGTTAACAACAACTGTTTGACTACAATCACTTTTGCTAAGTACGTAACGATTGATAACTATGTTGAATTAATCGATGACATTGGCATTGAGTATCAAGATTAC
>NZ_JXKM01000025.1 GCF_001885905.1 Enterococcus devriesei | reverse complement strand
GGATTGGCCCATTTGCCTGTTCCCAAAGCTGTCGATGCTTATCAATCCATTTCCCTCGAGCAATTTTAATTTGCGTAATTCCGCGTTTGTTTACTCGTTCAGTCCCAACAGGCATACCGTGACTTGGTTCGCTAGGCATTTTAAAGTCTTTCCCACCTATCTTACCTTTGCGCCAACCATAAAGGCTTGTCCGACTTTTCACTCCATGCGTCTGTTTCCACTGACATATTTGCGTAGGAGTGATCGAAAGTGAAAAGCGATCATTGATCAGTTGAGCCAGTTCTTTGTTTCGAATTCCGTCTACGTTCTTGTTGATGAACTCTATTTGTTCCTGGTTAAATAGCGCCATTCCGTCACTCCTTTTTTTCCGATTTGATAGGCGTGGTTAGCTGAACTAATCCCACCTATATGCCTCTTCTTGTTTACCACATTTCTTACAACGCCTTATTTTGGTTGGCGCAACATCCTTCACCCCTTGATTCGTGCACCACAAGGTGAAATTATGCTTACACATCAATTGTTTGATTCTTTCTAGGAAGGATGGGGTTGCGAACCATCCGCATTCCCATCCGTCTTGTTCGAACCTTGCCTGTTCCAATGTTCCAAATATCAAATGACGCGGGTAATCATCCATCCTTTTACCTCAATTTCTGGCAATACTTGCATTGGCCCACATAACAGATTCTTCTAGTTTGGTTGTTGCTAAAGATTTTTCTCGACTGTTGGGGCAAAGTTCGTCAATCAAATTTGCTAGCTCTTTTGCTTTGGATCGTAACTGATCGTACTTTTCCGCTTGTCCTTCTTTAGGTGCATGGTACATGAAATTATTTTCGATTTGGTTATTCATTTTTATTCCCTCTTTCTTTTTAATATTTGATAGCCTTCAACTCAAATCACTGAGTTTTTCAGCGTAACCAGCGTTCACAAGAAAAAACTGCAACCACTTTTTAGCTAATGAGCTGTATAACTTGTTGCCATATTTGTAAATACTGATATAAGCTAAAACCTCATTGTCGATCTGCTGCGACTGATTCGATGCTTTTTTATTCTCAATATCAATTTTTAGTTGATCTATCAATACATCCATTTATAGCCTCCATTTCGCCGTGATTCCCTTCATTCGCCGTCCTCCTCGATAAACCACTCATAATTAACTACTTCATTCGCTCTCGGGAAAAGATAACCAACACGATTGCATATGGTTCCTCCGTCTCCTTTCCACCAAAGTTTTGAATGTTCCTCTTTATCTTTACCAAATATTTCCAAAACTTTTTGAGGAGTTATACTTTTTAAATACATCAAATCAAACCTCCTTGATACCGTCCGTTACTGTAGGTTCCATTGACTAGCCATAGCTTCGGCAATCCCTAAGAATGTTCTGCTTCGTTCTTTCCATCTATTCTCACCTGGCGGCATACGATGTATTCTGCTTTCTCTTCCATCAACAATGTTTGTCGGTTCCAACAACGGCAGATTCTTTAACCATAAACACGTTGCTTTCGTTTCTCCGTGTCCAAATTGCCAAGGTTGTATAATTTGATCGGGCTTTCTAATTTTGCTTGAAATGACTGAAATCGGATTCTCCAATGCGATTCTCTCAACATCTAAATCCATTAGCCATTGAACAAATTCTAATGCCTCAGCTTGTTCCTCTTGCTTATCCTTAAACCACCTGGCGCCACTCACAGCTAAATGTGTACACGGTGGATGGCATATTGCTAAATCAAATTTTTTAAAATATTCTTTACCAAGCTGCTGAACATCTCCAACCACATGTGGTCCAGGCTTTTCGCTTTTAAGTAAATCGAAAGACACTGCCTGGTGACCTTGCTTGATAAACGAATCTCTTACAATCCCTGAAAATTCACATATTACAGCTACTTTCATCATTAATTATCCTTTCAAAAACCTACTTGATAGCCCCATGTTACGGAACTATTTGTCCGAAAAAATACAAGGTCCACTGCATTACTAAGCAGCAAACCTCGCTACCTACATTTGTTCTATGCAACATATTTTTCATGCTCTAATTTAAGGTCAGATCCGGTCGTGTCAATGTACTGCAACGTCGTGTCAACATCTGTGTGGCCCAAGAATCGTCGCACATCATTTAAAGACATACCTCTTTTCAAGGCTAGAGTTGCTGACGTTCGTCGAAATTTGTGCGGATGAGCGCGAGCTACACAAGCGCGTTTCGCAATCCGTTTGATCATCTTTTGAATACCGCAAACGGACATCTGTGTACCGATACCTTTTAAGCCACAAAGGATAGGTCCTTCATAATGAGGCTTGATAAGTAAATAATTATCAATGGCAACTTTCGCTCTGGCACCGACGAAAACGACACGCTCTTTATTTCCTTTACCGACCACTGTGATTGATCCTCGCTGCTGATCATAGTTCTCCATTGCCAACAAAGTTAACTCGCTAACACGACATCCAGTCGAAAAGAGCATTTCAATCACTGCTTTTTCTTTCGGCTTAACGCACGCATTCCGCATCAATTCGATCTCAACGGGTGTAAACGCCTTTTTAAGCCGCTTCTCAACTTTGATATCTTCAACACGCCGTCCAGGATCTTTCAAAATGTATTCTTCTTCATAAAGCCATTTGAAAAACCGACAGATACATCCTCTTTCTCGATTCAAGGTCGCTGACGATAGATGGTCCACCATATCTCGGTGAGCGATAAACAATCTGATGTCTTGCGTGGTAACATCCTTGTACTGCGTCTTAACCCATCGATTAAACCGGTCGATAGTTCGCATAGCTAGCTCGATTGTGCCGTTAGAAAGGTTTCTCAGTTTCATGCTGACAAAATACTGTTTGTATGCTGCTATATCACTCGTCTCATCGTAGATGACTACTTCATTTTTTGATTCATCGACCCGATATTTCGCCAGGTCCATGACCAAAATCACTTTTAATTTTTTCAACTGTTCCGCTTCTAACTCAGGGCTCATGTGACGAACGACAGTATTGATTAACTGCTCTTTCATTTCCATGACTCTCTCTCTCCCTTTCGAAGGTTAAAAACTAACTTTCTCGGACAAACATATTATTCAACCGGACAACCGTTCTACTTTGTAGCTGTTCAACAAGCCGATCATCCAATTCTTGAGTTGAAATAATTCTTACTAGTGCACTGTTGTTGTATATTTTTTCGACAATCCCGAAAAATGGATAAGCCCAACTTCCTTCACGAGTAGTATCGCACTCGTAAACTTCGCCGATTTCGATATTCTTTTTTGTTCGATACTTTTTCTTTCGAATCGGCACGCTTTTGATCGCACCAATCTGACTGCGATATTTTTCTGTTAGCATTTTTTCACATCCTCAAATTGCACACTGTTAAACGGGACACCGGGAAACTCTTGTAAAAATACCTCAGTAAATGAGGAGAATATCTCTGTTCGACTGACAGTGTAGGTCGTTCCTTCACAAAGAAATTCACGTGCCTTTTTGATATCGTAATCATCGCCGAAAGTAGGATGAGCAAACACTACTTTGCTGCCTGGTGGCGCAAAAATGTTCATCGTTTCTGGCGTTGAATCAATTGCTGATCGAATTTTTCTCCAGACCATTCCTTCACCTCAATTATTGATTTTAAAAACGATAATGATTATTTTTCAGTTCATGTACTCGATAATATTTTTTCGGTAATCAACGATTCCGTTCACTTGATCAACCTCAAATGCTTCTAACCACACGAGTGGAAAAGACTTCCGGCCATCGGCTAATAATTGCTTTTCAGATATTAAGTATTCGTCAATATCAACCAAAAAGGATCTTCGGCCATTTTCTAAAGCGATTAAAAGAAATGACTGCCCGCCAGTCTCTTTAAAGGCTTTTAAAAACTCCTTTTGATGTGGCTTTACAGTGACGACCTTACCGGAGCCGAATGGAAAATTTGTTTTATTTGCGGTTAATTTACAGTCAAAAGCAATCGGCTTGCCATCCAAGTGCCCGATAAAGTCACATCCTGTTTTTGAGTCCCTGACAATAATTTGGCGACCACCTTGTCTGATTGTTTTAGTTCCGTTCGGGATCTTCTCAACGACTCCGAACCCTTTTGCTCGATAGAATTGATTCACGCCTTCAATGCATTTTTCAAATTGGCTCCACGGTTTCATGCTGATACCGCCTGCTTACGTTGTAGTTTTGCTAAGAGATTGGTCCCCCAATCAAGCCAGTAACTAAATGATTTTCCTGACATATCCGAATACTCTTTCGTGCCAGGATAAAGATTTAGATGCAAAATAATCGTGAATTGCTTAAACCGATATTTCGCATCCTGCTGCTCTGAATTTTTTAAGCTCGCCAAAGCGAAGATCATACACTCCTGATAATCTTGCGGTAACAATTTGACAATGGACGATGCTAATTCTATTTCAGTCATTCGGTGTCACTCCTAATTCAATTAATTTTTTTCTAGCTTCTGCTGAAACATCAGCCTCGGTTTTTGGGTGCGCTATATGATCCGGTAACGATTCAATACGCCCTTTGTTTTGCGGATGAGCATTTTTTCGATGCTTACCTGCCAAATGGTTATTTACCTTTTCAGGTGTATCAAGACCCAGCTCTTCCCAGCTTTTCAATATTTTTTCGAGATAGCTATAATTGCGTGCGTTATGCTGGAGCATATCGTTAATCGCAAGTATTACAATCTCATCCTGCCCGCCAAAGTCATTGACCCAATATTGAACTGATTGAGTAATGAACGGGGCTTCGACTGGGTTCACTTGATTAAGCCAATAACGTACAGCGCTACTTTCTGAATGTTTAGTATTACTAGATTCAGAAGCATTACTTTTATTTACTTTAGTTTCCTTTACTTTACTTTGTGTATTAATGTCATCATTATCTTCGCTTGCTTGCGTATTAATGTCTGCATTAATCAAATAAGCTGTTGGTTTTGGCGATTTCCTTCTCTTTGTTGCTTCAAAATAGTTTGCTTGGATGTTTTCGCTGGTCAAGACCTTAGCCGAGTTAAACAGGGTTTCATCAAAGAACCCCCACGTAACTAAGCGGTTGACTATTTGGTCCAACAATTCCTTACTCACTCCGGGCAGACGTTTTAAAAGTGTTGCTCGCGTTAAATCATTCCATACAACGAAGTATCCTTTTTTGTATACCGCGCATAACAGCTTGATTACCGCTAGCTCACCTTTAATGCCAAATTCCCCAGCAATAGCTTCTATTTTTTCGTCTTCGAATATATCTACATCAAGAGGGAAATAATCAAGACCGTTTTTTATTGGCCTTGCCACAGCTTCACCTCCTATAAATCATTCATATTGGTAAATCCAGTAATCTTTTTATGTGCTCGGCAGTAATCACAAGTGCCGCACCACTCAGGAGCTTCTTCTCCCATTTTTACGCGTTGAACATGATCAATCATTTGTTCCACTCTCGATAGCTCAGACTGCATCTTTGACTCATCTAGCGTGATCAGTGCTACATCGCTCGGTGTTTGCTTACTAACCGCTGCAATAAATGGAACAAACTGTTTATCATACTGCTGTTCTAATAATTCACGATATACTGCCATTTGAATCAAGTAGCCATATCGTTCAATGAAGTTTGATTGTGGACCCCAGTATTCATCATATTTTTTCTCATGGATGTCCTTCGTTGTCTTGATATCCACAAAATAGCCATTTTCAAGATTCAGACAATCAATCTTGCCTTTCCATTCGACACCAAATAATTCACCGGTTAGAATGACTTCTTTTTCGCCTTGATAAATTTGCTGGAAGGCTGGCTCACCTTTTAAACGCGCAATCATCTGTTCAGCAATTTGAAAGTCCTTTAATAATCCATGCGGTTTTTTGCTAGAAAACATTTTGTCTTTGTTTTCAGCTTTGAACACCTTGTGTGCTTCTGTTGATTCAAAGTAAGAATGAACATAGTTACCAACCAATAACGGCTTCTTGTCACTGTCCGGCTCCCAATCGCTTTTTAGTTTTGCGAGTTCTGCAGCTTCGCAATCTAAAAAGCTCTTTAGTTGGCTGACTGACATAAACTGCCAATCAGCCTCATTTGAGTAATAGTTTTCATCAGAAAGGATAATCGTCTCCATCTTCATCATTTGGAGTCACGTCCTCTCTATCAAAGTTCTGAGCATTTGGATCAGGATAGTTTAAGTCTAGTGATTCTTGTGCAACTTCTTCCACTAGCTCAGACGCTTCGTCATCTTGCTTAAACAACTTATCTTCAATCGCTTTTGTTTTT
>NZ_JXKM01000024.1 GCF_001885905.1 Enterococcus devriesei | reverse complement strand
ATGCGGTCGCGTTCTTCAGGTGTTACGTTGGGCTCATCATTTTCGAATCTGAGTCATATCTTTAAAGTTATATCTATTAGCGAAACAGCCTATTCCTCTTTTAACCTCAAGATACTCTTGAACAATTTTCCTTTCAAATTTAAAACTGCATTTTGTTATAAGAATAGCGACCTTCAAAAAATCAGCTTCCCATATTTTTTCACCTAATCCCAAATAAAAAAACTTCCCCTCATTGTAACTAAACAAATAAGGAAAAGTTTTTTGCATAAATTGTAGTTAGTAGCTTTTTACGTTCAATCGGTTTCAATATGTTGTTCAACCCAAGCATAAACTTCTTGAGGATCTTTTGCTTGATCCAACAACGTGAAAAATTCGGGTCTATCCAGAAGAGAAACTAATTCTGCTATGGCAGCTAAATGTTTTTTATTATCCACAGCTGATAAGGTGAAAATATATTTGACCGGGGTTTTGCCTAAAATTACAACTTCGTCTTTTAAAGCAGTAATGCCTAATCCAACTTTTAACGTACCGTCTTCGGGTCGGGCGTGGGGTAAGGCTACTTTTTCGGTAATCACCATATAAGGGCCTTCATTACGGGTTGTTTGAATAATTTTTTCAATATAATGTCTAGTAATAACTCTGGCATCCACTAAAGGAGCCGCTGCTACATACAAGGCTTCTTCCCAACTGCGAGAAGTAACTTGCAATTGAATAAACTCCGGTTTCAAAATATCTAATAAATTAAATTCAGCTTGTTTATTTCTATTAACGATTTGACAAGCATGATTATACGACTTACTACTGCGACCTTGTAAATAATCGTTCAATTCTTTTTTCAAGGCCGGTACTTCCATTATCGTCCCATGTTTTTTGATAATGGCGAGTAAATCTTCTACGTGATAATCTTCATACTGAGTTTTGCCCTCATTTTGAACAGCTTGAACCAGTCGATATTTTTCATCAATGGACATAATTGGATTGACGACAAAAACAGGTTTTTTCAAAGCATATAAACGAATATTGGGAACGGTGGTAAAAACAATGTCATAGCTTTGACTAATTGTTTCCAACGCATTTGTTTCTATGGGACCAATTAAAATCATCTCAGGAAAAACACTTTTCAACTCGTTATAAACAATTGCTGAACTACCAATGCCATTGGGGCAAACAATGACTCCAATTTTTTGCTGAACTTGATATTCGTCATACTCATCAATCAAAGAGGCAAAATGTAAGGTTAAAAATGAAACTTCTTCATTAGGAATTTCGGTGCCAAATAAAACTTCAATCGGCTTCATCGTCTCTTGGACAATTTGATACATATCAGGAAACTCTTGCACGATTTTCTTGTGTAAAACATTAACAATCGGCAAATGGAAAAATAAACGATAATAAACTGGACGAAAATGGCTGTATAGTTGCTGTTTTGCTGCGCTTTCATCTTTAAAACGAATACCTGACAATAATTCAAACCGCTCAAAAATCCGGTCAACTAGCTCATCAATAATCGAATAATCTGGGGAGTTTTGTTTTGCATCCCCCATGGCCATGCCTAACATCCAACCACAAACATAAAGCTTGGCATATTTATTTTCAATCTGAAATTGGGCTAATAAAGAGGTTGAAAATTGATATTCTTTAGTTTCGAAAAAAGTTTGGAAACTGTAATTTTGATAAAATTCAGTCCAGGTTTTATTCAAACGGGGCAGTAAAAAAACTAGCATATAACAAAATTCATTCATACGATTTTCGACTATATTAATGTGATAATGATTTAATTCGTTTTCAACAACTGCAAAAATTCTTTTTTTATCCACGGTGCTTTCCCGATACAAAAAGTAATCATATAAAAAATGTGCGTTATTTTTGCTGAAATCTTCGAAGATAATTCGCATTAAATAGTAACGAATTTCGGCCTCGTCTCCTTGTAAGCGATAGCCTTCTTTTCGGGAATAAGAGATCTCAATATGCAATCGTTGCAGTTCTTCTTCCAGTTTTTTCATATCTCCGATTAAAGTTGTTTTTCCCACTTGTAAAGCATCCAGAAAATGATTAATCGATAAATATTCTTCATGATAATAAAGGGTCATCAAAAAAATATATTTCTTGCGTTCTTCCCCGCTTAATTCATAGACGGAAAAAACATCTTCTTTAGACAAAAAATCTAAGAAGTAGTTACGACTTGACTCGGCCAAAATAAAATTATTCAAGCCGATTTCGATGGGAGTTTTTCCAGCTTCTTGTAACAAGACGTTAGCTTTAGATACAGCGTATTCCACTTGGGATTTGGACAAAGAAAGTTGTTTCATCAAATGTTGAGCTGTATTAAAGGGTTGTTCAATCATTTTTTCAATTAATTGGAATGTTCGTTGATCAATTGAAGCCATTGGGTGTTTTCCTCCCATCTCGATTTTAATTCATAAAAGCATCCACTTGTTTACGTAAAGCTTGAGCATGTTCAGCAATTTCGGCTTGACTGCCTTTTGAAAGCAGTGTACCAACACCCATACAATCCACTCCGGCTTGTAACCAGTTAGTGACATTGTCTAAAGTAACCCCACCAGAAGATAAGACTGGTACTTGAGGCATCGGCGTTTTAATAGTTGAAATAATTTTTGGTCCCACAATAGAAGAGGTTGGAAAAGCTTTAATCATATCTGAACCAGCTTCCAAAGCGGTAATGATTTCTGTCATACTCATACACCCAGGCATATAAGGAACTTGGTAACGGTGACAAACTTTAGCTACGCTCAATTGAAAATTAGGAGCGATAATAAATTCTGCCCCATTTAAAATAGCCAATCTTGCTGTTTCGCTATCTAAAACTGTCCCTGCGCCAATTAAAATTTGATCTGCATAAATCGTTTTTAATTGTTTGATTATTTCTCCGGCATTGTCGTTCGTATAACTAATTTCCAAACAAGAAATCTTCCCGGCCAAGCAACCATCAACAATTTCTTGGGCCCGTTCAATTGTTTCAACCCGAATAATAGCCATTAATTTTTCTTTTTCGATGCGCGATAAAACTTTTAATTTTTTCATTTTATTGTACCTCAAATCCTTCAATAGTCCCATAAGTTGTCAGGACTTCTTTAATCTCGGCTACATATTTTCCTTCTGCCGGTAATACTGGTAATTTAGTTTTTCCCACAGGATAGCCAATTAAATCACAAGAATATTTTAAAACAGCAGGAACGGTGGCAAATTTCAACACCCGACGAAATTCGTCAATACTTGCTTGTAGAACTTGAGCTTTAGTTAAATCCCCAGACTGATATAAATCATAAATCGCCACATCTGTTTTAGTTAAAACATTAGACGTGGCTGCAACTGCCCCATCAGCTCCTAATTTTAAAGCGGTCAATATTTTAGAATCAGAACCAACTAGCACCGAAAAATCAGCTCGCTGTCGACTATTTTCGATATACATCTTAATATTTTCTACATTCCCACTACTGTCTTTAATCCCAATAATTTTCGGGTTTTTCACCAATTCTTTAAAGGCGGCCTCACTGATATTGATGCCTGTATTGCTTGGAATGTTATATAAAATAATTGGTAATTGGTTTTTTTCAGCAATTTCTTGATAATGATTGATTAATTCTCTATCGCTAATTTTGATTAGAAAAGGCGTAATGATTGAAACAGCATCCACACCGACTTTGGCAAATTCATTAGCTAAATCACTGACGGCTTGGGTTGATATACCGCCGGCTCCTGCAAAAACTGGCACGCGACCAGCTGCTTGTTCAACGACGATTTTGGCTAAAGTTATTTTTTCTTCTGTTGATAAAGCATAAAATTCACCGTTTGTCCCTAAGATAAACAAGCCTGCTACACCATTTGTAATTAAATGCTCGACTAATTGACGAGTTTTTTGTTCATCAATGCCACAGCTGTCTGCTTGCAAAGGTGTCACCATAGCCGTTATAATTCCTTTAATTTTCATTATGCTTCCCCCTTTAAATCGCGAATGGATTGACCTAAAGCACCACCTGGATGCCATAAGAAATATTCATCTAATCCTAATTGGCGTTCTTCTTGAAGCAAGACTGATAAACATTGTAAAATAATTGTTTCAGCTAAGATAGAATTCCGCGGTGGTTTGTTTAAATCGTCCCCTTCTGCTTTGACTCCTGCAAATAAAAAGGCATCCACATGTTCATGTAGCCAAGAATCATTGCCCCCACTAACACCAATTAATTTTACGCCGATTTTTTGCAAGGCTAAAACCGTTCGTTTTAATTCATCGGTTTGACCTGAATTTGAGATGGCGATCACGACATCTTCTGGTTGAACTTGTCCAGCTGAACCATGAACGGCTTCCGTTGTATCTAAAAAATAAGTTGGGGTGCCGATGGAAGAGTTTAAAGCGGCAATATATTCGGCTACGTGACTTGGCTTGCCTACACCGGTAATATGCACCCGGCCATGATTTTTTTTACTAGTTTGAATAATTTTACTTGCCTTTTGTAACGCAGTCTTATCAATGCACTTTGTAAATGACAAGATTTCTCGTTCTACAGTTGCAATATAATGATCTAATTTTTCTGTACTCAAAATATTTCCTTCTTTCTAAAAACTTCGGTTTTTATTTTTATATGCATAAAAAGCTGAGTTATCACAAAAATTTTTCAGTCAATTTTTGGATTTCCCAGCTTAAGCATCTCTCAGTTAATGGATAGTTGGTTGATGTTACATTCCAAAGAGATTAAGAATTTTGTTTAATAGAATACCCATTACGTTGTAATCAATATTCGGGAAGGTTGAGCCTTCAATACCTAGTGTGCCGTATAATGGGTAAAGAACCATCGGTAAGAAAGCTAATAGTAACCCGGCTACAAAGGAACCAACTACTGCACCACGCCAACCACCGGTTGAATTACCAAAGACCCCTGCGGTACCACCTGAGAAGAAACAAATATGGGCTGCCGGAATTATGACAACTGGCGCATGCAAGGTAACCATGAGAACAACACCTAATAGACCAGCTACGTAAGAAGAAATGAAACCGACGATAACTGCTGTTGGAGCAAATGGGAAGACCGTTGGAACATCTAAAGCGGGACGAGAATTTGGAATGAATTTTTCTGAAATTGAAACAAAGGCTGCTGTAATTTCAGCTAAGAACATTCGCACACCAGTCATTAAGATTGAAATACCAGCTGTAAAAGTAAAGGCTTGGACAAATGGGAAAACTAACCAGTGAACGCTGCCAGCTAATTTTTGCGTTGCTACGGGACCGGCTTTTAATGCAGAAACGTAGAATAAAAATAGCATGACAACGGCTACACCCATTAAGAAATCACGGAAGAAGGATAACCACTTAGGGAAATTAATATCTTCAGTTGTCCGGTCTTTATATTTACCAAATAATTTTCCAATATAACCTGATAAAGCATAACCAACCATATTAAAGTGCCCAATGGCTGTGGAATCACTACCTGTGATTTGACGCATAAATGGTTGACAAAGTTGTGGTAAAGCGGCTGAGAAGAAACCTAATAAAACACCACCGATAATAATTGCGGGAACATTTGCAAAATGATGAGCTTTCAAAATTAGTGACAATACACAAGCGAAGAATAAACTATGCCCGGTAGTGAAAAAAATATTTTTGAAAGGTGTTACGCGAGCAATAACTAAGTTCATGATAAAACCTAAAATCAACGTACAACTTGTTACAAAAGCAAATTTAGTTTGAGCTAAGGCTGTTGCAGCTTCGGGTGAAGCGACAACACCAACGATATGAAACCCTGTTTGGAATAATGAGTTGAAATTTTGTAGTGCGCCGGTCATGATTGTGCCACCTGCACTGAAGATCAAGAAACCGATAACGGTTTTAAATGTTCCAGTCATTACCTCGGTGCTGCTCTTCTTTTGAGCGAGCAGTCCAATCATGGCTACTGCACCCAAAAGAACCGCTGGTGTGCTCAAAAAACTAATAATAAAATCCATTTTTTGTTTTCCCCCTTATTATTGGCTATTCACCTTCAAGTTCAGCAAAGGCTTCTTCTAATTTTCCTTTGATTTCTTTTTTATCGACAACGTTGCGAACGGCTACCACTTTATAAGGAACTTTTTTCTCAATTAATTCTTCGGCTACATCTGGTAAAGTGATCAACATATCGCCTGTAAATCCTGGGACACCATCTAAAGAAGAGTGTTCAACTTCCAAAGGATAATTATTTTCTTTTACGACTTCGTTAACTTTGATTTTTAACATTAAACTTGATCCAACTCCGGCACGACACGCGACTAATGCTTTATGATTTTTCATTTTTTTTGAGCTCCTTCATATTCTTTTAAATAATTAATAAATTCTTCTTTTGACGAAACCTTTTCTAAAAATTCGATAAAGAGGGGATCACCTAGCAAATCCGCCAATTCCGATAGTAATTCAATATGGGACTGACTATCTTTAGCGCTTAATGGAAATAAATATTTTACAGGGTCGTTACATTCATGACCTGAAACAATGGCGCTTTTCAACCGAGTAAAACCAATCGCCACTTTTTTTGCCCCTTCTGTTACGGGAGCGTGGGGTAAGGCAATATTTTTAGTAATCACAATGTACGGTCCAGTTTCTTGATAGATTTTGATAATCGCATCCACATATTCTTGAGTAACGGCGTCATCTCCGACGAGTGGATATAACGCTTGACTAATGGCATCAGGAAAATCATTAGCTTCCACATCTAGTTGAATATAATCTTCCTTAATTACTTTACTTAACATGTAAAATCACCTCATTTCATCTATTACTTGTGCACATTTATAATATAGCTATCACCGTTTACATAGGCAATCACATCTAGGTTCACATTTTTTCATGGCTAAAATAAAAACTGAACTTATCTCACCCTTTTTAACTATTTTTTGCAAAATAATTTGGAAAGCAGCTCAATTTTAGCGCTAAGGTAGTTCTTAAGTTCAATTTTTATAAAGGGCTTACAAAAAAAGCGAACTAAAAAGTCTAATCCCAATGTAGTAATCCAAAAAAAATATATTTTTATGGAGTGGAGAAATCCGCTTCCTTTTTTAAGCGTTAAAATAAGCAATAAACAACTGTTAGATATGCCTTTCGAAATTGAACGGGGCTTTGCCGGTTCAATTTCTTTTTCATTCATTATTGTAATAGTAGATATGCTGATTAATTGCTGTTTTAAGTTCATTAAAGCTACGATAGGTTTCTTATTTTAGAAGGCTAAAAAGCTTTCCATAGGTGAATTATCTAAAAAATTTTCTTTTTGAGACATGCTTTGAAAAATTTTATGTTGCTTCGATGTTTGATCATATACTTTCATTTGATAAGTTCAACCTTGATCAGAATGAAAAGTTCGCCGATAGGGGTAATCACTCGTGAGCCGGATGGCATCTTTCAAGCCTTCCATTACAGCTACAGTACTAGATTTTTAAGAAATCCTANTGTTGAATAAGTCCATAAAGGGAGCTAAGTAAGGCCCTTTCTGACGAACGACAATCTGGATGTCTATTTTGAAATACTTGAATTCAGTAGTATATGTTGTAATTTTCTGATGACAGACAACAGTATAGAACCGGCGATGGATAAGATTTTTAGCTACTGTCCCAATTTTTCCACGAGAGAAGTTATAATGCCGAGATTCACGCGTGTAAGCAGTAACTTCCAATCCTATTTTTTGATGAGATATTGAACTTCTTTTTGTGCACATGAAATCTTTATTTTTTTCAGTTCGTTGATCACCCGTACACAGCCATAGTTCTT
>NZ_JXKM01000023.1 GCF_001885905.1 Enterococcus devriesei | reverse complement strand
GCTAAAAAAGGACGTAAAATTGAATGGTTAGAGTTTACCTTTGATTCTGAGAAACGCATTCACAACAAGCGACAGCCACAAATGACTAATATAGGTAAGTCGCACCAATATATCAATCGTGAAAAAACACCTAAATGGTTAGACGAAAAGATATATAAACAATATCAAGAGTTGCATAATGAAGATGCAAAATTAAAACAAGATCGAGAGGCATTTCAACGTCATTTAGAAGAAAAATGGGAGGAATAATAATACATATATATTTTATTCTTATTTCCATTAATAATGGGATTTATCGTAGCAATAAAAAAGAAAAAACATGACTAAGGAGAGATAAAAAGTTATGAGTAGTAGATATAATATACATCCAGCATTATATATAGGCGGGTTTGCGGTATTTTTTAGTTTTATATTTGGATTTCCTGTAGGAACATTAATGGGACTAGCTATAGGAATAGGAATTAGTAAAAAAAATGAAAATTTGTAAAAGAGTTTACAGATATTAGTAGATTCTTTGATAGTGTTATCTTTATTATTTTATTTATTGGTTATATTCTAAAAGTAACTTTTAAAGGAGAGACATATGAATATTTCAAAAGGTTTTGTAAAGGCGATTTGGTTTATAATATGTATTATTTTAGTAATAATACTAGGGAGTAATTACAAATTGGTAGAAATGTTTTTAACGGTAACTTTAGGTATTATAGGTTTTATACTTATAGAAAATTTTTATAAAAAAAAGGACGGAGATTAATCTCCGTTCTTTTTATGCTCTTTGTATAGGTATTGTTTTACTAGAAACTTTTTTACCTGTTTTTTGGTTGTATACTTTTATTACGTAGTAGCCCATATTATATCCACTCATATCTCCACTTGGACCTGAAGCTTTCTTTTTTGGCACATAGTGGTATTTTTTTACAGTTAATGGCGCATAATTTTTATTTATTTGATCAATGCTACCTTTGAGTCCAAGTGCCGTTAGTAAAGCACTTCCTGCTTTACCAGCATAACCAGGAATACCTCCTATGCCAAGTGATAATATTGCATTGCTAATAGCTTCGTCTTTATCTTGCTTTTTCTGTTGTTTCACGCTTACATTTTTTGATTCAACACTTTCTAATTTGTATTTAGATTTAGCTGAAGCTTCTTTGTTAATTTGTGGAGTATGAATATTATTAGGTAAAGCTGCGCTTATAGGTGATAATAATACAGCACCTGCAAGTATTGTTATCACTTTCTTTTTCATTTTCATTTCCTCCTTTTATTGTATTTACAATCATTATTTTAAATTTCCTAAATTTGATTAAAACTGTAAATATTTATAAATTTATGTATAACAGTTCAATTTTTAAAATTAAGGTTATAAAAGATATAAGTAAATTAAATTAATAAAAGGTGGAATTTTTAATGGTGTTATCAAAGAATTTAAAGATACTAAGAATTAAAAAAGACGTTAGCCAAGAATTTTTATCTAAAGAAATTGGAGTTTCCATTCAAACGATAAACAAGTGGGAAAATGATAAATGTTTACCAGATGCTTATAATCTTTTGAAATTATCAGGTTATTATAATTTAAGTGTTGAAGAACTCATTAATAAAGAATTTGAATTAGTTTAACAAAAAAGCTTAGTCATATTAGACCAAGCTTTTAGACAGTGTTATATTAATAAAAAAATAAAAAATCATTAAGTAAGGTCGCTTAGTATAAATAGACCTATAGGTAACTTTAAAATGGAATTGTTGATAAATAGAGAAATTGGAATAAATATTTTAGGAGGAATAGAATGGTAAAAATAATTCCTGGATATGAGTTGGATTATTTTGATTGGTTAGTTAGACAAAGATTGATAAATTTTCCTGCAATGCCTGTAGAAGGTAAATGGAAACAAGAATCTTATGGATATAATGATATTATTTTTAATAATGAAATTGAATATCAAGAATTAGTTGTTGACACTGAAAAAAGTTATCCTGAATTTGATTTTTATAAATTTTCATTAGAAAGTATATCTCTTGTTAGTTTGGATGATTTTCATAAAAAACAAAGTACTGATTGAATATATATTAGTTTTTTGTTTAATAGTATATTACTTTAACTAACAGAGGAATATAGTGAATTTGATTGTTCCTTTTGCGCACTAACGTCTAACTTCTGTAAACGTTTCTAGTGCTATTCGTTATTAATTTTTATATCTGCCATGAATAGCATAGCCGATTATTACAATATGCTATTAGCATGTTATAACATTAAAAATCAGTTTAACAAAAAAGTTGATATTATTAGTGAAGTTCCAACTAGTTTTTATTGAAACTAAAGAATAGGTAGTATAATTATGCCGAGAAAATTTATTGTGCATTGAGAAGAACCCTTAATTAAACTATTTCGACGAATGTCGGTATAGCGTGAGCTATGAGACCGACGAGTCGACAGTTTAAGGGTTTATTAAGGGTTCCGAGGCTCAATGTCAATAAAGCAATTGGAATAATGTATTAAAGTTATATCACTTTTTGCTTTTTAAATAATAAAAACCAACCACAAATGTGGTTGGTTTCCTTTTTGTCTTTTGAATTTGTGAGGGGCAAATTGCCCCGAACTTTTTAATATCTTTTTATAATTTTTTTAAAACTTTTTTAGGAGTCATTTGAACCTTAGAGTGACAACGGATTCGAAATGCTAAAAGGGACGTTTTGTAATTTAAGTCACTTATATATTCAGAGAGGTGTTTTTTATGTCTGGTGAAACAGTAGTATATAGAAATGAATTTAGTCCCATTAAGATGTTTTACAAGTACTGAAGTAGATTTATTCTTTACATTATGCAATAAACTTAAAGAACAAGATACGAGAAAACTAATTATTCCTTTTGAAGAATTAAAATATTTAAGTAACTACTATACACGTTCTCAAGAACGTTTTATTAATGATTTAGAACACGTATATGATAAAATGTTGAATTTAACATATGTTGAACGTAATGGTAGATCTTTTGAAAAATTTGTTCTATTTACTTCATATAAAGTAGATTTAGACGAAGAATGTTTATCTATTAGTGTTAATTCTGATTTAAAACATATTTTAAATTCTATAACAGCTGATTTTACAAAATTTGAATTAAAAGAAATGACGCATCTTAAATCTACTTACGCTAAAAATATGTTTAGATTGCTTAAACAATATAAACATACTGGTTATTTAAAAATAAATATAGATGATTTTAAAAATCGCCTAGATATACCTAAAACTTATCAGATGAATGATATAACCAAACGTGTATTAAAGCCAATAATTAATGAACTTTCTTCAATTTTTAATAATCTTCACATTAATAAAATCAAAGCTAAAAAAGGACGTAAAATTAAATGGTTAGAATTTACCTTTGATGCTGAGAAACGCATTCACAATAAACGACAACCACAAATAGCAAATATAGGTAAGTCACGTCAATATATGAGTCGTGAAAAAACGCCAAAATGGTTAGAGGAACGAACGTATGGACAGCAACTCCAAAGCGATTTTGACCCCCAACTAGAAAAGGATAAAGAAGAGTTTTTAAAGCAGCTTAAATTGGACTGGAAAGAATAAATAACACAATAAAAATAGGATGTTTCTATATAGGAACATCCTATTTTTATTGTGTTATTTACGTAACTTATATACTTTGTAAAAAATAGGGCGTAGAGGTTTGATGAAATCTCCAATGTATTCTTCGACATGGGCGTTAAAACCTTTTTTAAATTGCTGTACACCATAATCTTCAGCATTTTCACTAAAATCTCCAGTAATACCATAAAAATTATATCTCGGTATATTATTATTTAATGCAAAATTTATCATATCCCATTGTAATCGATATGCTCCCATAAATTGGTTGTATTTAGGGTTAGATCCACTTGATAAATAATAAATCTCATCTTTATTCCAGATATAATATGCTGACGCTAAATGAAGTACGTCGCCGTCACTTTTGATTAAATTTTTAGTTTCTGTAATATGTTTTTGGTTACTTTTTAATTGTTTATTTAATTCTTGGTACTTATTTTTATTCTTTTTTGAATTTGGGTTATCTTTTAGCTTTGCTTTAATTTCTTCTAATTGTTCATTAAGCACTAACTCTTTGTTATTTAACTGGTTTAAGTATTTTTTTAAATCTATATACGCTAATTTCAAAGCTGAATTATTACTATAGATTTTTTGCATTTCTTCAAAATAATCTTTTTCTCTAAATTTAAAGCCATGCTTTTCTTCTGCCATTTGGAACAATTCAAAGAATTGGTCTGTCTGTGAAATGTCTAATGTTTTAACCTCTACGCCCATCTCGTATGTCTTTTTAATATTTCTTCTAGTTTGGTAATCCATTTCATTTAAAACTTGTTTTTCGTTTTTGCCTTCCAAATCTAAAACAGATAACCAGCGTATTTGGCTTGTATCAGAATATCCTATACTATGACCTTGATATTGGTAGCCTAAATGGTTGAGTTGATTTATTAAATTGGAATTATCGTATGACTTCAATATACGTCCATCTGCATCTCTATTACTTTCTAATATATAAGGATCAACTAAAACAAATAATCCTTTATGTCGTTTTAAATATCGAGTTAGCCCAGTAAAAAAGCATTCAACTAATTTTTCATTATTAAAATCTAATACTGGACCTCTGTGAGAATAAAAATATTTAAATATTTTTAAAACTTGTGCTTCAGATAGTAAACACGCTGCTATAACTTCTTCATTATCTTTAACGCCTACCAAATGGACATCTTTTTTATGCTTTTGTCTATAGTTATAATGCGCAATAGATTGCGTGTAATGTACAACATGTTTTTGTATAAATAATTGATATTCTTGTTCTGTTAATGTAACAAATTTCATTTTTCCACCTTTTTCATTTAAAATGTAAATCCTGGAGTTGGGCTCCAGGATTTAGGGTCTGAAGTTCTAATTAGTAAATATAATTGTATTGCGCAGCTTGTTTCTTAGTTAAAGTACGAGTGCCATAACCTAAACGTACATTGTAATTGTATTCTGAAATCTTTATACTTCCATTTTTATTTACTTTTTCAACAAAAGCGACATGGCCATAACCACCACCGCCTTTAGAAGTTTGAAGAATAGAGCCAGCTATTGGTTTTTTACCTGTAGCAAATCCAGCTCTTTTGGCTTCATTAAGCCAATTTTTTGCATCTGTAAAACTAGATGGAAGATATCTTTTTGTTTGATTTCTTTTATTATGTACGTACCACGTACAATTATTTTTCGTATGATAGTTTGGCTGTTGTTTTTTTATCGGCCGTGGATATTTATCGATTTCTGCTGCTTGAGCGATATGATTTTGATCAATTTTTGGACTATATTCCAACATATTAACGCCTGTTAGCGCTATCGAAGATAATAAAGTACACGTAATTAATTTTTTTAACATCAAAGAATTTTCCTCCTTGACTTCAGACCCCGTTTATAATATTATATTAAAAGTAAATAATATACAAATTTAATATTATTATGGAGGGGTACTCAAGTCTGGTTTAAGAGGCCAACACTTTGTGTTTGGTAGGAGCTTTTTGCTCGCGTTGGTTCAAATCCTTCTCCCTCCGTTTACAAAAAGTATATGAAAGAATATAATAGATTTAACAAATATTGCGTCATGAACGCACCAAACCCCAACCTACTGCCATAGGTTGGGGTTTTTAGGTGTTTGGCTATGTCGCCTATTTTTTACTGCGTTGTTCTAGCCAAAAGCGAAACAACACACCACAGCAATCTATAAAAATAGATACTATGATATAAACAAATATTGCAGTCATGCGTACGCACCTCCTCTCTACGTCAAATTGACGTCTGAGAGATAGACGACTTCCCAATTATAACAAAATGTCTCTAAACTTGTATGCAGGCATACAATATACATGCATACAGTATGCGTGCATACTGTATGCAACACTTAGACGCTTGAGAACTGAATAAAGATACAAAATTTGACTTGATGAAAATACATGAAAACGTGTCGTTAAAGGCATGTATAAAAAATGCATAACCAATAATCATAAGGAAAAGGCTTAAACGTTTATTTCACAGCGTTTAAGCCTTTTCTTTTAGTTAACATAATTAACTATTATAGGTAGTTAGTTTGTATAAATACTAAAAAACACAAACGTTGTTAAATTAATCTTTGTGTCCTTTAATATAAGTAATATAATAGTCACTTATTACGGTGAGAAAAACCATAGATAACTAAATATATAAGCATAATAAATATGAAATAAATAGCTCCTAAAAATAATGAAAAAATATCTGTGGTAAGAGGTTTAAAATAATTTGATGAATCGTAAATGTTCATAAATAAATGAACACATACCCAAGAAAGAAATATTCCAATGCATCTACCTATTACAATACTTATATTATTTTTAAAGCCGAATTTAAAAATGGATATACTCATTAATATAGCAACTATTATAAATGGAATGTAGCCTATTAATAAACCTGTTTGATAATCAGTAAATAATCCGATAAATTCTATTGGAACTAAAGATAAAATTAATATAATGATTTTTGACCATTTCATTTTAAAAGTTCTCTCCTCAATATAATTATTCTTTTAATATCATTTTATTTAATGTAATGTTTAATTGTAAATAAAATTAAGTAAAGGAGAATATGAAATAATGAAAAAATTAATATTTTTTGTACTTGCGTTCACATTAATTATTTCTTTTTCGTCAATTGGATTTTTTGAAACTGCGCATGCTGAAAACTCTAATGTTGTAGATTATCAAGATTTAAAGGAAAAAGGTGTTTTAGATAAGTCTGTTGATGAAGAACAATGGAATAAGTATTTAGAGGAAAGTAAGCAAGGCGAACAATCACTAGCCAATGATTCTGATGGAACAGGTTACAGATCTGCTTTTCATTTAAGAGCTGGAGATGTGTTGATTTCTAATAAAACTAGTTCTTGGGGTTTAACTGGACATGCTGCAATTGCTATAAGTAGTAAAAAGATTTTACATATTTATGGTTCAGGTCATCACCCTGCTGTACATAGTTTATCTTGGTTTAAAAAAAGATATTCTGGAAAAGGATCTTGGTTGAAAATATATCGTTCAAAAAATTCCAAAGCTGGACCTAAAGCTGCTGCTTGGGCTAAAAAAAATTATGTAGGAAAAAAATATAACTACGGAATTAATACGAAATTAAAATCCAAAAATCCTACTTACTGTTCTAAAATTGTTTATCAAGCTTATAAATACGGAGCTAGTAAAAAATCAATATATGATCCTGGCTCTCACATAATTTCTCCTTATGCATTACCTAATATTTCATCAAAAGCATATAAACTAAGAAAAGTTAAAACGTATTAAAACTCTTTTTTAGTCTTTTAAGTCGCCTTCTTTATTTTTAGGCGACTTTTTATGTTTAAATATTTTTCTCTATACATGTTGAAACTCATAAATGATGACTATCAAAGTGTTCTAGTAAACTATGAATTTAAAGAAAAGTGACATAATTAACAAAAAAGGGGGGGTTTATGTTATTAAAAAATAAGATTTATTTAACCAGTATTATTGTTATTTTTATAATTTGTTCAATTATAGGATTGAATGAAAATATTATTGGAAATCCTTTAGGGGAAAAAATATTTTATTTATTAAATTTTCTATTTTTTGTATTATTAATAATTGGTACAACAAAAAAGTAGGAGAGATTAAATGCTTTTAAGAGAAACTGAAGACTATGAAAAATATTATAAGATAGGCAATGTTGTTATGGGAACAGCTTTTATTTGTATTGTTATTTTTTCGCTTATGAAAAGCACTCCTTTATCTGATTTTTCTTTTTTAAAGTACATACACTTTGCTAGTGAGGTTTTATTGATAGCAGGGTTAATTATTAATAGTGTCCCTGATTTTTTAACTTGGAATATAAAGAACATCATTTTTGACCTTATTATCATTTCTTTTTTAATTGTATTTTTTATTTGGGTTTAATAATTATAGCAACCACCATTTTGGGTTGCTGCGGTTTTGATGGTTTTGAACTTAGTGGCTAGCAATTAGCCACTATTTTTTCGTTAGAAAAAATCCATAAGGGGCTTGGGGATAATCCCCAACAAGCTGGCGCGTCTGCCACGTTAGTGGCTAGCAAAGCCAATGCTTGCCAAACCACTTAACGACTTGATGAATCTTACTTTATCATATAAAGTAAGATGTAAGAAAGGCGTTATCTTTCGAAGAAAGCGTGGTGGGATGTATGAGCGAACAAAACACATTTGTGGCTAGCGACGAAACTGTTGGGCGAAACCGTAAACCCAACCGTAAGGCGCCGAAACAAATCAGTTTTCGTGTGAGCGAATCCGAATATTTAAAGTTACAACAATCAGCTGAAACTTTAAATATGAGTGTGCCTGCTTTCGTTAAGAAAAAGGCACAAGGCGCCCGATTGGTCGCACCCAAATTGGACAAAGCAACGCGACAATCGGTAGCGAAAGATTTGAGTATGTTGGGCGCAAATGCCAATCAGATTGCGAAATATTGCAACCAACATCAACATGAAGCACCGAACTACGAAGCATTAGAACGTAACATTAGTGAATTACGTGAAAGGTTAGATGAGATATGGAACATGATCCAAAAATAAAAATGATTGTAAGTGCCATTTTATTTATGATGTGTTTAATTATATTGTTTTATTTTCTTTTCTTTGATCCACAATTTCCGGTGATTTTGTGTTTTTCACTTTTAACTTTTATCACAGGTATTGATTTATATATATCATATAAAAAGAAAAAAGCGCGTGATAACAATGGCAACAACTAAATTAAGTGCGACCAAATCAACATCACGGGCGATTAATTACGCTGAAAAACGCGCTGTCGAAAAAAGTGGCTTAAATTGTGATGTAGACTATGCCAAATCGAGTTTTAAAGCTTCTCGTGAGTTATATGGTAAAACCGATGGGAATCAAGGGCATGTCATTATCCAATCGTTTAAACCTGGCGAAGTCACGCCCGAACAATGTAATCAATTAGGCTTAGCACTCGCTGAAAAGCTCGCACCCAATCATCAAGTGGCGGTCTATACGCATGCCGATACAGACCATGTACACAATCATATCGTGATCAATTCAATTGACCTCGAAACAGGTAAGAAATTTAACAATAATAAACAAGCGTTACGTAATGTCAGAAATTTCAATGATGAGGTTTGCATGGAACACGGTTTAAGCGTACCAAACAAAGACACAGCACGCTTACGCTACACCCAAACGGAAAAAGCGATTGCTGATCCTAATACGAAATCAACAGCCCAATATTCATGGAAAGATGAGATTAGAGAGGCGATAGACCAATCACAAGCCAACAATATGGATGAATTCAAAGACCATTTAAACCAACATGGTATTGAAATTGAACGTGTCACACCCAAAAGCATTACCTATCGACACTTAGCCGAAGATAAAAAGGTGCGTGGACGTAAACTCGGCGAAGATTACAATAAAGGAGGTATCGAAGATGGCTTTGAAAGACAAATACAACGCCAACAACAGACAGAACGAGCATCAGACACCGAATGCCAGCCAAAACGACCAACTTCAAACCGTGATGAAGCAACTGAACGAGATACAGGCGTCACTCAAGCAGATTGGGACCAATTCGCCCAAGACACAAATGAGCTTGAGCGTAGCCGACAAGCTGCAGAGTCAGCAAGACTTGCTGATGAAAAGGCTCGAAGAAATCGAGAAGAGAGAGCACGAGCAAAACAAGCGTCACGACGAATTATTAACAACGATCGAGAAAACGGCCTCGAACTTTAATCAAGCGACTGAAATCACACAAAAGCGTTTCATCAGTGTAGCGAAGCACTATATCGAACGCATTAATAATGATAATTTAAAACAAGATTTTCAAACGGCGATACAAGAAGAATTGGAAGATGTGAAAACAGACACGCATAAGGCAATTGAGCAGTTACAAACCAACCAAGCCGAACTGCGACAAGCGAATAACGATTATAAAGCAACCATGGATGAACGTATCAAGCACAACGACACAGCCATGAAACAATATGATCAAGCGTTTCATCGTTTAACCCAAGGCATGACAGCAATGTTTTTTATCGTTGCCTTAGTCATGATTGCTTTTTTAGCGCTCAGTCCGTTAGGTGACTGGTTAGGTGTGCAACATTTTTACGAATGGCTGAACTATGTTCTGAAAACAGGTCATTCAGTATGGCGTTATTTCATGCTTATTCTCTATCTTGTGCCTTATGTTTTATTTGGAGGGCTTATATATGCCATTTTAAGCGCGTATAAGCGTATTTAATATGAATGTTGGACCAAAACCACGTTTTGGATAATGGAAAAGCTGTATCAAGCTTAAAATAACTTAAAAATTAAAAGTAGGTACTATGGGAAGAGCGTTATTTTTAAGTGTTGTATTTTTAAATGATCTCTATTATTTGAAAAACGCTTTAGTGTCTATAGCTATAACTATATTTATCATGTGCATGATTGAAAAAAAGTGAAATAAAAAAAGACGGGCACGCCCGTCTCTAAGGAATTATCCAAATAATAGAGTTACTTCCATGTTTTGTTTGCAAAATATGGAAGTAAGTTATACTTATACATTAGCAAAAAATCAGCTATATATAAACTATCAAAACTCAAACTGTTATTTTACACTGTAATTATGCCGAGAAAATTTATTGAGCATTGAGAAGAACCCTTAATTAAACTATTTCGACGAATGTCGGTATAGCGTGAGCTATGAGACCGACGAGTCGACAGTTTAAGGGTTTATTAAGGGTTCCGAGGCTCAATGTCAATAAAGCAATTGGAATAATGTATTAAAGTTATATCACTTATTGCTTTTTTAAATAATAAAAAGCCACCACAAATGTGGTTGGTTTC
>NZ_JXKM01000022.1 GCF_001885905.1 Enterococcus devriesei | reverse complement strand
TATTCTCTCGAAAGACCTAAAGTCACTTGTTCGATTCATTGAAAAATGGTGTAAGGAGTACACTGTTTCTTTGTTGTGTCGGTTATTAGAAATTCCTAGAAGCGTCTACTATTTTTATAAAAATAAATCGTTAACAGCTACAGAAGTCAGAAATAACCAATTGAAAAAGAAGATTTCAACGATCTTTTTTGATCATAAACAGAGATATGGTGCAACAAAAATCCATCAAGTGTTGCTAAAAGAAGGAATTTCAGTATCTCTTAAGCATGTACAAAAACTGATGAAACAATTAAATCTAAGGTCAATTGTGGTTAAGAAATACAGACCTCAACGGCCTGTTCAGCCGGTTGTTTTAAAAGAGAACATCTTAAATCAGGACTTTTCTACTAAAACTATCTGTGAAAAATGGGTAGCTGATATCACCTACATTCCAACTAAGAAAAATGGTTGGTGTTACTTATCTTCGATTATGGATTTACACACGAAAAAGATTATTAGCTATACATTTTCTAAACGAATGACTGTCGATTGTGTGTTACAAACATTCAATCAAGCAAAGCAACGGTACCACATCCCAGAAGGAATGATTCTACACACTGATTTAGGTAGTCAATATACAGCAATCGAAGTGGAAAATTGGCTTGAAAATAATAAAATAAGGCATTCCTATAGTCGCAAAGGAACACCATATGATAATGCAGGAATTGAGTCCTTCCATGCATCATTGAAAAAAGAAGAAGTATACACGACGACTTACTCAGACTTCGAAGAAGCGAATCGATCTTTATTTAGCTACATTGAAGGATTTTATAATCGTAATCGAATCCATAGTTCGATTCATTACTTAACTCCACAGGAGTTTGAAGATTTAGAAACAGAGAAAATGTCTTAGCAGTCTCTACTAAAATATGTCCAAGATATTGACTCAAATCCAAAATTATAAAAGAAAATTTACAAAAATCTATTATAGTGTTTAATTAATTGATTTTAAAGGCAAAATTATATTTTACAATTTATATTTTATAAAATATAAATTGTAAAATATAATTTGTAAATAAAAAGGAAGAAGATCTAAATCTTCTTCCTTTTTTCTTTCTTATATATACGTTCTCTTTCCTGATCTTTCTTACGCTCTAATATTCGTTTGTAGGTTATTTCTTGATTGTGATCGAAACGTGCAGTTCTTTCGTGAATTAATTCTTCGAGTAGTTCATAGGTATAATCATTATCAGTTGTATCAAGCAAAGCCGTAAATTCGCACCAGACTATGGCTGGTACACCAAGAGACTTGTTGTTTATCTTTAATACATCTTCTTCAGGGTGAATATTTTCTAGTAAATCTGTGTTGTCAGAAGTAAATGCTGATTTCGGTTTAGGGATCTCTTTATAAGAATTATCAGGTTTTTGCTTAGAAAAGAAACCTGGTTTTGCATTATCTGTCATGTTAGTTTTCTCCTTCGAATAATTTTATTCTATGAATGAAATCTTTTGCTAAAGGTACAAAAACTTCTTCGTAAGCAAGTTTGTCCCAATAAGTATCAGTATTTAGACCTGTCCTCGGTGTTGTTTGCACTCGCTTAACATGTGGTAAAATATTATCAAAAAGGTTTTGATCACCAAACTTTTCGATAGCATCGTTGACAACTTGGCGATCTATACTACCTTTACTCAACTGATTTGGAAGTATTCCAACTATTTCAGTTTTACAATCAAATTTTTCAACAAGAGGAGTGACTTCTTCTGATATATAATCTTCAACGCCATCTAAGCTGTCGGATTGTGTTTGAAAAGCCATAATAATATAGTCAGAAGCGTAAGCAGCATTCCTAGTGAAATCAGACATAGTAGGTGGAGTATCGATGAGAACAAAATCGTAATCCGGCTTGGCTGGCTCAAGTAAATCTTTCAAGACTGAAATTCTGTTTTTTTCGACCTCGATATAATCAGCGTCTATTCCTTCTATAGCGTCCCCATAAAGCTTAGTTAAATATTTTGGAAAGTTTTTAAAATCTATATGTGATGGAATGCAATCCAAGTTTTCAATTATTGGAAGAACTAATTGTTTTAAATCTCGTTCAACGATTCCAGCTAGCATAGTTTTTTCAATAATGAAAATGTCATCGTCTTTAGAGTGATAATTTTTAGTCAACAACATTGTCTTTGTAGTATTTGATTGCGGATCGGCATCCACTACCAACACTTTAAATCCCATATTAGCAAGTACATAGCTCAAGTATCTTATAATAGTAGTTTTACCTACTCCACCCTTGGAATTTGCTACAGTAATAGTTAATGGTCTTCTGACGACATTTCTATATTCAAAAACAATTTTCAAGTTTTCTTGCGATAATTCCATTAAACAAACCTCCCGTTTATAAAATATAAAATATAAATTGCAAAATATAATATATATATATATCTAAGAACATTATACCAGAAGTAAATATGTTGTCAATTATATTTTATAAATTATATTTTATAAAATATAATTTATAATTAAGTCACTTGATAATCTTTACAAATGTTTAAAAATAGGGTAACTTTGTAGTATAAAAAAAAGGTTTACAGCATTAAAAAAAAGTTTACACTTTAAAAGAAAATTACATAAAAAAAAGAGACGGATAAAAAAGTGAAATTGGCCTCACTATTCTATCTGAATCACATAAAAAGCCTATGTGTTCTCGCTCGTCTCAGAAGTTATGTAAGTGGCTGACAACCACTTATGTAATTTTGATAAGTCTTTCGGACTGACAATCCGAACTTACAGGCTTATTCTACCATTTTTTGACGAGCAACTCAATATATACATGCTTATTTTGTCATTCATTTAAGACTTCTAAGCTATTGGGAGAACACAAATCTTTAAGAATATTTGTGTTCTCTTTTAGTTTGGGAAGGAATAACAGTCATGGCAGCTTCTTTGGATGTCGTATATTCGACGGTATTACAAAAAGGTATCCGTAAATTCAAATATAAAAACAGCCACCTAAAACCGGTCTCTTTTAGTGATCAGTCGGGGAAGGGGGCTATTTTTGCGTACCGTTCAAAGGAACACATGATCGAGGGGATTGGACTAGTGATCACTTCAGAAGAAGGGGTGATCGAAAACAATAATCGATTCACTCATTGGACACCAAATGTATTTCGCTATGGAACGTATGCTGATGAAGCCAGAATGTTTACAAAAGGTCATTCTGAGGACAATTTGCGTCAAATCAATACTTTCTTTGTTGATTTTGACACATTGGATCCAAACTTTGACTACGGTGAAATTATCTTGGCCAGTCACGAGATCGGCTTTATGCCGACAATGATTCTACGTACACCGCATGGATTTCAAGCTTTCTATGTACTAGACAAGCCTGCATACGTGACGAAGAAATCAAATTTTAAAGTGATCAATGTGGCCAAAATGATCTCAAAAAATCTAAGAAACAAATTTTCAAATGATTATCGGTTTCCTGTTGATGTAAATGCCAATCATTTTGGGATCACACGAATGCCTTCTGAAGAGAATGTTTTATTCTTTGAACCACAGTATCGCTATAGTTTTGAAGAATGGATCGACTGGTCAATGAGAGAAGATGCGGATAAAAAAGCGGAGATCAAGAATGTTTTTGTATTACCATCTACTCAAGAATTTCGTCAAGTCGATGAACCCTGGTTCCAGCTGTTGCTAAAAAGTCAAAAAATACAAGGTGAAAAGGGTATATATGGTCGAAATAATGTCATATTCACCTTGTCTTTGGCATACTTTTCGTCAGAATACGAAGTAGAAGCATGTGAATTGACGATGTTAGAATTCAATGACCGCTTGGCTAACCCTTTATCTGATCGAGAATTAACCAGAATCATTCGTTCCGCTTACTCCGGAAAGTATCAAGCAGCGCACAGAGAAAAAATTGTCCTATTATGCCAAGAGTGGGTCGATGCCAATCTTTCTGAAGAGCAGCTATTCAACAAAAAACGAGGTTGGTGGAAATTCAAGAAAGAAAGAGCTGTTCGCAAGTATTCACATAGTCATGAATGGGCAGAAGATCTACTGTCCTATTTGAATGAGCAATCCTATGAAGAACAACCATACATTATTTCTACAAAAAAAGAGTTAACTGAACGTTTAAAGATCCCAAAACGTTCCCTGGACAAAGTACTGAAGCAGTTAAGAGAAGAGAACAAAATTCATTTTCGTGTTCGTGCTGGTCGTAATGGAGGTATTATGCTAGCTTCGATACATGGATTGATGCGCTCCGTTATCCGGCTAAAAAAAGAAAGCCAGGGGGCTTATTTCGCTGCGATCTCAGAAGCTTTTGGAAGAGAATACATGTTTATCCAGACAGCACTGAAACGCTTGATAGAACCCAATAAGATCGGCGTGCAAACAGATCTGTTCATGATTGATACAGGTTGAAATTAAAAGGTGCAAATTGCCTATTACATTATATCTATGATACGTTCCTTCTTTTTCTCCGCCTTGCTTGCTGGTCTTAAGAAAGAGTAGTACTATTATCGCAAACGTAATAATATGGGGGGAGGTCTTTCTGACTATGAGTATCAATACCTTTGTATATCCCTACCCGATCAATGTGTTTATTATTTCGCGGTTAGGTCTTACGGTAGAGCAATTTTGTGAGTTACATGGCTATAAGCAGAGTACAGTAGCAAGCTGGGTAACAAGAAACCGTGCAGTAAAAACGTTACCTTGTGATTTTTTATATTGCCTTAGTCTTTCTTCAGGCTGTTCGATGGATGATGTTTATCGTCATTTATTGGTATTGGAGGAGAGGTTTTTAAAGAGTATTGATCCCAAGAAGAAGAAAGAGCAGGTGGATTGATGAATGATTGAGGAGGAGTTATCTGTTCTTAATAGAATCAAAGAATGGTCTGTTCTTTTGAAAATTTATTATGGTATTCTGTTCTTTTCATTTGTTACAGTAGGCTTAGTTTCTCTTTTGTTGACTCTTTTATCGTTATGGACGAATATGATGCTATTTTTGTATTTACTTTTACTGTTTTTCTTAGGATTAGGAGGAGTAGGACTGCCATTCTTGATGATTATAAGTGGTCATTGTTTAGTCGAATTTGTAGGAGAATGAAAAAAAGTGCAACTGTTGAGTCTTATGAATGCTGGAAGAAGGAAATGAATGTGTAGAGGTATACAAAAGAGCCTAGCAATAAATAGATACTAGGCTTTTTCCTATGGCTTTAAAATGTATACAGGTGGAATATGAATGTTGTTTGGACGATCACCGTTTCTGTCAGATAAACGTTGGAAAGTGCCGTGTAGACCTTCTACCAAATGACTGGATGGCAATAAATTGTGCCAATTTGTTACGATTTGATTTAATTTATTTAATCGATTCTGTTTTTCATTAAGTTGATCATCCATGTAAATATTTAGTACGTTTGTTAGGTATTGTGCCCACATTTTTAATTCGATAGAGTCCACATGGTCTGCTACGAAAGCTAGTTTTTCCAATATGAGTTTTGATTCTTCAAAGTACCCTAAGTCCATTAAGCCGTCAGATAAGTTTCCCAAGCAGATAGGGTAATATTTCTTGTAAAAATGGTTGAATGAGTCCATGACATTGAAGTCAACAGCAAGTAGTTTTTGACTAACTATTTGCAGCTGGTCAATAGATAATGGGGTCATAAAGTCTGCGAAAAATTGGAAATCATAAGAAGTCGGGTACGTGGCTTCTTATGATTTGATTTATAAGAGCCAGGGCTTTAGTGATATCGATTTTAGGAATTTGAGTAGTGTCATTTGATAAAAATTTCTCAAGCAGCATTCTTAAACGGATTAGTGTCAAATTATTGTTTTCGTTTCTAAAACATCCTTGTATAGCAAGATAGCTTGTTGAACATCATGATGTTCAACAAGGTTGTAACGTTTTTTTGAGTGTTGTTGTCTTCGGATATCGAATTCAAACAATCACTACTTATCACTAACAAGTCAATTATCAGATTGAACAGAAAAGTGGATTGACAGCTGAAGCAGTTGCAGAGCTCAAAGATTACTCAAATAAACAATTTCAAGGCTAGTATATGATACAAAATTCATCATTAGGGTAAAAAGAAGTGTTTGGAGATACGGTACCTTGTACGATAAAAGCGACCTATCCATTTTTATTTCTGCTAGACAATATCTCTGTGAAAATCGGAATTGAAGGGTAAGTGCCTTCTCAAGTGAGTTGAAGATATTGGAAAAGATTTTTCCTTTGAACGAAATGAAGTTGATTACTGATGAATATAACTAGGAAATGACGCAATCGATTGGGGATATGGACCTTGAAGATGCCAAAATTAGCATAGAAGATCTAAGTGTTTATACGAACGATGATCAAACCTATTTCGTCGTTTTTGATCTCAAATATGAAGGATTGGATTCAAATCAAGTCCTTGTTTATGTAGCATCCGATCACGTCAGTTATTCCAATATAATCGATCATTATGAGCTAATCGCAACAAATACCAAATTAAAAAAGTGGAATAGATGATGGCTATTTTCGAAAAAGTCTCTTACTTTATTTCTATCGATCATCGGTAAAGTATCGTCGGTCGGTCACAAATCAAGTCAAACACCTGGAACGGGTGACGAGCAATGAATTTGATCAATTCAAAAATAAAGTAGCTTTTGAAAAGCTGCAGCGTGAAATCGAACAAGCAAAAATGAGTCAAGAGTCAGACCTATTCAATTAGGAGAAAGAGGAAAGTCATGGAAAATTATTACTTTATCAATAGCGTGGATCCAGAGAACCAAATGATGCGTATTCAAGAAGTGGGTGCTGGCGAAATGAGTGCGCAACAGGTACGTATCACGAAAGAGGATGCCGATGTTTATTCTTTAATGTTGGATGAAGCAACGCAAGAAGGGGAGCCGCTGATCGTTCAGCTGGATCTAAAATAAAGTCAAAATCAGCCGTAGAAAAAATTTTTTCGACCAGTACAAATAAAAACCGATTTTCTTTTTTTAGAAAGTCGGCTTTTAATAACGAAGCTAATTTAGTTGAAGTAGTTGCTCAATAATCGAAGAGCTGCCTGGTAAAAATAAAAGTAGACTACCTATGACTAACAAGATCCCTAAAACAAAACAGGCTATTACGAATTTGGTTGATCTAGATACTTCTTTATTTGAAACACTTATGATCAACAAAGTTATACCGACAGCTAACGTTAAAAAATACCAAAATCCCATTGTTATCGCCCACTTTCTTTGAATAGTTTTTACTTTCAAACTGTTTAATAAATTTTATCATAGACAAGAAGAACTAATCCTTGTACAAGAAAAATATATGTAAAGTTTAAACTTTCTTATACTATATAGGTTGAATTAAATACTTTACATCCGCACGCACAGTCGGTCAATCACTACCAAGCCAGGTAAAAGCAAAGGGGCTATTTTTGCGTATCGCTCAAAATCAAGCATGATTGGCGGACGTGGCGTTGTTCTGACTTCCGAAGAAGCGATTCACGAAAACAAAGATACATTTACGCATTGGACACCCAACGTTTATCGTTATGGAACATATCTTGCCTGTCGCTAAAATAGTGTACCGCCAAAAAACGCTTGAAAGGAATTTTTCTTTTGCTCGCTTGTTGCTTTGTAAGAATAAGTAGCTATTCTGCAAATAACCCTAATATTTCGTATTTCTCTAAAAAACCAGTGTTTGAGAGGGAAGTTCTACGCTCATTTCAGATTGATCTATGGGTAACTATCCATGAAAATGCCTGTAAACCGCTCTTTTTTCAGTTTTTTTAAAGAGAGAGAAAATAAAAATAAAATACCAACTTTTTACGTATATTAATAACGAAGGACTTAAATATAGGATGATCAAAGGAGGCGTTCTTATGTATGAAGACGAATGGAGAGAATACTATGCAACCAAAAATGAGAGCATACATATTACGAGAAACAAACTCATTTTCCAATGCAATGAAGGAATCGCTCTGTCTACTCATAAAACGGAAATTGAAAGAATCATGCATGCATTGGCACTTAAACTCTTATTACTGGAGTTAAATTCATATGATTTTTAATCTGCAAAAAAGTTTATAGCACCGTCGCTTATACCAGAAAATATAACAAACGCCGCATTGTTTTTTTGTGCACTTTAATAATCTATTCAACTAAGGAATTAAGCTGGCTGTCAAGAGAGTAATATCGTATTGAATCTCAGGTGGAAATTTTCTGCGGTATCTTTTTTGACTGAAATGACATTAGTGTCTTTTGGGGATTGTGTATGTAAGTATTTTTTAAAATCATTTTAACAAGTTTTGGACAAAAATTCTCATGAAAAAACAGAATTTAAATAGCATGATAAATTAGAGAAGATAGTTTAATGTGCTTATAGGAACACCCCACTTTTACAGTCACAATCAATAACCTTGCTACTTTCTTTCGAAATTGATAAGAGTCTAAAGGATTGACAACGCTTGATAGTGAGCATAAACTTAATGTACGCTAGTTATTTTACAAGTGCAAACTAAAAAAGTATGATGTGTCGTCTCTGAAATTCTCCCTGATTCAAGTCATAACCAGAGTACATATCGGTTATTTTTTGATTCCATATTTTTTCCTTTATGTGCTGAGGATTAAGGGGTACCAATTGTAATTGCGCGTTATATGGTCTTTGTTTAGAATCGCTCTCCAAAAAGCTAATTTTTTTGCATAGAATTTTAGATGTGGTACCATTAATTAGAATTATTATAAATAAGAAGTAGGTATCATTGTTTCAGTACAAAGACTAGGAGGAATGGAAGATGGAAATAGACTACAAGGATCATGGGAAGAAGCCGTATATCATCAATATTGAAGACGCCACCACAGGAAATGATAATTACCGGACGACCATTTGGACAGGCAGTAAACTGCAAGTCACCGTAATGTCCATTCAACCGGGCGATGACATCGGTTTGGAAGTGCACGAAGGCATTGACCAATTTATCCGTATTGAAGAAGGAGAAGGCGTGTGTAAAATGGGGCCTTCTAAAGATAACTTACATGTTCAACAAAAAGTGATGGATGATGACGCCGTATTTGTTCCGGCGGACATGTGGCACAACATCGAAAACACCGGTGATAAGCCGCTCAGACTGTATACCATTTATGCTGGTCCAGATCACCTTGAAGGAACGGTTCACCCTACTCATGAAGACGCCAAAAACGATCCAAACGAACACTGAGGTACACTAGGATGAAACAAAAGCCCTGCACCCGTATGGATGGTCCACTGGTGCAGGGCTTTTTTATAAAGGAGAGAAGTGGTATGAGTGATTCATTGTTTCAATTAGAGAAGGTTGGTTTTCAGGCAAACGGAAACCAAATCCTTCAAGATATCTCTTTTACAGTAAACAAAGGGGAAGTGATTGTTTTTTCTGGTCCTTCTGGAAGTGGAAAAAGTACCCTTTTGAAATTAATTGGTACGCTGCTTTCCCCAACTTCCGGAAAAATTTATTATCGAGGTACGGATCTGCAAAAAATCGATCCTGTGGAGTATAGAAAAGAAGTCTCTTATTTCTTTCAAAACGCTTCTCTATTCGATGAGACAGTTCAAGAGAACTTGTCTTTTCCTGCACGCATAAGAGAAGAAGGATTTGATCGGGAACGTGCAAAAAAATTGTTAGAACGAGTTCAAATACCTGAAACTTACTTATCGAAAGAGGTCAAGGAACTATCAGGAGGGGAAAAACAACGGGTTGCATTGGTCCGAAATTTGATGTATCAACCGAAAGTGTTGCTCCTGGATGAAGTTACCAGTTCATTGGACCAAGAAAACAGAGCGATTATCCTTGATTTAGTCCGAGACATGATGAAAGACCAACAAACTACGGTGTTGGCCGTCACTCACAACCAGGAAGAAATCGACCAAGCTTCTCGTCTGATTACTATCAAAGGTGGAAAAATGGAGGAATCGAAATGACAAACAATTTGGAAATCAGTAATCTTTCTTTGCTTTTATCCTCTGTCCTCTTGATAGTTGCCTTGTTGATTGATTACAAAGAGAAATTGGGATTAGGAAACGACATTTTTATTGCGGGAATTCGCGCTGTCGTTCAATTATTCCTTATTGGATATGTATTGAGCTACGTATTACGAGTGGATAACAACTTTCTCACTTTAGCGATGGTTTTGTTCATTGTGTTCAACGCTTCTTATAACGCCCATACACGCAGTGAGGGGATCAACCGCTCTTTTAAAATTTCAACGACGGCTATTGGAGTAGGAACAGCCTTGTCCTTACTCATTCTTGTTTTTTCAGGAGTCATTGACTGGACCCCTTCCCAAATCGTTCCAATTACAGGCATGATTGCCAGCAACGCCATGACTGCGATTGGAGTGACCTATCGGTCTTTGAATTCAAAATTTACGGACCAACGCCAACAGGTATTGGAAAAATTGGCATTGGGAGCCAATAAAAAACAAGCGTCCATGAGTATTGTAAGAGAAAGCGTCAAAACGGGCATGGCTCCTTCTATTGACCGAACCAAAACGGTTGGACTTGTCAGCCTACCAGGTATGATGTCAGGGTTGATTTTTGCGGGAATTGATCCTGTTCAAGCGATTCGTTACCAAATTGTTGTGATGTTTATGTTGATTTCAGTTACTGCGATTTCTTCATTTATTGCTAGTTATATGGCTTACCGTGAGTTTTATAACAATCGCAGTCAATTAATTATATGATTTGGGATGATACACTACTCTTAAAACCAGTGGTTACAATTTTATGTAGTTAAAAGAAGACCTCACGAGAATAATTGCAAAAAGAACTTCATTTTTTAAGGAAGAAGGATATTTTTGTCATCGAATCTTTGGAACGACTAGGGCGAAACTATGATGAAATTTTTTATATAGTGCAGCAACTGGATTAAAAGGATATCGGACTGATTGTTTTGAACATGCCTATCCTCTGTCAAGGGTCACAAAAAAATGTTGGTTTTGGGCCATTGAAAATGTAGGTATTCGGTATTCGGTCTTCTGTATTATTTGTTTTCTTTCGCTTTGTCTTCGCTATAGCTTTTCATTCTATAAGAAGGCCCTGTAATTTGAATGATTTTAGAGTGATGGACCAAGCGGTCCAATAAAGCATTTGTTAATTTCTTATTTCCAAATATTTCCGACCATTGAGAAAGCGGAATATTTGTAGTAATAATTGTCGATTTCCTCTCATAACGCATATTGATTAATTGAAATAGTAAATTGGATCCTTCTTTTGAAAATGGTAAGTAGCCAACTTCATCAATAATTAATACAGCGTATCCTGCATATTTCTTAAGCATAGTATCACTTGTTCCACGCTTATGTGCTCGAATGAGCCGATTGACGAGCTCTGTACTGGTGATAAATAAGCAACTTAACCCTCTATCTATACACTCTAAACCAATAGAAACAGCTAAGTGCGTTTTCCCTACACCGCTATTTCCGATGAAAAGAATATTGTCATAGGTATCTAAGAAGCGCAAAGTTACTAAATCTTGGATTTCACTTTTTTTAATTTTTGGTTGGAAATCAAAATTAAAATCATAGAGACGTTTATGATAAGGAAACATTGCACGTTTCAAGATTTTTCTTTGGGTTTCAGCTTTTCGATAACTAATTTCTTGAGACGTCAATTCAAATAAAGAATCGACAAGAGATTTATCACTTTTGGCTACCTCATCTAAATGTGCAGGTAAATTTTCTTTGACACACGTAAGATTTAAATCTGTTAACTGGTTCAATAACTGATGGTAATTTGACATAAGTTCCTCCTTATAATTCATCATAAGCATCTAAATTTTCCTCTACAAACCGCTCTAGTTCTTCATCTTCCAAATATTTGAAGACGTCAGACCGAAGAATTTCAAGCGAATCATCCCGTTGATAATTCAACGCTTTTTCACTTAATGGATGCGAACGAATACATTGATGCCCATACCAGATGAAAAGGTTATCCTTCCGGACATCCAGAGTCACTTCTTTGCCAATATATTTCAAGGGAACAGAATATTTTGAATTTTGATATTGAACCATGGATTCAATGGAAACTTTTCTTTTTACATGTAGGTTTCTGGAAACATAACGTAAGAGTTCCAAACGATTTAAAGGAATTAGAATAGCTTTTTCATCATTGAGCAATTTGATTGGTTTGGCATTTACGGCTTGAGAACGTTCATTGTTTAAATCGTCCATAAACTCATTTACAATTCTTCTAAGATCTTGTTCGTTTTCAAATTCATAATTGAAAACCATTAATCGATTGACCGTTCGAGCTAATGCTTCTACCTTTCCTTTAGTTTGTGGTCTAAATGGGCGACAAGCAATAGGATTGAATCGCGCATCTTTCGCAAATTGTCGGAATTTCTCGTTAAAAACAGTTTGACTAAATTGACTTTTTCCTCGATCAACCACGGTTTTCATATTATCAAACCATATTTCTTGAGGAACACCGTTTCCACAGTACTCAAACGCATTTACTAAGCAATGGAACACAGTGGACTGCGTTCTATCAAAGGTCACTTCTAAATATTTCATGCGTGAATAACCCAAGACGTATAGGAAAATATTAAAGTAGAACACTTCGCCATATTTACTCACCATCTTGATGTTTTCCTTCCAGTCAACTTGAGCTGAAAGACCAGGAGTTGTTTCAATCCGAATCGTTGCTTTTTTCACCCGTTCGTCACGATAGTGACGACAATATCGTTTGACGGTAGTATAACCACCTGTGTAACCCATTTTTTTAATAAAGTAATAAATAGAAGAAGCAGAACAGCTCAACTCCAATTTATCTCTAATAATCTCTTCAAATCCAGAAAGTAAAGGAGAACTTGAAGACTTTCTTTTTTTTAGCTGGTCTATATTTCCTTTTCTACCAGCTTCGTAATAGCGTTTAACAGTTCTGTAATCACAATTGTATTGTTTAGCCAAAGCTGCGTAATTTGGTTGAATATCGTTCATAATGTGGCGTAGGACTCCTTCTAAGACATCTTTTCTCATGATTCACTCTCCTTGAATGTTTTCATGAAAAAGATTATCAGATTTGAATTCAGCCTACATTTTCGATGGCCTTTTTCCTACATTTTATCGTGGCCCTTTACAGCGAATCCGAATGGTGGTACGGTTTCAGCTGCTTATTACAAAAAGCATTTGATTGGGACCATCAATCTTCCTGATTTGGCCATTGAGTTACCGCTATTTGATACGACCAATGATGATTTATTGGAACAAGGTGCGACGGTCCTAGATGGCACGTCCTTTCCTGTTGGTGGCGCAAGTACCCATGCGGTGATCTCGGCTCATCGTGGCTTGCCAGAACGGGAACTCTTCACCAATCTGCCGGAGCTTAAAAACGGTGATATTTTTCTGCTAAATGTCTTAGGGGAAACCTTGGCTTATGAAGTGTTTGACAGCCAAGTCGTGACGCCAGATCAGACTTCGGTTTTAAAGATCGAACCAGGCCAAGACTTGGTGACGCTCATGACCTGTACCCCTTATATGATCAATAGTCACCGTTTGTTAGTCACAGGAAAACGCGTGCCATATACACCGGCTGCCGAGAAAAAACAAGTCAAAGGCGATCGTTTTCGTAAGTTGAAACAAATCGCTATCTTGGCGGGGACGGCCCTGTTGATCTTAGCCGCTATTTATCAATTGTATCATGTGATCGCCCGTTACCGATTGCGGAAAGTGCGTTTTGATTTCACTGTTTGCTTAGAAGGCGTGGCAGAACATACGCCAATCGCACTCTATGATAAAAAAGGGAAAAAAGCCCTGCGGCGTAATGGAAAAGCCTATCAAGAACTAACAGATCAAACCGGACAAGTCACTTTTACCGATCTACCAGGGGATTGCTATCGTTTGAAATTGGGCAAGAGTTGGTTGGTGCAGTTTGGTTTGAAGAAAAAAAAGAGGCCATCCAAGATTTGGAAGATAAATAAGAAAAAAGTTATGTTAAAAGAAGAAAGAATGCTAGAAGTCAAATAAAAAATGCTCATGTTATCAAATGATTTAAATCCATAAGATACACGTTTCATTGTTTAATATGGGTATTCTTAGCTTCTATTTTGTCATTGGTATGGGGATAAATCAATGCACTTCGCATACCTTCGTTATATTTGAGTAAATTTTGTAGTTTTTTCTAAATTCTTCGTCTAAACTTTCTGTAAGAAGTGGGAATTTAGGTGCACGGAAACTACACCAAGTTTTTTAATATTCCATCTGTTTTTAGTTAAGAAACGCCAATGTACTTTCAGTTTCTGTGCTTCATTTTTGAGCCCTTTTAATTGCAGCTTTTTCATCATTCTTACACGAAAGGCTTGAAACGGATGTTCCAGTGACCTCGTTTAGAGCGTACATTTATTCAAGAAAGTTTAAATAAGATATCAAAATGGCCGAAAACAGACACACAACTCGATTTATTTTTTAGGGTGAAGGAGAGAGTAGCCCGAAAATTTTTAGTTGGCTTGGACTGAACGAAGTGAGGGAAAGGCTACTAAAACGTCGAGGGCAGTGAGAGCGAAGTGAACACTTGATCTTTTGAATTTTTAATAGAATCTTAGACTATTATCCTAGTGAACTTTTTTCTAATACTTGACTTTCTTTGTATGATTAGAAATCCATATTTACCTTTAACGGAAAGAACTTTTTTATATTATTTTAGTTTTAACTACACCCGTTCATGGATATGCTATTATTCAAGAAATTGATAAGTTAAGTGATGGATCAGTTAAGGTAGCAGCAGGAAGGTTCTGTTGCAAAGTTTTTC
>NZ_JXKM01000021.1 GCF_001885905.1 Enterococcus devriesei | reverse complement strand
TAACTTTTGGGGGTCACTACAGAACCTGAAGCAGACAGCCTCAGGTTCTTTTTACGAGTCGGACTTTTCCCAGTTTGATATTGCGTAGAAATCAGGTAATCAGTTATGACTATTAATAATCAAATCGGATAGTCCATTCGTATGCGTGGCGAAGATAAAATGTATTTTTCGTGGGTTTCAAAAAATAAATACGTTGAAGAGAGGTAGCTGCGAGTTCTGCTTTTTGCAGTATAATCTGGTCAAGTAAAATCTGTTGAATCGTTCGACAAAAATAGATTTATAAAGACAAATATAAAGTTTGGCCCATATATTTTCCTATTGCTTTGAGTCAATTGCATTATTTGCTAAATCCTGTTAGAGTATTGATGTTTGTAAGTAATCCTTTTGCTGGATATTTTTCAAGGAGGCAAGGTCGAAATGACGACTGAATTTGAAGAACGGATGAAGGCTCTCCATAAAGAATTTGAAAACTTGAGCCCGGAAGAAAGAAAAGCCGTTAAACAAAAAATTAAACGAGTAAATGTTTTAACCGCGCGTAAATTGGAACGCATGAAGCATGAATTATTGCGGATGGAGACCAAAAGAGCGCAGCTTTCTTTGGATGATGATCCAGAAGAGCTTTCTGAATTAGAAGATCGAATTATTGTGAAGAAACGCGAATTTTTAAAATTATTTTGTAAAGCGAAAGATACTTGTTCTAAGAGGTGATTGAATGGGCTTAATTGAGATCATTATCATTTTAGCCATTGCCATTACCTTATCCAATGTTTTAGCAAAAGTTTTTCCATCTTTTCCGATTTTTATGATCCAAATTATTACCGGAATTATTCTCGGGTTGACTGAGGTCGGCAGCTCAATTAATTTTGAACCAGAAGTTTTTCTGGTGATGATTATCGCACCGCTATTGTTTCGTGAGGGTGAGACTGCTGATATTCCGTCTATATTGAAACACTTTGGTTTGATCTTGCTCTTAGCCTTTGGCGGGGTTTTGTTCACGATTTTTGGATTGGGCTATGTGTTGCACAGTATCTTGCCGGCGATTCCAATCGCGGCTTGTTTAGCTTTTGGGGCCTCTCTTGGACCAACCGATGCGGTAGCAGTTAGTTCGTTGGCCAAGCGCTTAAATATCCCGGAATCGGTGATGCACGTATTGGAAGGCGAAGGGTTGATTAATGACGCGACGGGCGTTACCGCGTTCCAATTTGCAGTAGCAGCTTTATTAACAGGTCAGTTTTCTGCGGCAGATGCCTCGATCTCGTTACTTACGTCAAGTATTATTGGCGCAGTGGTGGGATTTGTAGTGGTCTGGATCAAGAATGAAGCAATCAAGATCATTGAACGAATCTCGGCACAAGATGTTTCTGCGTATTTATTGATTGAATTGATTCTCCCCTTTGCCGCTTATTTCATCGCCGAAGTCTTCCATGCTTCTGGAATCATCGCCGCTGTAGTTACCGGTGTCCTGCAAGCCACCGGCTTCCGCCGTGTAACCCTATTTGACGCTCAGCTATCAAATGTGACAGAAAGCTCTTGGAGTACGATTAGCTTCACGTTGAATGGATTAGTCTTTATTTTCCTAGGAATCGAATTAACACAAGTCTTTTCGCCAATTTGGAATAGTCGCAATTATTCAAATATGCACCTTTTCTCAATCGTGTTGCTTTTGACATTGTTGCTGTTTGTTCTACGTTTTCTCTTCGTGAGTGCTTTTTATTTACTGACGCAAGGTTGGAAAAAAAGCCATGCGCAATTAAGAGATCGCTTATTATTAACGTTTGGCGGAGTCAAAGGGACAGTCAGTATCGCGACGATTTTCATTTTGCCGACGACAATCAACGGTATGGATTTTCCTGAGCGCTCCTTACTATTATTTATTACCGCTTGTGTCACTTTTTTGACCCTCGTAGTAGGAATGATCGTGCTGCCGCTGCTGTCAGATGGCGAAGTTGTTCCGCCGACTGATCCAAAGTCCATGTTGATTTTCCGTGAAGTTATTAGTGAATTGTATGATGATATTGAAAATCAGGACCTCAGCGAAAAAGAACGGTTTGCCTTGCAAGCGGTGATCGCGAATTATCAGAATCGAATTCAGTTAGTCTTTAATAACTCCATGCCGGAAAGTGCTCAGCAGGAATTCCAAGAAATTCAAGCGTTGATTATTTCAGTAGAACGAGACGGTTTAGATGAAAGTTTCCGCCGCCATCAAATCGATTCTGGCGCCTATCGGTTATACTCCCGGTTCATCTCAAATGTCTCTGAATCAGTTACTAAACAGATGCTTTCTTTATTGAGCTTCTGGTTGATCTTTGTTCGTCGGATCATTCGTGTGATTATGCATCCTAAAATGTTCTGGCAGCGTCGCGAAAAACGCCGTGAAACGGTGGACAATGAAGACATCACTTCTCTTAGAAAAATCTTCATGCGTAACAGTGAAGCAATCTTAGATAGTTTAGAAAACTTGCGAGATGTTTACGATGAAGAATTGATTGATTTCTTTGTCGATGAACGGAAAAATTTAATGCGCCAAGTAAGTGGTCATGGGTTGTTTGGAACGTATCTAATTCAGCAAGATCCCTTGTACACTAAAGAATTGGTGCGTGGCTATTATTTAGAACGGAAAAAGATTGATGAGTTCGAAGTGAACGGCGATATTTCAAATTACGCGGCTAATAATTATCGTCATCAAGTGAATCAATTAGAATCTTATGCGATGCAACAGCCTGCTGATCCAAGCATTCGCTTTGTGATCAACCGTCAACGCAAGAAGAAAAAGAAATTAAAAGATTGATCCAGACCATCGTCAGATTTGGCGGTGGTTTTTTATCGACTAAATTTTTGGAGAAATAGATCAAACGGTTTCCATTTTTATCCGGTGAGCCAACGTACCAATTCTTTTAGTAGCTGTGATATAATGGCAACGTTGAGTAAAAATTGAAATGAGGGACAAGCAATGGACGGTATTTTACCGTTATGGAAAGAGCGAGGCATGACCAGTCATGACTGCGTCTTTAAATTAAGAAAAATTTTGCAGACTAAAAAAGTCGGGCACGGCGGCACTTTAGATCCAGATGTGGATGGTGTCTTACCAATCTGCATCGGTAAAGGTACGAAGGTAATCGAATATCTGCAAGATAACGGAAAAATCTATGAAGGCGAGATCACCCTTGGTTTTTCGACAACTACAGAAGATGCAAGTGGTGAGGTAGTAGATCAGAAACCCGTAGCAATACCTTTGACAGAAGCTGAAATCGATCAAATGATGGCAACTTTTATCGGAAAGATCGTTCAAGTACCACCGATGTATTCTGCTGTTAAAGTAAACGGCAAGCGCTTATATGAATATGCTCGCGCGGGCGAGTCGGTGGAGCGGCCAAAACGGCAAGCGGAGATTGAGAGCTTTGAGCGTATTACAGCGCCAGTTTTTCACGAAGCGACACAGACTCAAAGCTGGCGTTTCCGCGTAGCTTGCGGCAAAGGAACCTACGTCCGCACGTTAGCGGTAGATCTTGGTGCAAAGCTAGGTTATCCGGCTCATATGTCTGATTTGACCCGACTGGCAAGTGGTGGTTTTACAGTCGGTCAAGCGGTGACACTGGCACAAGTTAGTGAGCTAATGGAAAAAGGTCAAATCGAACAGGCGTTGCGTCCCATTGAAGAAGCAATGAGTGCATTTCCCCGGATCGATTTGAGTGATGCCGATTGGCAAAAAGTAAAAAACGGGCAGTTGATGCCGCTGAAAAATTTTGGTTTGAAAGAAAATGTACCTGGTTTGTTAGCTTTTTTCTATCAAGATCAATTAGTCAGTCTGTATGCACAGCATCCCGAAAAAAAAGGGCTTTTGAAGCCTAGTAAAGTGATTCGAAACGAGGTATAACAGATGGAAATTGTAAAATTACGTCATCCTTATCAACCAGCAGAAATTCCAGCAGGAGACTGCGTATTAGTTTTAGGTTTTTTTGATGGTGTTCACCGCGGGCATCAGGAAGTCATCAATACTGGCAAAAAAATTGCGCAGGAAAAAAATTTGAAATTAGCAGTGATGACCTTCAATCAGCATCCAGCGGTAGTCTTTCAAAAGGTTCAAAGCACACCAATCAAATATTTATCGACGCTAAAACAAAAAGAAGAACGGATGGCAAAACTGGGTGTTGATCTTTTGTATGAGGTGGCTTTTACTTCAGCCTTTGCAGCCTTGGACCCACAAACGTTTGTCGATCAATATATCGTTGGACTGCATGGGAAAGTTGCGGTGTCTGGCTTTGATTATAATTTTGGCAAGGATCAATCAGCGGATGCCAAGTATTTACCGAAATATGCGAAAGACCGTTTTGAAGTCGTTACAGTGGCGAAAAAAACCGAAAAAAATGAAGAAGAAAAAATCAGCTCTTCCCGGATTCGTCGGCTCTTATCTGAAGGACGCTTAGAAGAAGCAAACCATTTATTAGGCTACATCTATGAAGTCAGCGGCACAGTGATTCATGGGGAAGCGCGCGGCAGAACATTGGGCTATCCCACCGCCAATATCCAAGTGCCAGAGGATATGAATTTGCCGAAAGAAGGCGTCTACGTCAATCAAATCAAAGTGGGCGACCAATGGTACCCAGCAATGGGCTCGATTGGCCATAACGATACTTTTGGCCCGAATCGCATGCTGACGGTTGAGATCAATATTTTAGATTTCGATCAAGAAATTTATGGTGAAAAGGTCAAAGTGCGTTGGTATCATATGCTGCGGGGACAAGTTGCCTTTGAATCAGTTGACGGCTTAGTGAAGCAGTTAGAAATTGACGAACAAGCAACGAGAGATTATTTTAAATAGTATTTCAGTAAACCAGTGGAAGATCATTCTTTCACTGTTTTTTTTGACGGTGGAAAGTATAAATTTTCTACATGAACAAATCACTTTACAGCGGGTATATCGATGTCTGGCTTTACGAACTAGCTTTATCGCCAATAAGCAAAAGCTGAGGGAGTTCGTGAAGGCCTTTCTTAGCGAAATTTTCGATAATGGTAAATGATTGTCAGAGGAAAAGCGGTGTCTTGGATGCTACTTGTTTGCTATCATTAAAGAAAAGGGAGTGACAAATATGGAGCAGTTATGGAATATTCGACGCTATCAAGTTGAAGATGCCAAAGACTTATTTATGATGATGGAAAAGGAAGCTGACTGGAGCGGCTATACTAGTGGCACTGGTAAAAGAAAATATTTGCATGTACTACAAACATCGTTGACTTATTTGCTTTTTGAAAATGAAAAAATTTGTGGCTATGCCCGTTGCCGGGAGGATGATGGCTTTGGTGTGTATATCTATGACTTGTTAGTCGATGCAACTTATCGCGGAAAGAGCTATGGGCGGTATTTGATGGAACAGGTCTGCCATGATTTCCCTGAACAGACCGTTTATGTTATGAGCGATGTTGATCCTTATTATGAAAAACAAGGCTATCAAAAAGAAGGAACAATCTTTATCGTGCAGCCCAATAAAAAATAATTTGAGGTGCTTGGTTGACTCTCCCTTAACAGGAGACACTATTCTGTTAATAAGAGAAGGGAGAGATGATTATGAATCCAGCCATCAAAACTGATCGGCTAACAAAAGAAATTGGTGGTCGAAAAATTGTCAACCAAGTTTCTTTTGCGATCAATCAAGGCGAAGTTTTTGGTTTGTTGGGACCCAATGGCGCCGGTAAAACAACCACGATCGAAACACTTTTAGGCATCAAGCGCCCAGATCAAGGAGCGGCGACCATCTTTGGCTTAGACCCGCGAAAGCATCGGCGAGAAATTTTTGAAAAAGTAGGTGTTCAACTGCAATCCTCGAGTTATCAAAATAATATTCGAGTCGAAGAACTGTGTCGAGAAATTACCTGTCTATACAAAGACCCAAGAGATTATCATGAATTACTAAAAATGTTCAAGCTAGATAAGTTTCAAACACAATTCGTTGAGAAGCTTTCTGGTGGCGAGAAGCAAAAATTATCGATTGTCCTGGCCCTGATCCCTAATCCTAAAATTATCTTTTTGGATGAATTAACAACCGGCTTAGATACCGAAGCGCGACGAGTCGTTTGGCAAACATTGCTGAAACTAAAAAAAACGCATCTGACGATATTCTTAACGACTCATTATATGGAAGAAGCGGAGATCCTTTGTGATAGGATTTGTTTTCTGAAGCAAGGCAGCATCGTTGCGACAGGGACGATTCCAGAGCTTCTAGCAGAGAGTGCTCAGAATAAGTTGGAAGACGCGTATCTTTGGTTTGTAGGGGAGGAAGACGATGAGTAAAGTGATTCAATTGACTAAAGTTGAAGGCAAGTTAGCACTGCGTTCGATTGATGGTGTGCTTTTCGGGATTGGAATGCCGCTGGGGGTACTGCTTTTGACCACCATGATCGCTGGAAGCAAACAGGCTGGAGCGGCTGATTATACTTTTTTAGATAGTAGCTTCAGTTCTCTTTTAGTCGTGGGTATTTGTGCGACGGCTTTTATGGGAATCCCACTGACGATCTGCGATTACCGTGATAAGAAGATTTTGAAACACTTTTTTGTGACTCCGGCATCGCCAGGGCATTTGATTGCGACTCAAGTCGTGGTAGCGATGATTACTGCAATCATTTCAGCGGTTCTAGTAGCTCTGGTTTCTGTAGTTTTTCTTGATTATCGGATGCAAGGTAGTTGGGGACTTTTGATTGCTAGTTATTTTTTAGTGATGATCGCAATGTATAGTTTAGGGTTATTGATTGCCAGCCTATGTAAAAATATCAAGATCGCGAATTTAGTTTGTAGTTTGGTTTATTTTCCAATGCTTTTTTTATCAGGTGCAGTGATTCCTTTCGAGTTGTTTCCAACAGGAATGCAAAAAATTGCGCATGTTTTGCCTTTGACACAAGGTGTCCAGCTGTTAAAAAGCGTTAGTTTGAATCAGCCGATCGGAAATCCACGATTTATTATAATTCTCTTGATCGTCATTACCATCGTTGGGTTTGGTTTAGCAGCAAAATTATTTCGCTGGGAATAAAAGGAAAAAAGAAAAAGAGGTGAGCTTATGGAATGTCAACAAATCGAAGAACGGCTTTATCGAATTGGCATGTTCTCTAAAATGAATCAGGTCACGATTAAAGCGTTGCGTTATTATGATGAAGTGGGGTTGTTGCAGCCCCGCTTCATTGATCCAGATAATGGCTATCGATATTATAGCTCGAGCCAACTGGACCCGTTACATCGGTTACTAGCGCTGCGGCGAATCGGCTACAGTATCGAAGAGATTAAACGTGTGCAGGAAGGTGAAAGTGAACAGCGGATTTTGCAAAAAAAGAAACAGCAACTACTAAGAGAAATCGCTGAACGGACCACGATGTTGGCGCAAATTGAAGGGTATTTACAACAAGAAGCTGAAAGTTATCACATGGTCATCAAGCAATTACCAAAAGTAATTGTGGCATCAATTCGGCGTGTGATTCCCAGTTATGACACACTGTTCTCAATGATGCCGGAAATGGGTGCGTTGATGGAAAAAGCTGATTGTGTCTGTTCATTGCCGGAGTATTGTTTCAGCATTTACCACGATAATGAATATAAAGAAACAAATATTGATATTGAAGCCTGTGAAGCAGTAACGGAGTTGAAACCAGACTTGGGTGAGTTGAAATTTAAAGAAATCCCCGAAGTATCCACCGCTATTTGTACCATGCATAAAGGTCCGTATTCAAGTCTGCCAAAAGCGTATGGTGCGGCAATCAAATTTGCTGAAGATAACGGCTATGAACTGATCGATTCTGCCCGTGAAAATTATATTGATGGCATTTGGAACAAAGACAGTGAAGCAGAATGGCTAACGGAAATTCAAATTCCAGTGAAAAAAAGCGAATGAACTTAAAAAACCGCAAGAGAACAATCTATTCTCTTGCGGTTTTCTTATTCTCAATATAAAAAATAATTTTATCAACCAATTCATGGTCGAAATTCAAAGTGGTTGGCTGACCATAAAGCAACTTTTCATAGTCCTCTGTTAATTTCAAAAATGCGCCTTCAAGTCCGGACTCCTTTTTTTCTACTCGTTTTGCATAGTCAGACAATGTTTCAGAAGAATCCCGCGCCAAATTTTTTTCCATTTTTTTCAATAAGAGTGGATAAATCTTTCTAAGAGGCTGTCGAGTGATTTTCTTTAAAATACTCACACGAATTCTCAAAAGATATTTTTGGAACAACAAAATGGCTACCGCAGCTGATCCAATAAGAATAATCGGTATTAGAAAGCGGGGCAGACCTTCTTGATCAGTTGTTTCATTATCTTCAGAGCCGTCAGCTAGTGTGCTGGAAGTGGCTTGATTTTGGCTGCTTGAGTCAGATGCGTCTACCGAGGACTCGGACACTGCTGAATTGGGTGCAGTACTTTCTTCAGCGGCCTCAGGCTGACTAGGATTGGTAAAACTAGGCGTTGGTTCAAAAGGCAGCCAACCAAATCCTGCAAAATAGACCTCTACCCACGAATGAGCATGTAGATTTCTAATCGTAAAGGTCGTTTCTCCATTAGTGTTCAAGGTTTGATCCCCCGGCGCAAAACCTTTGGTCCAACGTGTAGGGATACCAAGTGTTCGCAATAAAATGACCATTGAACTAGAGAAATTATCACAATACCCCACTTTTGTTTCAAATAGAAATTGATCAATGTAGTCTTGATCGTCTGTCGGAGAAGCAGCATCGATTTTAGAATAGCGGAAATCGTCATTATTTTTCAAATAGTTTTCTATCGCGGTCACTTGCTTGATCAAAGACGTTTCTGAGCCGATAATTTCATGGGCGCGCTCGCCGATTCTTGCGGGAAGACTATTGGGCAATTGTAAATAGTCAACACTTGCATCGATTGGATGAGTGATGGGTATATTTTCCAACGCCTTTAATTGATAATCCGGCGGGGACCATTGGTTGTGAATCCCTCGTTCAGTTTGATTGGACCCACCAAAGTCGACTCGTCCTGTTTCCTCAGCGCGAATAAAATTAGTAGATCCTTCTGTAACGGTGATGGAGCTATTCCCATAAGGTAAGGGCAAGTAGGTTCCGTGATTAAAGTAACGGCTGGAGCTGGCTTCAGGTGCTTTGTAGTACTGGTCAGATTGTTGAGTTTCAACAACGAGAGGCGCTTGTCTGTTTCGAGACCAGGTTTGTACTTGATTCGTATTTTCCCAGCCTTTTCCGGTGTAAAAGTCTTTACTTTCGACGCGCCAATAGCTTGTGTCTTTTTGCGTTACTTCGAAAAGGATCGTGGAGTCATCCAGCAATGCTCCGCCTAATTGCTGATCATTTTCGCTAAAGCCGGTTCGAGCGGTAGAAGAATAGGAAGCGCGCTGGATCCAGTTATAAAGCCCTTGTTGGTTTGCGAAGTTACGGATTGGCGATGTCCAGTTAGTCAACACGGTTCGTATTTCTGAATTCGTTAATTGAATAGCGGAAAATCCCACCACTAAGAAAACAAGTATTACACCAATAAAAAGTTTTGGCGGTAAGCTTTTTTGTCTAAAAGTCCGGGACAGTATCCCACAAATCAAAAGCAGTGCCAAATGACTGCTGAGATTATCAGTATGAAAAACACTTAAGACCAACAAGTAGCTGACCATCAAAAAATAGCTAAAAAGAAATCGCTCAAATTGAATCATTAAAACGGCCAGTAATAGCAAGACTAGAAGCAAGAGGGGAATGGCTGAATCCTGTGAGATAAAGGTTGACGCACCAGTAAAAAATGCTTGAAAATTTCCAATCATTTTGTCAAATAAAGCGGTCATCCATTGCAAGGACAAGGGTTCATCCAAGGGAAGCAAAGTATATAAACTAAAAATAAAGCTAACAATTCCCAGCAAACATTTCAGACTGTAGTAGGGGACAAAACCGATGATCAAACAGAAGCCCGCTATCAGTCCAATCAAAAGTGGGGGGATTGCCAACTCATAGACACGTAAAACTTGAGAAAATACCGTAATCAAACTTAGAAACGTCAGAAATACGATAGGTCCTTTCCTTTTTAGTTGCGCCATAGGCTTCACCTGCTTTCATCGGTTTTAAAAATATGCTGTAAGAAGGGCAGATCATATACTTGGACAGAATTCTCTTTTTTTAAGTATTCAATCAGTTCGAGCGTTGGCGAATCAAGTTCTGGAGTAAAGAAGAACAGCTCTTTCCCTTTGAACCGCCTCACGGAAGGCCGCTCTTCAAAAGGCTGGATATTAGCAAATACCTGACTGTCGATTTGTGTGGATGCCACTACAATATTGCCAAAGAGATATTGTTGGATTTGTTCTGTCTGTTTTACTCGGTCTTGTAACGAATAATAATAGCTGAGAGCCTCTTCGAATTGTGGAGAAGGATTGCCCCAAAATAGCCAAATAGGTTCTGCAGGCTGAGCGTGTTCCTGTTCCCGATAAATCAACGTTGTTTGCTTACTAGAGAGCTTCCAGTCGATATTTTTTAAGGCATCGCCGCTGCGATAAGGACGATAGTTTTTAATAGTAAACGTTGGCTCGCCAAACGGTTGATTATGCATGGCTTGTTGGAAATGAAAGTGATTAGATAGTCTGTGGTATTGAGGTAAAACCAGAATTTTCTTTTTTAACGTTGTCCAGTAGGTTTTACTGAATAATGGATTACTGCTCTGATAACGAATACTTACTTCTTCGTATAGCCCTCGCTGTGTCGGTGTCCACTGAAAATTTATTTGCTTTTGGCGCATGAAAAACAGTCCAGTTGTTTGTAGAGCAATCCAGCCATCAGCCAGTGTGATATTTAATTGTATAATGGGAAATATTTGGCGCGGATAAGAAAAAAGAATTGGAAGTTTTGTTGATTGCTTCACGTGCGTCGTCAGTGAATCTGGTGATTCGGCGACTATTCTACTTAATGGGATCAGCAGATGTATTAGACAAAGGAGGAGAAAGAGTGTTAAAAAGAGAAAAAGGGTCCAACCGATATCATTGTTAAAAATCCCCGCATAGGCAAAAGACAAAAGATATAAAAAAAGAAACAGGATGATTTTGATAGCGCCTTTCATTCGTCTCATAGACTAACTCCTAACTGGGACAGGGACGTGATCAATGATTTGGTGAATGACTTCCTCAATGGACAGCCCTTCACGTAAAATCAAGCGGTGAGCAAAAACGGCAGGTAAAATCTTTTGTAGATCGCCAGGCGTCACGAAGGATCTTTTTTCTGTTAAAGCATAGGCCTTCGCTCCTTGGATAAAAGCAATTGATCCACGAGGACTGATACCTAAGTCAATCGCGGGATGATTGCGAGAAGCCTCAACTAGTTGCAGGGCATAGCGCGCAACGGCATCATCCACGTAAACCTCTGTTACTTTCTGCTTTAGCTCCGTCAACTCCGCTAGCGTCAAAACCGGTTGAATCAAGGCTAATGATTGCTGACGTTTTCCAGTTATTAGTTCTAGCTCATCGGAAAAAGCCGGATAGCCGATATGCAAACGAAACAAAAAGCGATCCAATTGCGCTTCGGGAAGCGGATAAGTTCCTGAGTAACTGATTGGATTTTGTGTGGCTAGCACGAAGAAATGGGGATTTAAAGCATAGGTTTGATTATCAATCGTTACATGTCCTTCAGACATTGCTTCTAATAAGGCGGCTTGTGTCCGGGGAGTCGTTCGATTGATCTCATCAGCCAATAAAATTGTTGTAAAGATCGGTCCAGCTCGAAAGTCAAATTGATTGGTCTGAGCATCAAAGATAGAGATACCTAAAATATCACTAGGCAGTAAATCGGGGGTAAATTGAATTCGAGAAAAATCGCTGTGGATGGCTTTAGCCAAAGATTTGACTAAGATCGTTTTTCCGACACCGGGAATATCTTCAAATAAAACATGTCCACCAGCTAGCAAGGCAGCAACTGTTAATTGGATCACGTCACGTTTTCCGAGGATCACTTTTTCAATCTCACTGATCAAGTCTGTAATTTTGTCCAATTCGTGTTCAGCCATCAGCGGCACCTCCTTTGTGATTATTTTACTATTGTAAAGGAAAAAACAGCGTGATTGCAATTAATCGCTATTTAATTTCATTGAAGGAAGTACAATTAACTCTTTATGTGGAGCCAATGACAGCCACAGCAATGGGAAAACTGAAGAATGGGTTAGTGGAAAAGAGGGATCGTAATATAAATAAGTAACTTGTGGAATTTTTCCTGTGAGTTGCTTTTTTAAATTATTCAAAAATAGGTGGAAAGTAAGACAGCACTACAGAACAAGCCTCAGTTAAAAAGCTATGCTAAGATTATCCTATGAAGAAGAGGAGTGAAGACGATGCATGCATGGGAAGCGATTCAACATTCGGTTGACTATATCGAAGAAAATATCCAAACAGAAATGACGATCGACGAATTGGCAAAGGTGTCATATTTATCCGTTTTCTATTTTCAAAAATTGTTTAGTCGGCTGGTCGGTAAAACCGTAAAAGAATATATAAAAGCCCGCAGAGTTGCTAACGCCAAGTCAGAGTTAAAAACCAGCAACAAAAGAATTGCTGACATCGCCATGGATTTTGGATTTAATAGTCATGAAGTCTTTACGAAAAATTTCAAAGAAATCTATGGTATAACTCCTGAGACTTATCGCAAGAACGAGGTGGTCTTAACTGATTTTTTGAAACCAGAGTTATCAATCGATTACACATTAGTGGATGAGGGCGTCCCATTGTTAGTCAATGATTTGGTACTAGAAATTTATCAACAAAAAATTGAGGTATCAGAATATTATACAGGCGTCTCTAAACAGATTGATGCTTCCGAAATGAACAAAGTTGGCGTTAACACGTTAGTTGAACTATGGGATCAGTTTCAACAGGAACGAGTGACCATCGAAAATTTATTGCCAGAGGGTTTAGTACTTGATTATTTCACAATGGATGCATTGCCAGGCAAGGTCCAATATTTTGTCGGCGGGCAATCAACGAAGGAAGGTTTTAAGCATTTTACACAATGTATTATAGAACCGGGAAACTATTATGTTTGTTCTTATGAAGCTGAGGATTTTGATTATTTAGTCAGCGACGGGCTCTACAAAGCGAATACTTATTTTTTTGAGACGTGGCTACCTAAACATGGCATTGGCATGGAAGATATGGCACCTTTTCTAATTCAGAAATATCTCAATGTAACGGATGACCCTAAAATCGAAATTTGGATTCGACCAGTGAATCAGCCCGGCACAACTCATGAATAAATAAAAAACTTCGGATCGTCTAGCGGTCCGAAGTTTTTTTGTTAAGTGTTAAGCTTGATTCCTTTATAAAAAAACTACCCCAAAAAATTCCGGTAATTTGTGAGATCAAAAAAAGGACGCACAAGGGAGCGATCGCCGTGAATGGTGAGGAGGAGTGATAAAGATTCACTAACGGGCTTTTTTGCAAAATCAATAGACCGCTTAATAAAATATTGATGATATTCCCAATCACCAATAAAGGCAGCTGCTGCGTTCGCTTCGCAAAAAAACCGATAATAGCGGTCACTAATACAAAGAGAAAAATACCAATAATGGAATCAAACAAATAGTCCATCGCCAATGAAATGTGAATATATGGAATTAAAAAGAAAACAAAAGGAAATTGCTTGATTCGTTCTTTGTTCATAGTCAGTCAGCTCCTTCTTAAAAAACTTTTGTATAAGGTTATTTTATGATCGATAAATAGTCAATACAACAGCGGCTAATCAATTTCGTTTAATAATGAAGATTATTTTATGCTGCTATCAACAAATCATAAGAGGATTGCCGATAAATTATTTTATTTTCGCAATAAGGAAGGTGATTTCTGAGAAAAAAATTCTGACTTGATTGTCTATTTTTAAATGGGATACGAAATTTCACTACTTTAATTTTCACTTTCCCATTCTAGCAAGTAAAATAACCGAAATATTTTCTCTTTACTATCTGAAAGATTGTGATAATATGATTAGAAATGGAGGGGTTATATGAACAAACTACAAGATCGATTTAACAAAAATGTTTATCAAATCGCCGTCTCATTGATTCGTCAATTTGATGAGAAGGTTTCTGGGATTCCTAATATGTTGAAGCTGACATTAGGCGAACCGGATTTTAATACCCCCGAGCATATAAAAGAAGCGGGTCAGCAGGCAATCAAAGATAATTTTAGCCACTATACTGGGATGTCCGGTTTGATTGATGTTCGTGAGGCCGCCAGCCGTTTTTTATCTGAAAAATATGCGGTTAATTATGAAGCGACGACCGAAGTTTTAGTGACGGTTGGAGCGACCGAGGCGCTGTCTGCCAGCCTTTTAGCGATCCTTGAACCTGGCGATAAAGTATTATTACCCGCACCGACCTATCCTGGTTATGAACCGCTAATTTTATTAGCTGGAGCTGAGCCGGTTTACATCGATACCCGAGCAACTGGTTTTGTTTTAACACCGGAACAAATTGATCAAGCGATGACGGAGCATGGGGATAAAGTGAAGGCAATTATTATTACCTCGCCATCCAATCCAACTGGGGTTGCTTATAATGAAGCAGAAGTTGCCGAGTTAAGTGAAACCTTGAAGAAGTATTCGATCTTCGTGATCAGCGATGAAATATATAGTGAGTTGAATTATGAATCTAAACATGTGTCCTTTGGAAAATATTTGAGAGAACAGACAATCGTAATCAATGGCTTGTCAAAATCTCACGCCATGACCGGTTGGCGGATCGGCTTTATTTTCGCTCCGGCAGAGTTAGTCGCAGAAATTATCAAAGTTCATCAATATTTAGTGACAGCAGCCTCAACGATTTCACAAAAAGCCGCCGTACGAGCTTTGGTCCAAGGAATCTCAGATGCGGAGATTATGCGAGAAGAATACCGTGCGCGAAGAGATTTCGTGTATCAGTCGATGACCGACTTAGGTTTTGATGTTGCACGACCGTCAGGAGCCTTTTATATTTTCGCCAAGATTCCAACTGGCTACATTCAAGATTCAATGGCCTTTTGTATTGATCTGGCAGAGAAAAATCAATTAGCCTTGATCCCAGGAATTGCTTTTGGACCTGAAGGAGAAGGCTACGTCCGTATCAGTTACGCCGCTTCGCTAGAGAATTTGGAAGAAGCGATGAAGCGTCTAACGAACTATCTAAACAAATAAAAAGAAATCAGGTTCGCCACTCGATAGAAAGTGGCGAACCTGATTTATCTTTAGTCTGGAAAGGATCATGTACCGACCCCCAAAAGTT
>NZ_JXKM01000020.1 GCF_001885905.1 Enterococcus devriesei | reverse complement strand
AGGACTAGAATGAAAAAGAAAATTGCTTTGTTGAGCCTGTTTATGGCTCTTTTTTTATTGCCAACACAATCATTTGCGTATACGGTCAACCATGAATTTAACTTAGGGCCAGGCGAAGGAAGTTCGCAGCTTGCGCAGAATCGTTACATTATCGTTCATGATACTGCTAATCCAAACGCAAGTGGTCGCAATGAAGCCACTTATATGAAGCGCAACTGGCGAAACGCTTACACCAGTCATATTGTGGGTGACGGCATCGTTTATCAAGTAGGTGAGCCAGGTTATGTTTCCTACGGCGCTTTAAACGCAAATCCGTATGCGCCAGCGCAAATTGAGTTACAAGCGACGCCAGACAAAGTATTGTTTGCGAAAAACTACGCAGTCTATATCGAGTTGATTCGTGATTTATGTAATCAATTCGGGATTCCCAAAACATTAGATGCGGTTTATGGTACTAATGGAGCGAAGTCACATTTATGGGTGACGAATAATTTTGGCGGCGATCATACTGATCCGTACGGCTATTTGGCTTCAATGGGGATCAGCAAAGCTCAATTCGCTAATGATATTGTGAACGGGTTGAACGGTCAGCCGAACAAGCCTACGCCGCCAGATAACGGTAATGTAGACAAAGAAGTGAAGTATGTTCGCATCAAAGAATCAGCTCGAGCTTATGGTCGTTCGAGTCAAGGCCGTTTGATTCCAAGCGGGGCACGCAATATGGCATTTACTGTCATTAAGCGTGTACCTGTTGCTTATGACAATCGTGTTAAGTATGAGTATCTTGTAGAGTATCATGGAAAACGTGAATGGGTCATCTCGACTGATGTCACTGCTGTAAATGCTTTTGATCCGCAAGTGGTCGAAGTCGCTAAGCACAGCACTAACTTTAGTCCAAGTTCACATCATCGAGCTACGCCAGCAAAAATTAAAGGACAACGTTTCACCGTTCAAAAAGTAAATCAACTTATTTTTGGTGGTAAACTCCAAAACGAGTATCTGATTAAATATCATTCGAACAAACCGGCGGAATGGTTGCTAGAACAAGATGCCGTAGCGAAATAATTAAAACAGCCCTCTGCAATCAATTAAGCAGGGGGCTTATTTTTTTGTCTCCATTTTCGATTGTTCAGCGCTGATTTTCTATCGATCAGCAAGATCATCGACAGTGATATTTTTTAACCACGGGATTATTTCATCGGGATTTTCTCCAAATTCAACTTTTTCGTCTTTAACTTGTCTGCTGATTTGATCTTTTTTTAAAACAGCGTGTTTAAAAGTTTGCAATGCAGATTCTTTACTAGACCAGCCGAAAACATAGCGTTTCAAAAGCTTTTTGGCTTCATCTGCATTTTTAGCAGATCCAACAATGTTTATCCATTGACTTTTACTAACGCTGACTACTTGAATAGAAGTCGCGTACTTCACGAGTAACTCTGCTTTTCCCAGAGCCATATTTTCGATTTTACTTTTTCCGGTTCGATAATTATCAATGAGTTGAGTAGACAAACCAGTATCCTTTGCAATTTTGTAGCTTGTCAATTTACTGTTAAATAATTTAGCAATCGTTTCCATGTACGTTTTTTCCATTTTAAATTCCTCCTAATTTTATGCAGCTGTACGAGAGTATAAGCTAACTGCTTTAATTGCTTTTTGCCAAACGGATAAACCGAATGATTCTTTGTCGATGTTTAACATATCGTTGTATTTAGCTTCGTCAGTCAAGTCAGATTTTACGTTTAACTTTCTTTCAGCCCAGTTCCACGCTTTCAATTCTTCAGAAGAAGCAACAGCTTTAACAAAATCTTCTTCTTCTTCTGCATATTCTTTAGCTTTAGCCCAAGCGGCTTTTAAGCAAACGCCAAAAGTTTTTTCGTTGTCTTCATAAGAAACCCATTCGATATCAGCTAATACTACGTCTTCGTTTTTGAACCAGCTCCAAGCTTGCGTCATAATTTCAGATTTGTTAAACATTGTTGTTTCCTCCTTTTGTTTATCTCTTATCTATATACATAGTATACAATATACTTTGTATACTGTCAATGGAAAACTACAATAAACTTTGTATAAATTGAAAGTTTTTTAGAAGGGGAGGGCAAAATAAAAAAGCCCGAATGATCAGGGTTAAATAGAAGGTACGCAGGTTAGGATTTATGTGAAAAAGGGGCAAAAAAGGGGCAAATGTTTGCCAATGTTGTCAAATAATCAGTAATAAAGCGTTGCGTAAATGTCGGAAAAACATTGATATGACAACAATTAGCAACATTTGTTTAGCAGTAATCCAACTAAGTAGGATCCGGCATGTGTCTGATTTAAATAGCATGGACCAACAGGCGAGGGCCTGTTTTTTTGTGTCTGCAGTATCAAAAAAAATTCATTAAAATCTGGCTATGAAGCAATGGTGGGTCTAACATCATTGCTTCAATTTTTTTTAATAAAAATTTGGATAATATTAATAAAAGGGTTTACATTGTTTTTGCTATTAGTTATATTATATATATACACAAGTGATTTATCAGGATGGTAATTGCTTTTAGCAAGCTAAACCTGTTTATAAGTGGAGCATATTTTTGTTATGCTTTATTTGTAAACAGGTTTTTTTAATGGAGGGGAAACATGGTCATTGAAAAAGTACTGAACAATAATGCAGTCTTGGCGCTAGATGAGTCCGGTGAACAGATCATTGTTTGCGGTCGGGGCATTGCGTATAAGAAACGCCCTGGCGAAAGTGTCCTTCAGAGCGCAGAAAATCAAGTTTATACGTTGAAAAATGGCAAGCTCGACGTTCGGCTACAGCAACTCTTGTCAGAAATTCCTTTAGAAGTTTTGCAGCTGGCTGAGGAAATCGTCACGTATGGGAATGATTTATTGGGAAAACGATTAAGCGGAAGTATGGCGATCTCGTTGGCAGATCATCTTCATACCACTCTGCAGCGCCATGGTGAGGGAATCCATTTAACGAATGTCATGTTATGGGACATTCGCCGTTTTTATCCGCAGGAATTTTCTGTGGGCTTAAAAGCGTTAGCGCTGATCAAGCGAACTTTCGGGGTGGAACTGCCTGAAGATGAAGCCGGCTTTATCGCGATTCATTTTGTGAATGCCCGAATGGGAAATAATTTAAAGGAAACGATTGAAGTAACCAAATTGATGCAAGACCTCACAAATATCGTGAAATACCATTTTAATTTGGAATTTGATAAAGAGGATGTCTACTATAATCGGTTCATTACCCATCTGAAATTTTTCTCGCAGCGGGTCTTACAAGGAGAGCTGTATCATGAGGAAGATGACGGATTGAGTCAGTTGATTCAGCACAAGTATCCGGGAGCCGCCGGTTGTATTAAGCGAATCGAAGGGCTGATTGAAAGTAAGTATGCCTATCCCTTAAGCGAACAGGAAAAATCGTATTTGATCATTCATGTTCAGCGGTTAGTTTATAAAACCAAAACAGCAGTCAGGTAATTAAGTACAGGCCTTCAAGAAGGAGGACAGTAAAAACAGCGGCTTGTGTGAATAAATGGATGGTAACATTAAGTTGGCCAAACCTTCTTATATTATGAAATGGAAGGTGAAAAATAAAATGGGAAAATATGAAGCTTTAGCAAAAAAAATTGTTGAAAATGTCGGAGGAAAAGAAAATATCGGGGACTTAACCCACTGTGTCACCCGGTTGCGTTTTAAGCTCCACGATGAAAGTAAAGCCAATGACGAAGCCATTAAACAAATGGATGATGTCGTGACGTTAATGAAAAGTGGCGGACAATATCAAGTCGTGATCGGTAATCATGTGCCGGAAGTCTATGAAGATGTCTGCGCCTTGATCGGCACGCTTAATCCAGCAGATGCGCCGAAGCAGAAACAGAGTTTTGGCAATATGGTCGTCGATTTTATCTCAGCGATGATGGGTCCGGTATTGGCGGTCTTGATCGGTAGCGGAATGATTAAGGGAATCTTAGCCTTGTGTGCCTTCACTGGAATCATTAGCATGGAAAGTGGCTTGTACACATTATTGAACGCAACTGGGGACGCGATGTTTTATTTCTTCCCAGTCTTCCTAGGCTATACATCGGCGAAAAAATTAAAGATTGATCCTTTTGTCGGTGCGGTAATCGGAGCGCTCTTGATGTATCCCTCATTACAAGGGACCGATTTGGATATTTTAGGCCACACGATCAATGTCAGCTATTCCAGCACGGTGATGCCGGTGGTGTTCACGACGATTTTTGCGTCATTGATCTATAAACCGTTAATGAAGATCATTCCAGATGTCGTTAAAACCTTTATGGTACCGATGCTTACGATTGTCATTGCGGCACCGTTGGGCTTTGTCTTGATTGGCCCAGCAATGAATGCGCTCTCTAATTTGTTAGTCGGCGGCGTAATGGCGGTTTATTCTTTCAGCCCGATCTTAGCCGGTTTCTTAATGGGCAGTCTGTGGCAAGTGATCGTGGTCTTTGGCTTACACATGGGCTTTGTCGCGGTTGGAATCGTTCAGCTGGCTTCTGGTCAGGCGACACCTATTTTTGCGTTGGCGACGGGTGCAGGTTATGCTCAAACGGCTGTGGTTATGGCGATCTGGATGAAGACGAAAAATAAAAAATTAAAAGACTTGGCATTACCTGCTTGGATCTCAGGCTGGTTTGGTGTGACGGAGCCGGCGATTTACGGGGTGACGCTACCGAGAATCAAATATTTTGTAGCCGCGTGTATTTTCGCCGGCTTTGCTGGCTCCTTCATGGGAATGCAGGGCATGTTGGTGCATCAAATGGCAGGGCTAGGTATCTTTGGAATTCCTGGCTACTTCAACGAAGCGATGCCGGTTTCTACCACGCTGATTAATTTTGCCATCGCTTTAGCGATCTCAATGATCCCGACCTTCTTATTCACTTACTTTACCTATCAAGATGAAGCTGAAACGGTTGAAAATACCGAAGCTGCGCGTACGTCATTGACGGATACGGTGGTGGCACCGATCAGAGGGAAAGTAATGCCTTTATCATCAATTAAAGACGAAGCCTTTTCTTTAGGAACGTTAGGCAAAGGGATCGTGATCTTGCCAGAAGAAGGCAAAGTGTATTCGCCAGTCGATGGTGTTGTAACAATGGTCTTTCCTTCTCTCCATGCGGTCGGGATTACTGCCGACAATGGCTTACAAATTTTGATCCATGTAGGCATGGATACCGTTCAACTAGATGGTGAAGGTTTTACAGCCCATGTTGTCAAAGATCAAAAGGTAACGAAGGGTCAATCATTATTAGATTTTGATATTGATTTAATTACTAGCCGCGGATACTCTGTGGAAACACCAGTGGTAATCACCAACAGTCATGATATTTTAGACGTGATCGAAACAAACAATCAACAAGTCGCAGTGGCAGATGATCTGCTGACCGCGGTATTCTAATTCGGTTTATTGAGAGAGGACGAAAAATATGACATTTCCAACTAATTTTTTATGGGGCGGCGCGACGGCGGCCAATCAATGTGAAGGAGCCTGGGACCTTGACGGTAAGGGAGCTAGTATCCCCGATCATATGATGGGAGGCAGCTTGCACAAACAAAGAGAATTTACTAAAGAAATCGATCTTGATAAATATTATCCAAGTCATAGCGGCATCGACTTTTACCATCATTACAAAGAAGATATCGCGCTGTTCGCGGAAATGGGCTTCAAAGTCTTCCGTTTAAGTATTGCTTGGTCACGGATTTTTCCAAATGGTGATGACGCGGAGCCGAATGAAGCGGGCTTGGCTTTTTACGATCGTGTTTTTGATGAGTGTGCCAAACACGGCATCGAGCCATTAGTGACCATTAGCCATTTTGAATTGCCGTATCATCTCGGTGAAAAGTACAATGGCTTTGCGGATCGTCGCACGATTGATTTTTATGTGAATTTTGCGGAGACGATTTTCAACCGTTACAAAAACAAAGTCAAATATTGGCTGACCTTCAATGAGATCAACTTTGGAACGTTACCGTTTGGCGGCCGGTCGCTTTTAGGGATCATTGATGGCAAAGATGACGAGCAACGCCGTTATCAAGCATTGCATAATATGTTTGTAGCCAGCGCTCGGACGGTGAAATTGGGGCATCAGATCAATCCGGACTTTCAGATTGGCTGTATGCTGGCGTATATCACGATGTATCCATTGACTTGTGCTCCGGCAGATGTCTTAGCTTGTCAGCAAATGAATCAAAAATTGAATTGGTTCTGCGGCGATGTTCACGTGAAGGGCGAATACCCGTTTTACATGGAAAACTATTTTACCCAGCACGGCATTACGTTAGAACGCTCGCCAGAAGATCTAAAAGAAATTAAAGAGGGCACGGTTGATTTTTATACCTTCTCGTATTACATGACGACGTGTATCGCCGCGGAAGCAGAAAATGGCGACCGCACCGGCGGAAATCTATTTGGCGGTATGAAAAATCCTTATTTAGCAACTAGCGAATGGGGCTGGCAGATCGATCCAGTAGGATTGCGTTATACCTTGAATCAATTATACGATCGCTATCAGATTCCATTGATGGTGGTGGAAAATGGCTTAGGCGCGGTTGATGAAGTGGAAGCAGACGGGGCGATCCATGACGAGTATCGGATTGACTACTTGCGTCAACACGTTCAGGAAATGGATAAGGCGTTGGAGGACGGTGTTGATTTAATCGGCTACACGTCCTGGGGCTGTATCGATTTAGTTTCCGGCGGAACAGGGGAAATGGCGAAACGCTACGGCTTCATCTATGTCGATAAAGATGATGTAGGTGCCGGCAGCTTGAAGCGTAGTAAAAAGGATAGCTTTGATTGGTACAAACAAGTCATTGCCACCAATGGTGAGAACTTAGCTAGTCGTAAAGAAGTTCTTCAATCGGTAGAGTAAGCAAAATGAAACAAAGAAAGAGCAGGGCGTCCCTGTCTTTCTTTGTTTTTTTCAATTTATATCAATCAATTGAAGCCGCTTGCGATTAGGAGTAAACTGAATGTATTCTATTTCGGAGGTGGCAGGATGAAGGAAAAACAAGCATTTCATATAAACGGCTATATCGGTTTAGTGGGGCTGCTCGCACTTCTTTTAGCAGGGACGGGGCTGATTTTAAGCGGGAGTCACACATGGAACACCGCGTTTTTTGTTCTAGGGATTGTTTTATGGGTGATTGCGCTGTTGTTTTTAAGCTCATTGACGATCGTAGCACCAAATAAAGCGATGGCAGTGCTGTTTTTTGGAAAGTATTTAGGAACCATCAAATCAAACGGCTTATTTATCACGACACCGCTGACACGAAAAATTCCGATTTCATTGAAGGTTCGCAATTTCAACAGCTCTTTGTTGAAGGTCAACGATTCGGATGGAAATCCGATTGAAATCTCCGCCGTCATCGTTTATCGAGTGGTGGATACGGCGAAGGCGATGTTCGATGTGGATTATTATTTGGATTTTGTCGAGATCCAAAGTGAGACGGCGATTCGGCACATCGCAACACAATATCCTTATGATACTTTTAACGACGATGATTTGACCTTGCGGGGGAATACCACCGAGGTTTCGGAAGAGTTAGCCAAAGAACTGCAAGAACGCTTGGCAATGGCAGGTGTGGAAGTGATTGAGACACGGCTGAATCATTTGGCCTATGCGACAGAGATTGCAAACGCGATGTTGCAACGGCAACAGGCGAAGGCGATCTTATCTGCGCGGCAGACCATTGTTGAAGGGGCAGTTACCATGACGCAAATGGCCTTGGAACAAATCGAAAATGGGCAAGAAATTCATTTTACCGATGATCGCAAAGTCCAACTGATCAATAATTTATTGGTTTCTATCATTACCGACAAAGGAACCCAACCAGTTATCAATACTGGCGATCTGTCAGATAAGTAGGAGGAAGCCTGATGAAAAAATTATATATCAAGCAAAAAGTCTTTAGTATCGGTGAAAAATATACGGTGATGGATGAGAATCAGGAGCCCCGTTATTACGTGAAGGGAAGTTTTTTAAAGATTCCTAAGACCTTCACAATTGAGGATGAACAAGGTCGTGAGATCAGTAAGATTACGAAGAAAGTCATCAGTCTACTACCGAAATTCTTTGTTGAGATGAACGGGAAAGAAGCCATTGAGATCAGTAAGCATCTGTCTTTCTTAAAGGCTAAATACTCAATTTCGGCTGAAGGATTAACCGTTGACGGCAACTGGTGGGACATGGATTTTGAAGTTTCGCAGCATGGACAGAAAGTAGCGGAAATCAATAAACGCTGGATCTCTTGGGGGGATACTTATGAGATCTCGATTTTTAACGAAGCGCTGGAAGAGCTGATTATTTCATTAGTGATCGCGATTGATTGTGTCAAAGCCGATGAAGCAGCGTCATCTTCCTCTTCAAGTTAAAACAAGACCGCAGTTGCGTAAGCAGCCGCGGTCTTGTTGTTTTATACAAGCCTTTAGTGGTATGTAAAAAACGAGTGTTTTGATTAAGGAAGCGATCCGATTAAAAAAGCGTCATCTCTTTCATCGTGGGGCTTTCAATTGTGAGTAATTGTTCTTTGATCTGTAGTCCGGCTTCGCTAGAGCCAGAGTACCCTACTAGCTTACCGCTTTTTCCAATGACCCGATGGCAAGGAACAAGGATCGGCAACGGGTTGTTGCGGTTGGCTTGTCCAATGGCACGGACGGCTTTCGGTCGCTGGATTTTTTCGGCGACCGCTTGATAACTGCAAGTCTCGCCATACGGAATCTCGGTTAGGGCCTGCCAAACCTCTTGTTGGAAGGGAGTGCCGGATTCAAACTGATAGGGAAGATCAAAGGTTGTACGCTTACCAGCAAAATATTCTTCTAACTGACTTTGGGTCAGTGCTAGGATTGTTTGGTTCGCCAAAGGATTTTCAATGAGTGGCGTATAAGAAACGCGAGTTAGAGCCTCCGAATTGGCGTCTAGCCAAATCGTTCCAAGAATAGATTCAAATTGCATTGTTTCACCTGCTTTCTTTCAAAATAAAAATGGATGTATTAAGTTTAGTTTTTTCAGGATTGCTGGCGAAGGTGTTCCTTCAGCCTTTTTTCAGCTATATGTTACTATAGATGCAACTAGAAGAGTTGAAAAGAGGTAGAATAATGGAAAAAATTATTCTTTTACATACCAACGATCTCCATTCCCATTTGGAAAATTGGCCGAAGATTCGGCGTTTTCTTTTGAACCGTAAACAAGAGGAAGCAGCTGAGAAAAAAATCATTACCGTGGATTTGGGGGATTTTGTGGATCGTTGGCATCCACTGACCGAAGCAACCAATGGGCAAGCCAATGTAGAACTAATGAATCAAATCAATTATGACGCGGCGACGATCGGCAACAATGAAGGTGTCGGCAATTCTAAAGCGGAGTTGAATCAGTTGTATGATCAAGCGAACTTTGATGTTTTGTTAGACAATTTATTCGATAAAAAGACGCTTCAGCCTCCCGCTTGGTCGCAAACATGCAAGGTCATTACGACTGAGCAAGGAACGAAGGTCGGCTTACTAGCGTTTACTGCGCCATTTCCATTGACGTATAGTCCTAACGGCTGGGATATCCGTCAAGTAATGGACATTTTACCGGACTTGGTGGCGGACATTCGGCCCAAAGTCGATGTGCTCGTTCTAATGAGTCATTTAGGGATCAGTGCCGATCGCCGGATCGCTCGCGAACTTCCCACCATCGATGTGATTCTGGGTTCCCATACTCATCATTTATTTGAGCATGGGGAAATGGTCAACGGCGTTCAATTGGCGGCGGCTGGAAAATATGGCTATTATGTTGGCGAAGTTCACGTGACTGTTGATGACGAGCGTCGCATCCAAAAAACGTCGGCCCGTACCTTTGCCACCGAAAAAATGTTGGAATTGCCGGAGGATCAAGAGGAGATTGCAAGCTATCTGGCAACTGGACACAAGTTACTGACGGCTAAGACAGTCGCAGAGGTTCCTTTTTCGATGTCAACTGATATTCACGATGAGCACCCGATGATTGACTACGCATTGGCAGCGGTGAAGGAAGCGGCCGAAACTGATGTTGCGATTTTAAATTCAGGCTTATTTTTAACCGATATTCCAGCGGGGATTGTTAATCAAGATCAGTTGCACACCGCTTTGCCGCACCCCATGCATTTGATCAAAGTCACGTTAGATGGGAATAATTTGATTCGCTTGATTTTAGAAATGGAAAAAAATCGTCATTTTTTGATTAATTTTCCTGTGATGGGGATGGGCTTTCGCGGTAAAGTCTTTGGTCATTTGGTTTATGATGGAATCGAATACGACGCGATCAATCATCAAGTTCGCTGGCTGGGAGAATTGGTAGATCCGGAGTCGGAATATACGTTGGCAACGGTGGATCATTATATGTTTGTGCCGTTTTTCCCGACGATCGAGATCGCTGGGCGCTATGAGTTTTTGTTCCCGGCTTTTATCCGCAGTGTTTTGGGAGACTATCTCCACACTCACTACCCAACCAAATAAAAACAAGGTATAATAACAATCAGGTGGTGAAACGATGACAAAAGAAAAACGCGACAAAAAAGAAAATACGAAAACGGCTGAAAAATCAGTTACACAAGAACTGACAGAAGTCTTAGATGAAATCGTTGAGACGCCCGCTGAAGAAAAGAAAAAAGGCGAGTCCGTCGTTTTTGTAGATGAGAGCAACCTTTTAATTGGCGAACGCCAATATCGCTTAGTTAGAAATTATCGTGAAGGCTTTGATGCCGATCGTTTAGGTGAACGCTTTAGTGAGGTCTTAACGCGTTATGATTATATTGTTGGTGATTGGGGCTATGACCAATTACGGTTGAAGGGTTTTTTTAACGAGGACAATCGTAAAAGTCTGCCAGAACAACGCATCGACACGTTAGAAGATTATCTCTATGAGTATTGCAATTTCGGCTGTGCTTATTTTGTGTTGGAACGAACTGGCGGGAAACGCCAGCAACCCCGTAAAAAGCGCAAGCGCAAACGGAAAGACAAGCCGCAAGCATTTGTAGAGGAAAAGAAGGCGCCGGTAGCTGAGAAGCAGCGAAAGAAACCTGTGATCAAAAACCGTCAGCCGAAAAAAGAAACACCAACCAAGACAAAAGAAAAAGACGAACGCTTCGTGATTCGTCAAAGAGAAGAGTAGTGGGATGTACAAAGGATATTTGATCGATTTAGATGGAACGATTTATCGTGGCAGTGAACCGATTCCTGCGGGACGTCGCTTTGTTGAACAATTACAGGCGCGTCAGATTCCATTTATATTTTTAACCAACAATACAACGAAGACGCCGGCGACTGTGGCGGCTCGCTTAGAAAATGAATTTTCGATCCATGTCAGTCCAGAAACCGTTTATACGGCGACATTGGCGACGACTGATTACATGGATGCACTGGCTAAAGGCAAAAAAGTATTCGTAATTGGTGAGCCAGGACTGATTGATCCGATCTTAGCTGCGGGTTACGTTTGGGAAGAAGAGAACCCTGATTATGTGGTAGTAGGCTTGGATACGCAAGTGACCTACGAGAAATTTGTGACGGCAACCTTGGCGATTCAAAAAGGCGCGACCTTCATCGGCACGAATCCCGACAAAAATATTCCAACCGAACGGGGGTTGCTACCAGGAGCTGGTTCGGTGATTGCCTTGGTTGAAGCGGCAACGCAGCAAAAGGCGATCTACATTGGTAAGCCAGAAGCGATCATTATGGATAAAGCCGTGGAAATTCTAGGTCTGAAAAAATCAGAGGTGATTATGGTAGGGGACAATTACACGACGGATATTATGGCAGGAATCAATAATCAAATCGATTCGCTGCTGGTCTTGTCGGGCTTTACTCAAAAAGCAGAAGTTCCAACACTGCCAATTGCGCCGACCTACGTAGTGGATTCATTAGATGAATGGGGCTTCGATGAATAAGAAGTGGTTGGAAGTTCTCGGACTGATTTGTTTATTCGTGACCTTGCTGACATTAGCCATCACCCTGACGATCAATGCTCGTTGGCTTTACCAATGGGACATTGGTCATTTGAATTTATTGGATATGACCATTCTATCAGAAAAGGAATTGCTGCATAATTTCGATCAGCTGATGCGTTATTTGAACACACCTTGGGTCACGGAATTAAAAATGACGGATTTCCCCGTGTCAACTAGTGGTGCCTTGCATTTTTATGAAGTGAAGAAGCTCTTTTTACTGAATTATGGTTTGTTGATCGTGACCATTGGCCCCAGCATTTGGTATCTACGTCGGTTGGTGAAGCAGCACCGCTTATGGGAGTTGATCCAACCGTTTCGGATCGCGGTAGTTGTTCCGATCGTGGTGGCCTTTTTGATGGCAGTAAACTTTGACCGCTTTTTTATCATGTTTCATGGTGTCTTTTTCAATAATGACGCATGGATTTTTAATCCTGCGACTGACCCGATCATCAATGTCTTACCGGAGACTTTTTTCCTCCATTGCTTTATTCTGTTTTTCATTTTATTAGAAATATTTTTGCTTTTACCGGTTATTATTGGCAAAAGAGCATTAAAAAAAGAGCGTTAAGCTCTTTTTTTAATGCTCTTTAATGTACGATCGAATCTAATTTCCGAGGATGTTCATGAGCCAAACGACTAGCGGCAGATGCCGCAATCGCACCTACAAGATCATCTAAAAAAGTATGGACATGGACACCGTCGTGAGCGTTTAATTTTTCTAAGATCCCGGGCTTAACCTTGTCAATATAGCCATAATTGGTAAAGCCGATAGAGCCGTAGACATTTACGATGGAAAGGGCCATGATCTCGTCGATCCCATACAGACCTTCATCCTCTTCCAAAATATCTTGTAAAGGCGAGTCCAGTTTTTTTTCTTCCGCTAATTTATCCAGTTGGATACCAGTAATAATCGCGTTGTGAACTTCTCTTTTGGTCAATACACGATTGACACTGTGAATACATAATTCGATATCCAATTTATCAATATAATCCTTTTGTAAAAAGTACACCAAATCAGCGATGTCGCGAATCGTCACGCCACGCTCTTCCAATAGTTCCCGCGCCTTTTGCTCCAGCGCTGTCGTTTCAAAAACCATAAGCTGCCTCCTTTTTCGTATTAAAGTATTTATTTCTCCGAGTTCAGGAAAAATAAATTTGATTCTCAAGCCGTATAGTTTTTTGTATCGGAACACTCTAAAAATGATTGGATCAGCCTTGATTCTGTGGAAAGAGACTTGAGCTATGACCTGGCTGTGTCCGGTTTTTAGGGTCGATATAATGCAAGGCATTGTTAACAGCCGTAGGAGCTTCGCCCATACCAGTCGCAATCAATTTTACTTTTCCATCATAAGTAGTGATGTCCCCGCAAGCGTAAACGCCAGGAATCGAGGTTCGCATATCTGACTCAACTAAGATTGCTTGCCGGGTACTTTCTAAGCCCCAAGATTTTAAATGATCCAAAGAGGAAGAGAAACCATAATTGACGATCAAGTAATCGATGTTTAAGTTAATTGTCTCATCACTTTTCGCTTTTTGTAAAGTCAGATCCTCCAAATTTTGTTCCCCATGTAGTTCTTTTAAAATATACGGTGTGTAAATATTCACCGAGGACTCTTTTAATTGCTGGACGCTGTGTTCGTGACCACGGAAATTATCCCGCCGATGAATGATGGAGACCTCTGCTGCAATCGGTTCTAGCATCAATGCCCAGTCAATCGCTGAATCGCCGCCGCCGGCAATCGCAACTTTTTTTCCGGCATATTTCATCAAGTCGGTAATGTAGTAGTCGATACCGTGATCTTCGTAAGCTTCAGCGCCGTCGATCATTAATTTTCGTGGTTGGAAAGAACCATTACCAATCGCTAATACTACAGCTTTCGTGTAGTGGCTATCTTTTGTGGTAACCAATTCTAAATAGTCCTCGTGTTGTTTTAATTCCAAGACTTCCTCGTCTAAACAATAAGTGTGAGCAAAAGTCCGTAATTGTTTTTCTAAGTTGCCAACTAAATCCGCGGCTTTGACTAATGGAAAGCCGGGGATGTCGTAGATATTTTTTTCAGGATAAAGGGTCGTCAATTGGCCGCCAAGTTGCGGCAAACTATCGATTAATTTAGTTTTTGCTTGACGAATCCCAGCATAAAAAGCAGCAAACATTCCGATTGGCCCTGCGCCAACGATTGTAATATCATAAATTTCCATGTCAACACCCTTTCTTTCCGATCAATTGTAACAAATAAATCAAAGAGAAAGAACCGCTTAGTTTCAAGAGGTGGCAAATCAAGAAAAGTTTGTTATGATAGATACAGCAAAAATAAAGGAGGACATTGAAGTGACTCAATTTCCACAATTAAACTTAGCAGAAGAAAAAGGTCCGAAAGCGACGATTAAAACAAATATGGGGGATATCAAAGTTCAATTATTCCCAGAAGAAGCACCAAAAACGGTGAAAAACTTCGTTGAGTTAGCCAAAAAAGGCTATTATGACGGCGTGATTTTCCACCGCGTAATTCCTGATTTCATGATTCAAGGCGGAGACCCAACCGGTACAGGTATGGGAGGGGAAAGTATTTACGGTGAAAAATTCGAAGATGAATTCTCGCGCAACTTATTTAACTTACGCGGTGCCTTATCAATGGCCAATGCTGGTCCAAATACAAACGGCAGCCAATTCTTTATTGTAAACAATCAAAATGTGCCAGCCAACATGATGACTCAATTAGAAGAAGCGGGCTTCCCGGGTGAAATCGTTGAAACATACAAACAAGGTGGGACACCTTGGTTAGATTTTCGTCATACAGTCTTCGGACACGTAGTAGAAGGTATGGATGTAGTCGATAATATTGGTGCTGCTAAACGCGGGCCACAAGATAAACCAGTCAATGATATTGTGATTGAATCAATCGAAATTACTGAATAAAAAATACGGCCAGTTGGCCGTATTTTTTTAATTTAAGGCGGTAACGATGCGTTGCAGTCCTTCTTCAAGCGTTTTTCGCGGACAAGCGACATTCAAACGCATATGCTGTTTGCCACTAGGACCGTAGCTTACTCCCGTGTTTAGCACGACTTTGCCTTTATGAACCAATAAATTCTCCAATTCCTCATCAGAAAAACCGTAGTCAGAAAAATCCACCCACAATAGATAGGTTCCTTCTGGTTTCATGATTGCTGCTTTGGGCAAATGATTTTGGAAAAAGTCCAGCGTATAAGCAACATTGCCTTGAAGATAGTCTAATAGTTCTTTCAACCAAGTATCTCCTGTTCGATAAGCGGCTTCCATTCCCGCTAAACCAAAGGTATTGATTTCTTGTTGGAAGTTTTCTTCTTGCTTGCGAGTCAATTGTTTTTTCAACCGCTCGTTTTTTACGAAGACGATGGAATTTTTGATTCCAGCCAAATTGAACGTCTTAGTCATGGAAGTAAATTGAACACTAAAGTCGCTGAAAGAATCCCCCGCAGCAAAAAAAGAAGTCATCTCATGAGGCGCAAACACCAAATCTTGATGAATCTCATCGCTCAAGACGAGGACACCGTATTTTTTACAAAGCTCGCCTAGTTGGTTTAACTCATTTTTAGTCCAAACGCGTCCGCCAGGATTGTGAGGATTGCATAAAATCATCAGCTTGATCTTTTCATGTTTAAATTTTTCCTCGATGTCAGCAAGGTCCATTATGAAATGGCCGTCTTCTTCAATTAAACGACTACGAATCAATTTGCGTCGGTTCGTTGTGATGATATTGGCAAATGGCGGATAAACGGGATCATGGATCAAGATGGCATCGTTTGGTTCTGTCAACGCTTGAAGCGCGGTCGTGATCCCAGCTAACACACCAGAGAAAAACAGTATCTCACTTTTTTCAACAGTAAGTTGATGATGCCGCTGTTCCCAATCAATAATACTTTCGTACAAACTCTCCGGAGTATCTGCATAGCCGATCACTCCATGGTTTATGACGTCTTGATAGGCTTTTAAAACACCGTGTGGCGCTTTGAAATCCATATCGGCGATCCACAGAGGTAGGAGCTCCTCTTCATTATACGTTTTTAAAATCGTGTCCCACTTTATACTGTTGGTTCCAATCCGATTAATCGGTTCATTAAAATCAGTCAAATTCCTTCCCCCTTGTTGATTAACTTCTATTTATTCCCTAAATACAGTATAATGATTCTTGCGAAAAGAGGGAAATGAATGGGATATAAAATTGGAAATATTATTGAAGGTCGCGTGACTGGAATTCAACCTTATGGAGCGTTTATTTCATTGGACGATCAAACGCAAGGGTTGATTCACGTATCAGAAGTACAATCAGGTTATACGAAAAACATTCACAACTTTTTAGAAGTTGGGCAGAAGGTCAAGGTTCAGATCATCGATATCGATGAATATACCAAAAAAATTAGTCTTTCTTTACGGACCTTAACGGAGCATCCCGTGGAAACGGCCTATCATCGGAAACGTTACTTTACGAATCGAAATAAAAATATTGGTTTTCGTTCACTTGAAAAAAATATGCCGATTTGGATTAGCGAAGCAATTGATTATTTACTGAAAGAAAGCAATGAAAAATAATAAATGATTTTATGCAAAGAATTTCTTTTTTTCTGAAAGCGTGGTACAATGAGGTCGATTTATGAGTAGCTAATGTAGAGGTGAAAATTGTGACGAAACAAGTATCAGGAACAATCATGTTGCATTTAGAAGATGGATCGAAACGTTTTTTAGTTCACGAAACCGAAAGTAGTAAAGAATTTGCTCGCACTGATACCCAAACGGAAACAACTGTATTAGCCAGTTTTTTGAATTTTTTGAAAAGTAATTTACATATTGATGTCAATCGCATCCGCTTAGTAGAATTGACGAACACGCAATCAAACGGCGCCAACATGCCTCTCTATGTTTTTGAAATGACGAGCGAAGAAGCTACCGAATTGCCTAAAGATTTTGCTTGGGAGACACCGGATAGTGTCAGAGAAATACTCGGAACAATAGAAATAGAGGGCGTACCATTATTTGAATAATGATCAGCTAAAAAGAACTTATAAAATAAGTTCTTTTTTTTTTGAAAAAAATAGTTGACCTATATTAAATTAAGTGGTAAATTAAGTAACGTTGTCGAGGCAGTAAAGCCGAACAATGACTTTTGAAATTTAAATTAATTAAAAAAAGTTGT
>NZ_JXKM01000002.1 GCF_001885905.1 Enterococcus devriesei | reverse complement strand
CGTTAAATGGTTCGTCAAAGCTGGTGATACAATTGAAGAAGACGATACTTTATTAGAAGTTCAAAATGATAAATCAGTGGAAGAAATTCCATCTCCCGTAACTGGAACAATCAAAAAAATCATCGTGGATGAAGGCACAGTCGCAAACGTTGGCGATGTTTTAGTTGAAATTGACGCACCGGGACATAATGATTCGGCTGCTTCAACTGAATCAGCTACACCTGCGGAAGCGCCTAAAACAGAAACCAAAGCAGATGCTTCAGTTGTTGAATCAAGCAATCCAGATAAACGAGTCTTAGCAATGCCTTCTGTTCGTCAATATGCTCGTGAAAAAGACGTAGATATCTCTCAAGTCACAGCAACTGGTAAAGGCGGACGCATAGTAAAAGAAGATATTGATGCATTTGTTTCCGGTGGTGGACAAGCAGCGCCAGCGAAATCAGAAGACAAATCAACTGATACGGCAGCTTCAGCTTCAAGCTCATCATCTGCAAAAGCAGAAAAACCTGCGCAACCATTTACTTCAAACATGGGCGAAATGGAAACTCGTGAGAAGTTGACACCAACCCGTAAAGCAATTGCTAAAGCAATGGTTAATAGCAAACACACTGCTCCACATGTCACGTTACATGACGAAGTAGAGGTTTCTAAACTTTGGGATCATCGTAAGAAATTCAAACAAGTCGCATTGGATAACGGAACGAAATTAACGTTCTTGCCTTACGTCGTAAAAGCTTTGACTGCAACAGTCAAGAAATTCCCAGTCTTGAATGCTTCGATTGATGACGCAGCCCAAGAGATCGTTTATAAAAATTATTACAATATCGGTATCGCAACTGATACGGATCATGGGTTATATGTACCAAACGTGAAAAACGCTGATACCAAAGGCATGTTTAAAATCGCTGATGAAATTAATGAAAAAGCCGCGTTGGCGCATGATGGTAAATTATCTGGCGATGACATGCGTAATGGCACGATCACTATTTCAAATATTGGTTCTGTTGGCGGCGGCTGGTTTACACCCGTTATCAACTACCCTGAGGTTGCCATCCTGGGTGTTGGAACGATCGCGCAACAACCAATTGTCAATGACGAAGGCGAACTAGCGGTTGGCCGTGTAATGAAACTTTCATTAAGCTTCGACCATCGCATCGTTGATGGCGCGACAGCGCAAAAAGCTATGAACAATATCAAACGTTTATTAGCTGATCCAGAATTATTATTAATGGAAGGATGATAAGATCATGGTAGTAGGAGATTTTGCCATTGAATTAGATACAGTTGTAATCGGAGCGGGACCTGGTGGCTATGTAGCTGCCATCCGCGCCGCAGAAATGGGACAAAAGGTAGCGATCATCGAACGAGAATACATTGGCGGCGTTTGTTTAAACGTCGGCTGTGTTCCTTCTAAGGCCTTGATTTCTGCTGGACACCATTATCATGACGCGTTGGACTCTGAAATGTTTGGCGTCAGCAGCGAAAAGGTTACGCTTGATTTTGCCAAGACTCAAGACTGGAAAGAAAATGGCGTCGTGAATAAATTAACTTCTGGCGTTAAATTTTTATTGAAGAAGCACAAAGTAGAGATCATCGAAGGGGAAGCCTTTTTCGTTGACGATAAAAATTTGCGCGTGATTCATCCGGATTCGGCACAAACGTATTCCTTCAATAATGCAATTGTAGCAACGGGTTCACGCCCAATCGAAATCCCAGGTTTTAAATTCGGCGGACGTGTCTTAGATTCGACTGGCGGTTTAGCCTTGAAAAAAGTTCCTGAAAAATTTGTCATTATCGGCGGTGGCGTTATCGGTGCTGAATTAGGTAGTGCGTACGCTAACTTAGGCGCTGAAGTGACGATTGTTGAAGGAACGCCACAAATTTTACCAACTTATGAAAAAGACATGGTTCAATTAGTCGAAAAAGATTTCAAGAATAAAGGAATCAAAGTCATTACTTCGGCGATGGCCCGTGAAGCAGTTGACAACGGTGACAGCGTAACGGTTCTTTACGAAGTGGATGGTAAAGAAGAAACAATCGATGCTGACTATGTAATGGTAACGGTTGGTCGTCGTCCAAACACAAACGACATGGGCTTAGAACAAGCTGGTGTCGAACTGACTGATCGTGGTTTGATTAAAGTAGACAAACAAGGTCGGACTAATGTATCAAGTATTTATGCAATTGGTGATATCGTGCCAGGTGCAGCTTTGGCCCATAAAGCTAGCTACGAAGCAAAAATTGCTGCTGAAGCGATCTCAGGTAAAAAAGTTGCAGTAGATTATAAAGCAATGCCAGCCGTAGCCTTCACTGATCCAGAATTGGCTTCAGTAGGTATGACTATCAAAGACGCGAAAGAAGCTGGGTTAGAAGCGAAAGCCTTCAAATTTCCATTCTCTGGTAACGGTCGTGCGTTATCGTTAGGTAAGACAGAGGGCTTCATCCGTTTGGTGACAACAGTAGAGGATAATGTTATTATCGGCGCACAAATCGCTGGTGTCGGTGCTAGTGATATGGTCTCTGAATTGGCCTTAGCAATCGAATCAGGCATGAATGCCGAAGATATCGCCTTGACGATTCATCCACATCCATCATTAGGTGAAATCGTGATGGACGCTTCTGAATTAGCTTTAGGGTTACCAATCCATATTTAACTAAAGTATGAAAAAGACTGCAGGCAAAGTCCAGTTATTGGATGAAGTCTGCGGTCTTTTCTTTTATACTAAATTTTAAAAGAGTTAGTAGTAGATTAGGAGTGAGCGCATGAATGAATTACTAGGGTTCGAAGCTTCAAAATCAGGAGAGATGTATAATGATTTAGCCACCGTTTTTATGAGAGCGCGGCAACGAGCCGTTAAATTGACGCAGCAATACAATCGATTGTATGGTGAAGACGAGGAGAAAAGAATGGCGGTACTGAATGATCTGCTTGGTTCGGTGGGAGAGACGATTTTTTTTGAACCAGACTTTCGTTGTGAATTCGGCAAAAACATTCATATTGGCGATCGCTTCTACGCTAATTTTGACTGTATTCTTTTAGATGGCGGCGAGATTTTTATCGGCGATGATGTGCTGTTTGGGCCGCGAGTTGGGATTTTTACTACCAATCATGCGATAGACGCGACGGAGCAGGCGGCAGGCGGCTGCTATTCAAAAAATGTCACGATTGGTGATGATGTGTGGCTTGGGGCGAATGTCACGATCAATCAAGGGGTGACGATCGGCAAAAATACGATCGTTGGCTCAGGTAGTGTCGTTACGAAAAGTTTGCCTGAAAGTGTGATTGCTGTCGGAAATCCTTGCCGTGTATTACGCGAGATTACGGAAAAGATAAAACGGACTACCTTTTCCGCAAGAAGTAATTTCTTAAATGGTTTTGAACAAACGCTAGTCCCATTCTATGGTAAACTAACGTTTGAATGGAGTGGGGATCAATGGCAAATTACGGTTATCCGATTGACGAAGATTGGACACATGAAGAGATTACGACGGTGATTCGGTTTTTTAATCTAGTAGAAGAAGCAAATGAAAGCGGCACAGATACTGAAGCCTTTTTAAACGGCTACAAAAAATTTAAAACGGTCGTCAAAAGTATCGGTGAAGAAAAACGTATTGGACGCGAGTTTGAAGCAGTCAGTGACTATTCTATCTATCGAACGCTGCAACAGGCGAAAGCAGCCACTGCGAAGCGTTTTAAAGCGTAAATGTGTTTTAAACTATAAATTGGAAGTCAGGAGGATAATTACGGTGGAAAAAGAAATTATTAGTTGGATTTATGAGGCAGCGGAGCGAGTCAAAGCTGGCTTAGGAGATGCTTTGAAGGTCGATCAAAAAAGTGGGCGGACGGATCTTGTGACGAACGTTGATAAAGAGACCCAAGCGTTTATCGTTAGTAAAATCACTGCATTTGATCCGGCTGCCAAAATTTTAGGTGAAGAGAATGGTCAGGATCAAACGCCAATCGATCAAGGACGGGTCTTTGTGATTGATCCAATCGACGGGACGTTGAACTTTGTCATGCAGCGAGAGAATTTCTGTATTATGATCGCGGTTTATGAAAATGGCGTAGGTCAATTAGGTTTTATCTATGATGTAATCCGGGATGAATTATTTTGGGGCGGACCAAAAGTCGGCAAAGTTTTCTATAATAATGAAGAACTTTCTCCACCGGAAAATCGTTCTTTAGGTGAAGGTTTGATCGGGATGAATTTAGCGCTTTATCGTAAAAATATCAATCATGCCCAAGAGATCGGGAATCAAACCATGGGCGTACGAGTGTTAGGTTGTGCCGGACTGGATCTGATCGCGATCTTAAAAGGGACTCAGATTGGCTATATCAGCATGCTAAGCCCTTGGGACTACGCGGCGGGAAGTATTATGATGAAACAGCTAGGCTTGCCATTTTCTGGCGCTGAAGGGCAACCATTAAGCTTTCAAGGACGCGAGTTTTTTATTGGGGCAACTTCGGCCGTAATGAACCAAATTCAAGCCTTTGACAAGGAAAAACATTAAGAAAACAATTTTTCTGAAAAAATGAAAATGTTTTACTAACACTCTCTCGGATTTTCTGCTATAATTGTCAATCGAGTGAGTCTCGCGTTACAAGAAAAGGAGCAATTAAATTGAACTACAGAGAAGATATTCGCAACGTGGCAATTATCGCCCACGTCGACCATGGTAAAACAACATTAGTTGATGAAATGTTAAAGCAATCTGATACCCTTGATAGCCATGTTCAGTTACAAGAACGGGCAATGGATTCAAATGCATTAGAAAAAGAACGTGGAATCACGATCTTAGCTAAAAATACGGCTGTAAACTATAAAGATTACAAAATCAATATCATGGACACTCCAGGGCATGCCGATTTCGGTGGTGAAGTGGAACGGATCATGAAAATGGTTGATGGTGTGTTATTAGTTGTCGATGCTTATGAAGGTACGATGCCGCAAACACGTTTCGTATTGAAAAAAGCGTTGGAACAACATTTGACACCGATTGTAGTTGTAAATAAAATCGACAAACCTTCTGCTCGCCCAGAAGAAGTGGTTGATGAAGTCTTAGAATTATTTATCGAATTAGGCGCTGATGATGATCAATTAGATTTCCCAGTGATCTACGCTTCAGCAATCAACGGAACATCTAGCTTGTCTGACGATCCAGCAGAACAAGAAGCAACAATGGCACCAATTTTTGATACAATCGTTGAAAAAATTCCTGCTCCAGTTGATAACAGTGACGAACCATTACAATTCCAAGTATCATTGTTAGATTACAATGACTATGTTGGACGTATCGGGATCGGCCGTGTCTTCCGTGGAAAAATGAAAGTTGGCGACCAAGTTTCAGTTATGAAGCTTGACGGATCAATTAAAAACTTCCGCGTAACAAAAATCTTTGGTTTCTTCGGCTTACAACGTTTGGAAGTCCAAGAAGCAAAAGCAGGCGATTTGATTGCCGTTTCAGGAATGGAAGATATCTTCGTTGGTGAAACAGTTACACCAGTTGATCATCAAGATGCTTTGCCAATTCTGCACATTGATGAACCAACTTTACAAATGACTTTCTTAGTTAATAATTCACCGTTTGCTGGCCGCGAAGGTAAATACGTGACTTCACGTAAGATCGAAGAACGTTTGATGTCAGAACTACACACCGACGTTTCTCTTCGGGTTGAAAACACGGATTCACCTGATGCTTGGACTGTTTCTGGTCGTGGCGAATTGCATTTGTCGATCTTGATCGAAAACATGCGTCGTGAAGGCTACGAATTACAAGTATCTCGTCCAGAAGTAATTGAGCGAATGGTTGACGGTGTGAGATGCGAACCGTTTGAACGTGTTCAAATCGATACACCAGAAGAATACATGGGTAGTGTGATCGAAGCCTTGGGTCAACGTAAAGCTGAAATGCAAGACATGATTCACTCTGGTAATGGTCAAATTCGTTTAGTCTTCTTAGCTCCAGCTCGTGGCTTGATCGGATTCACTACTGAATTCTTATCAATGACTCGTGGGTATGGTATTATGAACCACACCTTTGATCAATACTTGCCAAGAATTCAAGGAGTAATCGGCGGACGTCGTAACGGCGCGTTGGTTTCAGTTGATAATGGTAAAGCAACGATGTACTCAATCATGAGCGTTGAAGAACGTGGGACTGTCTTCGTTGAACCAGGTACAGAAATTTATGAAGGGATGATCGTTGGTGAAAATAGCCGTGATAAAGACTTAGGTGTCAATATTACGAAAGCTAAACAAATGACTAACGTTCGTTCAGCTAATAAAGACCAAACATCTGTCATCAAAAAACCACGGATCTTGACATTAGAAGAATCATTAGAATTCTTGAATGACGATGAATTCTGTGAAATTACACCAGAAAGCATTCGTCTTCGTAAACAAATTCTAAATAAATCAGAACGTGAAAAAGCTGCTAAAAAAAGTAAAGTAGCGGCTGAATAATATTTTTTAAGACTGCACTTAATTGTGCGGTCTTTTTTTGTCACTTATGCTTTTCGCAGTTTGTATAGTTGGAGAGTGAAAAATATTTTTTCTGCATTAATAATGTTGGAGCAGTTTAGCTTAATGATAGGCGTAACGAGGATCAAATTTATTTTTCGTGAGGTTCGAAAAATAAATTCTTTGACAGGAGGTAGCTTGGATTCGTACTTCATGACAATCAAGGTAAAAAAACGTTATGTTTCATATTCAAGCTTTGTTTCACAGTAACGACTTCGAAAAAAACCGTTTTTTCGCGTTTTCAGCGGTGCTTTCTCGTTTGTAATCTTAGTGTAATATTTTTAGAGCTGTGTAAAAGTCTAAAGCCGAACGAAGAGTTTAGAAAAAGCTAAGGCTCGCTGATTTTTCTCCTTTTTGATTTTTTTCTATGTTATAATGTGGAAATCAATGGATGCTAATAGAATGATTTTAAGTGGTTGTTTAAAATTTATCAGCGGCGCTAAAAATGATTATTTCAGGCATCATGTTCATTTTTACTTAAAGAAAAGTGAATGGATTAATAGAAACTAGGAGGGAAGCAAAATGGAAAATATTTCTTCTGATTTTGCCGTTAAAGTATTGCAAGAGGATGCCGATCGAATCAAACTATTGATTCGAAATCAAACAAACAGCCTTTGCATCTCTCAATGTAAAGCGTTTGAGGAAGTTGTAGACACACAAATGTATGGCTTCTCACGACAAGTGTTCTTCGCCGAAAAGGTTGGTATCTTAGAGCGAGGAGAAGGTCAACGGATGCTTAGTGAATTAGAAGCAGAGTTGAATCGTTTATATACGGATTTGTACGAAACTCGTCAGGATTTGACGGATGCCGGCTGGGAGGCTTAACTCTTGCCAACGAAGATAAAGAAGCGTCATTTTTTAGATTATAGTATTTTGATTCCTTATTTGATCTTGACTGTTATCGGTCTGATCTTTGTTTATAGTTCTACCTCTTATTTATTGATTACGAACGATGTCAATCCTACTAGCTTGGTAATGAACCAAGGGATTTTCTGGGTATTGAGTTTGATCGCGATTAGTTTGATGTACAAGATGAAAACAGATGTGCTAAAAAGTCAGCAGTTAATCATCTTTGCGACGTATTTAATTTTCGCACTGTTGATTGTTGTCTTTTTTGTTGGTAAAGAAGTCAATGGGGCCAAAGGTTGGATTCGTATCGGTGCGTTCAGTATGCAACCGGCGGAATATTTAAAAATCATGGTGGTCTGGTACTTGTCCTATATCTTGTCGAAACGGCAAGAAACGATCCAAGACAATTTCATGACTGATATGAAACGACCATTGATTTTAGTTTTCGTCATGATCTTTTTGGTGGCTGTCCAACCGGATATGGGAAACGCGGCCATCATCACTTTGCTGGCGTTGATTTTACTTTTAGCTAGCGGAGTCAACTGGGTCTATAGTTTGATCGTCGGCGGTGTGGGAATCGCAGGCAGTTTCTTAGTGATTGAATTTCTGACGCATTTTGGCGGCAGTATTTTCCCCCAAAGGCTGCAATATATTTATAGCCGTTTTGAGAGTTTTAAAGATCCTTTTAAGTACGAATTGGATCAAGGTCACCAAATGGTCAACGGCTATTATGCCATGTTTAATGGCGGCTGGTTTGGTCGCGGCTTAGGTAATAGTATTGAGAAAAAAGGTTTTTTAAGTGAAGCTCATACCGACTTTATCTTTTCGATTGTAATGGAGGAAGTTGGCTTGATCGGCGCTTTAGTTATATTAGCAATTTTGATTTTTATGATCGCACGCATCTTTTTGGTTGGGATTCGTTCGAAGAAACCTTTCAATTCATTGATTTGTATTGGAATTGGAAGTTTGTTGTTATTACAAGTTTTTATTAATCTTGGTGGTATTTTAGGAATTATTCCTTTGACTGGGATCACGTTCCCATTTTTAAGTCAGGGGGGAAATAGCTTACTTGTATTGTCAGTCGGCGTGGCTTTCGCATTGAATATCAGTGCGGATGAAAAACGTACGAAATTGGCGATTGAGTATGAATACTTGAAAAGTCAGGAGTGAAGTGAATGAAAAAGGTATTGGTAGCAAATAGAGGAGAAATCGCGACGCGGGTGTTTCGTGCCTGTAGCGAATTAAAGATTAAAACGGTAGCGATTTTTGCGGAAGAGGATGCCTATTCCGTTCACCGATTCAAATCAGATGAGGCCTATTTAGTCGGTAAAGGGAAAAAACCGATCGATGCTTATCTTGATATTGAAGATATTATCCGGGTAGCCAAAGAGGCAAAAGTAGACGCGATTCATCCCGGCTATGGTTTTTTATCAGAAAATCTAGAATTTGCGAAACGTTGTCGTGAAGAAGGTCTTATTTTTGTTGGGCCAGAGCTGCATCACTTAGATATTTTCGGTGATAAGATTAAAGCGAAAACGGCAGCGTTAGAAGCAGGAATTCCGTCAATTCCTGGTTCCGATGGTCCAGTGGATACAATTGAGGGCGTCTTAGACTTCGCTGAATCACACGGCTATCCAATTATGATCAAGGCTGCATTAGGCGGCGGCGGGCGCGGGATGCGTGTCGCTCATGATGAAAAGGAAGCTCGTGAAGGTTATGAGCGGGCGAAAAGTGAAGCAAAAGCGGCATTTGGTAATGATGAGATTTATGTTGAAAAATATGTTGCCAATCCGAAACATATCGAAGTTCAAATCTTAGGCGATACACACGGCAATGTCTTACATTTATTTGAACGGGATTGTTCCGTGCAACGTCGTCATCAAAAAGTCGTCGAAGTAGCGCCATGTGTTTCATTAAATGAGGAGCAACGGGAAAAAATTTGCCAAGCAGCAGTTCAATTGATGAAACATGTGGGTTATGTCAATGCTGGGACAGTTGAATTCTTAGTTGAAGGTGATCATTTCTACTTTATCGAAGTCAATCCGCGAGTTCAGGTGGAACATACCATTACAGAGCTGATTACTGGTGTCGATATCGTGACTTCGCAATTATTAATCGCACAGGGCAAAGACCTGCACAAAGAGATCGGATTGCCTGAACAAGCGAAGATTCAAATGTCAGGTGCTGCGATCCAATGTCGTGTAACGACAGAAGATCCGTTGAATGGCTTTATGCCAGATACCGGTAAAATCGATACGTATCGCTCACCGGGTGGTTTTGGCGTTCGTTTGGACGTTGGAAATGCCTATGCCGGAGCGACGGTAACGCCTTATTTCGATTCATTATTGGTAAAAGTGTGTACCCATGCGCTGACTTTTGATCAAGCGATTGAAAAGATGCAACGTTGCCTGATTGAATTTCGCATTCGCGGAGTCAAGACGAATATTCCATTCATGCACAATGTGATCAGTCATCCTGTTTTCCAAAGTGGCGATGCAAAAACGACTTTTATTGATAACACACCTGAATTATTTGACTTTCCTCGTGTTCGTGACCGTGGGAATAAAACGATGCGCTATATTTCAGAGATTACAGTTAATGGCTTCCCAGGAATCGAGAAACAGAATAAACGTTATTTTGAAACGCCTCGGAAACCGAAGATCGAGAAGCGCGAACTTGTGACTGCTAAAAATATTTTAGATCAACAAGGCCCTGAAGCGGTGACTAAATGGGTCAAAGAGCAAGAAAACGTGTTGCTGACAGATACGACATTTCGTGATGCTCATCAAAGCTTGTTAGCTACTCGGGTACGGACTCACGATCTATTGAACGTCGCCGAAGCTACCGGTGAAGGCATGCCAGAATTATTCTCTAGTGAAATGTGGGGCGGCGCGACCTTTGATGTCGCTTATCGTTTCCTAACCGAAGATCCTTGGAAACGACTGAAACTTTTAAGAAAAGCCATGCCAAATACCTTGCTACAAATGTTATTCCGTGGATCGAATGCTGTTGGCTATTCGAATTATCCAGATAATGTGTTGGAAGAATTCATTAAAGAGGCTGCCCACAATGGTATCGATGTTTTCCGGATCTTTGATAGTTTGAACTGGATTCCGCAAATGGAAAAAAGTATCCAATACGTTCGAGATGCTGGAAAGCTTGCTGAAGGAACGATTTGTTACACAGGAGACATCCTAGATTCGAATCGGACAAAATACAATGTTCAATACTACAAAGACATGGCTCGGGAGCTGGAAGCTCTTGGAGCGCATATGATTGCGATTAAAGACATGGCTGGCTTATTGAAACCACAAGCCGCTTTCCGTCTAATCAGTGAATTAAAAGAGACAACCGACTTACCAATCCATTTGCATACCCATGATACTGCCGGTAATGGTATTCTAACTCTCTCAGCAGCGGTTAAAGCCGGTGTGGATGTTGTTGATGTAGCAACAAGCGCAATGAGTGGGGCAACAAGTCAGCCAAGTATGAGCAGCTTGTACTACGCTTTACAATACGGTGATCGTACGCCTGACTTGAATTTGAAAAACGTTCGTCAGTTAAATCATTATTGGGAAGATGTTCGTCCTTATTACTCTAGCTTTGAAAATGGGATCATGGCTGCGCAAACGGAAGTCTATGACCACGAAATGCCTGGTGGACAATACTCAAATCTCCAACAACAAGCTAAAGCAGTTGGCTTAGGTGAGAAATGGGATGAGATCAAGGAAATGTATCATACCGTCAACATGATGTTCGGCGATATCGTCAAAGTGACGCCTTCATCTAAGGTCGTGGGAGATATGGCATTGTTCATGGTACAAAATGATCTGACCGAACAAGCTATCTATGATCGGGGCGATGAATTAAGCTATCCAGAATCAGTCATCAGCTTCTTTCAAGGCGAACTAGGCCAACCGGTTGGGGGCTTCCCTGAAAAACTGCAACAGATTATTTTGCAAGGCCGTCCAGCGATGCAAGAACGTCCTGGGAAATTTGCTGAACCGGTGAATTTTGAAAAAGTAAAACAAGAATTACAAGAATTGATTGGCTTTGAACCAAGTAAAACGGATGTTCTAAGCTACTTGATGTATCCACAAGTCTTCTTAGATTATCAAAAGACGTACGCGCAATTTGCGGATGTTACGCTGTTGGATACACCAACCTTCTTCAGCGGAATGCGTTTAGGCGAAACGATTAATGTTCAAATTGAAAAAGGCAAGGTTTTGATCATTCGCTTAGATGAGATTGGTGAAGCAGACATCGAAGGCAATCGGACACTGTTCTTCAACTTAAATGGTCAACGTCGTGAGATTTCGGTTAAGGATGCCTCGATTAAGAGTGCTGTTCAAACCAAACGCAAAGTCGAACCAACGAACCGTGAACAGATCGGCGCGACCATGACGGGTTCTGTCTTGAAGGTTTTAGTTGCTAAAGGGGATCATGTCGAAAAAGGCCAACCTTTATTGATTACCGAAGCGATGAAAATGGAAACCTCCATCGATGCTCGCTTTGCTGGCCAAGTTTCACATCTATACGTCGAAGAAGGCGAAAGTATTACCTCTGGCGATTTATTGATTGAAGTAAAAGAAAAATAGGAGCGTTGTTGTGTGAAGAGAGTGATTGGTTTTCTATGTATTTTGATAATTGTATTGATTGGTTATTACTTACAGCCAGTACTCTTTCCGCCAGCAACGGAAACTAAAAAAGTCGAGCAAAATCAGCGAACAGTTCGTCACAAAGCGTTGAAGCATCAGACGATCGAAACCGAGGGCTATGCTGAATACATTAAGCAGCCGGTTGGAAAATTTGAAGCAACATTTGGACAACCGACTAAAATAGAAGACAGCGGCTTCTTCTTTCAAACGCGTTATTATTCTTTGGATCAAGGAATGCTTGAGGTCAATGTCGAAGCGGGAAACGTCAGTACGATTAAAGTAATGTCGCAAAAAGGTGAACTCGAACCCTTTAAATTTGGCATGACCAATCGGCAATTGTCGGAACAAATCAATCTCTCAGCTGATTTTGCTTTGGATTACGATGAAGAACCCGTAGTAATCGAGCTGAGTGAAAATGATATGCGTTACCGACCGTTAATCGCATTTAAGAATGATACCTTCGCGATCCTCTTTTTTAATGGGGATAGTGACAAACTGATTGGTGCAGCCTATTTAGACATTGAAAACCTGTTACGCTTAATGCCCTATCAGATCAACAGTGGCAATCCATTGGCAAATCGGATTCAAGAGAGCAATCTAGATTGGAACGTGCTGAATCAGCAAAAGCAGACACGCTTAATCGAATCGATCAATCAGTACCGTACGTTGCATAAGCTGCCAGTCTTCCAGACAAGTAGCACCGCAATGACTGCTAGTAAAGACCTGTTAAAAACTTTTTTAACGAGTCCGAAGAAAGTTCTAAGTCAAGAACGGATGGAAGAGTGGGAGACTGATCAAAGCGCTCATTTAAGTAATTTATCTTTTGAACTAGCTCCAGCCGAACTGAAAAAGCTGGCAAAAGCTGAGGAAACTGACTATATCTCCGGCTTGTTTTATTCGCCGACTGTTGATCCTCTTTTTAGCTTGTTTAATTGGATTAGTCGAGATCGCTTAAACGAGCTGTACGATGATCCCGATGCTAATAGCTTAGGCGTTGCATTTAATCAAGAGAGTGTGCTAGTCTTGATACAGGAACCAGAGAAAACAAAGGATAGTGAGTAACTTGATTATTAATGATGCGTTTTTTCAATTAGAAGATCAGAATCAACGATTGATTCAATGTATAGTGACAAGTCAAAGCTATAAAAATTATTTGCAGACAAAGCAAGCAATGGATGCTTGCCAGGATGTAGCAAAGTTGAAAAAGGTTTTTCAGCGGGAAAAAGAAAAGTTTGAGCAAATCGCGGCATACGGCGAATACGCACCAGATTATCGTCAGCAACAGCGAAAAGTTCGGCTAAGTAAGCGAGCATTGGATCTAAATGAAAAAGTCGCTAGCTATCGACTGGCGGAAACTGATTTTCAACAGTTATTAGATGAGATTGGGCAACGGTTAGCCCAGACGATTTCTTTAGAGATCAAGGTGGATGCAGGAAATCCTTTTTTTGAAACAGAGAATCGCAGTTGTAAGGGGAATTGTCATGGATAATACTGAATTTGTGATGCAAAAACGACGTGGAATCATTGTTTGGGTGTATTCACTTAAACAATTAAAAAACTTGAAACGCTTTGGCTTGATCCATTTCGTTTCACGTAAAATGAAGTATGTCGTTTTGTATGTGAATGAAGAATTGGTGGAAGAGACGGAAGAAAAGCTGCAAGGACTGCATTTTGTACGCCAAGTCGAACGTTCGTACCGACCAGATATCGAAATGAATTTCGCCGATCGAATCGGAACAAAGGCCGCTTATCAAGTGAAAGATGACGATGAGTTAGATGTCGTAGAAGCCAATACAAAGATTCGATTAGCAGAAACAGTCTAAGTAAGGTGAAAAATGTCTGATTTGTTCAAACATTTTTCATCTTTTTCTTTGATAATAGAGAGAACAAATTTTTAATGCAGAAAGAGGCAGGTAAGTCATGCGAGTGGTTGCAGGTGAATTCGGCGGTCGTAAATTGAAAACTTTAGCGGGAAACAATACGCGGCCAACGACAGATAAAGTGAAAGGGGCAATCTTTAATATGATTGGGCCCTATTTTGATGGCGGGGTCGCGCTAGATCTTTTTTCTGGCAGTGGATCATTGGGAATCGAAGCTGTTTCACGAGGCATGGATCAAGCAGTGCTGGTGGAAAAAAATTTCCGTGCGATGGAGATTATCCGGGAAAATGTCGCCATGACTAAAACAGCGGAGGCTTTTCAATTAATGAAAATGCCAGCCAATCAAGCTATCCAACAATTAGCGGCTGGCGGGCTGAAATTTGATTTGGTATTGTTAGACCCGCCCTATGCTAAGCAAGAGATCGTCAAGCAGATTGAGCTGTTGATCGAGCATCAGTTGCTGAGTGAGAGTGTAACGGTCGTTTGCGAGACGGATAAAGAAGTTGTGCTACCTGAGGCCATCGGTCAGCTGAAGGAACGCAAGCGGCAAGATTATGGGATTACTGCGGTAACGATTTATGATTGGGAGGTAGAGTAATGACGGAGAAGCGAATTGCCCTTTTTCCCGGCAGTTTTGATCCCTTGACGATGGGGCACTTAGATACAATCGAACGGGGTGCGAAATTATTTGATGAGTTGATCATCGGGGTTTTCGTGAATACGAGTAAGAAAAGTTATTTCACCCCAGAGGAAAAGCTGGCGGTAGTAAAGGAATCCGTTCAGCATCTTCACAATGTCCGTGTGCTTGCCCAGGAAAGTGAACTGACGGTCAATGCGGCGGAAAAATTGGGTGCCAAGTTTTTGTTACGGGGCATCCGCAGTGTCAAAGATTATGAATACGAAAAAGAAATCGCCTTAATGAATCAGCATCTTGATTCGTCCTTAGAATCGGTCTTTTTGTTGGCGGATCCTAAATACAGCCACATTAGTTCGTCGATTCTTAAAGAAGTTTGGACCTTTAATGGGGATATCAAAGAATACTTGCCTGAAGCAGTTTATCGGGTGTTGGAAGAGAAGCGTGATCAATAGTGAAAAACAATAAATTAGTCAAACGTCTAGTAGCAATATTTTTAGCATTGGTAGTAATTGCCTGCGTAATCGTGCCGATTCCTTATTATATCGAGGAGCCGGGAGACACGATCAATTTGAAGGAATTGATTACTGTCAACGGCAAAGAAGATGAACATAAAGGCTCCTTCAGCCTGACTTCGGTGGGAATTCGCCGAGCAACGGTCTTTACGGCCTTGAAGTCAAAAGTTGAACCCTTCCATGAGATTATTTCGGCTGATGATTTAACCGGCGGGGCCAGTGACGCAGAATATATGCAAATCCAGAAATTCAATATGGAGACTTCACAAAATTTTGCCATCGAACAAGCGTTGAAACTGGCAGATAAACCTTATGAAATGACTTATAAAGGTGTTTATGTGTTAGGTGTTGAAAAGAATTCTAATTTCGCAGATAAAATTAGTGTTGGCGATACCGTTACTAAAGCAGATGGAAAAACCTTTACCAGCAGCGAAGATTTCATGAAATATGTGAAATCGCAAAAGGTTGGACAAGAAATGAAAGTAACCTATGTCCATGACGGTAAAACCAAGGAAGCTACAGAAAAATTGATCAAGCTGCCGACGGATAAGAAGCCTGGTATTGGGATCACCTTGACGGATCATACCGAGATCGACTCACAGGACAAGGTCAAAGTTGACGCTGGCAATATTGGCGGTCCATCTGCTGGGTTAATGTTCACGTTGGAAATCTATGAACAATTGACTGGAAAAGATCTACGTCATGGCGAGAAAATCGCTGGAACTGGTACGATCAGCCCAGATGGAGAAGTTGGACGAATCGGCGGGATCGATAAAAAAGTTGCCAGTGCAGCAGCCAGCGACAATAAAATTTTCTTTGCTCCTAACGACGAAATCACGAAAGAAATGGAAAAAGCGCAGCCAGGCATCAAATCAAATTACGAAGAAGCCAAGGCAGCGGCTAAGAAGCTAGATACCGACATGAAGATTGTGCCTGTTAAAACAGTGCAAGATGCTTTGGATTATTTAGCGAAAATGAAATAACCTTTTTTACGAAAGAGTGCCAGGCAAAACAGTCTGACACTTTTTTTGCGTACTTTGATAAAAAGGAGGTCATCATGAAGCACTACTTAAAAAAGTATCCTTACTTACTTGGCATACCTGTCGTTATTATTGGATTATTTATGGGATTCTTTTTGCTACGGACACCAGCTGAGGAAACGACTGCTCCGGAATTGTTTTCCACCTCAGAAAGCACGTTCCAAGAAACGACCAACACTACTAAACAAGAATGGTATGTGGATGTCAAAGGAGCGGTCAAAAAAACTGGAATGTACCGGATCACTCAAGGGATGCGTTTGATGGATGCGATCGATTTAGCCGGTGGATTCACCTCGGAGGCCGATCAGAATCAAGTGAATTTCTCAAAATTATTAACCGATCAAGAAATTATTTACGTGCCGAAAGTCGGTGAAGCTATTCCGGCGATTGGTGAAGTGTCTCAAGGAAAAAGCAATACAACGACGAGCTCAGGAACAGCAGAAAAAATCAATATCAATACAGCAGATCTGACTGAATTGCAGCAGCTAACAGGAATCGGTGAGAAGAAGGCGGCCGACATTATCAAATACCGCGAAGAAAATGGCAGTTTTCGCGCGGTAGAAGATTTGACAAAGGTCTCAGGAATCGGCGAAAAGACGCTTGAAAATTTGAAAGACTCGATTACAATATAAGGAAAGATAAAAAGAGAGGGCGAACAATTTGACGAACGAAAGAATCCCTTGGGATCAGTATTTTATGGCGCAAGCCGTTTTATTGTCATTGAGAAGTACTTGTACACGACTGGAAGTAGGAGCGACGATCGTACGAGATAAACGAATCATCGCGGGTGGCTATAATGGTTCGGTCAGCGGCGATGTCCACTGTATGGACGAAGGCTGTTATGTGGTTGATGGTCACTGTCTGCGGACAATTCATGCTGAGATGAACGCTCTTTTACAATGTGCGAAGTTAGGTATTCCGACGGATCAAGCAGAGGTTTATGTGACTCATTTTCCGTGCTTGGCTTGTACTAAAGCCTTATTGCAAGCCGGCATCAAAAAGATTCATTATTTAAAGGACTATCGTAATGATCCTTACGCGATCGAATTGATTGATCAAGTCGGAGCTAGTGCTCATCAAGTCCATTTGGAAAGTAAGTATTTTACGAAATTACAATTAGGAGAAGATGCTGCCACATCTCCTAAAAAATAAAACAGCTGAAAAACTATTTGATCCTACCGATCCTAGCTGCGATTATAACAGCCAGTTTTGTCTACCAATTTAATGGTTGGCTGCTGGTGCTATTGAGTCTTTTGATCATTCGAATCTGCTGCATGAAAAACCGCAAGCTGTTGCTTTTGGTTTTATTGTGCAGTTTTTTTGTAGTGGTCCGAACCTATTTTTATGTCGCGGCCTTGGAGGCACCACAAGAAAAAATCGTTCAACAAGTCATGCAAGTTGAAGCAGATTCTCTGACGATTGACGGAAATTTTTTGACGCTGAAAGGAAAATTGAGCGGGAAAACCTATTTGGTTTATTATACGCTGACTTCAGAAGCTGAAAAAGAACAGTGGCAGGGGCCTAATATCGTGGATCAGGTTCTACTTAGTGGCGAAACGCAAAATTTTGAACCGGCACGAAATTTGAATGGCTTCAATCAACGACACTATTATCAAAGTTTAGGGATCAGTCAACTTTTATTGGCGGATTCGATTAGTTTAAGGAAACAAACAGGTTTTCATTTGAAAAATCTTCGTCAACATTTAATCATAGCAATTGACTCTAAATATCCGCCTCGTCTAGCCAGCTATATAAAAGCGTTAGTGATTGGCTACAAAGATTCAGAATTCGATGAATATGGCTCACTTTATCGGGAAATCGGGCTGTTGCATTTATTTACGCTATCCGGGTTACATATTCAGTTTTATTTAGGCGGTATTCATCTAGTATTGAAGCGCCTGGGTTTGATTCGAGAGACCCGACTTGTGCTTTTAAGTATCAGCGGTGGGCTATTGATCCTTTTGACAGGTGGAAGCTTTAGCACGATCAGAGCAGTGATGAGTTTCTTGATTGCTTTTTGCTGTCTAACGTTACAGTTAGCACTTTCTAAACTGGATCAATGGAGTATTATGCTGTTGGGATTGGTGTTTTGCTTTCCATTAGTTTTGTGGTCGATAGGCGCACAATTGAGCCTTTACTTTGCGCTAATTCTACTTTATCTATCGGATCTTAAATTGAAAGCTTGGCAGCACAGTCTGCTTTTTTCGCTGTGTTCCTTGCCATTATTGATATATAGCTTCAGTGAATGGGCAATCGTGGGCGGTTTGTTTACTTTATTATTATTCCCGCTTTTTGAGTGGGTGATCCTACCTTGCTGCGTGGTGCTATTTATTGGTAGTTTTATTCCGCTGCCGAGCTTTTTGAGTCAGTTGGTAGCATTCTTATTTCAACTAGTCGAAAAAGTGCTAGAGCTGCTCTTGATCCCTAATTTGACCATCGGAAAACCAACTTTTCTGCTATTATTAGTGTTAATAGGATTGGTTTTAATCAGTTTTGATCGAATAAAGGCCGACAAGAAACTCTATGGGCCATTTTTAGTCGCCAGTCTATTGGTGGTTTCCATTGCTCACTCGGAAAAAGGGCTGGTGGCTTTTGTGGATGTTGGTCAAGGGGACAGCATTTTCATCAAACTGCCCTTCAAACAAGAAACATTTTTGATTGACACAGGAGGTCGTCTGACGTTTCAACAAGCGGCATGGCAGAGGCGAAAGCAAAAACATAGTTCTGACTATCAGCTGCTACCCTTGTTGAAATCATTAGGCTGTGACCAGGTTGATCACTTGATCATTACTCATAATGATGCGGATCATATGGGTGAATTAAGTCATGTCCTGGATGAAATAAAAATAAAAAATCTCTATTTAGCCAAGGGCTCACAAATGGAATTACGTGTATTTTTAACAAAAGTCAAACAAACCAAGATTCATTTAGTCACTCGTGGGGATATTATCGGCGAACAGTTGAAATTACACGTGCTATCACCAACGGTCAGTCAAGGAGCGAATGACGATTCCATTGTCACTTATTTTCAAGTCAATCAGCAAAAATTTTTATTGACTGGAGATTTAGAAACGACCGGAGAACAAAAATTACTAGAACATTATCCCCGTTTGAAAACTGATTTTTTGAAGGTTGGGCATCACGGTAGTAATACGTCGACAAGTCTAGCTTTTCTATCTGCATTAGCGCCGGAATACGGCATTATTTCCGCTGGAAAAAAGAACCGCTACGGTCATCCGACTGCGGAAACAATCAGTAAATTAAGAGAGCAGAACATCAAAATTTTTCGCACCGATCAAAACGGCATGATCTATTACCAATGGTCAGGAATAACCAAGCGCGGGGAAATTAAACAACTAATAGATTTTCCAGAATAATCGTGGTAGCATGGAAAAGCAGGTTTTAGATCACATGATTCATTCAAATTTTTTAAAGGGAACTTTTGAAAATCGAATCACTGAGTATATGAGAACGAATAAAAATAGATTTTTTTTAACTTTAGATAGGAGTACTTAAATGAATACACAAGAGGCCCTCCAGCAAATCAGAAATGCACCGCTAGCTCCGATATACTTGGTTACTGGTACCGAAGATTTTCTGACACAGGAAGTCCGACAAGCTTTTTTTGATCGCATGAAGCGGGATAATCTAGAAGAATTAAATTTTATGTCCTTTGATATGGAAGAGAGTGGGCTAGGAGCGGTGATTGACGAGGCTGAAACGTTGCCGTTTTTTGGTGACTATCGCTTGATCTTCGTGGAGAATCCTTATTTTTTAACTGGCGAAAAGAAAACCAATACGCCAGAACAGGATACGGATGCGTTGTTGGATTATCTAAAACAACCCTTAGAGACATCAGTCGTAGTTTTTTGGGCCAGTTACAGCAAGCTAGATGCTCGTAAAAAGATTACTAAAGCTTTGAAGAAGACGACGGTGATCGATGCGGCGCCTTTACAAGAAAAAGAGCTGCGTAACTTTTTACAGCGGTATATCAGTAATGAAAATATCAAAATTTCAAGGGAAGCCTTCGATCTATTTTTGCGTTTGACAGATTATGATCTATCAAAGGCGATGAACGAGGTAGAAAAATTATTGCTCTTAGCCGGTGCTGGTGGAACGATAACCTTACAATTAGTAGAGGACCTCGTCCCGAAAACGTTGGAGCATAATATTTTTGAATTAACCGAGCAGATTTTAAAAGGAGATACTGCTAAAGCGTATCAAACCTACGAAGAACTCCATCTTCAAGGGGAAGAAACAATCAAATTGACCGCCATTCTAATTGGGCAGATTCGTCTGCTGCTACAAACCAAAATTTTACAAAAGATTGGTTATCAGCAAGCCAACATCGCGGAAACATTAGGGATTCATCCGTATCGGGTAAAGCTGGCGATGCAGCAGGTAGCCAAATTTCCATTGAATCTATTAGTCTCGATGTATGATGATTTGGTAGAAAATGATTACGAAGTCAAAACCGGTCAAGCAGATAAAGAATTAAATTTTCAATTATTTATTCTAAAATCTACCGAGCAAATCAAAAAATAATTCATTAATTAAAACTAGTAGGGACACGGGGGAAAAATTCCGGTCTTTGCTAGTTTTTTTACGCTAGTAAAAAAACTTTAATCGAATAAAAGATATATTTTTCTGAATTAAAAAAATTGAAATTAAAAAGCCTTATCTATGTTTAATAATTCACATTTTTGAGGTATGATATAACAAAGGAGTGCAAAAAGTAAAGCGCTTTTTTGTAGAATATTTCATTTGAAATAAGCAGAATAGATAAAGAATTTTTGAGCTACCTGACCATTATTTGTCTATTTTGTCTTTATTTATACCATTTCAATTAAAGGAAGGATGAAGAAAATGACACTAGCAAAAATTGTTTACGCATCAAACACAGGAAATACTGAGGGCATTTCTGAGATTTTGGAGGATGCTTTTGAAGCCAACGATATTACCGTAGAGCGAGTAGAAGCAGATGATGCTGATGCTGATTTTTACGAAGATGCGGATATCTGTGTATTGGCGACGTATACAGATGGCGATGGGGAATTGCCTTTTGATTTAGAAGATTTACATGAAGAATTACCCGATGAAGATTTAGCTGGCAAAGTCTACGGCGTTGTAGGTAGCGGTGATAGTGAATTATATCCGGATTACTTCTGTCACGCTGCGGTTGCTTTTGAAGAAGCCTTCGCTAAAACAGGTGCGACAAAAGCAGCTGAAACAGTGAAGATCGAAAATGAAGCGGATGATGATGACGAAGAAGTCTTGAAAGCTTTCGTTAAAACGTTGATCGAAGCTGCAAAATAAGTTCTTACGAAAAAATGAGGTGAAGATTTGTTTAAGGTATTAGAGCGAAAAGAATTGGCACCTACGGAATTTGAGATTCTAGTCGATGCACCCAGGATCGCCAAGAAGGCAAAGGCTGGGCAATTTGTCATTCTGCGAATCGATGAATACGGCGAACGGATTCCATTAACAGTCGTTGATACGGATGCAGAAGCTGGCTGGGTTCGGTTGATCTTTCAAGTGATCGGCAAATCGACTGCACAGCTTGCCACCGTCATGGCAGGCGAAGCATTAAGCGACATTGTCGGCCCTCTGGGTAAGGCGACCGACATCGAAAATTATGGGACGGTTCTCTTGGTTGGTGGAGGTGTTGGCATCGCCGCGCTATTCCCAATCGTTAAGGCGCTGAAAGAGGCGGGTAACCGCGTTGTGACCGTCTTGGGAGCGAAAAATGCGGAATTACTGATCTTGCAAGAAGATTGTGCCAACTATTCAGACGAATTAATCTTAATGACCGACGACGGATCAGTTGGGCAAAAAGGATTAGTGACGGATGCGATGGAGGCAGTTTTCAAGCGAGAAGAAGTCGCAATGACTTGGGCGATCGGCCCTAGTATCATGATGAAGTTCTGTACACTTACCGCACAAAAATACGATACGCCGATCTATGTTTCTTTGAATCCGATTATGATTGACGGCACCGGTATGTGTGGCGGCTGCCGAGTAACAGTGGCGGATTCGATTAAGTTTGCTTGTGTGGATGGTCCTGAATTTTTAGGCGAAGAAGTTGACTGGGATGAATTTGTCAATCGGATGCAGCAATATCGACCTGAAGAACAGCTCTCTAATGAAAGATATGAAAAGCAGGTGAACGCCAATGGCTAAACGCAGTTATACTAAGACACCGATGAAAGAGCAGGCACCTGAGATTCGCAATCATAACTTCGATGAAGTGGCGTTGGGTTACACGCTGGAAGAAGGACAGCTGGAAGCAAGTCGCTGTTTGCAGTGTAAAAATGCGCCCTGTATTGATAATTGCCCAGTCATGATCGATATTCCAGGCTTTATCCAATCAATCGCAGACGGTGATATGCCGCAAGCCTATGAAGTGTTAAGCCGTTATACCAACTTGCCGGCGATCTGCGGTCGAGTCTGTCCGCAAGAAAAGCAGTGCGAGATGGTTTGCCGATTAGGCCGCTCTAAGAAGTTTGAACCAGTAGCAATCGGGAAATTGGAACGCTTGGTAGCCGATTGGGCTTTAGATCAGCCTTATGAAGTGCAAGAAGTTACGCAAGATAAAGGTCGGGTCGCAGTAATTGGTTCAGGTCCGTCTGGGCTAACTACCGCTGGTGATTTGGCTAAATTAGGCTATGATGTGACGATTTACGAAGCTTTGCATTCACCAGGGGGCGTTTTGACTTACGGCATTCCAGAATTCCGCTTGCCAAAAAATATCGTTAAAAAAGAAATCGATCGAATTATCGCTCAAGGAGTCAAATTAGAAACAAATGTAGTCGTTGGTAAAACCATCACTATGGATGAAATTATCGATGAATTTGACGCTTGCTACCTCTCTGTTGGAGCAGGGGCGCCAAGATTTCAAGGAATCAAAGGAACCTCATTGAATGGGGTCTATTCTTCTAGCGAATATTTGACGCGGGTCAACTTGATGCATGGCTATCAATTTCCTGAATACGATACGCCGGTCCAAAAGTCAAAAAATGTCGTGGTTATCGGTGGCGGGAACGTTGCGATGGATGCAGCTAGATCCGCCAAACGATTAGGGGCGGACAATGTTTCGATCGTTTATCGCCGCTCATTAGAGGAATTGCCAGCCCGTGAGGAAGAGTATCATCATTCAGTAGAAGAAGGGATCAATTATCATTGGTTGAGTAACCCGATCGAGTATATGGATGACGGCAATGGTCGTTTGACTGCGGTGAAATGTGTGCAAATGGAATTAGGCGAACCCGATGAATCTGGACGTCGCCGGCCGATCGTGATTTCCGGTAGTGAATTTATTATTGAAGCAGATACCGCGATCGAAGCAATCGGTCAAGGTGCGAACAAAGTTTTATTAGATACTTTCCCAGAGTTAGCTTTGAACAAATGGGGTTATATCGACGCAGATGAAGAAACTTGTGGGACATCGATCCCAGGCGTTTTTGCAGGCGGAGATATCGTTACCGGAGCGGCGACAGTTATCTTAGCAATGGGGGCCGGTAAAATAGCAGCAAACGAAATCGATCAATATATTCAAAAAACAAAGCAGGAGCAATTGGTTTAAGCGAGGTGCAAATGATGAAAACGATGAAAACGATGGATGGAAATACCGCGGCAGCTCATATTTCTTACGCCTTCACCGAGGTTGCCGGAATCTATCCCATCACTCCTAGTTCAACGATGGCGGAAGTTGTTGATGAATGGGCAGAGCAAGGACGTAAAAATATTTTCAACGAAACGGTCAAAGTCGTCGAGATGCAGTCAGAAGCTGGGGCCGCCGGAACCGTGCACGGATCATTAAAAACAGGTGTCTTAACAACCACGTATACCGCTTCACAGGGATTATTATTGATGATTCCGAATATGTTTAAGATTGCAGGCGAATTATTACCGACGGTCTTTCATGTAGCTGCGCGCGCGGTCTCTACCAACGCGTTGAGTATTTTTGGCGATCATAGTGACGTAATGGCTGCTCGTCAAACAGGATTTTGTATGTTGGCTGAAGGTGGCGTTCAAGAAGTCATGGATCTATCCGCCGTGGCTCACTTAGCGAGTATCGAAGGCAAGTTACCCTTTATGAATTTCTTTGATGGCTTTAGAACTAGTCATGAGTTGCAAAAAATTGAAGTACTTGATTATGAAGATTTGAAGGCGATGGTGAACTGGGAAGCCCTAGCAGAATTCAGACGATTAGGGATGAATCCGAATCGTCCAAATGTTTCTGGGACGGCACAAAATCCTGATATCCATTTCCAACAAAGAGAAACAGTTAATCGTTACTACGATGAAATGCCTGCGATCGTTCAAAAATACATGAATAAGATCAATGATCTGCGAGGCACTGATTATGATTTGACAAATTATTATGGGGATCCGGAAGCAACGGAAGTCATCGTCGCGATGGGTTCAGCATCGCCAACGATCCAGCAAACGGTCGATTATTTAAATGCGAATGGGCGCAAAGTCGGTTTTATCGACATTCATTTGTATCGTCCATTCCCGGCAGAAAACCTATTGGCGAAGTTGCCAACAACTGTTGAGAAAGTCGCTGTCTTAGACCGGACCAAAGAACCTGGATCAGACGGTGAACCACTATTATTAGATGTGCAAAGTGTCTTATATCGTCATTCCAATCGTCCAATCGTGATCGGTGGGCGTTATGGAATCGCTTCAAAAGATGTGACACCAGATCAAATCGTTGGAGTCTTTGATCATTTATTATTACCGATCAATGAGATGAAGCAACGCTTTACGATTGGGATCAATGATGATGTCACGCACTTGTCCTTACCAATGAATGATGTCCTTGATTTAACACCAGAATCAACCTTCCAAGCGAAATTTTGGGGACTTGGATCTGATGGAACGGTGGGAGCCAATAAACAAGCCATCAAGATTATCGGGAACAACACCGATTATTATGCTCAAGCCTATTTCTCTTACGATTCCAAAAAATCGGGTGGATTGACAAATTCTCATTTACGTTTTGGGAAAGAACCGATTCTTTCGACTTATAACGTGGAGGCGGCGGATTTTGTCGGCTGTCATAACAGTGCCTATATCCATCAATATGATTTGGTGAAGGGGCTGAAAGATGGCGGCACCTTCTTACTGAATACCGTTTGGGATGAAGAGAAGGTCCGGCAATTATTGCCAAGTCGGATCAAACGCTATTTAGCAGAGCATCAGATTAATTTCTATATTATTAACGCAATGGAAATCGCTCAAAAGACCGGTTTAGGCGGACGAATCAATCAAGTCATGTCAACAGCTTTCTTTGAGTTGACCGATATCATGGACCACGATACCTATCTGCCATTACTTAAGGGGGAAGTTGATGCTGCTTATGGTAAAAAGTCGCGAACTATCGTGGAACGAAACTGGCAAGCGATTGATTTAACTGTTGCCGAGTTGAAAAAAATCGAGATCCCAGCGGAATGGGCCACGCTTGAAGTCAAGGAGCAGATCAAAGAAACGGATATGAACAAGCCAGCCTATATCCGTAATATTTTAGAACCAATCAATCGTCAAGAAGGCAATCAGCTCTCAGTCAACGACTTGATTGAAAACGGCATGTTAGGCGGTGTAATGCCTTCTGGCACGGCGGCATATGAGAAGCGGGGGATCGCTTTAGAAGTGCCTGAATGGATTCCTGAGGCTTGTACGATGTGTAATGAATGCGCCTTTGTTTGTCCCCACGCGGCGATTCGTCCATTCTTAGCAGATGACGAAGAGTTGGAAGCTGCACCAGCAGGCTTTATTACTCGCGATATGAAGGGCAAAAGCGGCTTGAAATATCGTATTCAAGTTTCTTTAGAAGATTGTACCGGATGTGGACTTTGTGCCGAAGTGTGTCCAGCTAAAGAAAAAGCGTTAGTCATGAAGTCTTACGAGGATCAAAAAGAGCAGGCGATCAACTGGGCTTTTGCCATGACGTTACGCCAAAAAGAAAATCCTGCAAAAAAATTCTCAGTCTTAGGGTCACAGTTTGAGCAACCGTTGCTTGAATTTTCCGGTGCTTGTGCGGGCTGTGGTGAAACACCCTATGTTAAACTTTTAACCCAGCTTTATGGCGATCGCATGATGATTGCGAATACGACCGGTTGTTCTTCTATTTGGGGCGGCTCGTCTCCAGCTGCACCCTATACCGTCAATCAAAATGGCTGTGGTCCCGCTTGGAGTAACTCACTCTTTGAGGACAACGCTGAATATGGTTTAGGGATGCACGTGGCGAATATGACCAAACGAAATCGAGTAGCCAATAAAGTCAAAACAGTCTTGGCCAAAGGAGTAGGGTCCGAGGACACCAAGGCTCAATTACAAGATTGGTTAGACCATATGCAAGAAGGCGAAGGCAGTCAACAACGAGCGGCTAAGCTGAAAGCAACGTTAAGTGGTGAAACGAATGAAGAGCTGCAGTCGATTTTAGCGGACAAGGATATGTTCGTAAAACCGAGCCAATGGATCATCGGTGGTGACGGTTGGGCATATGACATCGGCTTTAGTGGAATTGATCACGTACTGGCTTCTGGTGAGGATGTTAATATTTTAGTCATGGACAATGAGGTTTATGCCAACACTGGTGGACAGATGTCTAAAGCAACTCCTTCTGCTGCAATCGCAAAATTTGCGGCGGGCGGGAAGAAGACGAAGAAAAAAGATTTAGGCATGATTGCGATGACCTATCGTGATGTTTATGTGGCACAGGTAGCGATTGAAGCAAATCCGACCCAGGCATTGAAGGCGATTCAAGAAGCTGAAGCTTACCCAGGACCATCCATCATTATCGGTTACACGCCTTGTATTAATCATGGTCTTCGCGGCGGCATGAGTAAATCAATCAAAGAGTCTAAAGAAGCCGTAGAATCTGGCTATTGGCAGCTTTATCGTTTTGATCCAGTTCGGGCTCAAAAAGGCAAAGAGCCAATGCGGATCGACTTTAAAAAAGCTGATTTCAGTAAGATGAATGATTTCCTTGAAGGGCAAACACGCTTCTCTGCTTTGCATAATATCAAGAAGAACGATGAAATCGTTGAAGAAATGTTGAATCAAACAGTAGAAGATATGGAAGAACGCTCTAAAAATTATAGCGAGTTAACAAAATAAGCAGTAAAGCCGCCGAATTTTATTAACTAAAATTCGGCGGCTTTTTTAAGTATAAATAAAAAAACCGATCAAATGATCGGTTTTTATTATTTTGCTAATTTTTTAGCAAGACGTGCTTTATCACGGTTTGCTTTGTTTTTGTGGATCAAACCTTTTGATTCAGCCATATCGATAGCTTTAGCAGCTTCTTTATATAAGTCGTTCATATTTTCAGCACCTGCAGCAGCAGCTTCTTCAAATTTCTTAACGGTTGTACGCATTGCGCTCATTTGTGATGAGTTTTTAGCGTTAGCAGCTTCGCTAGTGCGGACACGTTTGATTGCAGATTCAATGTTTGGCATGGATTTCACCTCCGGATTTAGTCTTATACGGTTATAGCCGTACAATTCAACATTACTCATTATACATAAAGGAAGTTTCCAATGCAATAAAATCGTGACAAGTTTTTTTCCTTAACAGAAAATTTACAGTTTGATAAAGGCATTCTTGCTAAAAAATTAGCTGGCGGCTTGATAAAGGGGACAGGCTGTGCACTTTTCTGCTTTGTTGTGAGTTAGCTCCTTCAATGGTATCAGCATTCTCAGTCCATTCAAGATGACTAAAATAGTGCTGCCTTCATGTCCGATGACTCCAAGCGGTAAGGTTAGAAATTGAAGGAAGTTGCTGGCAATCAAAAGAAGGATCACGCTGAGTGAAAACAGAATATTTTGTCGTACGATACGCTTCATTTTTTTGGCCAGTCGATGACTGTACATCAATTTCGTCAAGTCATTCTTCATTAAAACCATATCGGAAACTTCCATCGCCACATCGGTTCCTTCACCCATCGCAATTCCAATACTGGCGGTCGCAAGAGCAGGGGCATCATTGATTCCATCACCTACCATCGCGTTGACTGGATAACTTTCTTGCTGTTGTTTGACTAGCGCCGTCTTATCCGCAGGAAGTAGACCGCTATGAAAAGCATTCAACCCCAGCTGTTGAGCCGCAAAGCTGGCAGCTCCGTGATTATCGCCAGTCAGCATCACCGTTTGAACTGCTTGATTATCAAAGTAGGCAATGATTTCTTTCGTAAAAGGCTTAGGCAGATCCATTAAAGCGATTAAGGCAACTAATTTTTCATCGTGGGTAAGTGCAACGACTGTTTTACCTTCGTTATGCCATAGAGTGATTAAAGGTTGTTGCATTTGTTTTTCCGTAGGCTTTCCTAAGCGCCAAGTCTGGTCAAAATAAACTGTTTCTAATCCCATACCGGCTTTTTCTTCCACTTGGAGATCCAAGCTCTCTTCCTTTTCGAAAAACTTGGCAATGGCGATTGCTAATGGATGAGTCGATTGGCGTTCCATCGAATAGAGGATTCTCGGAATGAGAGGATCAGCTGAAAAAATTTTATAATTAGTGACACGCGGCTTCCCTTGTGTCAACGTTCCTGTCTTATCAAAAGAGATTGCCTGCAGATCCGCTAATTTTTCTAGTGTTTTACCCGACTTAAAAAGAATCCCATGCTTCGCGCCATTGGAGATCGCGGCTAATGTTGCAGGCGTCGCAGAGGCGACTAGGGCACAAGGAGAGGCAACGACAAGGAGTACCATCCCGCGATAGAAACTTTCAGTAAAACTCCAGCCAAGTAAGAAATGAGTTGCGAAGATCATCAATGGAACGGCAATTAAAACGATTTTAACATAACCATTTTCGATTTTTTCGATGAAAGTCGCAGTTGCGCTTTGTTCCTTTTGGGCATTTTCCACTAGCCGTAAAATTTGTGAAAATAGCGTGTCGTTGCTTGTTTTTGTTACTGCTAGAGTAAAAGCTTGTCCAACGTTGATCGTACCGCCAAAAACTTCATCGCCGGGATTTTTTTCGACGGGCACCGCTTCACCGGTGATTGCCGCTTCATCAATCGAAGAAGTTGCTAACATCTTCCCATCGATCGGTACGGCTGTGCCTTTAGGAACGAATACATGATCATGCAGTTTTAATGCCTCAACTGGAACCGTAATGTGTTCGCCGGCGACAACTTTTAATGCTTCTTTTGGCGCCACGTTCATTAGAGCGGTAATCTCTTTCGTACTTTTGTTAGTCGCATATTCTTCCAAGGCACCGCTGAGACAAAAGATAAATGTCAACATCGCGCCTTCAAACCAATTACCAATTAAACAAGCGCCGATCGCTGCTAAGGCCATCAATAAATCGACATTTAAGGTTTTTTCATGGATTAATTCTGAGATTCCTTCAAAAGTTTGTTTCCACCCGCCGCTAATGATGGCTAAAATAAAGACAAGCGGAAAGAAGGGATAGGCAAAGGCCATCAGCATCTTACCACTGATTAAAAAGACTAGGCAAAACAAAGTAGAGAGAAAAGCATTTCGTTCTTTAGTATTCATAACTTTTCCTCCTTTCACCCTCATAGTATCACAGTCAATTGTTCAAATGATAATGAAATCAGCCAATTGAGAACGAAAGTAATTATCAATTATACTTGAGAATGACTATCATTAGTAGTTGGTAAAAGGAAAGTCAGCCGATTCAAGGAGATGACGGAATAACAAAAGATGAATTATTTTATAATAATTATCAATTGGTTCGAAAAATGGCAAAAAAGAAAAGACCTACAAAAATGCAGGTCTTACATAGCGATCAGCCAGTAGCCAATTAAGATGATGCCGAGAATAATTCGATACCAGCCAAAGGCAGTAAAATCATTTCGTTTAATATAATCCAATAAGAATTTGATAGCGATAATAGAGACGACGAAAGCAGTGATCATACCGACTAATAATACGATAGTCTCAGAAGAGCCAAATGAATTTCCGTGAGAAATAAATTTGAAAATCTTCAAACCACTGGCGCCAAACATGACGGGAATACCTAAGAAGAAAGAGAATTCCGTTGCCACAAAACGAGAGCTGCCAATAATAATCGCTCCTAAAATCGTTGCACCAGAACGAGAAGTTCCGGGGATCAATGATAATAATTGAAACGCCCCTACAATCAAAGCCGCTTTGTAAGTGAAGTCGTTTAAGGTGGTGACTTTTGGCTGTTTATGTTTGTTTTGTTTTTCAACAACGATAAACGCAATCCCGTAAACAATCAACATAATTGCCACAGGTAAAAACTTATGGAAATGCGCGTCTAAGAAGTCATCAGCTGGAATACCAATTATAGCTGCCGGAAGACAGGCGATGATGACCTTGAACCATAATGTCCAAGTATCCTTCTTTTCGGCTGAAGACTTGCTGGGAGCGAAGGGATTCAGCTTGCTGAAGTATAAAACGACGACCGCCAAAATCGCTCCTAATTGAATCACGACGTTAAACATTTCGGTGAAGGCGGGACTCATGTTCATTTTGATGAATTCGTCGGCTAAGATCAAATGGCCGGTAGAAGAAATCGGTAGCCATTCCGTGATCCCTTCGACGATACCAAGAATAATGGCTTTAAAAATATTAGCAATAAGCATACTATACGTCCTTTCAGATTAGTAACATAAAATAGTATACCGTTTCGCTAATCAAAAAACCATCGAAAAAAAACTAAGCTTTTTTAAAGAAACCGTGATAGAAGTGTTCATCGTCAAGCAACAAACTACTACTGGAACACCATTTATTCAGAAAGAAGAGCGGTGACAAAAATTTTGTCACCGCTCTTCTTCACGTATAAACAGTTTGACAGAAGTAGCTTCTTCGGAAATAAGCCAAAATTTCAAAAAATCTGAGGAGCAATTTCTTGAAGTTGACACTTCTGCTTCAACCTCTTAAGGTTACGCGTCAATTTGATCAGAAATCTTTTTCCCACGTTCCATGTAACTAATATCATTGATTGCACGGATCGAAAACTCGCCATTTTCGTAACGCAGGCGATTGATACTACCATTTAACAGATTTGCCCGAACAGGTTGTTTTGAATCGATCAAGCTTAGTAAGAAAGCAATCGTTAAACCGTGAGAAACGATTAAGACATTTCCGCCACCTTGTTTTTCACGTTGTTGGGCGATATCTTCAAAGCCGTTCCAGACGCGATCCCGTAATTTTTCGTAAGGCTCTGCCCAGTTTGCTGTATCGGCTCCTTCAACTGCATTTGCGATCTCTTCAAAGCTGACATCGGTCGCAAATAAATCATCTTCAGTTTTAAAATTCAACACACGAGGCAGGACGCCCCACATTTCTGCATCATAAGCACCTTCTAAAGAACCAAAACACCATTCGCGAATTCTTGGATCGACATGGTAAGGGATATCTTTACCGTCTGGATGTTCCCCTAAGAGAATTCGCATGGTTTCAATCGCCCGTCCGGAATCACTTGAATAGGCTTCTTCAAACTTAGTGTCTTGTAATCCAAGTCCGACGTAGTGGATACCGTCGCGGCCGCTTTGGGTCAGCGGAGTGTCACACCAGCCTTGTACACGCGCTAATGTATTGAACATCGTTTTACCATGTCGTACAATGTAAAGATTTGTTTCTGCCATATTTAAAACCTCCAAAAAGTTGATTAATTAAAAAACGGATTTGTATCTATCTCTTGACCGATCGTCGTTGCCGGACCATGTCCAGGATACGCTGGCAATTCGCGAGGTAAGGTAAAGAGATACGTTTTAACACTATATAGAAGCTGTTGTAGATCTCCGGTATAAAGATCCGTGCGGCCGATACTTCCTTTAAATAAAGCATCTCCCACGACAACAAAATTGTCAAAGATAAAGCTGACACTACCGATAGAATGTCCCGGGGTGGGAACCACTTGGAAGGTCATGCCGCCAATCGTGTATTCTTTCAGCTCAAATTCAAATTCTGCCGGTCGAACAATCAAATCCGGCATATCATCATGTCGGCCTAAGCCTGAAAGATTCAGAATAGGGTCACCTAACCATTTTTGTTCCAACGGGCTGACATAGACCGGAATATCATACAATTTCCGTAATTGTTCTACCGCTCCAATATGGTCATAATGGGTATGGGTTAAAAGAATTGCCTGTGGTTTTTTCCCGACACGTTTAATTTCTGCAGCTAAGCGATCTCCCTCAGCGCCTGGATCAACAATTAGTAAATTCTGCTCGTTATGGATCAAGTAACAATTTTCTTGTGCAACCCCCGTAACGAAGCCTTCGATTTGAATCATTATTTCCCTCCTAACTCATTCTCTTTAGAAAATGAGCCTCAATTTCACACCAGCTAGGTCTTCTCGTTTAGAGACCTAGGCTGAATTTCTTCTTTATTATACCTTAAAAGCAAAAAATATGTGGAATCCCTGAACGAATTTGACATTTAGGTAAGCATTGAGCCTTTTTCTTTCGTTAATAATAGTAAAGGGGGAATTTATTATGACAAATTGGATGAAAATGATTGAAGGAGAGCCAAACGTACTATTTGTTTTAGCGCTGATTTCATTAGCTATGCTGCTGGATTTGATCACCGGATTGATTGCTGCACGCTTAACGAAGCAGCTCTCATCAAAAATAGGGATTAATGGGATTTTACGAAAGATCGCCAGTATTTTGTTACTGCTATTTTTCCTGCCGGTTGCAAGCTTGATCCCAATGAATGCCGGCAACGTCTTGCTTTACGCGTTTTATCTATCGTTTCTATTTATGGAGATTCATTCGATCTTTGAAAACTACGAAAAAATGGGAATTGCAACTGATCTTTTCCGCGACTTTTTGCAACGTTTAATAGATAAGTCGGAGGACGAGTAACACTTGACGCCGTTTAGAAAATCTTCTATGGTTGAACAGCAAAAACTTTTAAATGAAAACAAATGATAAAAAAGATAGATGAGGTGAAGACGTGACAGTCAAGAAAATAGCTGTTCGTGAATTAGTTGAATTCATTCTACGCAGCGGCAGTATTGATGAAGGAAAAAACAGCAGCCACACACCTCAAGAGGGTGCTAGAATTCATCGCAAGCTGCAGAAAGAAGCTGGATCGAGCTATCAGAAAGAGGTCTGGCTGAAAAAGCCATTAACTATTGCCGGCATCGAGGTTCAAATTGAGGGTCGCGCAGATGGGATCCTTTTGCAAGATGAACTGACCTATATCGATGAGATAAAAACCTCAGAAACACCTTTTGAAGATTTAGAAGAAGGGATCATTAATCTGTATTTTTATCAAGCAATGGTTTACGCCTATATCTATAGTGAACAAGAAGAATTAAGTGAAATCGGAGCACGTCTAACGTATTTTCAGACGACGGAAGAAAAAATCACGCGACAAGAACGTCGGTATAGCTTCCAAGAGCTAGCGGACTTTTTTACCGATTTAGTCCAAAGCTATGAAAACTGGCTCGTTTTTCAAATGAATTGGCGGGAAACGAGAAATCAATCACTGAAAGAATTGGCCTTTCCTTTTGAAACCTATCGTGCCGGACAAAGAGAATTGGCTGCCGCCGTTTACAAGACGATTCATGCGCAACAAAAGCTCTTTGTTGAAGCACCAACCGGGACAGGCAAAACGATGTCGACATTGTTTCCCACATTCAAAGCGATGGGAGAAGAACTAGGTGAAAGGATCTTCTATTTGACCGCCAAAACAATCACCCGGCAGGTCGCGGAAGAAACCGTGACTAAAATTACTCAAGAAGCCGCCCGAATCAAAAGTGTAACTTTGACGGCGAAGGATAAGATTTGCTTTTTGACTGAACGAAATTGTACGCCGGAGCATTGTCCTTTTGCTAAGGGGTATTACGACCGCGTGAATGATGGTTTATGGGATATGTTGAATAACGACGATCAATATACTCGTCCAGTGATTGAAGACTATGCGCGCAAGCATGAGCTTTGTCCTTTTGAATTATCATTAGATGTTAGCCGCTTTTGTGATCTTGTCATAGGAGACTATAATTATCTCTTTGATCCAACTGTGTACTTACGCCGCTTTTTTGAAGAAGAGAATAAAAGCAACTTAGTGTTAGTAGATGAAGCTCACAATTTAGTTAACCGGTCCAAAGAAATGTACTCGGCAAGTATCTCAAGAAACAACTTAACAAATGTTCAAAAGGATTTAAAAGGTTCTTTTAAAAAACTAAATAAAGCCTTTATAAGGGCCGATAACGAATTTGAACTGATTTATCAAGCCCTTGACGGCGAGGCTTACCTCCATCAGCAGAGTGCTCCAGAAGGGCTTGTTAATAGTCTTTTTAAAGTTCAAGAACTGATTAAAGAATGGTTGGCGGAAAATCCTGAAGACCCTATGCAGCAACGAATGCTGCCAGCTTATTTTGAGATTTTGCGCTTTACGCGAATGAGTGAGTTCTATGATGATCATTACGAGACAACGGTGGAATTTAAAAATTATGACTTGATCGTCAAAGAATATTGCATTGATCCTTCATACTTTCTAGAACAGACCATGGACAAAGTCGGCAGTAGTATCCTCTTTTCAGCAAGCTTTTCGCCCTTAGATTATTATCAAGAAGTCTTAGGCGGAGGGGAAGAGAGCTTGACCTATCGTTTGCCCAGCCCGTTTCCAACAAAAAATCGATTAGTGGCGGTGGATGCTAGTATCCAAACGACATATCAGAAGCGGGTCCAAAGTATTCCAAAAATTGCTGAAGCTATCGAAACATTAGTCAAAGCCAAAACTGGAAACTATTTAGTCTTTTTACCGTCTTTTCAATTTCTTGATCAAGTCGCAGATTATTTTCATGACCGTTATCGAGAGTATGCGATACAGATCCAAGGCTCGAAATTAAATGAAGCTGAGCGAGAAGAATTTCTAGCTGCTTTTGTAAATCAGCCGAAAAAAACGTTGATCGGCTTCTGTGTGTTAGGCGGGATTTTCTCTGAAGGCATTGATTTAGTCGGTGGAAGGCTGATTGGAACGGTTGTAGTAGGTGTTGGTCTTCCTCAAATCAATCACGAACAAGAGTTAATCAAAGAGTATTACGATGAAAAAAGAAACGAAGGATTTAGTTACGCTTATCAATTACCGGGGATGAATAAGGTGATTCAAGCGGCAGGTCGAGTGATCCGCACAATGAAGGATCAAGGAATCATTTTACTTTTGGATCAGCGCTATACGAATCCCCATTATCAAAAATTATTACCGATTAGTTGGCGTGATCGCAAAGTTGTCTATGGTGCAGAAGAATTAGGTAAAACCATCCAAGCCTTTTGGGAAGAAACAGAATAAAAAAGCAGTAGGCTACGTTAGTCTGAAATCTAACGTAGCCTACTTTTTTAGCGATAATTTGTAAATTGCAGATCAATCGGTAAGTCGATGTTTTTTACTAAAGCAATCACCTTCTGTAAATCGTCACGATTTTTTTCCGCGACCCGTAATTGATCTTCTTGAATTTGCGCTTTAACTTTGATTTTGCTGTTCTTGATAGCAGTCGTTAATTTTTTTGCACTTTCCTTATCAATGCCGCTGACTAAATCAGCTTTCTGCCGCGCATTGCCCCCAAGGGCGTGTTCAGAAGCGGAAAACTGAATATTTTTTAATGGAACTCCACGTTTGATCAATTTACTGAACAAAACTTCTTTGACTTGTTCGATCTTGTAATCGTCCTCTGCAGTAACAACTAATTGGTTGCCTTCTGTAGTAATGTCAAAGCTACTACCTTTGAAGTCGAAACGATTTTTTAATTCTTTCAATGCGATTTGAACGCCATTTTTGACTTCTTCTTTGTTCAATTCTGATACGATATCAAAGCTTGCTTCTTTCGCCATAATTATCCTCCTAAAACTTTTGAATCTTTTCCTCTAGTTTATCAAAAATTGATAAGAAAGCTATAATTATTCTCCAATAAGCGGATGAAAACGATTGATTATTCTTATAGAGAACTGGTACTCTATTATGGGTTTGAATGAAGGAGGAATAGCTGATGCAAAAAGTTATTAATTACACATCAAAAGATTTGGCAAAAAAAATCGTTGTCATTCTTTTTACCGGCTTAACAGGAGCCGTTGGGCTGAATTATTTTTTGATTCCGGCAAATGTTTTTTCAGCAGGGATGACAGGGATCGCCCAAATTTTAGAACATTTATTAACTAGCTTCGGCTTGACGATTGATACCGGAATCTTGATTTTCCTTTTGAATGTTCCTGTATTTATTTTAGGCTTTATAAAGTTAGGAAAATCGGCGATGATTTTAAGTTTTGCTAACGTGATCGCGATGTCCGCGTTTACCACCTTGATTCCAGTTGGACAAGTGACAGATAACGTCTTGATGAATGCCATTACTGGTGGGGTATTACTAGGGATCGGAGCAGGCTTTTCCTTGAAGTTAGGTTTTACAACTGGCGGTTTGGATATCGTCTCTTTACTCTTATCTAAAACAACCGGTCGAACAGTGGGCAATTATATGATGTTGTTAAACGGCGTGATCGTCGTAGTCGCAGGTTTCTTCTTTACATGGGAGAGTGCACTTTATACCATCATTACGATCTTCACAATGAGTTCCGTGGTTGACTTTGTTCATACCAGTCACCAGAAGATGACGGCCTTCATTAGTACGAATAAAAGCAAGGAAATGTGTGAAGCGTTGAGTCGTGAATTACTTCGAGGTTTGACAGTTATTCCGGCACGGGGCGGCTTTAGTTCAACAGAGCGGGAAGTCATTATGATCGTATTGACTCGTTATGAATTATATACTTTAAAACAAGTCGTGACAGATATTGATCCGAATTCATTTACTAATATTATGGCGACGGATTCTGTCGTAGGCTCTTTCCTGACCGAGGACGAGCAGATCCAGATGAAAAAAGTAAAAGTGGATCAATAAAGATTCTTAAATGAGAATGACTGGCTGTCAATTCTCATTTACAAACTGAGTAAGATGGAGTAAAATACTGGTGAACTCAAAAGGAGTGGAGCGAATGGAAGAGAAAGCACCAAAATGGACCGAAGCAGAAGTTGCTGAAATTAAAGAAAATATTTTGACCGCTTTAGAGTCAGTTATTGACCCTGAGTTAGGTATCGATATCGTCAATCTTGGTTTGATTTATGAAGTTGATTTTGAACAGACCGGAAATACTATTATCAAAATGACTTTGACCACCATGGGCTGCCCATTGGCGGATATTTTAACGGATAATATTCAATCAGCATTGGCTGAAATTCCAGAAGTCAACAATGTTGAAGTGAAACTTGTGTGGTATCCAGCGTGGACGACGGATAAGATGAGCCGTTATGCGCGGATTGCTTTGGGGATTCGTTAAGAGTTTTAATTTTTAATAGTAAGAATTTGAATATCGGTGTTATACATAAAGTCTTCTCTTTAACAAGGAGAGGGCTTTTTTCTATTGATACCGAGGAACTTTTTGTATATGCTTTAATTAATAACTAAACAAGTATCTATCAATAACGAGGGTGGGTAGGCGAATGAAAAATTTTCTAAAATCATCAGAATTCTGGATCGCTATTTTTAATTTGGCACTATCGCTATCAATTCTGTGGCAGTCTAATCATAGTGGCTGGATTCGGATCAGCAGTTTGCTTTTTTTCATAAATTTCATCATTTGGCTTTATAAAGCAAATCAAAAAGTTAGGCTAAACGCATAGATAGTTTTCTTAGCAAAGGACGGCGTTTTGAATCATGTATTTTATTAGCCGAAGGTCAGTAAGGAGTTGAAGACTGGAAATGACCAGTAAAAAATGGTACAGATTACTTTGGAATTCATTATTTCAATTATTTGGTGGCTTACTGTTTCTCTTTGTCTTCAAGTCTCGCTACAGTCATTTGGTTGCACTTATTTGGTTCATCGCAGCGTTAGTGAATGTTTCTCGAGGAATTAGGTTACGGAAGTTAGATAGTTGAAACAATCATAGAGAGGAACGCTGAGAGATGGAAGATTATACACTAAAAGAGTATCAAGCAGCGAAAAAGTCTTTGGCTTCAACGCTGCATAAGATTGAACAGGCGCTTGTTTCTCTTGAAGAAAAGCATGCACAGGGTCAAAATCGGCAGTCGCAAATTACATTGTCTAAAGAGCGAGTCAAAGCATTAAAACTGTCGCTAGTTCTGATTGAAAGAGAACTCAATAAACTGGCTTAAAGAACGGACATGAACCATTAAAAGTGATCATTATCCCTATGAGCCGAAATAATGGATCGTCCTGATTGTTCCTGACTTTAATGAATAAAGAAGCCAATTTATAAAAACCAATAGATAAACAACGACTGCTGATGCGGTGATCTCCTTAGTGAGATTGTGACATCAGCAGTCGTTGCTTTTTCTTATATTGCTTGAAATATTCCTCGAAGTCGCTCAGTGCGTTTTCTAGTCGGCTCGTTTAAGCTGGCTAATTCGTCTTGAATAATGTCATCATTGGCTTCCTTCAAGGCCAACAAACGATAGATCAAACGCAAATCTTGGCGGCGCACTTTAGGAAAGTGTTGCAGCAGGACTTGATTGAAATCGGCGTTCATTTGATTGATACCAAATAGCGGATCTTTCTGGATTGTATAGTTTTCTAAATAGTGATTGAGGTCTTTTAGAGCGGAGGTAGCTTTTTCTGGAACAAAGCCGTTAGCCCAGGTAGCCGTCAGTAAAACAAAACTATCGGCATCGGCTAATTCTGCCTGAAACGCTTGGATTGAAGCGTTTAGGACGTTTTCTTGCAGTTGTTCAAAGGCGATTGCATCGTTTTTCTTAAGTCGCAAGAAATAATTGGTGAAACCATCACTATTTAGCAGGTTCAACTCAATTGCTTTGAACCAATTATAGTGATGAGAATTTAAATAATGATAGCTTTTTTCGTTTTTAGTAAGTGTAATCGTTTCTAAGTCTTCAATCGTTTTCATCATTTCCCTGCTTTCTTTTTCGCCATTATACTACTTTTTACGCAAGCGAATCTTTTTGTCTCCTTTTTGGATTAAGCTATAATGAGAATAGGTCATATTTTTGAGAGGATATTTTATGAATGAATTAATTAATACCTTTAATGAACGAAAGGGTGATTTGCTTTCAGCGGTGTTTGAGCACTTGGCGATTTCTTTAAGCGCGTTGTTAATTGCGGTTGTCATCGCGATTCCATTAGCGATTTTGCTAAGTCAACGTAAGAAATTAGCTGAAGTGGTGTTACAAATCACTAGTATTTTGCAGACGATTCCTTCTTTGGCATTATTGGGACTGCTGATTCCTTTTGTCGGGATTGGTACGGTTCCAGCCTTGATTGCTTTGATCGTCTACGCGTTGTTGCCGATCTTCCAAAATACGTATATCGGACTGTCAGAAATCGATCCTTCGATTGAAGAAGCAGCGGATGCCTTTGGGATGTCTCGAATGCGTAAGCTTTTGCGTGTGGAGCTACCAATGGCCATGCCAGTTATTATTTCAGGGGTTCGTACAGCGCTAGTGTTGATTATCGGGACGGCTACCTTAGCCGCTTTGATTGGTGCTGGCGGTCTAGGAACCTTCATTTTACTAGGAATCGACCGTAACGATCCGAATTTGACATTGATTGGAGCTATTAGTTCGGCTTTATTAGCGATTATTTTTAGTACCTTAATTCGTTTCTTGCAGCATCGCAGTGGAAAAGTTGCTTTAGCGGCTCTCGGTGTTATCTGTCTCGGTATTGGTGGAATTTTCTTTGCTCAAAACAATCCGATGGGTGGGGAAACAGTCACGATTGCCGGAAAGTTAGGTTCTGAACCAGATATTTTGATTAATATGTATAAAGAAGTCATCAAAGATGAAGATTCGTCGATCAATGTGGAATTGAAGCCGAACTTTGGGAAGACCAGTTTCTTGTTTAGTGCAGTCGAGAATAATCAAATTGATATGTATCCAGAATTTACCGGAACTGTCTTAGAGAGTTTGGTGAAAGTTCCAGATAATACACCGGATGATCTTTCACCAGAGAAAACTTATCAAGAAGCAAATAAATTATTAGGTTCGCAATTTGATATGCGCCTACTAAAACCAATGGAATATGAAAATACCTATGCGTTGGCGATGAAGAAAAGTGAAGCAGAGAAGCGTGGCATCACTAAAATTTCTGATTTAGCGGCGCAACAGGATCAATTGAAAGCCGGCTTTACCTTAGAATTTATCGACCGGGAAGATGGTTATCGTGGGATTCAAAAGAAATACAATGTGAAGCTAGGCTCCGTGCAAAGTATGGAACCGGCCTTACGCTATCAAGCAATCAACACCGGAGATGTCGATGTAATCGACGCTTATTCAACGGATAGTGAGATTAAGCAATACGATCTAGTAACCTTGGAAGACGACATGCATCTCTTCCCGCCATATCAAGGAGCGCCGTTAATGAAAAAAGAGTTTGCCGATAAACATCCGAAGATTGTCAAAGCCTTGAATCGTTTGTCCGGTAAAATTACAGAAGACCAAATGGTGGAGATGAATTACTTAGTAAACGTGAAAAAGGAACAACCAGCAAAAGTTGCCCATGACTTTTTGGTGAAAGAGAAGATCATTGGGGAGGATAAATAGATGGAATCAATTATTGAATTTAAAAATGTCAGTAAAGAATTTGAAGGCAACGTGGTTCTAAAAGATTTGAACCTCTCAGTGAAAAAAGGAGAAATTTTTGTACTCGTCGGACCTTCCGGCAGTGGTAAAACGACTTCATTAAAAATGATTAACGGCTTGATTGAACCAACCGATGGCGATATTTATTTTAATGAAAAGCGGATCAAAGATTATGATATCCAAAAATTACGCTGGCAGACAGGGTATGTCTTGCAGCAGATCGCTTTATTTCCCACTATGACGGTGAAAGAAAATATCGACGTGATTCCAGATATGCTAGGCTGGGACAAACAGCGTCGTAGTCAACGGGTAGATGAATTGTTAAATGAAGTGGATTTAGATCCGGAACAATACCGTGATCGAATGCCTAGTGAGCTTTCAGGTGGCCAGCAACAGCGGATCGGAATTATCCGAGCACTAGCAGCGGAACCAGATATTATGCTAATGGATGAACCTTTCAGTGCGTTAGACCCTATTTCCCGTGCCAGTCTTCAAGATTTAGTAATTCAACTGCATCAAAAATTAGGCAATACGGTTGTTTTCGTGACTCACAACATGAAAGAAGCGTTAAAAGTCGGCAATCGAATCGCAGTAATGCATGAAGGAAAACTGATTCAATGCGATACTCCAGAAGAAATTCAAAAACATCCGAAAAATCAATTCGTAAAGGATTTCTTTGATGAAACCAACGATGAAGTATATACCCAAACATTAGAAACACTTATTGACGGCGGCTATTACCTAGAGGCTCAGCCAGCAGACGAAATGTTGCCAAGTTTAGACATTGCTACTAGCTTGAGCGAAGTCTTTGATCTGTTAGCAGAGCAAGAAGCGTTTACCATTAAGCGAGAACAAAAAATTATCGGAACGATCAAACGGAGCGATGTTTTCCGCTTCTTAAGTCAGGAGGAATAGAAATGGATACTTATGATGTCATTGTGATCGGTAGTGGACCGGCAGGTAATGCGGCGGCTTATGGACTCAAGGAACAAGGGAAGAAAGTTGCCATCATCGAATCGGATCTTTGGGGCGGAACTTGTCCTAATCGCGGTTGTGACCCAAAAAAAATGCTGATGAGCGGCGTAGAAGTACAAAAGAGAGTTAGCACGATGATCGGTAAAGGCTTCGAGCAAGTGCCGAATATAAATTGGGAAGATTTGATGGCTTTCAAACGAAGCTATACGGATCATGTACCAGAAAATACGAAAACCGGTCTGGATGAGGCGGAGATCGACCGTTATCAAGGGCAAGCGGAATTTGTCGATGCCCACAATATTATGGTTAATGATCAGACGTTAGCAGCGGACCAATTTTTGATTGCTACGGGTCAGCGACCAGCGGTATTACAAATTGACGGCTCAGAGCTGTTGCAAAGCAGTACTGATTTCTTAGCACTTGAACATTTGCCGAAACGGATCGCCTTCATTGGTGCCGGCTACATTGCCTTTGAGTTGGCAGTGATCGCGAATGCGGCGGGATCAGAAGTGCATATCATTCACCACAATGATCGTCCTTTGAAAGAATTCGACAAGGAATTGGTGGATGATTTAGTCAAACATTTAGAAGCTGACGGGATTCATTTCCATTTTAATATCAATACAAAGAGTGTTGAACTAGCCGAGCCTAATTATAAAATTGTTGGTGACAGCTTTGAATTAGTGACGGACATGGTGATTGGTGCGACGGGGCGAGTACCGAATGTTGAAGGGCTGCATTTAGATAAAGCAGGTGTTGCTTTTGACAAACGAGGTATCCAAGTTGACGAACACTTACAAACCACCCAAGCTACTATTTTTGCCTGTGGCGACGTTTTAGCGAAGTCACGACCTAAACTGACGCCAGTTGCTGGCTTTGAAGCGAATTATGTTGTGAAGGTGATGACCCAAGCAGGTTCGACAGAAAAAATCAGCTATCCCTTGATTCCAACGATCGTTTTTGGTGATCAACGATTAGCACGAATCGGCCTAAGTGAAAAAGAATTAGCTGATCATGCTGAGAAATACCATAGTCAGACAATCGATTTATCTAGCTGGTACACGTATCAGCGGATCAACGATCAAGGAGCAGCCATTAAGCTCGTTTATGATGAGCAGGATCAGATTGTGGCGATTACTTGTTTGAGTCAATTAGCCGATGAACTGATCAATTATTTGCTGCTGGTCTTGAGTAAAAAGATGACCCATGAAGAAGTTGCGGATTATATTTTTGCTTATCCAAGTCCAGCGAGCGATCTTTCATATTTTATTTAAAACAGAGGGTGACCTCTGTTTTTTTGTGTGCAATTATGCTAAAGTTTACGAAAATACGTTCCCATGGTGAAAAAATGAAAACAACTTTAACCCAAGAAATTGAAAAGGCGTTGTATTATTACTGTATCGAATTAGGCGGGATCGTGGTAGAAGAAGTCACGATGCCTGACGAGCAAGGAATCGTGGATACCCTGGCTTGTTTTTTTAAACCTGATCAGCGGGAATGGCGCTGTTATGAACTAAAGGTGACGAAGGCGGATTTTTATTCAAAAGCCAAACTCTCCTTTGTCGGCAACTATAATTATTTTGTCTTACCCGAAGCGCTTTATGAAAAAGTCCAAGGAGATATCCCGAACGAGATTGGCGTCTTAGTCTATCGCCCGTACCGTGAATCAGCTGAAATAACCAAAGAGCTGCCAGCCGCAGGGACTTTTTTTGTGGCTAAGAAACCCTTGAAACAAAAGTTACAAGTCGCTGAAGAGGCGTTGACGCAACGCTTTATGGCTTCTTTGTTCCGAGAAGTGCGCAAGGCAAAACGGATGGACTATGGGACGAGCTTTTTCTCCACTGAACAGTTGTACAAAGAATTACGCCGTCGGTTAGCTGATCATGACAGTTTGCAAGAAGATAATTATTATCAGCGTTTTATTGAAGATGTACAGGCGGCTCGTATTGCAAGCCTAGAAGAAGAGCTGCGCGCATTAGAACAAGATTATCAATTTTTACGGCAGCAGCAACAAGTGCGCCGCCGACCGACAGAACCTTTGGAGTGAGGCTTTATGAAATATTATCCCTATTTACGAGGAAAGCAATTTGATTTATTGGCGGTCAATTCGTTGATTCAAGCTAGACGCTGGTCTCCAAAGATCCAGCCGATCATTGAACCAGTCAGAGATTCAGCGACTTTGCAGAAAACCATTGAACTTTTCACCCAAGAACAGTTGACTGGTTTTTTAATTACCAATCCCAAAGTTGGGACGGCTAAATTATTTGATCAACGACGCTTCGACTGGGATCTGAAGCCTGAATCTAGTTTAAAACAAGGAGAGATTGTGACCAAAGAGAATCCTTTTGTCGGAGAGATCTATGTTTTTAATGAGCATTCTCCTCGGGAAGCTGACAAGTTAGCGAGAATCCAGTCAAGTGCGCTAACACTGCTTCCTGATCAAGGTCGTTTTCGTATCTTGGATGTGCCAAATAAAATTTTTCTAAGAGAAGCCTTTCAAACGAAAAAAAATGTTGCCAATTATGCTGAAAAAGTAGATGATTTTTATAGCGATGAGCATCTTTATAAAAGCTCGAATCCTCAAGGTTTCAGTGACTACACAATTGAAGGCCGTCGTTATTTTGATAAAGGTGGACCCAGCCGGGCAATCGCACTACACATTACGTATTTCGACGCGTATCTTAATTTGAGAGTGAAACATTTTGTTTCTGACAGCAATGAGAGTGCGAAAGATCAAAGCCAAAAGTTTTTCGAGGCACTAGCGAAACTAGCAGAGTGGTATTTTCGAAATCAAGATCAATTACTGCTAACGCTAGGACTGGAGGAGTTGCTGGGGTATCAGGAAACAAAAAAATTCCCTGGACTAGGGAGCATCAAGAAATGGTCGTTGGCCCATCATTTTGAGTTGATCGGTGCCTATTTGGAACAAGGCGATCATTGGCAGAGAGGATGGAATTGAGATGGGTTATGAAGATGAAGATTTTATCGTCAGGCAAGCAAAACAAATGGGGGAACTGCTAGCGGGGTTTCTTGGGAAAAAGGATGCCGAGGCGATTCTTTCCTTTGGTGATGAAGCCAAAAGCGGTGAGATGGAGGATGCTCAGTGGAACTTTCGCCGCAGTACACCAGCGGATATTCCCGAGATCAATCAAATCATTCAAGCTGCGAAAGAATATTTGAAACAACAAGGCTCTCCCCAGTGGCAAAATGGTCGTGAGCCCCACGAAGCGGTTATTCGTCAAGATATCAGTAAAGCAGCCAGCTATGTTTTGACAATGAATGAAGAAATCGTTGGAACAGTGGCGTTGATTGCGGATAAAGACCCTGTTTATGAAGCAATTGAAGGTCAATGGCTGCATAAAGGACCTTACGTAGCTTTGCACCACGTAGCGGTCAGTCAAAAATACCGTGGCGGTGGACTTGGAAAAGCCGTCTTGCAAGCTGCAATCCACCAAGCTCAAGTATTAGGCTATGAAGACATTCGTATCGACACCTATCCGGCCAATCAGCCGATGCTAGGCTTGATTGAAAAATTAGGCTTCAAATATTGTGGAATGGTTCATTTTCCCTTTGAGCATGGGGAGCGCAAAGCGTTTCAATTAATTCAGCCGTTGGCGTAATTCTTGGACCATCGCTGCTAGTGAAGCTTCTCCATCGATTTCGATCAATTGAGGGATTTGTTTGAGACGGTCATAGTTCTCCTGATCTGCTTGATAAAGTGCTAAGCGACGCGCCAATTCCTCTGGGCTGGCTCGTTTTTCTAACCGCTGGATGATCGTATCTTTAGAGATGTTGATCCAAACAGGAATCATTTGCTCACCGAAAGCTCGATACAAATTCAAAAAGCCAGTAGCAGTAATTGGGTCATAACAATCCCCAAGTGTTAGAGCATGGCGTAGTGTTTCTTTGGCGATCCCGTAGTAATGCTCATCGTAAACATCGTATTCAGCGAAGGCATCTTGAATGACCATTTGTTTAAATTGTTTTTTGGTAACAAAGTAGTAATCACGACCGTGTTCTTCGGCTACTCGCGGATCACGAGTTGTGTAAGAAATAATTTTTTGTTCAGGTCGAAAGGCCGCTTCAGCTAAACTGGTTTTTCCTGAAGCACTAGGCCCGATAAAAAGATAACAATGATTCATTGATACAACACGTCCTTTGTTCTAAGTATAAAGAAAGTGGACGAAAGAAGCTAGGGAGGACTCTGTCATGGAAAGAAGTTCACGAAATAAGAAAGCAGCCAACAAATTACCGCTAATAATCGGTGGAGTGGTCTTACTGCTCATCGCCGGCTTTTTCGGAGTACGTTATTATCAAGCCAGCCAAGTAAAGCAGCACGGAGAAGAAACCGTCAAAGCCTTTGTAAAAGGATTGCAAAAGGGCGATTATTCAGCTGTTACGAAAAACTTGAATGCGGATTCCCTTAAGAATAGCGGTTATTCTAAGGCGGAAGTTCAAGAAAAATACCAATCGATCTTTACAGGTATCAGTGCTTCAAATATTAAAATGAAGGATTTAAAAGTGGATAAGGCTGACGATCACTATCAGTTTAGCTATCAACTCTCATTAAATACCGGCTTTGGTCAGCTAAAAAATCAAAAATACAGCGGGACACTGTCTGAGGACGGCAAACAAATCAATTGGAAGCCGAATTTGATCTTTCCAGGAATGAGTGGCAAAGACAAGATCAATTATCGCGTAGATGCCGCAACGCGTGGAGAAATTCTAGACCGCAATGATCAAGGAATCGCCACGAATGGGACCGTCTATCAATTAGGTGTCGTACCAAAAGAGTTAGGTACTGAAAGCGAACGTTCTGCCAAAATCGAGGCCATCGCCAAAAGTATCGGCATCACAGTAGAAGAGGTTGAAGCTGCCTTAAAACAAGGCTGGGTCAAGGAGAATCTTTTCGTTCCGCTTAAAACAGCAGCTGAGCAACCAACAGAAAAACCGGATGGCCTAACAGTCCAACAAACAACAGGACGGACTTATCCATTGAAGGAAGCTGCTGCTCAATTAATCGGCTATGTCGGCAAAGTGACCGCTGACGACATCAAAAAAAATCCAGAGCTGGCAAGTGATAGCTTGATTGGCCGAAGTGGGTTAGAACGAGCGTTGGACAAACAACTGCGCGGAAAAGATGGCGGCGTACTAGCTGTAACCGATAGCAACGGAACAGAAAAGAAAGTTTTGCAAAAAATTGATAAAAAGAATGGGGAGAACGTCAAATTAACGATTGATGCCCGTGCGCAGCAAATTGCCTATAATTCCTTGAATAATCAGCCAGGTTCTAGTATCGTAATGGCACCAAAAACCGGTGAGCTCTTGACTGCTGTCAGTTCGCCAAGCTTTGATCCAAACAAAATGACCAACGGTATCAGTCAGGCGGATTACGATGCATATAACAATGATAAGAATCAACCTTTTATGAGCCGCTTTGCTACCGGCTATGCTCCAGGGTCAACTTTTAAAACAGTGACGGCGGCGATTGGTTTAGATAGTGGAACATTGGATCCTAATGAAGAATTGGCGATCAATGGATTGAAGTGGCAGAAGGATAGCTCGTGGGGCTCATATCAAGTTACCCGCGTCTCAGATGTCAGTCCGGTCAATTTAAAGACTGCTTTGGTTTATTCCGATAATATTTATATGGCGCAAGAAACCTTGAAGATGGGTGAAAAAACTTTCCGCGATGGTTTAAACAAATTCATCTTTGGGGAAGAATTAGATTTGCCAATTGCAATGGATAAAGCTCAGATTTCTAATAAGGATTCTTTTAATTCTGAGATCCTGTTAGCCGATACCGGCTATGGGCAAGGACAATTGTTAATGAATCCAATCCAGCAAATTGCGACTTACTCGGTTCTTCCCAATAAAGGAACACTAGTCTATCCTAAATTACTTGCTTCTGCCGAAACTAAGACTAAAAAAGACGTCATTAAACCCGCGTCAGCAGAAACGATCACAACGGACATGCAAGCAGTGATCAGTGACGCAAATGGAACGGCTCATAGTTTGGCTGAATTGAATCTGCCACTAGCGGCCAAAACAGGAACAGCGGAGATCAAAGAGAAACAAGATGAAAAAGGGCAAGAAAACAGCTTCTTGTATGCTTTTGATACCCAAAATCAAAATTATTCCGTTGTGGAATTTTTGGAGAACAAGCCTGAAGGCAGTTCGGCCACTGAGTTGTCTAAAGAATTATTGACTTATTTGCAACAAACCTATCAATAAAATACTTGTCTGAATCACTGATGCTTGGTAAGATATCCAAGAAGGACGGTGCCATATGAACAAGCGACAACGAAAAAAGCAAGCCTATAAACAATATATTCGAGCAATTTTTGAAGGCTACGAACAAATGCTGGAGGATTCTTCATTGAAGGAACTGCATTTCAGCTACCTTAAAGAAACGACTTACTTGGAACGCGACAGCCAAGGCAAGATCCATTTCACGACGAAAGAAAAATAAAACGAAACGATCAGCCCGATCAAAATGGCTGATCGTTTTATTTTTTATCCCATATAAAGAAAGTTAAAATTTCTCAAATGAATAAGTCGCTTTGCAGCAGGTCTAGCCATGTCTGGCTTCACGAACTAGCTTTATCGGCAATAAGCTGAGCGAGTTCGCAAAAGCCTTTCTTGGCAAATCCATAAAAAAAGCTTTTTTTCCTCCAACTAAAGTCTGAAAAAAAGCTTAAAAGATTCTTAGCTTAGTAAATTATTTTATAAAAATATAGTTATTATTAAGTGAAAGATCATAAATCAGCTAAAATAAAACTATCAAATGCAGGAGGCAAACAAATGAAACTTCATAAATATATTTTATTAGCAAGCTTAGGCCTTTCTCTCGGGGTTGGCCTAATCGGTCAAACTTCAAAGGTTCAAGCAGAGGATACTTCTAGTGAGACGGTCATCAATGAACGCTGGGGTAAGCCGACCTTTGTGGCAGGAGCGGGTTTAAATCAGCAACAACTCAATCAGACGATGAATGAACTTGGGATCAATCAAGACAGCGTCAAAATGGAACAAGCCACCGGTGTGGATCTGGTAAAATATCTCGGCTATGGTAGCGGTGATGACAGTGTCATGCTAAGCTCGGTCGTAGTCAATCGAGAAGATCAAGGCAAAGGGATCAATGTTAAAATTTTGACACCGCAAAACATTACTCAAATCACAGCGGATCAATACAAAAATCCTTTAGTTACTGCAGGGATTACCGATGCAACGGTGAAAGTTGCCAGTGTTGTTAAAGTAACCGGCGAAAGTGCTTTAACGGGTGTTTATAAAGCCTTTGAGGCGAACGGTGAAACGGTTGACCCGCAACGAGCACAATTAGCGCAAACCGAATTAGACACGACCTCTGATGTCGCCCAATCAGTCGTCAATAATGCTAATGAACAAAGTCAAAATCAAAACTTATCAGATAGTGAAAAGGAAAAAGCCGACGACGCTTATAAGGCGCAACTGAACCAAACCTTAGTTGATATCAAAAAAGATTTAGCAGACTTGAAAGAGAAACAAGGAGAGTTGGCGACTAAAGAAGACGTTGAAAAAATCGTCAATGACGCCTTAGCAAAAAATAATTTGTCACAATATGTCTCAAAAGAGGATATCAATAAATTAGTGGCGCTAGGACAGCAATACCAAACAACAAATGGCGTTCTGGATAAAGAATCCATTCAGCAATTAGATAAAATCAGTGGCGATTTTAAAAATACTGTAAACAATTTATCTGACCAATTAGGAAAATTCGGTGATTCACTAAAAGGGACGATTGAAGACAATCAAGGTTTCTTCGCCAACCTATGGCAACAGGTCAAAGATTTCTTTAGCGGATTAACGAACTAACGTTATAAAGATTGTGTCATTTTCGGAAATGGCGCAATCTTTTTTGCTATCTAAGCCAGATTAGACTTATCATTAGAGCTCCGCTAAGGTAAAATAGAGGAGTGGTTTCATTATTACCAGTTAATTATGTTGAAATTTGATATAATATATAAAATTTACAGCTTTTTTTGTTAAAAGAATCCGTACCCCTCATTACCGGATAAGTGAAATGTTTTGGCATTTGACATCAGCAAACGTATAATTATTTTTAGCAGTAACACTTTTGAATGCGAATAGCGGTTCATACGTGAAAACTCTAAGGCAAACTGAACAATTTTCTAAGCTGAATGAATGGGTGGTCATTTAGAAAATGCAGCAGAGTTGTTATTTGGAGAGACACGTAACGTAATGGATAAAAGAAAACTAAGCAATAGCTTTCTTTTCATAGCATTTATTAAACAAGAAGGAGGGTCTTAGATGGAGACTCCAGAAAAAAAGGAAGAGCATCAAACCGACACGTCATTTGATTCGGTAAAGGAATCAGCTTCAGGTGTGTTAGGCGGGTTGATGGGGCAAATCAAACAGTTGGAAGAAGCGATGGCGGCGGAACGAATGGGCGATGTTTATCGCATCTATTGGAAAGAGCTGCCAGCCTCGATTCAACAATCCAGCAACATGAATCATGAGATCGACAATTACTTGACTAGCAAATTAGATCAAGAAATCCAGAGGGCGTTCCCATTTATGATCATGCGGGAGGTTGTTTCGCCTGTTTTAATGAACTATCAGATTGGAAGCTATTATCGCGATCGGACCGTTCTACAGGTCGATGCGACGCAGCCAACGATTAAAATTCTACCTGAAATACGTGACCAATGGAAACGGGTCATGGCCGGAGACTATAAAGCGCAATTAGCTGAGTTACAAGACCAGCAAGATAATTTTGACGCGAAAACAATTGCTGCTCAATCCGAGCTGCGAGATTTAGATAGCAAGATCGCTCAAGAAGAAAAGAAGAAAGCCGAGCTTGAGGAAACAAAGACCTTCATGAATCGGAAAAAGATCGAAGAAGAAGTCGAAGAAGTTGAGGCCCGTTTAAAGGAACTAAAAAAACAACGTAGCCAGTGGGCACCTTTTGTGGGCGACCAATTATCTGGTGAATCACAAAAGATCGAGTTAGCGAATAAAATGTATGGACTCGCGTTGGAACAAGCCATTGCTTTGAAAGAGTTGCGCCTAATCAACAAACGCTTCGGCGGCTTAGACGAGATGGATGCCGCACTTGACCAATTCATCGTGGATTTTTTAAACAAGGGGGCGGAATAAATGACGGAAGAAAAGAATCGAATTAATCAAATCTATGATTCCTTAGTAGACACTGAAGAGCCCGAATTAAATATTCGCGAAAAAGAGATTCTGCACCCGGAAGAATCAGCGGAAGACATCGGGACTGAAAGTCTTAAAACGACCGCACAAGACAAACCAGTCAGCGGGTCCGCTTTGAATTATTATGACAATCGCGAACAGAATTATCAGGATCTTTTGAGCTTGATCGACGATGCTGAAAAAGAATTAGCGGATTTGAAATTCCGCAAACTTTTGATGGAATCGGATTTTACAACGCTGTTGGATTACTATAAGAAAATTTTTGTGAAAGAGGAAGAATCTGCTTCGGCAATCGCTAAAGGGGCGTTAATGGAGTACTTTACCTTTGAGTTGATCAAGCCGTTAGAAAATCACGGACTACAACTCTCATCCAATGAATTTTCAACCTGGGAAACAAAACATTTCAATCTATCCTATCGCTTAACGAATGAGGACAAAATCTGTTTCAGTTTCATGATGCCAACCTCTGATGGCAAACTTCGCAGCGAGAAAATCAAATTGATGGAGGTTGATCCGGCTTCTATGTCCGTAACTGTCTTGGATACCGCAGTTTTAACACTGTTGAAGGATTGTTACTATGAACATATTTATACTAGCGGACAAAACTCGATGTTTAGCCGTGAAATGAATGATGTCATTGCCCACATGAAGGAGCTCGGATTTAGTTTTGATAAGAATCTTTTAGATAATAGCGAGCCGTTAGATCTTGATGTTCAGTTGAAACACCAGACACCGGTGGATGTTTTAGATCAGATCTTCATTACCACGATGGACAATGAAAAATATGACTTTAAAAAAGTTGGTGAGGACAGTTATCTGGTCGCTCTTGATGGCAACCAAACCGTCACTATCAAACAAGACAATCTTGCACATACTAGCAGCCTAAAGTTAAATACTGATCGTAAAAATAAATCGCTGATTGAATTCTTTGGCAGCTATCCTTTCTTGGTGCCGTTAACGATTACGGATTAATGAAACTGTGCCAATCTTGGCACAGTTTTTTTCGTCAAATTCACGAGGCCTTTGAAAATTATTAAGGTTTTCGCCTTTTTTTACAAGGAAATCACGTTCAATCGTGAAAGTCATTAAATCGTATGATATACTTTGAAAGTTGATATGAAAGAGTATCATTTACCATGTTTGAAAGAGGGTAGAGATTGTGTGTGGAATTGTAGGATTTATTGATCGTTCAAATACAACGCAAAAAGAACAAATTGTTAAAAATATGATGGATACGATTGTTCACCGCGGACCAAATAGCGCGGGACAATTTATCGACGAAGGCGCAGCTTTAGGATTCCGTCGTCTAAGTATCATTGACCTTGAAGGTGGCACTCAGCCCATCAAAAACGAAGATGAAACAAAGATTATTACCTTTAATGGAGAAATATATAATTATCAAAGCATTCGCGAAGATCTGATCGCGAAAGGACATATCTTTACGACTCATGCCGATACGGAAGTTTTACTACATGGCTACGAAGAATACGGTGTAGAACTGTTGCAAAAAATCCGTGGGATGTTCGCCTTCGTGATTTGGGATACGGAAAAACAAGAATTATTCGGTGCCCGTGATCATTTTGGAATTAAACCTTTGTATTACGCACTAATGAACGGAACGTTCATGTACGGTTCAGAAATCAAAAGCTTCTTACAACATCCAAACTTTGTCAAAGAGCTTAATAGAGAAGCCTTGAAGCCTTATATGACCTTCCAATATTCAGCCTTAGACGAAACCTTCTTCAAGAATGTTTACCGGATCAAAGAAGGCCATTACTTTACTTATAAAGATGGCAAGCTGGATATCCAGCAATATTGGGATGCCAAAGAGCAAGAAACCAATATGACTTTAGACGAAACGGTTGATTTGATTGATGACACGGTTGTGAAATCAGTAGAAGCTCACCGAATCGCTGACGTTGAAGTTGGCTCGTTCTTATCATCTGGGGTCGATTCAAGCTATGTAACGGCTGTATTACGCCCAGAGCATTCATATTCGATCGGTTTTGGCGACAAATCCTATAATGAATCTATCGAAGCTAAGAAATTGGCGGATTTGATTGATTTAAATAATACGTCTCGTGTCGTTACTGGAGATGAAGCCTTTGAATATTTCCCGCTGATCCAATACCATTTGGATGAGCCTGATTCAAACCCTTCATGTGTACCTTTGTATTTCTTGGCCGAACTTGCCAGTCGTGATGTCCGCGTCGCCTTGAGTGGTGAAGGAGCAGACGAATTATTCGCCGGCTATCAAGCCTATGGGATGAACACAAGATCTAAAGCTGTCATGGTAGTAGCTGAAGGTTTGAAAAAATTACCAAAAGGCATGCGCTACTCGATCGCTAAAGGGTTGAAAGGCAAAACCTTCAAAGGTGCGTTGCATTTGTATACGTCATTAGCACCGGCTGAAGAATTCTTCATCGGTCAAGCTAGAGTCTTTGAAGAAGATGAAGCTGTTGATTATTTACAACCTGAATTCCAACAAAGCCCTACGATCAAAGACATCGTGGATGTGCATTACGAAAAAGTTCAAGACATGTCCGAAATCAAAAAAATGCAATATTTGGATATGCACCAATGGATGCCAAAGGATATTCTTTTGAAAGCTGACAAATTATCAATGGCCAGCTCATTAGAAGTTCGGGTTCCATTACTAGATAAAGAATTGATGAAGGTTTCAGAGGTCGTTCCTACGAAATACTTGATCAATGCTGAAAATACAAAATACGCTTTCCGCCAAGCAGCTGCACGTCATTTGCCAGAAGAATGGTACAATCGTGAGAAACTAGGCTTCCCAGTTCCTATCAAAGACTGGTTGCGTGAAGAAAAATATTATCACATCGTCCGTGATGTCTTTACTCAAGACTTCGTGAAAGAATTTTTTGATCAAGATAAGATCGTAAAATTATTAGACGATAATTTCGCTGGAACAGCAGACGGTCGTCGTAAAATCTGGACGATCTACACCTTCTTAACGTGGTATCAAGTTTATTTCATCAACGATGGTGTCAAACCAGTCCCAGCAACAATTGCGTAATTTTTTCATTCAATTTGACAATTAATATCTGTCAGGTTATGCTAGTAACAAGGAAACTTAACAAATATAATGAGGTGTCTTGGTGAGTGTAGTTATTTAATTTGGAGTAACTAAATAGCAAAAAATCCTGTTGTCTAACAGTTTATTTTGCATGCCAAATTAGATACCTATCAAAGCGGATGAATCATTTCAAGCTATGGAGAGGAATCTCTATAGCTTTTTTTGCGAGTTGCTCTTCCTGCTTTAGCAGGTTAGAGCAATCGTAAGCGTAGTGAAGATTAAATTCACTTTTCCTGAACTTGGAAAAGTGAGTACTTTAGTTTAAACTAGCTGTCCTTACAACTTTTCGCAGCTCGTTGCCCTAAGGAATAAGTATATTAATATCACTGATTCTTTAAGTGAGAAGTCTAGTTGGATGATATGTCGACGACTAAAAAAAATAAATTCTGATAGGAATTTATTTTCCTTCATATTTTTGGAGTCGACTGCGAGTTCTACTATGTGCTTCAGCGCATTTAGTAAAATCATATACGTAGTGAAAAGTGAGTACTTTAGTTCAAACTAGCTATCAGTCCCACTTTTTAACGACTGCGATTATATTTTGTTAAGTCTGCCTTAGCTTTGATAGGGTCTTAAACGAAAGGGAGAGACCATGAATAACGAAACATTTACAAAAACACAATTTATTGAAATCAAACAACAGCTTGCTAACTATGCGATTAGCAGTTTTGGAAAAACGTTGATCGACAATTTACAGCCCCATTCTAAATTATCAGTTGTCGAAAAAAGACTGAACGAAACGGAAGAAGCTAAAAAACTTTTAGATAGTGGACTGCACGTTCCCTTTATGGGCTTGCAAAGCGCAGAACACATAACGAAACAGCTTGAAAAGGGCTTTGTTTTAACACCATCTGAATTGTTAGAGTATGCCGATTTTCTTCGCAGTCTGCGCTTGATTCGCCAATTTTTTGAAAAAAATCAAAGTATCGCTCCATTACTGAATCGTTACGGGCAAGGATTAAATGATTTCCAAGAAATCGAAGAAGAGATTTATCAAGTTATTCGTAACGGACGGGTCGTTGATAACGCGAGTCGTGAATTACGACGTGCGCGACGAGACATTGCTGAAACAGAGGATAAGATCCAAGAATTACTAAAAAAATTCATTCGACAAAATAAAGAGAAATTACAAGAAGCCATTATCTCTAAGCGAAACGATATTTTTACCGTACCGATCAAAGCCGCGTACAAAAAGCAAGTCAAGGGAACAATCGTTGAGCTTTCTAGTAAGGGGACGACGGCTTATATCGAGCCTAGTAGTGTCAGTCGCTGGAATGAACAGCTGACGTACCATAAAATGACCGAAGAGGCGGAAGTTTATCAAATTTTGGCGACCTCAACCGGGCTATTGGCAGAAGCCTTGCCAATGATACAGCAAAGCATTGAGATTATCGCTGAGTTCGATCAGATTTTTGCTCGTGGAAAATTCAGTCGCGAGTTAAAAGGTCTAACACCAAAAATAAATGCTCGTGGCTATATTCATTTAGTTGCAGCGACTCATCCGCTGATCGACCATGCTGTGCCGCTAGACTTGACCATTGGCAAAGACTACCGTGGTTTAACAATCACCGGGCCTAACGCCGGCGGCAAGACAGTGGTCTTAAAAACAGTCGCTCTATTGACCTTAATGACGATGATTGGGTTACAGATTCCAGCTAAAGCAGGTTCTGAGATCGCTATTTTTGATCAAATTTTTGTTGATATCGGTGACGCCCAAAGTATTGAAAATGCCTTGAGTACCTTCTCCGGTCATATGCAAAATATCTCAACCATTCTGCGGCAGGCCCATGAAAATAGCCTTATTCTACTAGATGAGCTAGGTAGTGGTACTGAGCCAAATGAAGGTGCCGCGTTGGCAATAGCGATTATGGAAGAATTTTATCAAAAGGGCAGTATTTTGATTACAACGACCCACTACGGCGAAATCAAGCGTTTTGCTGAAGAGCATCCCGACTTTATTACAGCTGCTATGGACTTTGATGCCGAACGGCTTACGCCCAAATATCGCCTGTTGATTGGCCAAACCGGCGAAAGCAATGCACTGTGGATCGCCAAAAAAATGGCAATTGATGACAAAATCATCGAGAAAGCTCAAAACTATTTTGTTGACCGAAATTATCAGTTAGAGAAAAAGAATTTTAAAGTCAAAGAATCCGATAAGACAAATACCGCGATTCCCACAATGACTTACTATAAAGGGGACAAAGTTTTCTTGTTAGAGCAACAGCAACCGGCTTTGATCTACCAAGAAATTCCATTTAGTGAAAATGTCTCAGTCTTCTTTGAGGACAAATTTATCGAAGTTCCTAAGCGGCGAATCAAATTGGAATTTCGTGCGACAGAATTGTATCCAGCTGATTATGATGTTGAAAATCTATTTGAAGATTTTCAAGCGCGTAAGGAGCGCCGCGATATCGATCGTGGTTCTAAAAAAGCCCAACGGAAACTTAGAAAAGCCGCTGCAGAACGCCAGCAGCAAAATTAAAAAGAGGGTCTATGACAGTTGCTGTCATAGACCCTCTTTGCGAATACATTGTCTATTCGTATTGTTGATAGGTTTTCGTTTTATAAAGCCCAACGGTTGAGCGCTGGTTATTCTCACTATACAAACTAGAAGACTTGGCGCCTTTTTGTCGCTCGATCGTTTCTAGTCGAGCCTTTTGGTTGCGATAATCATAGGAGTTAGGATCAATCGAGTCTAATCCGCTATTTTGATAAAATCTCAGTAAATCGCCGTTATTGATTTTATCCGAGGTAATCAGTTGCTGATCCACCGCCTGATTCAGCTCCGTAAAGACTTGCTCTTGCTCTGGTGTCGGCTCGTCAATGACTTGGGCTGTCTGATTGTCGTACATTTTACCTCCATAGAAAGTATATTGCGGAGTCACAAAATCGCCATCTCTAAAGGCCACTACTTGCTTATGTTCGGGAGAAAATAAATCTTGACCTAGCTGCAAATATTTTTTTGAATTGATCCCTAATAAATGCAAGAGAGTAGGGAGGGCATCAACTTGTCCACCATAGGTATGATTGATCCCGCCGTTGGTCGCGCCAGGAACATGGATCATGAAAGGAACACGCTGCAGTTGAGCATTGTCATAGTCTGTCCAACTATCAGAATCTTTACCAAGCAGCGGAGCCAATTCCTTATTACGGGTGTTTGAAATCCCATAATGATCACCGTACAAGACAAAGATCGAATTGTCATACAGTCCGCTAGCTTTCATGTAATCAAAAAATTCTTTCAATGCAGTATCTAAATAATTAGCTGTAGCAAAATAGCCATTGATCGTTTCATCTTTGGTGTTCGCCATCGGAAATCCATCTTCCTCATTCTTGAAGCGAGAATAAGGGTAGTGGTTTGAAACCGTAATGAATTTTGCATAGAAAGGCTGCTGCAAATGTTCCAAATATTGGACTGATTGATTCAAGAAAGGCTTGTCATGCATCCCGTATTGGAAGGAATTGTCATCATTCACATCGTAGTAAGAAGAATCAAAGAAATAATCAAAGCCTAAGTGCTTATAAGTTTTGTCGCGATTCCAGAAAGAGGCAGAATGGCCATGAAAGACAGCTGATGTATAATCGGCTTTTTGTTTTAAAATATTCGGAGCGGCTTCAAAAGTATTTTTGTCACCCATTTGTGTGAATAAGGCCCCTTGATTTAGGCCAAACAACGAATTTTCCATCAATGTTTCGGCATCGGATGTTTTACCAGCTTTTACCTGATGAAAGAAATTATCAAAACTATAGGTACTTTCACCATGATACAAGCTATTTAAAAAGGGAGTGACAGTGTGGTTCACGCCATTCTCATCTGGCAGCTGATAGTCGATCAAAAATTGCTGAAAGCTCTCCAAATGGATGTAGACAACATTTTTTCCTTTAGCGATTCCATAAATCGAATCATCCGGTTCAGCATAATGATCTTTAATGTAGCTTTCAACTTCCTTTAAATCAGTCGGGCTGGCTTCCGCTCGGATCTGGTTGTTTTGATAGGTTTGATAACTGTCGTATAAAGTAAAGGCATTGATCCCTAAATATTTTACTAAGTACTCCCGGGAAAATTGTCGGCTCAATAGACCGGTACGATCGATTTCCGCTAAAAAAATATTCCCGCTGCCAATCAACAAGGATATAGCTGCTAACGCTGTGGCCTGACGAAAACGTGGATAATCTGTTGCTATCGGTAGTTTTTTTCTAATCAATAAAACAGGAATCACTAGCAAATCTAAAATATAAATGAAATCATACCAACGAAATAGCCGTAGGGCGCTTTCACCTAAACCAGTAGAAACCTGACCGGCCCCTAATAAGGTATTGATTGTAATGAAGTCGGTAAACTCTCGATAATAAACAGCATTGGAAAATAACCAAATCGTCAGTAGCGCATAAATGCTGAATAAAGTAGCGTAAGCAACCTTTGGACGCTTAATGAATAGACCAATACTCAGCAGCACCATCGAGACGCTTAAAGGATTGATCAATAGAATAAATAACTGCATCGGACTTTGGATGCCTAAATGAAAATCGACCACGTAGGCGAACATATTTTTTAGCCACAATAGCAGTATCAATAAACTGAAAAAGCCTATGCGTGTTTTAATAAAGTTCGTATATTTTTTTAAATGAGACATTTACATGCTCCTTATATTTTTATCCATATATCTTAAATATTCTATCGGTTTTTACCAGGAAGGTCAAACGTATTCCTTATAAAAAAGCCGATATTACAGCATTTCCCTATTATCGTTAAAAGAAAATAAAAGAATCTTAATAAACCAACAACTCGTTCAAATTCATTCTTTATAGGACATAAATAATAAAACTTGCGGAAATACAACGAATCAATTATTCTTACCAAAGTGTTTAAATTGGCAAAAGTAGGAGGGGATCTTGATGAAGCACTCATCTTGTATCGTACGGCCAAAGAAAGCAATCATGCCGGCTAATAAGTAATCCTTTGATGGAAATTCTTTTCCTCAAAGAGTAGAGACGGGGGAAATTATGAATATAGAAAAACCAATTATGCAGCCATATGAATATGGCTATTGTAAACAACAAATCAGCGAGCTAGTTGCCGCGTATCATTCAGTTAATGACAAACAAACGATCAACACTTTGCAAACATTAATTAAGAGCAAGACTGCCGAAATATTTAGTCGTCACGCGTTACTGGAAACTTATTGGGAGCAATTTCTTAATACAAGCCTGACCAGAGACACGTTCGAAAAATTATTCGATGAGCTGAAAGCATTTGTTGTTCCTATGAATATTCCAACAACCAAACAAATCGACAAATGTTTTCGTAAGGTCAAAAAAATGCACTATCCAGAATTAATGATGACTGACTTTACTGAACTAAGTTACTTAGGCTGGAACGATAGCGGAACCAATCGGAAATATTTGATGCGCCAAATCGATGGGCGTTTTTCAGGTATTTATGGGAGTTTCAGTACCGATATTCAAAAAGGTCATTGTGCGATTTGTAATCAAATAAGTACTGTGAGTTTCTTTTTGGCAACAACAAAATCAGCTGGTGACGGAACGTATACGAAAAAAGGCAATTACATTTGTACTGACAGCAATCAATGCAATCGTCAGCTAACACAATTAGAAACCTTTGAACGTTTCTGGGAAACGATTAATAAATAGTAAATAAACCGCTCTAAGACTAAGTTAAGTCAGTTAGAGCGGTTTATTTGTTAGGAAAGATGGTAAATACAATAAAAAGAAAAAAATTTTATTTTAGTTTACATAATATACATTAACAAAAGTTAACTAGTAATAATTCGTCGCAATTAGTTCTATTTGAATCATAGATATTTCAATTATCTATTCTTAGTATCATTTGAGCATTCGAATTTTTATTTCAATAAATTGCCTCTTATTGTTTTAAATTAAAAAAATCGATACTTGAACTTTCTATTAGAAAAAATCTTTTCCGGTTTTTGTTCACTCGTTTAACTATGAATTATATTTATGTAGCTTAATAGTTAAAGTTTCTGAAACAAACAATTTGCAATTATTTTAAAGTTTTTAGTCATTAAACTATTGAGTAAATTTAAAAATGCAACTTCGGTGATCAATTGAACCAAAAATACGGAATTTTTCTTGTAAACACTATGAAAACGAAATCTTTTTTCTTATAACAAATCGAAAGTACCTATTCAACGTATTTATTTGTAAAGAGTCCACATAAGGAGTGTTTCTATGAAAAAATCCAGCTTTAACCTTATTTTCTTTGGCCTCATAGTCATAGCTCTCGACTACTGCTATGATTTTTTACCAACTACCTATTTTTATATGGGCGTCTTGTTTGTTTTTCTCGGTATTAGCTCAGAGGTGTTCCCTTACCTTAGCAAAATCAAACGTTTCTCAAAAGCCCAGATTCAGCAGATCGATTCAATGGATGGAATCGAATTTGAAGAATACATGGCCTATCTATTGGATAAATGTGGCTATCAGCGGCCTAAGATTACGCAGAAGTCTGGCGATCAAGGAATTGATATCATTGCTACACAAGAAAAGTTGAAAATTGGCTTTCAATGTAAACGATGGAAGAAAAAAGTTGGTAATAAAGCGGTGCAAGAAGTCTATGCTGGGATTGGTTACTACTCTCTTGATAAGGCTATCGTGATAACCAATAGCTACTACACAACTTCAGCAAGGCAGCTTGCGAAAAAACTTGCTGTTGAGCTTTGGGATCGAAATGATTTAATCAGGCTTATAGAAAACGAGCAACGAATAGATCTTAAGAATTCAAATTTATGAAGAAATCGTATTTTTTAATAAATAGACTAAGTGTTCGCGAATCATCCCGTTTTGATTTCGTAAATAACCGAATTGAAAGGTCATTCCTAATTTTTCTAACACTTTCCTTGAAGCAATATTCTCAGGAACTATTTGTGCGACGACTTGTGGCAAATGATTATTTTTAAATGCTCGCTGCACAAGTTCTTCAGCAACGATAGTTCCATAACCATTCCCTTGAAACTCCTGTTTAATAATGTAAGCGAGTTCATCGAACTCCGTTCCTTGAATTTTTGTTCTGATGATACCACCTATTCCAATCAATTCACTGCTCTGATTTTCTACAATATAATAACTATATCCATAATCTAAATATTGCTGTTGAATTTTTTTTATCCACCCATTTACCTCTCTATCAGTGTAAACTTTCCCCCATCCCATAAGCATTAGTTCTTCGTTTTGCAATAATGATTTTAAAAAATAGAAATCGTCTTGCTTTACTTTTCGCAATTGAATAGCTGTCATCATTTGATCCTCTTTTCGATAATTGATCTTATAAAAAATAATCACCCACTGTTTTCCTAACATGGAGTGATTATTTTTTGATTTTATTTTTGAAATGTTTGATCTTATCTAGGGTAATGATTTTGTTTATTTCGCTCGTTTCGTCACCCTCTGCTTTTTTGCGTTCTTCAACAAGTGAAATGCCTCGATGCTCGGCTCTAAAAATAGTGCGTTTGATCTCCTCGACTTGTGCTAATTTTTTTATGGCTTCCGGATCGTTTTTAAATAGGGCCTTTGTTTTCCGATCATGAATCTTTTCAGTTGTTTTTTCATTCCAATAACTGATTAAAGCTAGATTGATAGCTAAAGCAATCAGCAAGAAGTTATCGGTTACACGAGCATGACTTAAATAGCCATTATTAAACAACCAGACAACATAGCAAAGCAGCGCAATGAAGCTGAAGACTTGATAGACACGCAATACCTTTTCACGCCCTGTTCGATCAGCAAAGGTCGGTTTTGCTTCGTTAAATAAGGCAAGATAAACCGCACGTCCTGCTTCAAATTCAGACTGGGTCTTCTCGGCTGTTTCATAGGCTTCTCGTTTTGTAAAGCCTTGTTCTTTCATATAATATTTCGCGATTTTTCTCTTTCGAATCATTTGAACCCCCTCTTCGATACGACCATCATAAATATGCTGAAGATTCATTAGGTTAGCTCCTTAATCACGTAAAAATCTATTTTAGGTACCTCCCATTTTATCATTAAGTAAGAAGAAAAACTAAGAAATAATTTAATATTTTCAAGGGGTGATGAATTAACTAAAAAGAAAGCTATTAGCACTGGTTTGGCGGCTAATAGCTTTCTTTTTAAATTGTTTTCAATGCTTCAGCAATCGGTGTATCGCCATTGCCCATTAGAATAATTTTCTTGATTGTATTGTCTTGTTTTAGTAATCCTGCTAAAACAAGAGCAACATCCTCAATCGAATTTTCCGTTTTTCCAGTGACGTCGGTGGTGATTTTACCGCTGCCTGGTGTTTCTAAAAGACTACCTGGCTGTAAGATCGTGTAATCTAAACTCGTCTTATCAATCAACCAATTATCAGAAAAGAATTTAGCAATGTTGTAGTCGGTTAAGGCTGTTCCCCATTTTTCTGGTTGTAAAGCGAACAGCGAGCTTAAATGGATATAGCGCTTGATTCCTTTTTGCTCTACGGCTTGCATCAATTTCACTGCGCCAAATAAATCTGTCTGCAGTAAATCTTTTCCTCGTGAACCGGCGACGAAATAGACCGCTTCCGCATCGTTTAATGTTTCAGCGATTTCATCGATCGATCCGTGCATATCTAAATGGACTGGCTCGACGTCCTCACTTTTAGTAATGTTTTCTTCATGTCGTGCTCCCGCATAGACAAAATGTCCCTGCGTAACTAAATTTTTGGTCAACTCTTCTCCTACTCGTCCAGTTGCTCCAGCGATAAATATTTTCATAGTAATAGCCCCTTTCCTCACCACATATGCTAACGCATTTTGATTTATCCAACAAATATTTTCGCTTATAATTGGATGGCCGATAAAACAACCAATTGGCTGTTTTATTTTTAGTAAACCCTTTTATAATAGAGAACATTAAGGAGCTTATTTATGACAAAAACAATACTGACCATTGCAGGTTCCGACACGTTAGCTGGAGGCGGACTGCAATCAGATTTAAAAACCTTTGAGGACTATCGTTTATTTGGTTTAACGGCGATTACCTGTATCGCTGTGGTGAAAAATAATCAGTTTGAAATTCATGACCTGCCAACGACCTTATTGCAAGATCAGCTAGACACGATCAAACAGGGAATCGATCTGTCGGCGATTAAATTAGGGTTGATCCATGATGTGACTTCACTTTCAATCGTGAAAGACTTTTTACAAAGCTTTGACGGTCCAATTGTTTTAGATCCAGTCATGGCTTTTAAAGAGACCAATCAAGTTTACAGTCAGAACTATCGAGCGGGATTGATTCAATTGTTTCCTTTTGCGACGATCGTTACACCCAATCTTAAAGAGGCTGAACTATTAAGCCAGCAAAAAATTACGACACTTGCTGAAATGAAACAAGCAGCTCAAGCAATTGTTGAGTTAGGAGCAGCAGCAGTTGTCATTAAGGGCGGTGAGCGCTTGGCTGGTGAGCTGGCTTCCGATTTATTTTACGATGGCAATCAGTTCAACCTTTTGTCTAAGCCGAAGCTGGCAAAAGCAACCATTAACGGTGCTGGCTGTACCTTCGCTTCCGCGATTGCGTCTAACTTAGTTTTAGGGAAAAATTTAGCGACGACGATCGCTGATAGTAAAGAGTTCGTCTATCAAAGTATCCTTAACGGGATTACTTTAAAAAATGGAGAAGGAAATGTTTGGTACGGCAATAGTATAGAGACGGAGGAACAGACATGAAAACGAAAGAAATGACGAAATTGGCAATGATGGTCGCCTTGACTGTCACCTTATCACTGATGTTTATCATTCCAATCCCAGCGACTAAAGGCTTTGTGACACTTTGCGAAGTCGGAATTTATGCTTCTGCCTTATTCTTTGGCCCAACTGGCGGATTATTGGTAGGTGCAATGAGTGGTGGCTTGATCGATCTGATCTCTGGGTATCCCGAGTGGGCAATTTTTTCGATTGTGATTCATGGCTTCCAAGGATTTCTCTTAGGCTATTTGTATAATAAATTTCCCAATAAAAAAGGGTTATTATTAGGTTTTACATTGGCTAGTTTATTTATGATTATCGGTTATGCGCTAGCGACTGCCTTATTATTCGGCTGGCCGGCGGGAATCGCGTCGCTGCCAAGTAACGCGGTACAAAATATCTTCGGAATCGCCGTGACCGTCCCCCTTTATCAAGCGTTACAAAAAGTATTGCGTCATCCTCAATATAAATAGAAAGAAGTTTTAGACATGGAAAAAGCACAATTACAACAAGACCTAACAACGATCGTCAATGATGTATTAGCGGCGGCTGAATTAAAAGCTGGCGACACCTTCGTCTTAGGCTGTACGACTAGCGAGATCGTCGGTGGGACTATCGGCAAAAATTCTAGCCAAGAAACCGGTCAATGGGTTATTGAAACATTAAAAAGTATTCTTGATCCACAAAAAATTTACTTAGCCGTTCAAGGCTGCGAACACATCAATCGTGCCGTTGTTGTCGAACGAGAATTAGCCGAAAAGAAGGACTGGGAAATTGTTTCAGTCAAACCCGCCCTTCATGCTGGCGGATCTTGTTCAGTAGCAGCTTTTGAGCAATTCACTGATCCGGTGGAAGTAGAACATATCGTTGCCCAAGCTGGGATTGATATTGGTGACACCTCTATCGGGATGCATGTAAAATACGTACAAGTACCTGTCCGTCCTTCAATTAAAGAATTAGGCGGTGCTCACGTTACCGCTTTACGCAGTCGGCCAAAATATATTGGCGGACCAAGAGCGACTTATTAAGCATAAAAAGACACGTTTCAAGCATTTCGCTGAAACGTGTTTTTTTTAAATAAACCGTGCAATCAACTGCAACAGCTGATGAGGCAAGGTTGATATATCCGAGATATCGACAAAATTATTTTCACCGTACAACTCACGTAACTGCTCTTTATCTTCACCAATAGCGCAAGCGATGAATAGAATTCCTTGTCGTTCGTATTCTTGCAAGACATCTTGGATATCTTGCTTGGCTCTCTCGCCAGTATAATCTGGTAAGGCTTTAGGCTGACCATCACTAATCGATAACAGCACTTTTGTATCCGCTGCTTGTTGATTCAGCTTTTCGGCTAAGAGTCGCAATGGAACGCCGTCACGATTATTTTGCCGCGGCTTCATAGTGGCAATTTTTGCCGCCATGAAATCATAAGAATCATCAAATTCTTTATAAGAATAGATCGAAGTCTTTTCTCGCTGACTAAGGTCGGCAGAATCGCCATACAGCATCAATGGAATCTTCGTTTTTTCCGCAAATAAACTTAAGGCTACGGCCGCCAGTTTCGCCGTCTCCATCCGGTCATCTCGCAACATCGAACCGGATTCGTCCACGCGCACCGCTAGAGCTAATGAGGGTTGCTCATTCGGCGGATTTTTTTTATCAAAGTTTCGCAAATCGCCATAAGCAACATGTCCGGGATTGAAGCGCGCCCCGTAATATTTCCCGCTAGAAAAATCATTGCTGACTTCCTTATCTAACAGATCATTGATCACGCGGCTCAGGCTGTCAACTTCCGGTAACACTTTTTGTGTTAATTCCTGTCCTTGTTCCAGCGCTTTTTCATTGATCTTTGGCCGATGCAAGATCGTTCCTTCTTTGGCGTGGATCGTTTCTTTTAGAGCTTCTCGGACTTCGCGATTCAACTCTTTGCGTTTAGTTTTATCAAGTTCGGTTAGTTCATCTAGTGACATGGCTGAACCAAGTTTATCCTCTTCGTCAAGTGAGGCGGAGTTGCCTTTGGATTCGGCATCCGAAGTCTGGCCCTCCTCAGGAAGCGTCATTGCCTCTTGCTCTGGTTCCTTTTCACCTGTATCCGCAAATTCTAAGATTTCGTCTGATGCTGCGTCTAAGTCACTACTTTCGTCACTGATGGCTTCACTTTTTAAAGTGGTGTTTTCAGCTTCTTCTATGATATTCCGTTCAGATGCTTCTGCTTGACTGATTTTTCGTCCTTGCTGCAATTTTTGTTGATTTTTTACTTGCTGCAGCTTGGTTAACAGTCCGCTTTGTTCTAGGGCATTCTGCAAAATTTTTAATTCTGTTTCATCGGTAGTCAGTTTGTAGAGAACCTTAGGAAAAATACTTTCTAACGGATCTTGGCCTTGCTTCAAGCTATTGACCCAGAAGAAATAGGAACGCATGCCAGCGACACCTTTAATCGCGTTTGCTTTGGCCGTTTCATCTAGTAATCGAATAATTTGAGCCATGATCGCTAAATAATCTCGATCAGAAAAATTCGTTTTGGCTGTTGCCCGCTCGATCATGACTTCAATCGACGGCAGATCCATTTTTTCCGCGTGCTGAACCCGGTCCCGCAGCGATTCATTCAATGGCCGATTGCCTTGATAGTTCCGATTGGTGGTAATCACGACGACACAATCAGGGTGCCGACGAATGATCCCGGTGGGAATGTTCAATAAGCCATTCGGTTCTAACGCTGAGTTTAACGCCACTAATACTGAAGCATCCCGAATCACTGTCGGTTCTTGGATCTCCAATAGATAGCCTCGCTGCATCGCTCGCACAATTTCTGAAGGATAGAATTTATATTCGACACTCTTAGTATTTTCTGGCTGGTTGATCCGTTCAATCAATTGGCTCAAGCGTTCTTTGGCTTGATTGTCGTCAATTTGAAAGTGCTGCTGGATGACGTTTAATACGGTTTGCAGCGAGTCCGTCTGATAAATCGCTTCTAATAATTCTTGATCTTCATTGTCATCGGTGGATACTACTGGTAATAACGCGCCAAAGACATCGGTTTTGTCCATATCGGCAAAACAGGTTACTTTTGTATAAGGCAGCTGCAAATCATCGGAGAGCGCGCGAGCTAATTGAGTTTTTCCTGAACCGGCATCTCCTTCTAACAATACATTCATGATTTTCATTTCAGGATCGAGCCAATTATGCTTGATTTCTGAAGCGATCCGCAGTTCTTCCTGACTGGTTTTATGGCTGGCTGGCTTGTGCCAGATCATTTGTTTTTCTACTTTAGTAAAGGTACGGCCTTCTGTGATCACAAAAGGATTTTCCATGCTGCTCACCTCAAGTTTTAAAGATTTTTAATAGCCTAGTTCGTCTAAAAGACGTTTCAATGTGCGATAACGTTGCGCGATCAAGTCGCCATCCTTGTTCATCGTATCATTGAACAAAATAATGTCTTCATCGATTTTAGGATTCTCTGTATCTACTTGAACTTCCATTCGTCCACCTTGTAAGCCTAAAATCTCAACGGATGGATTTTCTGGATCATAAAATTTTTCATACCGATAGGCATCTTGTAGGTAGATACTTGATTGGGCCACTAGGATCGCTAAATCCAAAATCCGCGTAATCGGTAATTCCTCCGATTGCCGAGACCATTTTTCCCCAGTGTGACGCCAAACCTTTCCTGAGATATCCACTCGTCCACGATCATTCCATTGAGCTAAACCTAACGTCAATCCCTTTGCGTCACTATCCCATGCGTTATGTCCATCGATCTTATCGTAATCCTCCACTAAAAAAACCGGTTTATGCTTTAGATTTGTTGGTATTTTCATTACAAAATCCTCCTGATTCTCTTCACTAATTTAGTAAATTAGTAAACTACTAATGAAGAAAGAATACGAAATTTTAGTGATTAATGCAAGGAACTTACTTCTAAATGAACTCTTTTTAAAAATAAAAACTCACTAGCAAACTAGTGAGTTTCGTCTATTATTTCGCCACGCCTAACGCGATGGCTTTGTCGCCTAAATGCGTGCCGATGACCGGACCAAATGTTCCAATATCGATCGTCGCTTCAGGATATTTATCTCTAAGTTTTTCGTATTCTTGTTGGGCTAACTCAGGATTGTTGCCGTGAATGATAAAAATTCGTAGATCTTCGCCATTCACTTGCCGGCGTTCTTCAATGATTTCTTCTGTTCGTTGAAGAGCTTTTTTTAAAGAACGGATTTTTTCTGCCAGCACAATCTTACCGTCTTCAAAGGTTAAGATCGGCTTGATTTTCAATAGACCGCCAATGATCGCTGCACTATTGGTCAGACGGCCGCCACGCACCAAATTATCTAAATCATCCACGATGATATAGGCGTTGGTCGTATCGCGAATCGTATCAACAGCCGCAATAACTTCATCAAGGGATTTTCCTTGATCGCTCATTTCTAACGCTTTTTCCACCATATAGCCCATGGGCACACTAGTGATCTTTGAGTCGTAAGGAATGACCTGCAAACCTTCAATATCTTCTTTGATTGCCGTCAAAGTCCGTACAAAACCAGAAATACCTTCTGATAGATGAATACTGATTACTGTGTCATAGCCTTGTTCCTTGATTGAGCGGTACAATTGGAAAACTTCCCCTAACACCGGTTGAGAGGTTTTAGGAAAGTCCTTACTTTCTTTGAGCTTTTGGTAAAATTCTTCATATCCGATATCGACGCCTTCTTCAAAAGGCTCGCCATCAATGATTACTGGAATCGGGATAATAAATAAATCTTTATGATTACGTACGCGTTCATTCAGATAGGCGGTGCTATCTGTCACGATCGCTAATTTCATATTCATTTCCTCGTTTCAATCAAAATTTACAATAATTATAATATAGCATACTCACAGTAGCATGGGAATCAAAAATCGGCTACTTGTCTAAAAAGGCTTGGACCGCCTGAGTATTTTGATTGGTATCGACGGCCAGTGCACTGCCGGCATTTGCCGTATCGATATACGACCATGAACCATCGGCCGGTAACGTCAAACGCTCGATCCCACCAACAGCTTTGGCAAAATTGAAAAAGTTACCTAAGACAAAGGTATTTGGCATATCTGTTGATAGATAGCCCCAGATTTTTCCGGCTGCGTAAGGTCCTCTTAATAGTACTAATGGATTTTTTAATTGACTAAAGACACTTTGCATCACTTGCTGTTGTCGCCGAACACGACCAAAGTCGCCTTCTTCGTCCATCCGAAAACGAGCGTAGTTCAACAAGGTGTGACCATTCATTCGTTGTGGACCCTTACTGATTGGTTGATCAATATAAGAGCTCATATCTTTCTCTGAATCGATTTGAACCCCACGTGGAAATAGCGCATCTACACCTTTTTCAAAAGTCTGGAAATCCACCATCGCGTAATAACGACAATCAATCCCAAAATTATCTTTTAATGTTTGACGAACTAAATCAGCACCGCCGTAGGCATAAGCAGCATTCAATTTGTTTTCACCAACTCCAGGGATATTGACGTACATATCCCGCATAAAGGAAACTAATTTGGGTTTGCCATGACCATCTACTTGCAGAACCATCATGGAGTCAGAACGGCCGCTGATATTGTCGCGCGTGTCGCTTCCTAAAAGTAAAATATTCTTCGTTCCATTAGAAGACTCCACGCCGTTAAATTCTTGGGTCTCGATTTTTGGCATGGAAGAATCATGCTTCGCCGCAAAATTTCCAACACCGAAAGAAATGACTGAAAAGCCTAGTAGCACCACCAAAATCATTAATAGGATTCTACGCCAGCTTCGTTTTCGTCTCGGCTTTTGTTCATAAGGGTTTTTAGCCCTTCGTTTGAAAGGATTTTTTACTGAAGGAAATTTAAAGTTAAAGCGTTTCTTTTCAGGCTTTTGATCGTATTCTTGATAATAGAACTTCTCTTCTGGTTCTTCATAGCGTTCGGTCGTAGCATCTCGTTCAGACGAAGACTGATTCTTTTGTGTATTTTTTTTGATCTCACGACGAAAGCCAAAAGGCTGTTTTTCTTCCTTTTGACTTTCCTTATGAATATCCTTATATTTATCCATTCGGCTCATAGTGCACCTCTTCATTTCCATACTGTTAATAATAAAATAGCAAATCAACCGGTATTTGTCTTATTTTTATAAAAAAAAATTAGAAAACCTTAACTACTAAGATTTTCTAATTTTTGGAATGTAGGTGGGGTAATCCCCGATTAAAGTAACATCAAAATGTTGGGCATTTAACTGCTGTAGAACGCTTTGTAGCTGATCCCCTTGCGGCCGTTCTAAATCAATAATGAAAAAATATTCTCCCAGCTGAGTCTTCTGAGTCCGGGATTCAATTTTAGTTAAATTAATTTTTTCAGCAGCAAAAAAGGCTAAACATTGATAAAGCGCACCAGGATGATCCATCGCTAGATCAAATAACAGCGTCACTTTTTGCTTTTCTTGTGGTAAGTCGCTAATCAGCGGCTGATTTCCCAGCAGCCAAAAGCGTGTCTCATTATTATCGATCGATTGAATCTCTTCTTTGACGATTTGCAAATCAAATTGCGTGGCCGCTTCTCGGGAACCGATCGCCGCATATTTTTTATCCGGATTCTGCGCCACCTTTTGAGCCCCTAAGGTAGTCGAACCCAGCTGTTCGATATCAACCGAGGGAAAGTGATTCATCAAAAATAATTGCGATTGCGCCAATGCTTGCGGGTGGCTGCAGATCAATTCTGTTTCCTGCCAACTTTGAGCGTGATTGGGATGAACCATTAATTGTTGACGAATCGGCAAAACAATTTCCGCTTGAATCGTAGGTAAAGTTTGGAAAATCAGATCCAAGGTTGGCAAGACAGAGCCTTCAATAGTATTTTCAATCGGTACCATGCAGTATTCTATTAGTCCACTTCGCAACGCTTCTAGTAAAGCTGGTAACGAATCATAAGACATCAATTCCTCTGGTGCAAAAAAATTAGTCGCAGCACTATAAGTAAATGACCCTTTCGGTCCTAGATAGCCAACCTTCATTACGATCCCACCTGTTGGATGATTTCTGAAACGATTTCTACCGGTTTCTTTTCAGTCGTATCGATAACGACCTTCGCTAGTTTTTCGTATAATTTTTCTCGGGAGAAGAACAACCGTTTTAAATCGCCATCATCATTTTTGATTGCTAATGGACGAACATTGACATGATCTTCACGAATTCGTTTAACTAAAATATTCGCGTCTGCCTTCAAATAAACTACCAATTTATCCGATAAAACTTGTTGATTTTCTTTTTGTAAAATCACACCGCCCCCAGTAGCGATGATCGATTCTTCCTTCAACGCTTCTTTTAAAAGCGTTGTTTCATGTTTCCGAAAAGAAGTTTCACCATGTTCCTCGAAATAATCACTGATCGGTTGACCAATCCGTTCAACTAGCACATCATCCATGTCAACTACTTGGGCGTTCAAGGTTTCCGCTAGAGCTTTACTGATCGTCGTCTTGCCCGCACCCATAAATCCAATTAAAACAATCGATTCCATTAGACATTCTCCTTATTCATATTAATGAATTAATTTTTTTTAAAAGCAAAATAATTAGTCTGATTCTCATGCCGTATATCATTCCACTAAACACTTTTACACTTGAGTGAGGTAACTATAATTTCTTATCAATTAAATTGAATAAACTGTGAAAAGCGGAACTGACATCCTTATTCGTATTAATGAATTAATTTTTTTTAAAAGCAAAATAATTAGTCTGATTCTCATGCCGTATATCATTCCGCTAAACATCTTTTCACTTGAGTGAGGTGACTATAATTTCTTATCAATTAAATTGAATAAACTGTGAAAAGCGGAACTGACATCCTTCGTATCATTCTTAATCCGTAATTAGTTGAGCTACGTCAGTGAAAAAATTGGGATAGGAAATATTGATGGCATCGGGATTGTTTAATTCCACCACTTCATCTGTCAGCAGTGCAGCTATCTGCAACATCATCCCGATTCGATGATCACCGTGACTGTCCACCGCTCCGCCATGTAGCGGTGTCGGTCCGTGAATAATCAGACCATCATCGGTCGCTTCGATCTTCGCTCCTAATTTATTTAGCTCTTGAGCTGTCGCATCAATTCGATTGGTTTCTTTGACTTTTAATTCTTGAGCATCGCGAATAATCGTCGTCCCATTGGCTTGTGTGGCAGCTAATGCCAGGATTGGCAGCTCATCAATCAAACGGGGGATGATTTCGCCGCCGATCTCACATGCCTGCAAGTTCGCTGTTTTTACTGCCAAATCCGCCGCTTGATTTTTTTGATCTAAATTGGTTTGCTGAATCTCTGCGCCCATTTCTAACAAAACATCTAAAATACCTGTCCGAGTGGGATTCACTCCTACATGTTTCAGTAGCAGCTGGCTTTCTGGTAAAATGCTGGCCGCTACTAGATAAAAGGCCGCGGAAGAAATATCACCGGGAACGATTACTTCTTGACCGACTAAATGCTGACCACCAGTCAAAGTAATGGTTCTATCGTCGACGTTGATCTCACCGCCAAATTGTTTGATCATCTCTTCTGTGTGATTTCGGGATTTTTCTTTTTCAATGATCGTCGTCGTCCCTTCGGCCTGCAGTGCCGCAAACAGTATCGCTGATTTTACTTGAGCACTTGCGATCGGCATTTCATAAGTGATTCCACTCAGTTTCTGACCGTGGATTTGAATTGGTGGGAATTCGCCGCCTTTTGCTCCTTGAATTTGCGCGCCCATTTGGCGTAAAGGACCCATCACCCGCTCCATCGGGCGCCGATTTAAGGAAGCGTCGCCGGCAATTTCACTAGTAAAAGGACGTCCGCCTAGAATTCCTAAAACTAAACGCATCGTTGTGCCGGAATTTCCAGCATCCAGTAATTGATTCGCTGTCGTTAAGGCTTCAATCCCTTTGCCTTCAACAATAATATCCCGCTGGTCTTCAGTGATACTTACTCCTAATGCTTTAAAAACCGCGATGGTACTGAGACAATCCTCGGCTCTTAAAAAATTATGAATCCTTGTCGTACCTTCACTGATTGCGCCAAACATAATGCTGCGATGTGAGATTGATTTATCCGCCGGTACCGTCAGTGTGCCATTCAGCCCTTTTTTTGTGGAAAGTAGCTTCATCGTTTCAACTCCTTCTGCGACAATTAAACTTTTCTGCTTCGATTAATCGCTGTCCCTTTTCTAAGTCTTGTTGATTTTTAAATGAAAGTTCTAACACGCCGAAAATATCTTCTCGTGTCTCTTGAATCTTTAAATTGATAATTGAAATTTCCGCCCCACTTAAAACGGTCATGACTTTGGCGATCGCCCCTGCAATATCCGGGATATCAACATAAAGATCGTAAAAGGCGGGGATGACACCATGATCTTTAGCAGGCAAATGGTCTCTGGACTGCTTGGCTTGACTGAAAAATTCATAAATTGCCGGCTGATCCTCTGCCACTAGACTTTCGCGAATACGTGCCATTTGATTTTGCCAATTTGAGATCAATTCCAATAAAATGGTGCGATTAGTTAATAAGATGTCAGTCCACATTTGCGGATCAGAAGATGCGATACGAGTGATATCCCGAAAGCCTCCGGCCGCTAATTGAGTCGCTCGTGGGTATTTTTCGGCTAATTGATCGCTCATACTTACTAAGCCGGAAGCCACGATGTGAGGCAAATGACTTAACACACCAACGATCTCATCATGAGATTCCGGTTCGATCACGACGAATTTGGCCCTTGTCGGTTCTAAAAGTTCCATTAGCGGCTCAACATCGATTCCTTCAGGCGGTGTCAAAATGTAATAAGCTTCTTCAAAAAGGTTCGGATTCCCTGCTTTAACCCCAGATTTGTGAGAACCAGCCATTGGATGTCCGCCGATAAACGTAAATGGCAATGTTTTAGCTAAGGTCATGACTTCATTTTTGGTACTGCCAGTGTCTGTTACAATCACCGATTTTTTTAATGGCAAGCGGGCTAACTCGTGTAAATAGTGTAACGTTGAGAGCACAGGGACAGCTAAGATGATTACATCCATCGCAGGTGCTTCATCAAGGGAAACAATTTGATCCACCAATTGGACGTCAAGCGCGATTTTTCGAGTCTCAGCTTGATGATCCCAACCGTAGAGTGTGATCTCCGAATTTTTAATGCTACGGCAAAGGGAAGCACCGATCAACCCAAGTCCTAAAACGTAAACCTTCTTTTTCACTGTCTCACCTGCTCTCCTAAAAATTTTTAACAGCTTCGCGGTAAGCCGCTACCGCTTGCTTAAATTCTTCCATCTTATCACTAGAAAATTTGTCTAGTAGCTCTTCTGCCAAAACAGTGGAAACAACGTGCTCTGCCACAACTGAAGCCGCCGGGACCGCAGTACTGTCTGAGCGTTCAACACTTGCTTTGTAAGGTTCTTTGGTATCGATATCGACACTCATCAAAGGCTTATAAAGCGTTGGAATTGGTTTCATCACACCCCGAACGATAATTTGTTCGCCGTTAGTCATGCCTCCTTCGAAGCCGCCTAAATGATTACTCCTTCGGCTGTAGCCTTCATTCCATACAATTTCATCCATAACCTTTGACCCGGGTTGACGAGCCGCTTCAAAACCAATCCCGAATTCTACGCCTTTGAACGCATTGATACTCATCATGATTTGGGCGATTTTTCCATCAAGTTTGCGATCCCATTGAACATAGCTGCCTAAACCTGCGGGAACATTATCTGTCCGAACTTCTACGACACCGCCGATCGTATCGCCAGCTTTTTTCGTTTGATCGATCAATTCTTTAACGGATTCTTCCACCGTTTCATCCACCATGTTGACTTCTGATGCATTGACCTTTGCTTGGATTTCTTGAACGCTGATTGTTTCAGGTACAGCCGCCTCGATGCCGCCAAGAATCACTACATGGCTGGCAATCTCAATATCAACTGCTGCTAAAATTTGTTTGGCGATTGCACCGATTGCCACCCGCATTGTAGTTTCCCGTGCTGATGAGCGTTCCAAAACATTCCGTAAATCATTATGACCGTATTTCATTCCACCGACTAAATCGGCATGGCCTGGTCGTGGCTTTGAGACCCGACGTAATTTCTGATCTTTTTCTGCCACTGATTCTACCGACATGACGGTTTGCCAATTTTTCCAATCTCGATTTTGAACGATCATCGTGATCGGTGAGCCCAGAGTTTTGCCGTGACGGACTCCGGAAGTAATTCGGACTTGGTCCTTTTCGATCTTCATACGACCACCACGACCGTAGCCGCCTTGTCTGCGAGCCAATTCTTGATTGATCTTCTCAATCGAAAGTTCTAGGCCGGCGGGTATTCCTTCGATGATCGCCGTCAGTTCTGGCCCATGAGATTCTCCAGCTGTTAAGTAACGCATAAACTACTTCCCTTCTATTATATAGTCTTTGATGTCTGTAAGTTTGATTTTTTGAATATAGGCTTGCCCAATATCTTTTAATAAAATGATATTCAAGTTGTCGCCCCGCGCCTTTTTATCATGGGTAATCGCTGTATAAAACTTCTCTGCTTCCCAAGGTTGGTAATTGATCGGTAAGCCGTATTTCTGATTCATCGTGCTAATTTTTTGGGTGATACCTGCTGGCATTAGCTGATTCATTTCTGCCGTTTGAGAAATTTTTACCATGCCGATCGCTACAGCCTCGCCGTGACTGATTTTTCCATAGCCAGCGGTATTTTCGATGGCATGTCCGATCGTATGACCAAAATTCAATAATAAGCGTGAGCCATTGTCAAATTCATCTTCTTCAACAACCGTTTTCTTTACTTGTAATGCTTTTAAAATGATCGCTTCGCTGTGGACTAAAAGATTTTGAACTCCTGTTAGTTTCTCAAGATCCTGCCATAATGAAGCATCACTGATGGCACCGCATTTAATGATTTCTGCGATGCCCTCGCGCACTCGTAATTCTGGCAAAGTATTTAACGTTTCCGGATCGATCAATACCCCATCAGGTTGAGCGAAGGTCCCAATCATATTTTTAGCCTTACTTGAATTTACCGCAGTTTTTCCGCCGATACTAGAATCCACTTGAGCCAATAATGAAGTCGGAATCTGGACAAAAGCGATGCCTCGCATATAAGTGGATGCGACAAAACTGGCTAGATCACCAACTACGCCGCCCCCTAGCGCAATGACCGCGTCACTGCGAGTAAATTGCTGATCCGCCAAAAATTCATAGAGAGTATTTGCCAGCTCTAATGATTTACTGCTCTCTCCGGCGGGAACTGCATAATGGCAAACCTCATAGTCTGCTAATTGTTGCTGGATTTTTTCACCATAAATCGGATAAACATTTTCATCGCTGATAATCGCGATTTTTTTATTTTTCCAAAGTGAGGCGATCCATTCACCAACGGAATCCAAGGCGTGGCGTTTGACGATGATCTGATAACTTTTATCTGGTAGAACGATTTCCATGAAAGCTGCCCCCTGTTTAACTAAGTGCTAGTTCTTCGTTTAAACGATTTATTTTCTTCATCGCATCAACCATCACATCAACTTCACGCATCATTTGCAAGTAATTCTTTTCATTCAATGATTGTTCACCATCAGACCATGCGTGTAAAGGATCAGGATGAATCTCAACGATCATGCCGTCCGCACCACTAGCCACCCCTGCTCGTGCCATTGGAGCCACTAAATCCCAAACCCCTGTCCCATGACTTGGATCAACAATAATTGGGAAATGACTCAATTTTTTGATCAATGGTACCGCGCTTAAATCAAAGGTGTTTCTGGTCGCTGTTTCGTAAGTTCGAATCCCCCGTTCAATGAAGATAATGTTTGAATTGTTTTGAACCGCGATGTATTCCGCCGCGTTCAACCACTCTTGGATCGTCCCTGAGATTCCCCGTTTCAAGCCAATCGGTTTTCCGGTTTTACCGACCGCCTCTAGTAAGCGGAAGTTTTGCATATTACGGGCACCGATTTGAATGATATCGGCGTATTGGCAAACAACATCGATATGTGCTTCATCCATAACTTCAGTAATCACTTTCAAGCCGTGAGCATCAGCAGCTTTCCGCATGATTTTCAAGCCTTCTTCTCCCAGACCTTGGAAAGCGTATGGTGAAGTACGGGGTTTGTAGGCACCTCCACGTAAAATTTTAGCGCCACCAGCTTTTGCCATGCGGGCTGTTTCCATGATTTGTTCTTCGCCTTCGACTGAACACGGACCAGCCATTGTTACAAAACTGCCGTCACCGATTTTTACGCCGTCAACATCAACAACTGTATCTTGTGGATGAAATTCTCTTGAGGTTAATTTGTAGGTATTGGAGATCGCTACTGCTCGTTCAACGACATTGTAAGCTTGGAATGGAACATTTTGAATGATCTTTGGATCGCCAAGCAAGCCTAGCACTAAGCGGTCTTTGCCATGATTGATTTGAACGCCTAAACCTTCTTCTTTGATTCGGGATAAAATGGGAGATAATTCTGCTTCTTGAATGCCTTTTTTGATAATTAAGATCATAATAATAACTTCCTTCACTTTTTATTTTTGGATTTCTCTTTCCAATAACGGTTGGATCATTTCAACGGGCATTTCCTTGCCGGTCCATAATTTGAATGCCGCAGCGCCTTGATAAAGTAACATGCCTAAACCATTAACGGCGGTAGCCCCTTTTTCTTTTGCGGCTTTTAATAATTTTGTTTCGCCTGGATGATAAATGACATCGAAAACGGGTAAATCGCTTCTTAATAATGTCGGATCAGGTAAAGGCATTTGATCCGTTTTCGGTGCCATTCCGATATTTGTCGCGTTAATTAGCAGGCTGCTGACAGCTAAAGAGGCAGCTAATTGTTTTTCTTCTGCTAGATCATGTAACTGGATCTGACAATTGGTCTCTTCAGCGATCATTGCGAGTTTTGGTGCGATCATTTGATAAAAATCATCTTTGATATTAAAAACATCAATAGCTTCCACTCCGTCGATCGCGGCTTGGGTAATAATCGCTGTCGCGGCTCCACCGGCTCCAAGAATCGTCATTCTTTTGCCGATGATCGCGATCCCGTTTTGCTTCAAGCTTTCCATACAACCAATGCCGTCGGTGATATGCCCAATTAATTTGCCCTCTTGATTGACGATCGTATTAATTGCTCCGATCAAGCGCGCCGCTTGGCTCAGCTCGTCAACATATTGGACCGCCGCCATTTTGTGAGGCATCGATAAATTGACACCCAACATCTCAAGATCACGAATCGCTTGGATACTTTCACCAAGCCGCTCCGGCTGAACATCAAAACTTAGATAGACCGCATCGACCTCCATTGCTTGAAATGCGGTTGTATGCATAATTGGCGAAAAGCTGTGTCTTGCCGGCAGCGCATATAAACCAGCCAACCGTGTCCTTCCCGAAATTTCATTTTTCATCTTTCCTCACTCCTTTTTCGTATTTAGGTAATGATCCCTTCACGTGTTAAACTGTGAAAAGTGGAACTCATATCCTTTTTCTCATTTGTGAATCAACCTTCAATCAGTGACTTTGCCAGCTACTTTTTAAATCAGTAAAATCATTTTCCAAAAGTAGTGGAACTCGCAAAAAGGCCCACTGTAGAAAATCTACAATGAGCCTAGTCTCCAAAATAAATTGAATCCAAAGAAAAAGCCACTATAGATTTTCATCTATGTGGCGTTAAGTCGAACTTAAAATCCTTAGCCATCATAGATACAAACTTGTGTCGTTTGCATCCATGAATCATGAACACAAACCTATCTAAAATAGCTAAAGTAATAATTATTCAGTTGTGTGTGCGTACTCTTATTCGTATTCATAAAAATCGCTCCAAACTGATTTAAGATTGAACTTAGTATAGAGTTGTTTATAAAATAAGTCAACCTGTTTTTTTAATTTTCTGCAAATAATTTTATTTACATTACTTCAGCTACTGTCTCGCTCTCTTCGAAAAGCAGGAATAAATCCGCTAAGGTCATCTGCCTTTTTGCTTCTCCGCTAATATCTTTAATGATCTCTCCTTTTTCCATCACGATCACACGATCGCCGTAATGTAGAGCATCCTCCATTTTGTGAGTGACCATTAAGCAAGTGAGTTGTTCTTCTTTGATTCGCTGATCTGTTAAGTGCATCAATTGCTTCGCGGTTTTTGGATCGAGTGCAGCTGTATGCTCATCTAATAATAATAAATCCGGTTTAGTGATCGTCGCCATCAATAAGCTTAGTGCTTGGCGTTGCCCGCCAGAAAGAAATCCTGTTGGTGTATCGAGATGATTTTCTAAGCCATTTCCTACAAGCTTACAAAGTTCTCGGTATAGTTCTTTCTTCTGGTTCAGCTGGCGCTGTTTTAAGCGTCGTTTCTGTCCGCGCTTTTCAGCTAGTCCCAAATTTTCCGCGACGGTTAAGCGCGGTGCGGTTCCCATCTTAGGATCTTGAAAGACCCGAGCAATTGACGAGGCTCTTTGTTCTTCAGCAAGTTTCGTTAAATCTTTTCCCATTACAGCAACTGTCCCGCTATCTAGCTGTAAGCTACCAGAAACACTGTTGAACAAAGTACTTTTTCCTGCCCCGTTGCCCCCTAAGACGGTTACGAACTCGCCTGGAGCAATCGTCAAATTGACATTATTCAAAATTTTCCGTTGATCATTGACGCCGTTACTGATGGTTTTATTGGCGTTTTTTACTTCTAATGCATTCATCGAATTACTCCTCCTTCTCTAATCCAGTCTTTAAATGCAGAGTCTCTTTTAAACGTGGGATCATTAAACATAGTGCCAAGATGATTGACGAGAAAATTTTCAAGTAAGTCGTATCTAAGCCCACTTTGATGATTAGCAAGATCAATAACTGATAGATGATACTGCCTAAAACGATGGCTACCAAACGTTCAATAAACGTGACTTCGCCATACAAGACTTCACCAATAATGATGGAGGCTAGACCGATGACAATGACTCCGACACCTTTGCCGATATCTGCATAGCCATCATTTTGGGCAATCAACGCGCCGGATAAGGCAATCACACCATTTGATAAAGTCAGTCCGATAACCTTCATGCGATCCGTATTGATACCAATCGAACGAGCCATGTTCTCATTGTCTCCGGTGGCAATGTACGCTTGACCGAAATCCGTGAAAAAGAAAAATAGTAGTAAGGCGATGATGATTAAAATCGCCAACAAACCTAAGAGAACAATATCAAAATGATCTGGCAGATTTAAGTTGGTAAAAAAATCTTGAATTTTCGGTTGCTTTAATAAAGAAAGATTAGGTGTCTGCATGATAAATAGCATCACCGAATTCAATCCCGACATCACTAAAATTCCAGCTAAAATGACGGGGATTTTCCCTTTAGTATAAAGCATTCCTGTTACGAAACCGGCACACATTCCTGCAACGATGCCTAAAAGAGTCGCTAAGAATGGAGAGACGCCGTGGGTAATCGCCGTTACACAGACCGCTCCACCTAATGGGAATGACCCTTCTGTTGTCATATCTGGGAAATTTAAAATGCGGTAGGTCATAAAAATTCCTAAACCTAAAATTCCCCATAAAAATCCTTGTCCAATCGCTGAAATCACCATTTTTCTACTCTCCTTTGACTACTTCTGCTTTCTCTTTGATACTAGCTGGAATCGTAATACCTAACTCTTTAGCTTTCTCTTCGTTAATAATCATGTCACCGTAATCGATCACATTCACTGGTGTCGTTGCTGGTTTTGATTTGCCGCTTAATACATTGGCAGCCATTTTGCCAGATTCCACACCGAGCTTGAATTGGTTTTGTCCAACTGTGGCGATCCCACCTTCTTTTACCATGTTATCAACTGAAACAAAGACCGGCTTTTTCGCTTTGTCTGATTCGTTGATCATTGTTTGAAAGGCACTAGCGATCGTATTGTCTTGTGGAATATATAAGTAATCTGTTTCTTGGCAAGCTTGCTGGGTGATCTGAGCAATATCATTACTAGAACTGATAGCATATTTTTTCACTGTCAGTCCATCTTTCTTCGCCCGTTTTTCTGCTCGATCGATTTGTGATTTAGAATTTTCTTCTGAAGACGAGTAGATCATACCGACTGTTTTCGCATCTGGAAATAATTCTTTTGCCATATCAAGTTGTTGATCTACGGGGGTTAAGTTATTCACTCCGGTGATGTTTCCGCCTGGGTGTTTTAAGTCTTTTACAAGACCAGCACCGATCGGATCGCTGATTGCTGACATAATAATTGGTTTATCGCTGGTTGCGTTGGCTAACGCTTTAGCAGCAGGTGTCGCAACCCCGACTAGGACGTCTGAATTCTTGTCCAACAATTGCTGACTCATACTGTTTAATTTACTTTGATCGCCTTGACCATTCAAAAATTCGATTTTGATATTCTTACCATCCTCGTAGCCTTCTTCTTTCAACCCTTCGATCACACCATCTTTGATTTGATCTAATGATGGGTGACTGATAAATTGCAAGATCCCTACAGTTTTCATTTCTTCTTTTGTTTCAGTTGCACTTGTTTGCCGTGACCCCATTTGATAGGCGAATACTCCGATTAAAACGACTGCTAATGCGATGATTGATCCGATAATCCCTTTATTTTTCATGATAAATTCCTCCGATTTTTTTGTTTTTTTACAAATAAATAGACAACTACCCAAAAATTTTACGGTAGTTGTCCTAAAAAAACAAAAACCGCATAGATAGTCTCTATGCGGGAATAGACATGAAAAAATATCCAGCATAGATACAAGATTTAGAAGTTGTCTAAACGTTGTATCTATGAGTGAATTCATAAATACAACTTATCTACGCCAGTTTTGCCAGCTATTCAATTGATGATTAGATAAGTTTGCTTGTCTCATGAATGCCACTCCTTCTTCGTTATTAAGAAATAATCTTCATCCGTATACTATTCTACTAAATTTGCTAAAGCAAAAAGTAGAAATAGCATCCTTCTTGATTGATGTTGAAGTTAGTTTAGCGGAAAAAAATTCGACTGTCAACACTTTTTATTAAAAAAAGCTCATTGTTTTTCGGTTATTCTCATTTTTATCCGTTCAATTTCCACATCGGCAAGCGATTTAGTTCAGGAATAAATTCGTTATTTAAGTCCTTCAAGCTTTCCACTACGAAGCGATTTTTTTCTTTTCCATTTTGGAAGAAAATAAACGTCACCTGCCGTGGATCGAGCTGATATTTTTGAGCAATCGTTTCACTATCATAAACGATCGGATAATAATAAAATTTTCGATTCAACATATTTTTTTGATTCGGATCGTCAAGAATGGTCATAACATTTTCAAAAGAAGTTCCGTCAGGCTGGCTAAACATGATCGAGATTGCTTTAGTTTGTTTAATTTTTTGTTCTATCGTTTGATACTCTAAAGGAATCAAATGATCAGACTTTAATGAACTGAAAACTAGTTCATTCAGCTGATCTTGTCGGATACTTTTTTGCGCATAAACAGCGGAAGCTGAAAAAATAAGTGTCGCTAATACTAAACTAAAGAGGATTGTCAAGGAGCGGCGCTCATTTTCAGAGACGATATTAATAAATTTACGCCAATAAATAATCGCGTTCGCTTTAAATACTTCTAAATATCTAGTCATATTAACGCCCTCCTTCTTATCATTATATTATTTTTATCTTAAAAGCGCTACCTTCACGAGGATGATTTCTTTATCTCCAATCGTCTTTTTTGAATAACGTTTTTTTATTTGATTGTGAGCGTTTTATTTTAATGATATTATAATAATAACAATCTAATTAGAGGAGGTTTTCAGATGAGTAGTATTGAACATTTTAGTCATGAGGACATCACCAAAAAGAATCGCCTTTTTTCAAACATTCGCAGTGTGATTGAGACAGCTTTTTACGGGAACAACGTGACACGGATTCGTCATTTGGCGGATGCCTACGCCTTAGCAAAAAAAAGTCCTGGTACAATCACTACCGATCTTAGTGTCGCCCACACCAATAAACTGCAACTACCGACAGATTCGAAAGTTTTAGTTACGAATGATGGCAATATCGTAGGTCGAACGGCAGCAGCGCGAAGAATTGTGGGACAAGAAGGCATTGATGCAGATTTTTATAGTGAGTTACTGCGAGAAGCGGTCTTTCAGTCAAGAGACAAGCAGTTTTACTCTGGTGATGTGCTAGTAGGTTTAGACGAAGAATTCACGGTGAAGGCGCATTTGATGCTGCCAGCTGACTACAGCCCAAACCTTTATTCATATTTATTAAATTTCCAAATTGGCGACGCGAAGCATCATTTTTATCAAGAATCTAAAGCAATTAATACCGGCGATCTATTTCTTTTCGCAGACCCGGATTGGCAGCACCCCGATTTTCCTGACGGTGTAGTGGTGATTGATCCAAAGCATAATTGTGCCGGGATTTTAGGACTGCGCTACTTTGGCGAATTAAAGAAAGCGACTTTGACTTTAGCTTGGGCTACTGCTCATCGCAACGGCTTTATTGCTTGTCACGGCGGCATGAAACAATATTTGTTGGAAAATAAAAAATACACAATGGCTGCCTTTGGATTATCCGGTTCCGGAAAATCAACCATAACTTTAGCAAAACCTAAAAATAAAGGAGAAGTCCATGTTCTTCATGATGATGCCTTTGTGATTTCCAAAGACAAAGGTTCGACTACGGCTTTAGAACCAGCCTACTTCGATAAAACACAGGATTATCCAATGACTAGCGAACAAATCAAATATATCGTGACTGCTCAAAATGTTGGTGTCACTTTAGATGAGGATAATAAAAAAGTCTTAGTCACCGAAGATATTCGTAACGGCAACGGCCGCAGTATCAAGAGCCGCTATGCAACACCGAATCGGGTCGATCATATCGCTGAAAAAGTTGACGGATTATTCTGGATCATGAAGGATGACAGTCTACCACCTCTAATCAAAATAGAAGATCCTTCATTGGCGGCTATCTTTGGAGCCACTTTAGCCACGAAGCGCTCGACTGCTGAAAACATCGTTGGCGAAAAGTCTGATCAATTAGTGATCGAACCCTTTGCCAACCCTTTCCGCTGTTATCCGTTACAGGAGGACTATCAGGATTTTAAAGAGTTGTTTGAGAAACAGCAAACAGCCTGCTTCATTTTGAATACAGGTGATTTCAAAGGACAAAAGGTCACGCCAGAACAGACTCTTTCCAGTATTGAAAAAATCATTGATGGCTCAGCTTCGTTTAAGCCTTTCGGACCTTTAGATAAAATCAGCTACTTACCGGTAAAAGGACATGAGCCGAATTTCGATAGCCAGCATTACTTGCTCCATTTAATGAGTCGCTTAGAAACACGTTTAGCCTTTGTTCAATCGCGTAAAACCTTTCAAGGCGGTTACGATCGTTTGCCGAATGAAGCGGAGCAATTACTATTAGGACTACTCGATCAGCTCAATAGCTACAAAGAAACAATTAATCTTTAACCACTTGCCAGTGACTTGCTTGGTCACTGGCCTTTTTTTGTTTATAATAGAGCTATTACGAATAGAAATGAGGGATAAAATATGTCCTTTGATGGAGTTTTTACCCATGCAATGGTGCGGGAGTTAAATGATCAGCTTAGCACCGGAAGAATTTCCAAGATCCACCAGCCTTACGAACATGAAATTGTATTAGTCATTCGTGCACAAGGCAAAAACCAACGGCTACTGCTTTCTGCTCATCCAAGCTATGCTCGGATCCAATTAACCGAGATTGCTTATACAAATCCTGATACACCACCAAATTTTGTCATGATGCTGCGGAAGCATTTAGATGGCGCTATCTTGGAAGACATTCACCAAATCGAAAACGATCGGGTTGTCCATTTTACATTTAGTAAACGAGATGAACTCGGTGACTTGCAAAATATCGTCTTGATCGTAGAATTGATGGGGCGTCACTCAACCATCGTTCTGTTAAATAAACAGACTGGTAAGATTTTGGATGCAATCAAACATGTCGGTCATTCGCAAAATACTTATCGTTCCTTATTGCCTGGCAGCGATTATATCGAGCCGCCGAAACAAACCCAACTAAATCCATTTCACGTTACGAAAGAGCAAGTCTTTACGCTGCTTTCTACCGCCGAAGAATTAGATGGCCGTTACTTGCAGCAAACTTTTCAAGGTCTTGGACGGGACACTGCGAATGAATTGGCCCTGCGGTTAGCTGAAAAGCCAAATGAAAAGATGTCCGTCTGGTCTGATTTTTGGCAAAGTATTCAAAGCAACTTGGTTCCTACGCTTGGTACGATCGGCCAAAAAGAATTTTTTGCGCCGTTAGCTTTCAAGAGCTTTGACACTACAACGACCTATCAAAGCCTAAGCAGCTTGTTAGATGGGTTTTACGGCGAAAAGGCTGAAAAGGATCGCGTCAAACAATTAGGCAACGAGCTGATTCGGAAAGTCGACAACGAGATCAAACGAAATCAGACGAAGCTAGCTAAACGTGAAAAGACCTTACAAGATTCAGAGAACGCTGAAGAATATCGACGAGACGGTGAACTGCTGACAACTTTTATGGCGCAAGTCCCTCGCGGTGCTGAAAGTATCCAGTTGGAAAATTATTATGAAGAAAACACGCCAATCACAATTGTCTTGAATCCAGCTTTAACACCAAATCAAAATGCCCAAAAATATTTTCAAAAATATCAAAAGCTGAAAAATGCGGTGAAGCTGATTTATGACCAAATCGCTGAAGCAAAGTCAGAAATCGCTTATTTAGAATCCGTCTTATCACAGCTAGAAATCGCTGGCCCAATGGATATCGAAGTGATCAAAGAAGAACTGATTGCCAGTGGCTATTTAAAACAAAAAGGCAGTAAGAAAAAGCGCAAGCACAGTCCTTCCAAGCCGGAGCATTTCTTCGCCAGTGACGGTACCGAGATCCTAGTGGGCAAAAATAATTTACAGAACGATCAGTTGACCTTAAAGCAAGCTCGTAAATCAGATATTTGGCTCCATGCTAAGAATATCCCCGGCTCCCATGTCATCATTAAGCATGATGATCCTAGCGACGAAACCTTAATGGAAGCGGCGGAGCTGGCCGCTTATTTCTCTAAATTCCGACAATCGGCGCAAGTTCCAGTAGATTATGTCGCAGTCAAGCATGTCCATAAACCAAACGGAGCCAAGCCCGGCTTCGTGATCTACGAAAATCAAAAGACGCTTTTTGTCACACCTGAAGAAACAACGATTGAACAATTACGTAAAAACGGAACAGCTTAATCAAGCTGCTCCGTTTTTTTCGTTCTTATTTTTACTCCTAAAATTTCTAAAAAGAAATTAAAGATCGGAATCCCAACAATCAACCCCCATACCCCTAAGAAGCGTTCACTAAACAGCAAAATTACGAAGGTATAAAAAATCGGTAGTTTGGTTCGACTGGACATAAATTTTGGATTCAAAATATATGCTTCGATACAATGAACGATCACAATCAAAATCAACACATAAACGACCGTCTGGATACCGCCAGTTGAATAAGCGATTAAGGTTAATGGGATACAAGAAAAGATCACCCCGGCCACCGGAATCAAGCTCAAGAAGAAAATCATAATCGCTAAGGTTGGTAACTGAGTAAAACCGATCACCCCAAGGCCTAACGTCGTGACCAAAGTATTCACTAGCGCGATCAATAATTGTACCTCTACGACTACCCCGAAGGTTTCGACAAATACTTTAGCAAAATAAAATAAGTCTTGGAAGAACCACGCATATTCACTGCTTAGAAAATTCCGAGAGAATAAGACTGTTTTTTCCTTTTCGATCATGAAAAAGAAACTCAAGATAAAGGACATGACAAATTCTACCGCCAAACGACCGACATTTTGCAATTGAACCAAAATCATACCTGCGCCGCTCTCTAACTTGTCTTGCCAATTATGATTTTTAAAATAATCGGCAATAAAATTTGTAATGACATCCGACTGGAATTCTTTATGCTGATAAAAATGAACAATCGAATCATAAGTTGAAACGACTTGATCGATTAAAATCGTTGAATATCGTGATATCAGCAGATACAAAAGCACCAATTCAATCACATAAAGGATTGTCGCCAGTAGAAAAGTCGGAGCCTTGATAAAGCGTTGAACAAACTTAACCACCCTAACGGAAATCAAGGTAAAGATAAACGTCAGTAAAATCGGAGTCAAAAAATCTTTGACTAAAAAAAGAATGAAGATCACTAGTGCGAGGACAGTGAACCTTCGTAAACGGGTATTGTTTATAAATTTTTCATACATCTAAGTACCTCTTTTCTAAAAAACTTCTGAAAATACTATACCATTAATGTTCTGTTTCAGCTCTTAATATACTTGTAAGGTAGTCGCAGCAAAATAAAAAAAGCACCCGCAGATGCTTTTTTCACTTTTTTACAAACTAATTTTCTTAGTTTAACCAGTTTTCTGGGTCTTGGCGCCATTTTTTTAATAGTTCAAGCTGTTCTTGATTGATGTAATTTTCTGTTAAAGCACTTTCGATCAAGGTTGAATAATTAGTCAAAGTTACTAATGGTATATTAGCTGTCTCGAAATTATGCTTTCCTTTAGCTAATTCGTAAGTGAAAATCGCCGCCACGCCTAAGACGTCGGCACCTTCTTTTTCCGCTGCTTGCGCTGCTTCTAAAACACTGCCGCCAGTTGAAATCAAGTCCTCGATCACGACCATTTTCTGGCCTTCTTTAATACGGCCTTCGATTTGATTGCCTTGACCATGATCTTTTGGTTTGCTGCGAATATAGACCATTGGCAAATCTAACAATTCAGCTACCCAAGCTGCGTGAGGAATCCCTGCCGTAGCTGTTCCGGCGATCACTTCCACATTCGGAAAGTCTTGTTTGATTTTATCCGCTAAGCCTTTTGCGATAGCACGGCGAACTGCTGGATAGCTCATGGTTACGCGGTTGTCGCAATAAATTGGTGACTTTAAGCCACTTGCCCAAGTAAAAGGTTCGTCAGGGCTTAAAGAAACTGCTTCGATTGATAATAAGTCTTTCGCGATTTGTTCTGCGATCATTTATACTTCACCGTTCCATTCTTGTTTGATTTTTAAATAGCTTTGATAAGGATCTTTTGCCTGAGTGATTGGTCGGCCAACGACAATATAGTTGGAGCCGATTGCTCGAGCTTTGTCAGGCGTCATGACGCGTTTTTGATCACCGACACTGGCACCTTTTGGCCGAATTCCAGGAGTTAGACAGATAAAGTCTTGACTGGTTGCTTCATGAATTTTTTCGACCTCGTGAGCGGAACAAACAACCCCGTCCAGGCCGGCTTTTTTAGCACACTTGGCATAATGCAAGACACTTTCTTGTAAGCTGACGTTGATCAACTGGTCTTCGTGCATCTGCTCTTCACTAGTGGAAGTTAACTGAGTCACGGCGATTAATTCCGGAATCGACTGTCCTTCACTTGTTCCTTCAATCAAACCTTGTTTAGCGGCAGACATCATTTCTACACCGCCGGCTGCATGAACATTTGTGATCTTGACACCCATTTTCGCAATGCCTCGCATCGCTTTTTGAACCGTATTAGGAATGTCATGCAATTTCAAATCCAAAAAGATGTCATGGCCTTGTGCTCGTAAAAAATTTACAATTGCGGGACCTTCTTGGTAAAAAAGCTCCATCCCAATCTTTATGAACAATTTTTCTTCTAAAGGAAAATGCGTTAAAAAAGTTTCAATTTCCTGCTTCGATGCAAAGTCAAAAGCGATAATCGGTCGTTGTTCCATTTTCTGCCTCCTGTTTAGCTATGGAGAAGCGGACTAGCAGCCCGAACTTCTTGCCGTAATTGTTCTAAGGATTCAATCCCTAGTTCCGCCATGCGAATGGGTAGTTCTTCAATCAACTTAGGACAAATATAGGGATCAGTGAAATTCGCGGTTCCGACTGCCACCGCACTTGCTCCTGCCATAAACATTTCTAGCACATCATCCACTGTTTGAACACCGCCCATGCCGATGATCGGTAGTTCGCTGACTGATGCTACTTGATTGATCAAACGAATCGCTACCGGTTTGATGGCCGGTCCTGATAAGCCCCCCGTCCGATTAGCTAAAATTGGCTGGCGCGTTTTTAAATCTATCCGCATGCCCAGCAACGTATTAATCATGGTGAAGCCGTCCGCCCCACCCTTTTCAATTGCCTTAGCAATTGGGACAATGTCAGTAACGTTGGGACTTAATTTGACATAAACGGGGACTTTTGCGACTTCCTTCACTGACTTTGTTAAACGATAGGCCACTTCAGGATCGGTTCCAAAAGCGATGCCGCCATGTTTGACGTTGGGACAAGAAATATTTAATTCAATTGCTTTGACGTTGGGGGCGTCGCCAATTTTGGCACAGACTTCAACATAATCTTCTTCACAAGCCCCGGCAACATTGGCGATGATCGGCAACTCTTGATATTTTTCGAGGCTAGGTAAAATTTCTGTTAAGACAACCTCCATCCCAGGATTTTGCAAGCCGATCGCATTTAACATGCCGCTGGGTGTTTCGGCAACCCGTGGCGTGGCATTGCCAAAGCGTTGTTTCGGTGTCGTTGCTTTGATCATGATGGCGCCTAATTGGTTCAAATCATAATAATCCGCATATTCTTTCCCGAAGCCGAAACATCCGCTAGCTGGCATAATGGGATTTTTTAAATCTAATCCAGGTAATTTGACTGCAATACTCATTAAAAAATAACCTCCCCAGCTTGGAAAACAGGTCCGTCTTCACATACTTTGACACTTTTGTTTTCATCTTCCGGCACATGGCAGACACATGCGTAGCAAGCACCCATCCCACAAGCCATTCGAGATTCCAATGAAAGTTGAACATTTTCTACTTGATTGTACAATTGTTCAACTGTTTTTAATAATCCGTTATTCCCGCAAGCAAAGACTGCATCCGGTTGAATCGATTCCGCCAATAGAAGATTACCGACATTTCCTTGAAGTCCAAAGGTACCATCATCGGTAGAAAAACGAGTCTCACCTAACGCTTGGAATTCATCAGCATAGTAAACGACTTCTTGTGTACCAAACCCTAAGAAATGGATCACCTTGATCCCTTTTTCATTTAGCTCTTTAGAAAGCTGATACAAAGGTGGAACACCAATCCCGCCGCCGACGATAAAGGCCGTGTCCCCTGCATTTAGCTGGTCGATTTCAAAGCCGTGGCCTAATGGCCCCATAACGTCTAACTGATCGCCTGCTGAAAGTTCCGCAAAAAACTTTGTGCCGTCCCCTTCAACGCGATAAATAATCGTACAAGTTCCTGCATCTTGGTCATATTGGTTGATACTAATCGGCCGACGCAATAATAAATCATTTCTTGGCACGCGGATGTGCAAAAATTGACCAGGCATTTTCATTTGCTGGACTAATTCACCCGCCAAAACCAATTCATAAATTCTCGGTGCTAATTCTTGTTGACGAACGATTGTCATCATTTCCTGCTTCATAACGGCCTCCCTATAGATCGACAGAGTGAAGTGAACTCCACTCTGTTTAAATTAAATTTCTTGAATTGAAAACGCCCGTGATTCCATGACCCGTAAGATGGCATCTGCTGTATCTAGCGACGTGAATAATGGTACACCATGTTCCACTGCTTCTCTTCGAATGATAAAGCCATCTTCAGAAGCGTTTTGCCGGTTTTTATCCATCGTATTGATGACCACTTGAGCTTCTCCGCTGCGAATCAAATCGATGACGTTATGATCATCTGATTCCGAAATCTTCGCAATCGTTTTGGCGTTCAAGCCATTTTCTTCTAAGAATTTGGCCGTTCCCGCGGTTGCAATCAGACTATAGCCAACCTCTTTGAAACGTTTTGCAAGAGCCAAGGCTTCATCTTTCGTTTCATCAGCGACCGTGAACAAGACAGCTCCGAAATCTGGTAAGTAAAGTCCCGCTGCCGCAAAGGCTTTGTATAAAGCTTTTGCTAAGCTGCGATCCGTTCCCATGACTTCACCAGTTGATTTCATTTCCGGTCCTAAGTAAGTATCGACTTTTTGCAGCTTCGTGAAGCTGAAGACCGGTGCTTTGACGTGGACCATTTCACTTTCAGGATACAACCCGTCTTGATAGCCTAATTCCTTCAAGCTTTGCCCTAAGATCGCTTTTGTAGCGATTTGCGCCATTGGAATATTCGTGATCTTACTCAAGAATGGCACCGTCCGGCTAGCCCGTGGATTGACTTCGATCACGAAGACTTCATCGTTATGGATGACAAACTGGATATTCATCATGCCGATACAATTCATCCCTAGCGCTAAACGGCGAGTGTAGTCCTCAATCGTCGCCTTCAACTCATCTGAGAAGGTTTGTGGCGGATAAACCGCCATCGAGTCGCCAGAGTGGACCCCAGCTCGTTCGATGTGTTCCATGATTCCTGGAATCAGAACGGTCTCACCGTCACAGATCGCATCAACTTCACATTCTTTACCAATCAAGTAACGATCGACTAAAACTGGATGTTCTGGGGAAGCTTTTACGGCATTCGCCATATAATCTTCTAAGTCTGCTTGATTTTCGACGATCTCCATCGCGCGTCCCCCAAGGACATAACTTGGGCGAACTAAAACGGGATAACCGATTTTTTCAGCGATTACTACTGCTTCTTCTGCGCTGGTTGCTGTGTCACCTGGCGGCTGCGGAATAGCTAATTTTTGTAAGACTTGTTCAAATTGATCACGATCTTCCGCTCGGTCTAAATCTTCGATCGTCGTTCCTAAAATTTTGACGCCGCTTTTGACTAACGGTTCCGCCAAGTTGATCGCCGTTTGTCCACCGAATTGGACGATTACGCCGATTGGCTGCTCTAGCTCAACGACGTTCATAACGTCTTCTAGCGTTAGTGGCTCAAAGTATAATTTATCTGAAACAGAGAAGTCGGTTGAGACTGTTTCAGGATTGCTGTTCATAATGATTGCTTCATAGCCGGCCGCTTGAATCGCTTTTACCGAATGAACCGTTGCGTAGTCAAACTCGACCCCTTGTCCAATCCGGATTGGTCCTGAGCCTAAAACAAGAACTGATTCTCGGTTAGAACGAACGCTTTCGTTTTCAAATTCATAAGTGCTGTAGAAGTATGGTGTTTGTGATTCAAACTCCGCCGCACACGTATCGACCATTTTGTAGACCGGTACGATTTTTTCACTTGTTCTAAATTTTCTTACTTCGTCAGCGGACATATTCCAAAGTTGCGCGATTTTTACATCGGCAAAACCATTTTGCTTGGCTTTCTTTAACAAGCTCACGTCTTTTTTATTCTGGGTTAACGCTCTTTCTAATTCGACAACGTGGAGTAATTTATCTAAGAAGAACAAATCGACTTTGGTCAATTCATTGATTTCTTGGATTGAATAGCCGCGACGAATCGCTTCCGTTAAGTAGAATAAGCGGTCGTCTTGCGCTTTAACCATTTTTTCCGTTAATTCATCGTCGGTTACTTCACTTAATTCTGGCAGTTCTGCATGATATGTCCCGATTTCTAATGAACGAACCGCTTTTAACAAAGATTCTTCGATGTTACGACCGATCGCCATCACTTCACCAGTGGCTTTCATTTGTGTCCCAAGTACCCGCTCGCCGCTTTCAAATTTATCAAAGGGCCAACGTGGAATTTTTGCAACAACATAGTCTAACGCCGGTTCAAATTCAGCATACGTCGTTTCCGTAACTGGGTTTTTCATTTCGTCCAAGGTAAGGCCTACTGCGATTTTGGCAGCCAGTTTCGCAATTGGATAACCAGTTGCCTTACTTGCTAAAGCAGAGGAACGAGAAACCCGCGGATTGACTTCAATGACATAATAATTGAAACTATGTGGATCAAGGGCCAGCTGAACATTACAGCCTCCTTCAATTTTTAATGCGCGAATGATCGAAAGTGAAGCATCCCGCAGCATTTGATATTCGTAGTCGGATAGGGTTTGACTCGGCGCGAAAACGATTGAGTCTCCTGTGTGAATGCCAACTGGATCGAAGTTTTCCATATTACATACGACGATCGCATTATCCGCAGAATCTCGCATCACTTCGTATTCGATCTCTTTAAAGCCGGCGATTGATTTTTCAATCAAACACTGGGTCGCAGGTGACAGCTTCAAGCCATTTTCGGCGACAGTTCGAAGTTCTTCTTCGTTGTCGCACATCCCACCGCCGGTTCCCCCTAGTGTAAAGGCTGGGCGAACAATGATTGGATAACCGATCGTGTTCGCAAAGGCCACTGCTTCTTCGACTGTATTGACGATCTCTGATTCAGGAATCGGCTGGTCCAATTCTTCCATTAATTGTTTGAACAAATCACGGTCTTCCGCTTGGTCGATGGCGGACAATTTGGTGCCTAGCAGTTCAATCTTCAACTCATCTAAGATGCCGGAGTCAGCTAATTCCATCGCCATGTTTAAACCCGTTTGTCCACCTAGTGTCGGCAAGATTGCGTCTGGCAATTCTTTCCGCAAAATACGGGAAACAAATTCCAAGGTAATTGGTTCAATATAAACTGTATCAGCGATTTCTTGGTCCGTCATAATCGTCGCTGGATTTGAATTGACTAAGACAACCTCGTAGCCTTCTTCTTTTAGCGCTAAGCAAGCTTGTGTGCCGGCGTAATCAAATTCCGCGGCTTGTCCGATCACGATCGGTCCTGAACCGATCACGAGGATCTTTTTAATATCTGTACGTTTTGGCATTTATGCTTGCTCCTTCCATGCATCCATCATTTCCATAAATTCATCGAATAAATGAACGCCGTCATGTGGACCCGGCGCAGCGTCAGGATGGTACTGAACACTGAAAGCTGGGTAATTGCGATGGCGGACACCTTCGATCGTGCCGTCATTGACTTCCACGTGGGTGATCATTAATTTATCTGGATCAATGGTCTTTTCATCTACCGCGAAACCGTGGTTTTGTGAAGTGAAATCAATGCGTCCCGTCGCTATTTCACGAACAGGATGATTTAATCCACGATGACCAAATTTCATTTTATACGTATCTGCACCGTTAGCTAATGAGAATAATTGGTGACCTAGACAGATGCCAAAAATTGGAACCTTTCCTTGAATCTGTTTGATCATTTCGATTGCTTCCGGTACATCTTTCGGATCTCCCGGTCCATTCGTCAGCATCACGCCGTCAGGACATAAGTCTAAGATTGTTTGCGCATCGGTGTTGTAGGGCATCACCGTTAAGTTGCATTCCCGTCGTGATAGCTCCCGTAAAATACTATGTTTTAAGCCAAAGTCGATGACAACGACATTACGTCCAACACCGGGACTTGGATAAGGTGTAACGGTTGAAACTTGCGCCACTTGGTTCGTTGGCAAGACCGTTGCTTTTAATTGGTCAAAGGAATGTTCTAATTCATCGGCTGGATCAACGATACTGCCTTTCATTGTGCCGACACTGCGTAATTTTTTGGTTAACGCCCGCGTGTCGATTCCGGCAATTCCAGGAATGCCTTTGCGTTTTAAAAATTCGTCTAGCGTCATTTGATTGCGCCAGTTACTAGCTAGTCTCGCATGTTCTTTTACGATCACGCCTTTACAAGTTGGTGCGATCGATTCATAGTCATCGCGGTTGACACCGTAGTTTCCTACCATTGGATAAGTAAAGGTAATGATTTGTCCATTGAAACTTTGATCGGTAATCGTTTCTTGATAGCCGGTCATGCTGGTGGTGAATACTACTTCACCGACAACATTTGCTTCAGCGCCAAAGCCTTCACCCTCAAATACTGTGCCATCTTCTAAAATTAAAAGTCTTTTCAACGTCTTAGTCCTCCTTGTTGTATACCAACTGACCATCCACAAAGGTCATTAATGTTGCGCCCTTGACTGGCCAACCAGTGAAAGGGGTGTTGACTCCTAGTGATGCGAATTTTTTATCATCGATTTTTTCTTCGTGGTTTAGATCAAAGACCGCGATGTCCGCCGGTTGACCAATCGTTAGTGTGCCGACGGTCATGCCGAAAATTTCCGCTGGTTTAACAGCCATCCAATCAATCACTTGTTCTAAAGTAAATCGTCCTGTTTCAACAAAGTGCGTATAAATCAATTGGAAGGCTGTTTCACTGCCAACGATTCCGAATGGTGATTTTAGGAAGCTTTGATTTTTTTCTTCAAAGCCATGAGGGGCATGATCGGTAGCGATACAATCAATCGTGCCGTCAAGCAAGCCTTCAATCAAAGCTTCACGATCTTCGCTTCCACGTAATGGCGGGTTCATTTTCCAGTAGCCGTGGTCTTCTGGGATGTTTTCATCGATCAAGATCAAATGATGAGGAGAAACCTCCGCTGTCACATGTACACCGGCCTTTTTTGCGTCACGAATCACGCGAACACTTTCTTTTGTAGAAACGTGGCAGACATGATAATGAACGCCGGTTTCTTCTGCTAAGATCAAGTCTCTGGCAATTTGTGAGGATTCCGTAGCACTTAGAATTCCAGGTAAATCAAGCTTTTCACTGATCTTCCCTTTATGCATAACACCGCCGAATAATAGAGATTCGTCTTCCGTATGGGCAACCAGTGCCATATTATTTTCCGCTGCTTCCTTCATTGCTAAGTACATGGTTCCGGCTGTTTGCACACCCACTCCGTCATTGGTGAAGGCAAAAGCGCCGGCTGTTTTCAGCCCCTTTTGATCGGTTAGAACTTCACTTCGCAGCTCTTCGGTAATCGGCGCATATTGATGAACTTTTACTACCGCATCTTTTTCAATGATCGCCATAACGTCATTGAATTTTTCTACCGTGTCAGGTACTGGATTTAAATTTGGCATCGCGCAAACGGTTGTATAGCCACCGCGAGCCGCCGCTTTAGAGCCGTCCTTGATAGTTTCTTTATAAGTAAAGCCGGGTTCTCGCAAATGAACATGAACATCAACTAAACCTGGTGTGATTAATTGATTTTTTGCGTCGTACTCTTGATCAAACGTCATACTTGAGAAATCCTTCCCGATACCAGCGATGATACTGTCTTCTAACCAAAGGTCACATGTTGTTGTTTGATTGTCTTTTGTTACGATCTTTCCATTTTTAATCAATGTTTTCATAGTATCTGCCCCTTTACGATTTTCCTCTAAGTACTGCTTCTAAAATTGCCATCCGAATGTACACGCCGTTGGTCATTTGCGGTACGATCCGCGATTGCAGACTCTCCACTAAACTATCCGCGATTTCAACATCTCGATTGACTGGCGCCGGGTGCATAATGATGGCGCTTGGTTTCAACTGTTTTCCCCGTTCGATCGTTAAGCCGTATTTTTCATGATATTCTTCCTTTGAAAAACTTTCCTGTCCGTCATGGCGTTCGTGCTGAACTCTTAACAGCATCATGACATCGACTTCCGGCACAAGCTCATTTAATGGTCGGTAGGTACCGTAAACATCAAAGCTCTCGTCGTACCATTCCTCAGGTCCCGAGAAAAAAACCTCCGCACCTAAGCGTTTCAGCATTTGCATATTTGATTTAGCGACTCGTGAGTGGGTAATGTCTCCAGCGATAGCAACCTTTAAGCCGTTGAAATGACCGAATTCTTGATAAATCGTCATCAGATCCAACAAACACTGTGTCGGATGTTGTCCGCTGCCATCGCCGCCGTTGACGATTGAACATTGGATCGTTTTGCTTTGGATTAATTCGTCATAGTAATTTTCATCTCCGTGGCGGATCACTGCCACATCCACCCCTAAGGCTGACATGGTAAGAACGGTATCGTAGAGCGTCTCACCTTTTTGAACCGAGCTGGTTTTGGCATCAAAATCAATCACATCTAGTCCTAGTTTTTTTTCAGCGACTTCAAAACTTTTGTGGGTCCGGGTACTATTCTCAAAAAAAAGATTAGAGACAAAGTATTGATTTTTATTAGGTGTCCACCGTGCTCCCTGCTTGAATTGCTGAGCTCTTTGAATCAGTCCCATGACTTCTTGATCGGTTAAAGCTTCCACCGTCAATAAATGTTTCAGACTGATTTCTTCTGACTGGATGATCATGAAATTTCCTCCTCTTCATTCTTCGCTAGTTATTTTTATTTCTCACTGCGTGCCTGTTCCGGCAAGATTAAGTTTAAGATAATTCCTAGGACGGTGGCTAAGGCCATGGCAGATAACGTAAAGGTGCCCGCTTCGAAAACCAGTCCGCCGATCCCGATAACTAAAATCGTTGAAGCAATCAATAAGTTCTTTTTACGGTCAAAATCGATTTTGTTCTCAATCAAGATTTTTAATCCGCTAGCGGCGATGACGCCGAACAAGATGAAGCTGATTCCTGAGATAACTGGTCCAGGAATACTTAAGATCAAAGCGCTAAGCTTTCCAACAAAGCCTAGTAAGACCGCGAAGACTGCCGCACCTCCGATAACGAAGACACTGTGCACCCGTGTGATTGCCAAGACACCGATGTTTTCACCGTAACTAGTTACTGGCGGTCCGCCGACAAGGCCGGCGACGATTTGCGCTAAGCCATCCCCCATCAAGGTGCGATCTAAGCCAGGATCATCGAAGAAATTGCGTTTTGTTAATTTATTCAAAACCATCAAGTGACCGATGTGTTCTGTCATAGTAACAAAGGCGATTGGCGCCATTGTCGTGATCGCGCTGATATACAGCTTTGGCTGATAGCTGACGAAAGGTACATTGAAAGCTGGCATCGCAAGCCAGTTCGCATCAATGATCGGCTGATAGTCGATGATTCCGAAGATCATCGCTGTAATGTAGCCGCCGATGATTCCTAAAAGAATCGGAATCAAGCCTAAGAAGCCAGTGAAAAACATATTGAAGAAAATCGTAAACGCTAACGTGATCAAAGCGACCATCACATATTTGAAGCTGTAAGTGCCGTTGTTGTACATCGCGTTTTGCGCGGCGTTGCTGGCTAAGCCTAAACCGATGACCATTACGACTGGTCCTACAACGATCGGTGGCAAAATTTTATCCAGCCAGCCTGAACCGATTTTTCGAATAATGAAGGAAACAATCAAGTAAACCAATCCGCAGGTTAAAGCACCTTGAGCGATTGCCGGATAGCCATCTGATTTCATTAATAATTTCATCGCCGCGATAAAAGCGAAGCTGCTGCCTAGGTAAGCCGGAATCTTTCCTTTAGTTACGGTTAAGTAAACCAACGTTCCTAAACCAGAACTGACTAGCGCGATACTTGGGTTGATCCCAACTAAGATAGGAACTAAAACCGTTGCGCCAAACATCGTGAACAAGTGTTGAATACTCAAGCCGATCCAATGACCGGTACTTGGGCGATCATGTATATCTAAAACAACGTCATCATTGTGGAACTCTTTCATACAAAAATCCTCTTTCTAGCATCTATACATTTTTTTAGTCTTCTTCTTTTTGAATCATGATACGATCTTGTCCGTCGTTTTCTTCCATTTCAACGACGATTTCCTCGGTTAAAGCTGTGGGAATATTTTTTCCTACATAATCAGCGCGAATTGGTAATTCGCGATGACCGCGGTCAACTAAAACGGCTAGCGAAATGCGATTTGGTCGGCCTAAGTCGATGACCGCATCTAGCGCTGCCCGAATTGTTCTGCCGGTGAACAAGACGTCGTCAACTAGGATCACTTCTTTGCCTTCAATCGAAAAAGGAATATCGGAGGAATGTAATTCAGGTTCAGCCTCTTGAACTTTTACATCATCACGGTATAACGTAATGTCTAATTCTCCGACTGGAACGTCAATGTGCTCAAGTTGTTTTAAGCGTTCCGCAATTCGTTGGGCGATAAAAATTCCACGCGTTTTGATTCCGATCAAGACAATATCTTGAACCCCTTTATTTCGTTCGATGATCTCGTAGGTGATACGAGTCAACGCTCGTTTCATTGTTACTTCATCTACAACCTCTTTTTTATACATCCTGTCTCCTCCTTATTTTTTACAATAAAAAAACTCCTACCCGTAGTTAGGTAGGAGGAATGTTATCGACTTCGTCAAAATGATAGCGTTCATCTAGGCGCACCTAGCTCAAACTACTATCGACTTCCTTCTTAGCCTCACGGGACTACTCTTAAAGGATCATATTAAGTTATTTATTTCTTACTACAGACACTATACTATTCCTTAAATAAGAAATCAATCTTTTTCTTTTAACTGTTTCAAAGTTTTTTTGAAAATTTCTGGTAATGGTGCTTCGAAGACCATCATCTCGCCAGTCGTTGGGTGTTCAAAGCCTAATAATTTGGCGTGAAGAAACTGTCCGTTGCCTTTTAGCGTCTTTTTCGGTCCGTACAGAGGATCACCGGCGACCGGATAACCAATGTATTGCATATGGACTCTGATTTGATGTGTCCTGCCTGTCTCTAGTTGTAATTCAATCAACGTAAAACCTTCAAAGCGTTGCAACACTTCAAAATGAGTGACCGCCGATTTACCTTCTTCAATCACCGCTTGCATTTTTCGATTGACCTTTGAACGGCCGATTGGCGCTTCGATCCGCCCTTTTTCATGAGAAATCTCACCGTGAACCAAAGCAACGTATTTTCGCAAGGACGTTTTATCTTTTAATTGTTTTGCCAACGCTTCATGGGCATGATCATTTTTTGCGACCATTAATAATCCAGACGTATCCTTATCAATTCGATGAACGATCCCCGGACGAATTACATCGTTGATCGTCGAAAGGTTTTTCACTTGATATAATAACCCATTGACTAACGTGCCTTTGGGATGTCCGGCTGATGGATGGACCACCATGCCTTGGGGTTTATTGACTACGACGACATCATCGTCTTCATAAACGATGACTAAGTCCAGATTCTCCGGTACAAGATCCAGTTCTTCTGGTGCGGGAATCTCGATCAAGATCTGGTCCCCAGCACTGACTTTGTAATTGGCTTTGACTGTTTTTCCATCAATCGATACATGCTGATCTTTGATCCATTGCTGAATTTGAGAACGGGAATAGTCCGACAAACGATCGTTTAAGACTTTATCGATCCGCCCAGTTTCTGCTTTAATAATTACTTCAATTTGATTATCCATTTTTCTTATCTCTCTCATCTAATAAAATATAAATAAAAATCATAATGACCCCTGTAACCAAGGCCATATCTGCAATATTGAAAATCGGGAAGTTAATAAAATCGAAGCGGAACATATCCACGACATAACCTAGGCGAATACGATCAATAAAATTACCAATCGCGCCGGCCAAAAAGAAACTCAAGCCGATCGTCAGCCACTTGCTTTCGTGGAGGTGTTTGATCAAATAATAGATCACAGCGACCACCGCTACAATCGTGATGACGATAAAAAAGATTTGTTGGCCTTCGAATAAGCTAAAGGCACCGCCAGTGTTCCGAATATGGGTTAATGATAAAACGTTTGGAATAATCGTTTGGCTATCTCCAAAATTGTATTGATTGACGATCCACCATTTGAACCATTGATCCAAAGCGATGAGGACACCGCTAAGTAATAAATAAACTGCTATCAAAATTACTGCTCCCCTTCTTGAACATAAATATCCCGTGGTCGAATGATGCCTAAAAGGTTTCCATCCGAATCCCCATTTTTAGTAATCAAAACGGCTTCCAAGATCCCTTCTGTTTGAAACATTTGTTCCACTTCCGAAACCTTCGTCTCAGCTGAGACAAACTTAAAGTTTGCTTGCTTGCCGTTCGCCCGTAATAAATCTTCTGCGATCCGACCTTCAAGCTTAACTGAACCGTTCAAACTTTCCTGTGCAAAGAAAAATCCGATCGTCCGTAAGGTTACAAGCCCGATGAATTTGCCGGAGTCATAGACCGGAAATTGTGAAAAGCGCTTTTTGTTAATGATCTTCATGATTTCAATCATCGGCAGATTGCATTCAAAGCCCGTAACCTTCTTACCAAACCGCGGTAAAACTTTTTCAGGCCGCAGCAGGCTTTCTTCAATTGCTTTGATTCGTGCCACTGCCCAATCATTCGGCTCTGCAATCACAAAATCATCCGCCACTTGATCATGAACAATCGCATTACGCAGCTGAGCTAACTGTAATAGATCGTTCTCATTTCTACCGATCACATTATCACGGCGTTTTGAGAGACGGCGAACGGCTTCGCTAAAGCCCATATTACTTGGATTGCCTAATAAACGTTTTAATTCTTTTTCAATTCGATTGAAGGTACTTAAAAAAAGATCCGCATTGTCTCCCACGAGGTCCACTCCTTCTAAACTAGCTAGTATAACTTTTTTCAATAGGTTCAGTATAAGTGAAAAAACACGCTATGGAAAGTCTCAGGCACAAAAAAAGAACGATGACCGCTCATCGCTCTAGTTCTTCGACAACTTATTGCAAAATAGCTTGATTGATAATGGCAACACCTTTTTCAAGTTCAGATTGGCTGATGGTTAATGGCGGTAATAAACGCAACACATTGCCACCGGCCTTAATCGCCAATAACTTTTCTTGCTTCAAGGTCTGGATCACTGTTTGTAAGGTCTCAGCTGAATCAAGTTGTACTCCCAGCATCAGTCCTTCACCCCGGACCTCCACTACTTTTTCTGATTCGCCTGTAAGTTTTGCTAATTCTGCCTTTAAAAAAGCACCTTTTGCTTTAACGTCCGCTAAAAATTCCGGCTGATTGATCTGACTGACTACCGTCTCTGCTACCTTCATAGCGAGATTATTGCCGCCAAAGGTCGTACCATGGGATCCGGGACCGAAAGCTTCCGCTAGTTCTTTTTTCCCTAGCATTGCTCCCACTGGGATTCCATTAGCTAAAGCTTTTGCCAAGGTAATAATATCTGGTTCGATCTGATAGGCTTCAAAGGCATAAAAATTTCCGGTTCTGCCCATTCCTGTTTGAATCTCATCTATGATCAATAGGCTGCCATTGGCTTTACATAATTTCGCGACTGCCTGAAGCCATGCTTTTTCCGCCGGAATCACACCGCCTTCCCCTTGGATAACTTCTAGCATGACCGCCGCCACGTTTTCATCCAATAGTTCTTTTAATGCTTCAAGCTGGTTATATGGTACATAGTCAAAGCCTTCGACGATTGGAAAAAAACCTTGTTGCAATTGAGGTTGACCTGTCGCACTTAATGCGCCATAGGTCCGACCGTGAAAGGATTGCAAAAAACTAATGATTTTCGGACGACCGGTGGCTTTTCGTGCCAGTTTAATAGCCGCTTCATTCGCTTCCGTCCCACTGTTACAGAAAAAAGCAAGATAATTCTTGCCCATCGTTAATTTTTCGGCGATGCTTTCCTGCAAGTGATTCGTATATAAATTAGAGCTGTGCCAGATTTTTTGTGACTGCTCATGTAACGCCTGCATCACTTTCGGATTTTTGTGTCCTAGATTGCTGACAGCGATCCCACTCATGAAATCTAAATAAGCTGTCCCGTTTTGATCATAGACATAACTACCTGAACCATTAACGAGATCAATCATATCTCTAGCATAATTTGGAAATAAATAGCTCATGCGTAGACCGCCTCCTTTGTGATGATCGTACCTGCCACTTCAATACAATTGGTGATATGAACTTTTTTAACACCATTTTCCAGAGAATCTACCGCACTATCGACTTTAGGGATCATGCCGCCGGTAATGACTGCCTCCGCTTTTAATGCTTCTACTTCTTCAATGGTGATTCTTTCCAGCCACTGATTTTGATACTTCACGCCAGGAACGTCCGTTAATAAATACAAGGCTTCTGCATCAATGGCTTCCGCAATTTTGCAGGCCGCCGTATCGGCGTTGACATTTAACCATTGACCGTCTTTAGTGATCCCCAATGGTGCAACGATAGGGATGTATTGCTTCGCTAAGACATTCTCGATCGCTGCAGGATTAATTTCGGTAATTTCTCCCACAAAGCCTAATTTTTGCTGATCGATCACTTCTCCTTGGATCAGTTCGCCACAAGAAGCGTTTAGTCCGATCGTCGAAAAGCCTTGCTGCTGAAAAAGGGTAGTAATAGTCGGCTGTACTTGCCCAATCAAGACCATCTGTGTGATTTTTAACGCTTGCTCAGTCGTGACTCGTAAACCGTCTTTGATAACGACGGGAATATTCAGGCGATTCATCATTTCCGAGATATAATAGCCGCCGCCGTGAACGATGATGACCTCATGTCCCGATGCTTGCCAGTCTTTGATTTGATTAAAAAAACCTGTTGTTAGATTATCACTGGCGACGCCACCAATTTTAACGACTATTTTACCCATGATTATTCGCTCCTTAATTTGTTTGATTTAAGTATGGTACAACGCGTTCACTTCAACATATTTATAAGTCAAGTCACAGCCCCAAGCCTTGCCTTTGGCTTCTCCGATATTTAAATCCACCGTGATCAGGATTTTTTCTTTTTCCAGCGTTTGTTTCATCTCGGCTTCATCAAACTCCTGTGGTTGGCTGTGTTTTAATAATTGCTGCTGGCCGATCCACATATCGATTTTTTCAGGATCCGTTTGGGAACCGGCATAGCCTACCGCGCAAATGATCCGCCCCCAGTTTGGATCTTCACCAAACATCGCTGTCTTGACTAAACTTGAACCGACAACTTTTTTAGCGGCTAAGCGGGCATCACTTGGATTACTCGCTCCTACCACCTCAACTTCGATCAGTTTGGTCGCACCTTCGCCGTCCTTTGCGATCAGCTTGGCTAGCGCTTCGCTAACCAGTTGAAACATTTCAACGAAGGTTTCGTAAGCAGGTGTACCTATTTCGATCATCGGATTTTCCGCCAAGCCATTGGCTAGAACTAACACCAAGTCATTGGTTGAAGTATCGCCGTCTACGGTAATTTGATTGAAAGTGGTCTCTGTTTTGTCAGCCAAGATCCCTTGCAATAATTCCGATGAAATCTGTGCATCCGTAGTAATAAAAGCCAGCATCGTCGCCATGTTAGGATGAATCATCCCCGATCCTTTAGCAACCCCAGCCATCGTTACCGTTTGACCATTGATCTTAGCGGAAACAACAATTTCTTTGGTACTAGTATCGGTAGTCAAAATCGCTTCATGAAAGTCATAAGGATTCGCTGTTGGCAAATCAATTTGTTTGATACCTTTTTCGATGATTTCCATCGGTAATTGTTTTCCAATCACTCCGGTAGAAGCCACTGCGACCGTTTCTTTAGGAACGGCCAATTGTTCAGCCGCTAGAGCTTGCATCGCTAAGGCATTTTCTGCTCCGATTTTACCGGTACAAGCATTGGCATAAGCCGAGTTAACAACGACTGCTTGGATCGTTGCATCAACCATGGCTTCTTTCGTAACAAAAATCGGTGCCGCCTTGACTTGATTCGTCGTATAAACCGCCGCTGCAGCCGCTGGGACGTCTGAATAGATCATGCCTAAATCTTTTTTAGTTTTTTTTAAGCCGCTATGTAAGCCCGCCGCGTGAAATCCTTTGGGGCTTGCGATCGTTCCTTCAATAATTTTCATCTAGTTCACTCCTCGAATAGTTTACGGATAGATTGGAATCATTTCCAACCCGGTCTTTTCATCCCAGCCCGCTAAATGGTTCAAATTTTGGACTGCTTGTCCTGCAGCGCCTTTGACTAAATTATCCAATACGGTAACAACCGTTATAATATTGGTGACCTCGTTATAAGCCACGCCAATGTCACAAAAGTTGGAGCCGATGATTTGTCGTAGATTGGGATAACTCTCTTGTTCTTGGATTCGGACAAAATATTTTTCTTGATAAAAGTCCTGATACAAGTGCCAGACGTCTTCTTGAGTCATTTTCTGACTGCTTCTGGCATAGCTTGTGATAAAAATTCCCCGAGTAACTGGAATTAATGATGTCGAGAACTGAATAGCAGGTACTTCTGCGTTCCATTTTTGCAACTGCTGCATAATCTCTGGAATGTGTTGATGACTATTCATTTTATACAAAGTCATATTTTCATTACTGTTGACGAAATGACTCGACTCCGATAAATTTTTTCCCGCTCCTGATAGTCCTGATTTTGCATCAACAATAATCGAAGTCGGTTCAATTATTTTTTTTTGAACTAAAGGCGCTAAAGATACTAAGGTGCCTGTGGCGTAGCAGCCTGGATTGGCAATCAATTTAGAAGTTGGCTTCCTGTAGAAATCCGCTAAGCCGTAATGAGCCGTTTGTAAAAAATCTGGAGGTGCACTTGAATTTTTATACCATTTTTCGTATTGCCCATCTGCTTTTAACCGGAAATCACCTGAAAGATCAATAACTGGAAAATCTGCTTCCACGAAAGCTGTGGCGATTTCCTTCGATATGCCTGAAGGTGTCGCGAAAAATACTAACTCGGTTTGCGCCATTATTTTTACTGGATCGATTGGTTCTAAAGGAAGGCTTAATAGCTGTTTTAAATGCGGCAAATAGTCGTCGATTCCTTGACCATTTTGCGAATGGCTATGGATCGAGACGATTTCCACCTTCGGATGCTGTAACAAAATACGGATCAATTCCACACCGCTGTATCCTGTCACCCCAATAATCGCTACCTTCATATTAACCCCTCCTTGCAACTGTCTAAAAATATGATTAGACAACTACTATTTCAAATGATTATACGGTTTGGTTTTATGCAAGTCAATGGTTTTTTATAAATTTATTCGGGAAATATTTAAAAAAATATGCAAAAAAAACAGTGTTGAACTCTTTTTTATACAATTTACTAAGAGTCCAACACTGCTTTATTCAGTTTTTATTTTTAAAACAATCCAATGGCGTTGCCTTTTTCATCCACATCCATGTTTAATGCCGCTGGTTTTTTCGGCAATCCCGGCATCGTCATGACGTCACCAGTTAATGCAACGATAAAGCCGGCACCGATTTTTGGTACAAATTCACGGATCGTTACATCGAAATCACTTGGCGCGCCAAGCTTCGTTGGGTCATCTGACAATGAATATTGTGTTTTCGCCATACAAACTGGCAAACGATCCCAGCCGTATTTCTTAAAGCTGGCAAGCTGCTGCAAGGCTTTTTTACTATAAACCACTTCGGAGCCGCCGTAGATTTCTCGAACGATGGTCTCGACTTTTTCATTAAGATCATCATGATCGCGGGAAAAGATCGAATGGAAATTATTTTCTTCTGTCGCAATTGTTTCTACTATAGTATTCGCCAAATCAATCCCGCCGTCTGGTCCTTTTTCCCAGACACTCGCTAATTCAACTTTAACTTCCTCGTTGGCGCAAAGTTCTTTTAACAATTCAATCTCTTTGTCAGTGTCGCTGATGAATTGATTGATTGCTACTACAACTGGTAAACCATATTTACGCATATTGCGAATGTGCTTAGCTAAGTTGCTGAAGCCTGTTTTTAAGGCACTTAGGTTCTCAGCACTTAAATCAGTTTTTGCGACCCCGCCGTGCATCTTTAAAGCCCGAATCGTAGCAACGATCACGACTGCATCTGGTGCCTTGCCTAAACTTGGCACCTTGATGTCTAAGAATTTTTCGCCGCCTAGATCTGCGCCAAAACCGGCTTCAGTAACGACATAATCCCCACTGTGAAGTGCGGCTCTGGTGGCTAAGATACTGTTACAGCCATGTGCGATATTCGCAAATGGGCCGCCATGAACAAAGGCGGGTGTTTGATAGATCGTTTGAACTAGATTTGGTTTGATTGCGTCCTTCAAGACTAAAGCTAGGGCCCCTTCAATTTTTAAATCTCCAACCGTAACTGGCTCACGATCAAAGGTGTAAGCGACGACGATGTTCGACAAGCGCCGTTTTAAGTCATTAATGTCTGTTGCTAGACAAAGAATCGCCATGATCTCACTAGCTACTGTAATATCAAAGCCGTCTTCTCTCGGCACACCATTGATTGGACCGCCTAAGCCCACCGTAATATGGCGCAATTCACGATCATTTAAATCAACCACTCGTTTCCAAATTATACGACGAGCATCGATATTTAATTCATTGCCTTGGTGAATATGATTATCTAATAAGGCAGACAACGCATTGTTTGCGGTGGTAATCGCGTGCATGTCGCCGGTAAAATGCAAATTAATATCTTCCATTGGTAACACTTGGGCATAGCCGCCGCCAGTTGCTCCGCCCTTGATTCCCATTACAGGACCTAAGGAAGGCTCCCGAAGCGCGATTACTGTTTTTTTGCCAATTTTATTTAAGGCGTCTCCTAAGCCGATGGTTACTGTTGATTTTCCTTCACCGGCTGGGGTTGGATTGATCGAGGTGACTAGGATCAGTTTTCCTTCTGGATTTTTTTTCATTCGATCTAATGCGTCAAACTCGATTTTTGCTTTGTATTTTCCGTGAAGCTCGAGATCGTCAAAAGATAAATTGATTTTTTCAGCGATTTCCGTAATTGGTGCTAAAGAGGTTGCTTGTGAGATTTCGATATCTGATTTCATAATAACTCCCTTTCCCGAACGTTATTCAGAGAAATATACTTTTTTATTCGTTCAATAGTATTATAACGAATTTTTTTAAGAAAAACACTACTGAGAATCGGTAAACTCATTGATTCGCAATTTTTGTTTCCATCACGTATAATGAAACCAGCAATTGCAAAGGAGTGTTGCAGGATGAATAGCGGCATTGTTAAATGGTTCGATGAAAAAAAGGGTTACGGTTTTATTGACTATGAAGAGAATCAAGAAGTTTTTGTTCACTTCACTGCTATTGAAGAAGAGGGATTCAAAACATTGGATTCTGGTGACGAAGTTGAATTTGTAATTGTAGAGGGTGCCCGAGGTATGCAGGCTGCCCATGTTAAAAAGAAATAAACGAAAAGATCAGTCATGACTGATCTTTTCGTTTATTTCTTGCTTTATTTCGATCTCAGGGTAATAAGCCGAAAACGTAGCGACAAAAGATGCCTTGCGTTTCTTGGTCAGCCCTAAGTGGAAATTTGTTCCGCTTAGCCCCTTGCGTTTAAGAACCACGCCATCTTTTCGAACAATTAAACAATCGATGTGCTCTCTAAGGATTGTTTCCCTTTTCCAAAATCTTGAAAAGCGAACCTTGATCTCTTTTTCATCAATCAATAAATAGCGATGGAGCCCCATCACGGCGAAGAAAATAAAAAGCCCGATGATGATGTTCCCTTGTAAATAGGGATGAGTCTTTTCAAGTGTCAGAATCAAACCATAAAAAAGCACAATAAAGGTCAATGACCAGTAGATAATACTAATCGATAATTCTGGTTGCCAAAAATAACGTTTCTCATTCATTCATATACTCCTAGTCTTAGAAAGGTTTCACGAACTCGGTCGGCTTTTTTGCTTATGGCCAAAGCTAGCTTGTGAAGCTGGATAATAAAAATTATCGTAATTACCTTTTCATCGCTAAAAAATTTTCTTTATCAACAAAAAGGATGGTCATCATGATAAAAGTTTTTACAGACGCCGCTAGCAATACCAAAAGAAGCGGTGGCGGCATCGTCATAATCGCTGAAGAACAAAAACAATTAGCGCTACCACTGGTAGAAGCCGACAATCATCAAGCGGAGCTAGCGATTATTATCCATGCGCTGCATTATTTAATTGATCATCAGTTAAATGATCAAACGGTTTTTCTTTATTCCGATAGTAAAACTGCAATAAAAATTTTAGACCAAGGACAAACAAAAAACAAGCGATTCCTTCCATATTTATCAGAGTTTAATGAATTAGCGCCACAATTCCCCCTACTTCTCCTTCAGTGGATTCCTGAAGCGAAAAATAAGGGGGCGGACAATTTAGCTCGGCAAGGCCTGCAAAAAAAATTATAGGACCGGTGATAGCAAACGTGAAAAGCGTTGCTTGAAATTCAGCCAATGAGATTGATTGGCGATCATTTCATCGGTTAATAGAATACAATTTTCCATATCAGCTTCAAATATTTCTCTAAACTGCTTAGCAACTGCCGGATCATAAATAAAGCTGCTGACTTCAAAATTCAATTCATAGCTGCGAATATCTTGGTTGGTTGAGCCGAAAGTAGCTAGCTCGTCATCAACGACGATCGTTTTGGCATGAATAAAGCCATCGGTATAATGGTAAATTTTTACGCCTCGTTGATGTAAAAAGTTGGCATAATATTGCGTAGCCCGATAGATGAAAGGATGGTCCGGCATATTCGGCACCATGATGCGGACATCAATCCCTGAGCGAACGGCGATCAAAATTGCTGAAATCATCGTCTCATCCGGAACTAAATAGGGACTTTGAATCCAAACGCTTTTTTCAGCAGACATGATCAGTCGCACAAATCCATCCTTGATGATTTGCTCTTCCGCCGAGTCTGGTCCGTCCGCCACAATTTGCATCGGCACGCCCTTTCTGATTTCTTTTTCAGGCAGCACAAAGTATTCCGGAAAATAAGCCATCCGGTCTTCTTTATTAGCCACCGACGCATTCCAATCACGAATAAAAATTTCCTGTAAGGTAAAACTGGCGGTACCCTCGATTCTTCCGTGAGTATCACGCCAGCGCCCGAAACGTTCCGACTCACCTAAGTATTGATCCCCCACATTGAAGCCACCGGTCCAACCAATCTGACCGTCAATTACTACGATCTTTCGATGCAAATGGTAGTTCAAACGTGTTTTGGCTAAAATATTTTTGGACGTAATGAAAGGCGTCACTTTTCCGCCATTTTTAATCAATGTTTCAAAAAACTTTCGATTGGTTTTAGGCGAACCCCACGGATCATAAATCATCCGTACTTCCACACCCTCAGCTGCCTTTTTTTCAAGGATACGCAAGAAGCGATTTCCAATACGATCATTAAAAAAAGCATAATACTCTACGTGAATATTACTTTCCGCGGCTTCTAAGTCAACAAACAACCGTTCAAACTTATCTTTTCCGTCTAAAAAGAATTCCAGCTCATTGCGAATCGCTAAAGGCGACTCGTCTAAATTTTGAAAGAATTTTACTAAAGCTTTCGCCGTGGGATAAAGCTGGTCTGGTTCATTGTAATCCACATGCTGATTGTCTTGGCGGATCATTTCATTGATTTCTTTTACTCGTTTTTCGTCTTCTTGCTCAAAACGATACATCGTTTCCCCATCGATCCCACGTCCACAAAAGGCATAAATTAAAAAGCCAATCACAGGTAAAAAGATCAAGGTCAATAACCATGCCCAGATCGTTGTAATATTTCTAGGCTTTCTGAAAACCGTAATAATTGCACCAATCGCATTGGCGATAAATATAAATAAGATAATTTGTTCAATAATTCCCAAATGGTCCCCTCTTTTCAACTAATTTTCTCATTTTGATTATACCGAAAGTCGAGACGCTTTAAAAGAAACACGCTGTCTTAGAGCAAATAAAAAAACAGCGTCTCGCTGAAGTTATCGCAGGCACTAGCTTTCTAGTTAGTTGCGGGTTCCTCGCTTGACGCTGTTTTTCTATTTTTAAATTACGCTAGCCAGTTGGCTACTTCTGCTAAGGCAGCAGATAAACCGGCTGGATTTTTTCCTCCGGCTTGAGCCATATCTGGACGGCCGCCACCGCCGCCGCCAACTTTTGGCGCGATTGCTTTGATTAAGTCTCCTGCTTTTAAGCCTTTTTCATTAGCTGTTGGACTCATAGCTGCTAAAAGATTGACCTTTTCTCCTTGGACCGTGCCAAGAACTAAAACATCAGATAAAGCTTTTTGTTTCCATTGATCGGCTAATTGACGTAATTGGTTCATGTCTTTTACGTTGACTTGAGCTGTGATCACAGTCGTTCCGTTGATTTCCTTCACATCTTTAAAGACGTCGCCAGCTTGTTGATTGGCTAATTTGGTTGCTAGTTGCTCATTTTCTTTTTGTAATTCACGTAATTGCTGTTGCAATTGTTCAGTCTTGCTGACGACTTCTTTGATTTGTGGAGATTTCACGATTTGCGCGACTTGGATCAGTTGTTCTTCTTCCTCACGGAACGCTTCATAGGCTTCTTTTCCTGTTAACGCTTCGATCCGGCGAACACCAGCACCGATGCCTGATTCAGAAACAATCTTGAATAAGCCGATATCTTCCGTATTCGCTACATGGGTTCCACCACACAATTCGATTGACCAGTCGCCAATGTTAACTACACGAACATCATGACCGTATTTCTCGCCGAACAATGCCATCGCACCCATATTTTTGGCGGTGTCAATATCGGTTTCAATCGTTACGACTGGAATAGCTTCCCAGATTTTTTGATTGACAATTTTTTCCATTTCTTTTAACTCAGCGGCTGTGACTTGACCGAAATGCGTAAAGTCAAAACGTAAATGTTTGTCCGTCACTAATGAACCCGCTTGGTTCGCGTGATCGCCTAACACTTCTTTCAAGGCTTTATGCAAGACGTGTGTCGCTGTGTGATTTTTGATGACTTTATTACGGAAAGCCGCGTTAACTTGTAAGAAATAGTTTTCGCCTTCTTTTAATGAAGCAAGTACTTCTACTGTATGCAAGGCTTGCCCATTAGGCGCTTTTTGGACATCTACGACATTGGCGATGATTTTACCAGACTGATCAACAATCATGCCAATATCAGCGATTTGTCCCCCCATTTCTGCATAGAAAGGCGTTTCAGCAAAAATTAATTGTGCTTCGCCCTCTGACACTTCAGCAACAATCCCGTTATCTTGTATCACCACAAGTAGTTCGCTTTCGTTTTCTAAATGTTCATAGCCGACAAATTTGCTGGCCACTTTGATGTCACCTAATAAAGCCGTTTGAACGCCCATAGATTTCTCAGTGGTTCGCGCTGCCCGCGCCCGTTCTTTTTGTGCTTCCATTTCGACTTCAAAGCCTTCGTGGTCAACTTTCAAACCTTCATCTTCGGCAACTTCTTCCGTCAATTCAACTGGGAAGCCGAATGTATCATATAACTTAAAGATCGTTTTCCCATTCAAGGTTGTTTCATTATGATCCTTTAATTTAGCCAAGACGTCGTTTAACATCGTTAAGCCATCGTTAATCGTTTCATGAAAACGTTCTTCTTCAGTCCGAACAACTTTTTCAATGAACGCTTCTTGCTGTTTGACTTCGGGATAATAGCTCACCATGATTTCACCCACCACAGGAACTAATTTATACAAGAAGGCTTGATCGATGCCTAATTTTTTGCCATGCATAACTGCGCGGCGTAATAAACGGCGCAACACATAGCCCCGACCTTCATTAGAAGGCAAGGCCCCGTCACCAATCGCAAAGGCTAATGAACGAATATGATCAGCGATTACTTTAAATGAAATATCTAATTGTTTATCAACACCATATTTTTTGCCGCTTAATTCTTCAACTTTGCCAATGATTGGTAAGAACAAATCTGTTTCAAAGTTGGTTGGTGCGTCTTGAATGATTGAAACCATCCGCTCAAGCCCCATGCCCGTATCAATATTTTGATGTGGCAATGGTTCGTAGGTTCCTTGTGGTGTGTGGTTGAATTCTGAGAATACGAGATTCCAGATTTCCAAGTAGCGTTCGTTCTCACCACCAGGATAATTTTCCGGATCGTCTTCCGCTAGATCGTTAAAAGATTCTCCTCGGTCATAAAAGATTTCTGAGTCGGGACCACTTGGGCCAGCGCCTAAATCCCAGAAATTGTCTTCGATTTCAACGACATGATCCGCTGGAATACCAACTTCTTCTAGCCAAATCCGTTTTGCTTCTTTGTCTTCTGGGTAGACGGTGACATATAATTTATCTGGATCAAAGCCGATCCATTCTGGTGATGTCAAAAATTCCCAGGCCCATTCAATGGCTTTGACTTTGAAATAATCGCCGATTGAGAAGTTTCCTAGCATTTCAAACATTGTATGGTGACGCGCTGTTTTTCCGACATTTTCAATATCGTTGGTACGAATTGATTTTTGCGCATTGGCGATCCGTGGATTTTCCGGTACCACACTCCCATCAAAGTATTTTTTCATGGTAGCAACACCAGAGTTAATCCATAATAAGGTTGGGTCATTAACCGGGACTAATGACGCACTTGGTTCGATCATATGGTCCTTTGTCTTAAAAAAGTCCAAAAACATTTGGCGCACTTCAGCGCTTGATAATTTTTTCATCTATTTCTCCTCTTTTCTCAAAAAAATAAAAACTACCACTGCAGTCAAGGACGAAAACTCGCGGTACCACCTTGATTGCAATGATAGTTTGATCATTACCTCTTCAGCTCGTTAACGCTGAGCAGCGTTGATTTTTCAATCAAAACTTTTGGGAGCAATTTATTTTTCGCCACGTGCAGCTTTCAGCAACCGTGCACTTTCTGTGGAGGCGTAAAGAATAAACCATATCCTGTTAAGAGTATAGGAAAAACTCTGACAAAAGTCAAACTAGACTTTGATTAAGATTGCTTTGCGGTATAAATACTCGCTTGGCGCTAAAACTTTTTCATGCAGCAGCATCGTATCATTCGCAAAGTAAGTCGCAAGTGGCAAGAAATCAACGATCGGTATTCCCACTTGATTCTTTTTATTCCGTAGCTTTAAGACACCGGGGTCTTCTGTGATCTCAAAGCGTTCCATTGACGTGTCAAAAAATAAACCGAACATATTGGCCTGCTCCATCATTTTGCGAACATTTTTTCCGCGATAGGGATCATTGATGTTTAGATCATTGCCCCAACGGAATAACCGGCGGCTACCAGCACCATTTACGTATTCCCATTGATCCTCCGTCAATAGATCAAAGTTCTTTTTACGAATTTTCTTTCGCAAGCTGGAATAAGTGTGGTTCTTGTGACTAAAGACGTGGTAGTAATCACTGTTAGGAACCATTTCAATATACCAGCGATCTTCCTTCAAGACATTTTTCGGGAAAGACCAGACCATACTTTCTTCAGCTGTTAAAGTCGGAAACAGCACGTCTTTAATTTCTTGTTCAAAGGCTGAAAATTGATCGGCCTCTCCTTCAAAACTGCCCGTCACAGCATCGTAAACCCCTAAATAACTAGTACCAGCCGGCAACGCATGTCGCTGAACAAACATTGGAGGGATTTGGACTTTCCGCAAATTGGTGGTTTTATCATTGATCAGTTCACCTAACGAATCCACATCAAAAAAATTATATTGTCCACGCAGTTCTTCAGGAATCGTAATCTCTTGTGAATTAGGTGCCGTCTCTAATAATGATAGTCCTTTTGTTCCGAGATTCCATCCTAAGATGGCATCTTTGTTTCCGGGAATAAAAACAAATTCTTCTTCATCGAAGGTTAATTGAAACGTTTGACATTTAATACCATATAATTCAAAATCCTTTAGCTCAATATCCGAGATTTTCATTAAAGGATTTACAAAATGTAGCAATAACTGGCTTAACAGCGTCCGCTTTTCTTTCGGTGTTAAGCGTTTCCAATAGGACCAGTCTAATTGATCTAATAAGTTCATAAAACTTTCTGCCTCCTCCAACACTACTATGGTAGAATTATACCATTATCAGCATGAAATGAGGAAAAAGATGAGGGAAATTTTCGGATCTGAGCTAGCTACGCAAGCGGCGGCCTTTTATTTACGTTATCAAGTTTTTGTTTTAGAACAAGGAATTTTACCAGAGTTGGAATTCGATGCATTGGATACGCCGGATCGACGCTATATTGTCCTTTTTGATGGAAATTTGCCGGTGGCAACCGCCCGCTTCCAAACGATTAATAAAACCACTTTGAATCCTGACCGCTTATGTGTTGCTGAAGAATTTCGTCAGCAAGGACTAGGAAAAAAACTTTTAGTAATGTTGGAAAAACTTGGGGTTGCTGAAGGTTGTGAGACTTCCCTGCTTTCAGCTGAAGTCAGCGCACAAATTTTTTACGAAAAACTTGGGTACCAGGTCGTGTCCGACATTTTTGAAGAAGATGGAATTTCCTGCGTAAAAATGCAAAAAGCTCTAGCTGCCGACGAATAGTCGCGCTAGAGCTTTTTAGCTTATGAATTCGAACGTTTTTTATTTTTCCGTGCGCCGCGTTCTTCTTGACGCCGAGTTTGACGCCGTTTTTGTTTATTTGATTCTGAGATTGCGCGATCAATTTTCTTTTTGTAACCAGGTTTGATTTTTTTCTTCGATTTTTTGACCAAACCAATCAAAGTAGGATCTAATTCATCTTTTGATTTTTCACGTTTCTTCCGACGGTTGCGGTCATAGGTATCAACAATTTCGTCATTTTTGATTTCCTTCGGTTGGAACGTGACACCAAGATTCTCGATTAAGTTGACGCTGTTTTCATCACTTGGACTATAAAGCGTAATCGCAGTCCCTGACATCCCATTACGGCCGGTCCGTCCGACACGGTGGATAAAGAAATCTAAATCTTGTGGAATCTCGGCGTTAATCACATGAGAAACCCCTTCGATATCAATCCCTCGGGCAGCTAGATCGGTTGCGACTACATATTGATATTCCAAATTTTGAACTTGGCGCATAACTCGTTTACGTTCACGTGGTGAAATGTCTCCGTGAATTTTCGCGACCTTCAAGCCTTGCGCTTTCAAGTAGCCGCTGATTTCATCAACGTGCTGTTTGGTATTAGCAAAAACAATCGCTAAATAAGGATGACCCACCGTTAATAATTGATAGATCAAACGGTTGCGATCTTTTCCCTTAGTGGAGATCAACCAATTTTCAATCGTATCCGAGATGACCGCTTTTGACTTGATTTCTTCCATCACTGGATTTTCCATATATTTTAATAGGAAAGGACGTAATTTTTCTGGGATGGTCGCTGAAAAGACCAGCATTTGTAAATGTTTAGGCAAACGACCAGCGATTTGATCGACTTCATGCAGGAACCCCATATCAAGCGTCATGTCAGCTTCATCGACGACAAAATATTGCGCTGTGTGCACTTTCAAAGCCTGCTCGTTCATCATGTCTAAAATGCGTCCCGGCGTGCCGATAACTACATGAGGCTGATGACTAGTTAATTTATCGAGCTGACGTTGCTTATCGGTCCCTCCGACAAAATTCGATACGCGAATCTCCGTTGGTGAAAATTCTGCGATTTGGCTGGCTGCTTGATAAATTTGAGCAGCTAACTCCCGGCTTGGTGCAGTAATCAACACTTGCACCTCGTCTTTTGTGCCATCGATCTTATCCATCAATGGCAATAAGAAAGTATGAGTCTTACCAGAACCAGTCTGAGATTGACCGATCACATTTTTTCCTTTTTTAATTAAAGGAATCAATTTTTCTTGAACCTCTGTGGGCTCGGTAAAACCTTTATCCTTGATGGCTTCAAGAATAAATGGTTGGAAATTAAATGATTCAAACGTTCGCATATTATACCTCTTTCTTTAGCGTACTAATCGTATACGTGTGGCTTGCTTTGTCATGGAATAGGCGGTTTTTTCTCCTTATGAGAGCATACAATAAGTTGAATAGAAATAAAAGCAAAATTCCTAAACTAAGTAGCCCAAAAGTGACATAAGCAATAAAAACAGTGTGGTTGGTCGTTGTCAGATGGGTCAAAGTAAATTGGAAAATCATTAAAAGGCCATATAAAAGAAAATAAAGCGCGCTGTAGCGTTTGACCAAACTGCTGAAACGGATATGGTCCCGCCCATTTTCCGTTACTTGAATCCGTACGACTTTCTTGCCGATTGTCTGACCATTCCAGAAATACATCAGAATCATAAAATAAATAATTACTTCAAGTACCAGACTGACAAATGGATAGCTTAGCAAATCATTCAGTCTAGTTGGTAAGCTGCTTGAAAAAAAGCTCAAAATCGTGCTGACAAAACTAATAACGAGCCAATCGATTACTAAAGCCACCAACCGGCGTAATAGTGTCACTCGTTGCCCTTTTTCCAAAGATTCAGAGTCCAATTCATTTCTGGTTGGTAAAAAGAAGGTAAAGAGCGGCGCGCAAACAAAACCTAAAGTTCCACCGATCGTATTATGCAACAAATCGTTTACATCAAATAGACGATATGGTCTCGGATAAATAAAATACAAACCGCTTAGCTGGGTTAGCTCGAAAAAGAGTGACAAACAAAAGCTTGCCAAGATTGTTTTACCGATCGAAAATTTGAAATAATAGCGGCAATAGATCCCAAAAGGAAACAACAAAAAAATATTAAAGACCGGCTCTAAAAAGACGCTTTGCTTCATCGCGGGTAGATACGTGCTAGGATGATTAAGCTGTAGTACTGTTTGGTTGATAAAGTTATGCCAGGATTGGAATAACTGTAATTCGTAACGTGGGCTGGTCAATTGTGCCACGGCACTGATGCTTGGCAGCGGCAAGATCACTAAATAATAAGCGCATAATAAATAGAAGACAAAAGAGTACAAGATTAAGCTTCGGAGTTTGCCTAATTGTCCATACTTCCGATAATAATAAATTAAAAAAGGTGCAGCAATCAGCATGGCTAAAAATGGAAAAGTCAGCACCGCTGCTTTAATTGGAAAAATATAACTGTTCATGTAATTCCCTCATTCGTTATAGTCATTGAAACAGATGGTGATAATAAAGAGTTTTGAAAAGTTGTGGTAAAATAAATGCAGTATCTACAAAATAAAGTTCATTGATAAAAAATTCATGGAGGTCATTCTAAATGCTAAATCCCCTTTTTGCCTTTGGCGTTCCGGCAGCACTATTAGTCGCTTACGCTGTTTTTTTCTTTTTCAAAAAAGCAAAACAAAAAGAATATCGACGGTTTGTTTTAACTTTGATATCCGTCTTTTTAACGACTTTTAGCTATCAAGTTTATAATTATAGCCAAACGGTCATCAAACTTAGCACGCCAGATAGCTTCGAAAAAAGCTTTGGCTATAGCCAAGGACGTTTAATCGTACCCTTCATTTTAGGCGCTATTTTAACAGTCATCAATGTTTATTATCTGTTTCGTCAATTTAGAAAAAAAGAATAACAGGCAGCCTGTTATTCTTCTAAGCTAAAGAATTTGATTTCAACATTATCTAACAATTTCAATGTATTTAAATCTAAACGAACCCACTCTTTAGAGGCCGCAAGATATTGATTATTCTCAAAACTGATTTCAATCTCATTCAAAAGCTGTTCGGGACTGCTAAAAGCACGGTTGTCTTTTTCCAGCAGCACAGTAACGAGAGCAGGATTTTCGATTAGAAAATAATCCGCTTGATACTTATATAAAATAATTTGATAGGTTTTACTTTTTAGTTCGCAACGAATCGCGAACAATCCTTCAGATAAATTGGATAGTTTTCTAGCAACTTCTTTGGGACTCAATATTTCTTGATGCAACATGTTTAGAGTTCCTCCTAACCATTGACTATTATAGGAGAAAAATGTTATGACAGGAAGTATAATGCTTTATTGTTGTTAAATTCTCAAATTTTCTTTTAAATCTAACTGCAGCTGACTTATATATTCCACTCTTCATAAAACCTTTTTAAAAACTCTTCCATAAACACCTTTCGCTTCTCTGCTTCTTCTTTACCAGCCTCAGTGTTCATCGTTTCGGGGAGCTTAAACAATTTCTCATAAAAATGATTAATCACGGTACTTTTTTCCCGATAGGCTTGTTTCGTTGTAAAATTTTTAGGCGAAATATTCGGGTCATACAATGGACTTTCAGTGTGTCCACCATAATAAGCGGTACGCAAAATACCGATCGCACCTAAAGCATCGATACGATCCGCATCTTGAACGATTTGACCGGCTAAAGATAGTTGCGCCTTACCAGTCTCAAGCTCCTTAGAATAAGAAAGGTTCTCAATAATATAAAAGATTTCTTTTATTTCACCGTCAGAAAGACCTAGCTCCGTTAAGAAAACACGGAGCTCCGCGGCTTCTGCTGCAACATCTGCAACCACCTTGTCATCAATCACATCGTGAAGATAACTAGCCGCTGCAATGATCAACTGCTCGTTTACCTCTTCTTGCTCAGCCAATTTACTAGCAATCTTAGCTACTCGCTCCACATGATAAAAGTCATGCCCGCTTCGGTCGCCGCCTAATTTTTCTTTGGCGTACTGACGAATCAGTTCCAGCTTATTCTGCATCATTACGCGGCTTTCTTGGAGGCCGCTCACCCCAATATTGGAATAAGTCCGTTCTGATCGCACCATTGTACAATTTTCTTTTCTTCGTCGCTTTTGCACCATAAAATTCTTCAAAGGCTAGGTCGCTGGTTAAAATATATTTGCTCCAAGTTTTCAACGGACGGAAAACCTCGCCCATCTCTTTATACAAAACTCGAACCTGTTCTTCTTCCCCCAAACGTTCGCCATATGGTGGATTAGCTACGATCACACCGTAATCCTTTTCCGTTTTGAAATCTTTCATTGCTCGTTGCTTGAATTGGATTGAATCTCCTAAACCAATTTCTTCTGCATTAGCTTGTGCAATTTCAACCATCCGACCATTGATATCCGAACCAGCAATATCTAATACGACATCATAATCAGCTGCTTCATCTGCTGCTGCACGTACCTTTTCAAACACTTGCGGATCAAACCATTCCCAATCTTCACAGGCAAATCCACGATTAAAACCAGGGGCAATATTATGGCCGATTAAAGCGGCTTCGATACACAAGGTGCCAGATCCACAAACGGGATCATAGAACGGCCGATCTTTGCGCCAATTTGTCAGCATCACTAAGGCTGCTGCCATATTTTCTTTTAATGGCGCCCCGCCCTTTTCTAACCGGTACCCGCGTTTAAACAAGCTTGGTCCAGTCGTGTCTAACGTCAAAACGACATGATCTTTCAACAACGCGACTTCTAGTTGGAACAGAGCACCTGTTTCCGCTAATGGTACACGGGCTGGTCGATGATAGACTTCCCGCAACCGTTCAACGATCGCTTTTTTCGTGATGGCTTGGCAATCTGGAACGCTGTATAATTTCGATTTGATTGAACGTCCAGCTACTGGAAACTCGGCATCCAAAGGTAAAACATCTTCCCAAGGAATCGCTTTGACCTTTTCAAACAATTCATCAAACGTATAGGCATCAAATTCGCCAACAATGATTTTCACGCGGTCCGCGGTCCGCAACCATAAATTCGCCGTAGCAATTGTTTCCTGATCTCCTTTAAAGCGAGCCCGTCCATTTTCAACTTGGCAATCAATCCCTAGATCTCTCAATTCTTTGCCAACCAGCGCTTCAATACCTGCCGCTGCAGTGGCAATTAAGTTATATTGTTTTTCCATAATAGCTCCTTTTTTACTACCATATAATAGCTCATTCTATTTTAAACGAACAGTTGCATTTATCGAATAAGTTTTACTCGATATGAAATTATTTTCAAGCTCTATTTGAATTGTTCAGATAGTAGCTCAGCTTTTCAAAACCGTGAAAAATGATTCACTAATTAGGAGTCAGCTGAGCAATAAGACCAAACTTTTGATAAATGACTGAGAAACACAAAGTTTTAACTTTGATGTTGAACAGTTCCTACTTGGTGCTTCTCAAATTTCGAAATCGTTTTGCTTATTGCCGATAAAGCTAGTTCGTGAAGCCGGACATGAATATGCCTGCTGTAAAGCGATTTACTCATATGCAAATCTTATACTTTCTTCATTATTGACAAAAAAAACCTTCACAACAAAGTTGGAAGGTTCCCTGAATTGCTGCAATTTTTTGTAAGCCATGTTTTGTACGTTGAACTACTCAGGGTAGTGAGAACAACGTGGTAATCATCTATCTCCGGCAAAAATGCCGTCTCTTTCATCGTTCATTTCCTTAGAAAAAGCGCCCCTACCATTGTTTGGGTTGCTCGCTCGAGGGGTTTACCGCGTTCCACCATTTTGATTTCTCAAAATGCTTCGTCACTGTGGCACTTTCAAGAATACTCAGGCATAGATTGCTCCTTAGCCCTTTTTTCTGCCGTTACTTCAAAAGAAGTACCTTAGCTTATGGTTTCGCTAAGCACGAACACTACAGACATCGCAGTCTGTGCGAGCATGGACTTTCCTCAGCCTGCGTAATGCAAACCGCGATCACCAAAAAATTGCATCATTTAATTAGAATTGACGAGTTTTTTCAATATCACTTTCGTCTTGTGTGTAGTTTTGGCTAAAATCAGTTGATGCAGCATTATTTGCTGATTGCTGATCTAATTTCTTGCCGAAAACTTCTCTTTCAAGATTTGATAAACGTTTCAGAATGTCAAAGTTCGTAACCGCTGAACTCTTTGGAGCTGCTTCTTTCACACGTGTAGCAGTTGGTTGTGCTTTTGATAGCTGTTCAACTTTTGCTTTCAGACGATCATTTTCTTCTTTTAACGTTAATATTTCTTTGTTATAAGCTTCATAATCTTTGATTACATTGTCCAAAAATTCGTCAACTTCGATTGGATCGTAGCCACGCATTTTTGTTTTAAATTCTTGCTCCAAAATATCATTAGGAGTATAGATTACATTCGCCATTTTTCCACCTCATTAGCTCTTAACTTAATTTACTTTCCTATATATTCTAGCTGATATATCTAAGGAAATCAAACACTATCCCCAAGTTCTGAGGAATTTTCTAAATCATCCATCGTGATTGTAAGTAAATCGTAAGAATTTTTTAATTGGTATTTTTCAACATCCCCTAAGAAAAATTTACTTTTACCAGGATACTCAGTATCATATACTACTAAGGCGGCATCCGTATGCTCTAATAAGAAACTTACATGATTTTTAAATTGTCCAGGATTTTGATAGGGTTGATGGCTAACTGACTCAACAAAATCAGCCCTTTGAACGAGCTCGCTTAAAATTAATTGATTTTGTTCTTTCCAGTTACTTCCAAAGTTTTCAAATGGAAAGATAATCGCTAGGCGCAGCTCTGGATAATCGACCTTTAACTCATTGACTACCTGGCCGGTCCAAGCTTCTGTTCCCAGACTACCACTGATCATGACCCATTCAAGACCGTTTTCAATCAACGCCGTCAATTCTCTTTTTAAAACATTCTTAATTACTTGCACCCGTGGGTCTTTCTCGTTAAAAATTCCCAATTCATAGCTTTGATATCCAGTGACGTACAGGCGCTTGATGGTTTCATTCATTTTTTTTCCTTACTTTCACTTAAAATTAAAATATCTTGCAAAAAAATTTGATATAATAGCAAACAGGAGTGTGATAAAGATGGCCTTCTATTATCCTAATGGTCAATTATTTTCACAAAAAAATCCGCGAGAACCTTCATATAAAAGAGAAACGACGTTTGCTAATCGCGGTATGCGCTTTGAAGAAGCCATCAATCAAAGCAACGAATACTATATTACTCATGATAAGGCAGTTGTCCATAAAAAGCCAACGCCCCTTCAGATCGTCAAAGTCGATTATCCTAAACGGAGTGCTGCGGTGATTCGCGAAGCCTACTTCCGGCAACCCTCCACAACGGATTACAACGGCGTCTATCGTGGGTACTATTTAGATTTTGAAGCGAAAGAAACCAAAAACAAAACTTCTTTCCCGCTGAAAAATTTTCATCAGCATCAAATCACCCATATGGAGCAATGCTTAAAGCAGGAAGCGGTCTGTTTTGTCTTATTGTGGTTTTCTAGCTTAAATCGTTGTTTTTTTCTTTCTGCTGAAAAAATGATCACCTATTGGCAGGAACAGGAAACTGGCAGAAAATCAATACCGCTAGAAATAATCGAATCAGTTGGTATCGAGATTACGCCGCAAATCGCACCAAGGATTCCGTACTTAACTGCGGTGGAACAATATCTTGAAAAAAGGAGTTAATCAAATGGCTAAGCCCTCTCGTTCGCAGAAAAATTCGCGAACCACTCAAGGAAAGAAAACTCAACCAAAAATGAAAAAGAACCGACACATAGGTTTAAAAATTATGATTGCCATCGTTGGGTTTCTTTGTCTCGCCCTTTTAAGCGGCATTGGCATCTTTTTCTATTACGTGAAGGATGCACCTGATTTGTCTGAAAAGAAATTAGATGCGACTGTTTCTTCAAAACTTTTTGACATTGATGGCAATGAGTTTGAAGATTTAGGTGCAGAGAAGCGGGAAAAAATTGCGGCGGACAAAATTCCGCAAGAATTAGATGACGCGATTGTCTCTGTTGAAGATCGCCGCTTCTTTAAACACAACGGCGTTGACCCTGTACGAATATTAGGATCAGCATTGCACAATATCACGAATAAAGGTGGGCTTCAAGGTGGTAGTACCTTAACTCAACAACTGGTGAAACTTTCCTTTTTCTCTACAAAAGCCTCTGATCAGACACTGCGCCGGAAAGCTCAAGAAGCTTGGCTGGCGATTCAACTTGAAAAGAAATATTCAAAACAAGAAGTTTTAACCTACTACATCAATAAAGTTTACATGGCCAACGGGCTTTATGGCATGGAAACAGCGGCAGAAAGTTACTTTGGAAAAGAACTCCAACACCTTTCCATCGCTCAAACCGCGTTACTAGCTGGTATGCCGCAAGCGCCGAATTCATATGATCCTTATAAACATCCGGAAGCGGCTAAAGAGCGTCGTGATACTGTTCTTTACACTATGCTGAATAATAAAAAAATCTCACAGGAAGATTATGATACAGCGACAAAAGAACCAATTGATCAAGGATTATTGCCTTTACAAACTGATAATCAAGAGCGCAAAGTTGCAGATAATTATGTTAAAGAAGTGATTGCTCAAGTAGAAGCAAAAACTGGCAAAAATGTTTATACCGATGGTTTAGATATCTACACAAACTTGGATACGGACGCTCAAAATAAATTATATTCTATCGTTAATGGTGATGAATACGTTCAATACCCCGATGAGGACATGCAAGTTGCTGCGACACTCGTGGATAGTAAGACCGGACGTGTCACCGCCCAAATTGGTGGTCGAAATATTGCTGACGACGTTTACTTAGGGATGAATCGGGCGGTTAATACAAACCGTGACTTCGGTTCTACAGTTAAGCCGATTACCGATTACGGCCCAATGTTTGAGTACGAACAAAAATCAACAGGAACCATGATTGATGATGCTCCTTACTTATACCCTGGAACAAAAAACGAGGTAAAAAACTGGGATCTTACCTATCAAGGTCGAATTACGTATCGTCAAGCGCTCTATGATTCACGGAATGTACCAGCAGTTAAAATTTTCAATGAAGTTGGCGCGGAAAATGCCGCGAAGTTTTTGAAAAAATTAGGTATTCAATACAAAGACATTCAACAATCCAATGCGATCTCAAGTAATACTGAAACACAAGATGGTACAAAATACGGAATCTCTACCGAAAAGATGGCTGCAGCTTACGCCGCCTTTGCCAATGGCGGAACCTATAATGAACCGCTTTATATCAATAAAATAAAATATCAAGATGGCTCAGAACAAACCTTTGAGAACAAAGGCGAAAAAGCGATGGAGCCCTACACTGCTTATATGATCACTGATATCCTAAAAGACGTTATCTTGAAGGGAACTGGGACTTATGCCCAGATCCCGAATCTATTCCAAGCGGGTAAAACGGGAACGTCCAATTATACCGACGATGAATTAGCCAAGATCCCCCATTCAGGATCGATCTCGCCGGATGTCATGTTTACCGGCTATACACCACATTATTCTTTATCCATTTGGACAGGCTATGACAAACGGATGACACCAATCACTGAGGCCTCATCAAATATTGCACAAGATGTTTACCGCGAGTTGATGAGCTATATATCTGAAAATATTCCGAATGATGATTGGGTAATGCCGGATGATGTAATTCGAAACCGGAACGAGCTTTATGTCAAGGGATCATCAGCGGTTCCGACACAGCCAAGCTATTCAAGTCAAAGTTCTTATTACAACAACAATACATCTTATAATCAATACACGACTCCAAGTAGTAGTTCTCAAGTACAGCCAAGTGTTCCTGAGTCTTCTACTGTAGCTCCAACACCAACGCCTTCAAGCAGCAGTGAGGTAACACCGGCTCCAACGCCGACACCTTCTTCCTCTGCAGCACCGGAGCCGTCTGAACCTTCTTCGAGTCAAGCACCTCCGACGCCGGAAGAAAGTGAGACTCCTCCATCAAGCAATTAAAAAAACAGTCTTCAATCTCAACTATTGAGATTGAAGACTGTTTTTATTTTTGCGCAGCTTTCAAACGATCTTTCCCATCCTGACATAAATCCAATAATGGACAAATCGTACATTTAGGTGCACGTGCTGTACAATGATAGCGCCCGAAAAGAATCAGCGTATGATGCGTCTTCACCCATAACTCTTTTGGAACCTTCCTCATAAGAGTCGCTTCAACCTCTGTTACTGAGGCATTCAACTTACAAATTCGCAAACGCTTCGTAACCCGTTCCACATGCGTGTCGACGGCGATCGCTGGTACACCAAAAGCATCACCCAATACGACATTTGCGGTTTTTCGCCCAACTCCCGGCAATTGGATCAATTCCTCTCTCGTCTCCGGTACTTGCCCAGAAAAATTATCCAATAGCATTTGAGCACAGGCTTTGATATTTTTTGCCTTGTTACGATACAGACCGATCGTTTTTATTTTCTCGATGATGTCTTCGATTGGTGCTTCGGCCAACGCCTCTACTGTAGGATAAGCCGCGAATAAAGCTGGCGTCGCTTTATTAACGGAGACATCCGTTGCTTGCGCACTCAAGATCACGGCTATCAATAATTGAAAGGGGGAGTCAGAATGTAATTCGCCCGCCGCATCCGGAAACATATCCGACATTCGAGAAAGAGCCTCCATAGTTTTTTCTTTATTCAGCATCGGAGTCTTTCCTTTCCAGCCAATTATATAAAGAAACTTTTGGTAGTTCTTCCGTTTGATTTTGCTCCTCTTTTTGCAGCAAAATTTGTTTACGACGACGTTGCTCCTCTTCCACCTGGACCTTTGAACGGATATTTTTTTTCTCCCAGCTTTGCAGAACCGTTTCGATGTATTTGAAATTATAGGCTTGATTGAGTACCGCTTCTTGTAACGCTAGCTGAATCAATTCTGGTGAATAATGATCCTCTTCTACCCAGTAACCGATTTTTTGATATTCAATCGGTGACAAAGGGCGGCCAAATTCCTGTTCGAAAGCACGTAGCATTTTCTTTTGCGCTTCTAACGTGGTTTCTTCCTCTTTCTTTACGCGTTGCTGTTCTTGGATGATTGAAATTTTTTCGAAAGCTGGAAGCAAATCATAACGATCACTTTTTCGACCTTGATCGTCAAGCGCTGTTTCGAGAATAACAAAGCCTTTTCCGACTAGATTGTTCAATGTTTCGTAGATTGTTTCAACGGTACCGCTCATATTTTGAGCGATCACAGTTATATCAGGAAAATCTTCTCCCGCCTGATGGGCGGAATAAAGCTGCAGCCACAGCATAAATTCATTGGTTGTCAAACCTAGCTTCGTATAATTTTGCAACAGCAAGTTTGAGATCGTCGTCTCACCCGCTGTTAAATAATCTTTTAATGAAATCATTCAAAATCCTCCGTTCCCATTTTAGTTTACACTAAAAATATAGGAAGTCCAATACTTAGAAAACAGTCATTAAATAGCAAAAAAACAGGAAGCACAGCTCCCTGTTTTTTCGTCATTCTATACTATTCGGCTTCAGCTAAAGCGGCCTGAGCCAAGATATTCAAGTAGTTCCACGGACGGTCAAAATGTGGTTGGAAGAAGAAATCCTGTAAGGCTAAATCTTCTAAAGTCATTTCATTTTGGATCGCTACTGATAACGTATTGGCCGATTGAGTGATGTCATATTTCGATAGGAATTGTGCACCTAAAATTTTATTCGTTCCTTTTTCTGAAACGATTTGCATCATAACATTTTCGGTCGTTGGCATAAACTCTGGACGATAATTATCTTCAATCAAAGTGACATTCACATCAATGCCGTTTAAAGCGGCACTTTCTTTTGTCAGGCCTGTTGAACCAATCGTCCAACCAAATAAGTACAAACCAGAAGTTCCTTGGGTTCCACGATACTTCATTGTTTGCTCTACTAGATTTTTTCCGACTAGCATTCCTTGACGTACCGCATTAGTCGCTAACGGGATGTATTGGTGTTGTCCAGTTGGATTGTAATGCACCACCGTTGAATCGCCTGCTGAAAAGATATCTGGGTTGCTTGATTGCATATATTCGTTGACTTTGATGGCACCACTTGGCAGCATATCAACTTTACCTTTTAGCAATTCAGTGTTTGGACGAAAGCCGACACATAGAATAACCATATCTGCGTCAAACTCTTGACTCGGTGTCACAACTTTCGTTACTGTACCCGATTCATCTGCGACAAATTCATTCACATTTTCACCTAACGCTAAGGTTACTCCATGATCTACTAATTCTTTTTCCAAAAGATCAGTGAAAGGTTGATCTAAGTATTTATTCAAAATACGAGATAACCCATCAATCAAAGTCACTTGCTTGCCAGTTTCGGCGAAGGCTTCAACTAGCTCGATTCCGATGTAACCACCGCCGACTACAACGATTTTTTTAGCATCTTTCGCTTGCTCAATGATTTCATTTGCTTGGTTATAGTTTTTACATAGTAAAACATTTTTTGATTCGATTCCTTTGATGGGTGGAATAATTGGCCAAGAACCGGTTGTTACGACTAACTTATCATAATCAACAACTGTTTCTTCGTTGGTTTTCAAATCTTTTGCAGTGACTTTCTTACCTTCTGTATCAATGTTTGTTACATCGTGTTCCATGTTCACTTTTGCACCTAGTGAAGCTAATTCCTCAGGATTTGAGTAAAACAATCCCGCAGGGTCTTTCACTACGCCACCGACATATAAAGCGATTCCACAAGATAAGAAAGAAACATTGTCATTTCGCTCATAAACGGTAACCTCTGCATCTGGGTGATTGGCTAAAATATTTTTAACGGCTGCGGTGCCGGCATGTGTACATCCTACTACTACTACTTTCATGGTCGTCCCTCTTTCATTTAATCGATTTTTAGTTTGCATTCTATTGAACAAGGACAGTATAACAGAATTTATATTCTGTCTAAATTATTTTGCTCATAGATAAACATTTTTATTAATGTTAACGAAAAAATGAAAGCGAACTAGCCTTAGGTATTCAAGTAAAATATTATGTCAACTATTTTCAGTTATTAGTTATACCAACTCAAAAAAGTTGAGAAGGACAGATCCCTCTCAACTTTCAAAGCCGATTATAATTCGTTAAATGTATTGACTACATTTTCGACAGTGAAACCGAATTGTTCTAAGATATAGTCTCCAGGTGCCGACGCTCCAAAGTGATCGATACCGATCATTTTACCTTCTGAGCCGATATAACGTTCCCAGCCAAATGGTGATGCAGCTTCGATCGCTACGCGTTTCGTTACCGCTTTTGGTAAAACAGATTCTTTATAGGCTTCATCTTGCGCTTCAAATAAATCAAAGCTTGGAAGCGAAACGACAGAAACATCTTTTCCTTGTGCTTTTAATTCTTTTTGTGCTTGAACAGCCAAGTTCACTTCAGAACCTGTAGCAATCAAAATACCTTCTGGTGTATCTGATTCCGCTTTAGAAATCACATAACCACCTTTAGACACGCCCTCTTTAGCCATGTCTTTGCTGTTTGGCAAGACAGGTAAGTTTTGGCGACTTAAAACTAAAATCGTTGGTTTGTTTTTAGTGTTTAATGCTTGGACCCAAGCAGCGGATGTTTCATTTCCGTCAGCAGGACGAATTACTTGCACATTCGGCATGCAACGAACGCTGGCTAATTGCTCGATTGGTTCATGAGTTGGGCCATCTTCACCAACTGCAACAGAGTCATGGGTTAAAACATAGACAACTGGTAAGCCTTGGATCGCTGACATCCGCACTGCTGGACGTAGATAGTCCGTAAATACGAAGAACGTTCCGCCGTACACTCGTGTGCCACCATGTAAATGAATTCCGTTCATTGCACTTGCCATCGCAAATTCACGAACACCAAACCAAATGTTGCGGCCTTCATAAGAGCCTGGTTGGAATTCCTTTTCATCCGCGATTGTCGTATTGTTAGAGCCAGATAAATCGGCTGAACCGCCCCAAATATTTGGAACAGCTTTCGCGATTGCTTGAATAGCGTCTTTACTAGAAACACGACTAGCTTGGGCCGTACCTTCCTCATAAACGGGTAGAGCTTCTTCCCAGTTTCCTGGTAAATCACCCGCAAAGGCCATTTTAAATTGCTTAGCTAACTCAGGATGAGCTTTTTCATAATTGGCGAACATCGCATCCCATTCAGATTCAACTTTCGCGCCCTTATCATTGATTTCTTCTTTGAAACGTTTTGCTACCTCTTCTGGCACTGTAAAGTCAGGATATTCCCAACCGTAGACTGTCTTGGCTGCTGTAATTCCATCGGCCCCGATTGGAGCTCCATGAACCGCAGACGTGCCTTCTTTAGGTGAGCCATAACCAATTACTGTTTTAATTTCGATTAAGGTTGGTTTTCCTGTTTCTGCTTTTGCTTCATCAATTGCTTTAGAAATAGCTTCTAAATCATTGCCGTCCTTAACTAAGATATGTTGCCAGCCATACGCTTCATAACGAGCACCGACATTTTCTGTGAAAGCCTTAGAAGTTGGTCCATCTAGTGAAATATCATTTGAATCGTATAAGACAATCAATTTTCCAAGTTTCATGTGACCAGCCATCGAGCTTGCTTCACCAGAAACACCTTCCATTAAATCGCCATCTCCACAAAGAGCATACGTGTAGTGATCCATTACGTCAAAGCTGTCACGATTGTATGTTGCAGCCAAGTGTGCTTCAGCCATTGCTAATCCAACAGAAGTTGAAATACCTTGACCTAGAGGACCTGAAGTTGCTTCAACACCATCTGTGTGATGATATTCAGGATGCCCAGGTGTCTTGCTTCCCCATTGGCGGAAATTTTTTAAATCTTCAATCGTCACTTGGTAACCTGCAAGGTGTAACAAGCTGTATAGCATTGCTGATCCATGTCCCGCAGATAAAATAAAACGGTCACGGTTTGGCCAGTTCAGTGAAGTGGCTGGATTTACGTTTAAATGTTTTGTCCATAATGCATATGCCATTGGTGCCGCGCCCATTGGTAATCCCGGATGACCTGAATTTGCTTTTTGAATAGCTTCAATACTTAGCGTTCTGATTGTGTTTACACCTAGTTGATCGATTTTGTCGAACAAGATAGTTCCTCCTTTTTGGTCTTAAATACTTTAATTACAGATTCATTGTAACCGATTTATTTTGACTTTTCAATTGCAAATCGCTAAAAGATTTTACTTTCTATTGTGCAATCCTTTTTTCTTTTGAATCTCTTTTAATTTCTCTGGTGTTACGTCGTTGCCCTCAGGATCAACAACTTTCATCCCTTCAATATGATGCCGCATGCCGCTACGGAAAGAAGAAATGTATTCCTCACGCAGAACTTTTTGTTCATGTGCTTCAGCATCAGTTAAACCAACCGTTTTCTTTTTTTTCGCTAATTCATTGATACGTGCAATTGTTTCATCATTAATCATCTTCAGCACCTCTTTCCCCCTATTAATTATACATAAAAAAAACAAAGTTGGAAGCACAAACAAATGCGAACGCTTGTTTGATTTGTTTGTAAGATTATGCTACACTAAAAAAAACGAAAGAAGGTGTGGGCGTTGGCAAAAAGAACAGAAACTAAACAATTAGAAGTTTTGCGTTTCATTCACGAACGCGTTGAAAATAAAGGTTATCCACCCACTGTAAGAGAAATTGGCGAAGCGGTGAATCTCTCATCGACTTCTACAGTCCATGGACATCTATCTAGATTAGAAAAAAAAGGTTGGATCCAGCGTGACCCCACAAAACCACGGGCAATTGAACTGACACTTACAGGCTTAGAAAAAATCGGTGTAACACCACAAGTCATCCCCATGCTGGGTGTCGTTACTGCCGGCGAACCAATCTTGGCAGTTGAAGAAGCTTCAGACTTTTTCCCTATCCCGCCTGATCTATCAAGTGAGGACGGCAGCCTCTTTATGTTGACAATTCGCGGTGAAAGTATGATAAACGCCGGTATATACGATGGCGACCACGTCATTGTTCGTAAACAATCTATGGCTAATAACGGTGAGATCGTTATTGCAATGACTGACGAAAATGAAGCAACATGTAAAAGATTTTATCGCGAAGCCGATCACATTCGTCTTCAACCTGAAAACGATGAATTGGCACCATTGATTTTTGCTAATGTAACTATTCTAGGAAAAGTTGTTGGTTTGTACCGAAACCATATTTATTAATCGGAATTCAATTTCCGATTATTTTTTTCTTTACAAAACGAACAAACATTCGTATAATAAATATGCAAACAAACGTTCGCGTGTCCGTGTGGAACTTTTAAAAAAAGGACAGCTTCCGTGGAATGATATACGTGACGAGAATAAGATTCATTTTTCGATTGTTGAAAAATGAATTCATAATACGAATTAGGATGTCAGTTCCGCTTTTTGTAGTTCGCTGGCGTGTGAAAGAGATATTCGATTCATTCAACTGTTCTATTGAAAGAAAGTTTAGCGGAATGATATACGTGACGAGAATAAGATTCATTTTTCGATTTTTGAAAAATGAATTCATAATACGAATTAGGAGTGATTCTTGATGAAAGCAATAAGAAGATTTGGTTTGGTTATCGCTGTGTTGTTGTTAGGTCTATTGATTGGTAAATTAGGTTCTTTAGCTACGATCGTCATTTTTGCTGGATTGTTTCTCGTATGGTTCATGTTATGGGATGAACGGAAGTATGCACAGCACTACGCCGAACATCATTATGAAGAAGAAGTCGAAGAAGAACAGTATTACAAGGAACCTTCCGAAGATTTCTATTACGTGACTTATGATCATCGTTATCATAAATCTGCCTAAACTTATTTAGCGCTAACCAGTTGTTAGTAGCTTTTTGGATAGTAGTAAAAATAAAACAGGGACCCTCTCAGATTATAAGAGGGTCCCTGTTTTATTTTTAATAGTCCATCAATGTTAAGATATCATACCCTTTGATCTTATCGCGTCCGTGTAATTCATCTAATTCGATTAAGAAGGCACAGCCAACGACGATCCCGCCTAATTGTTCTACCAATTCGATCGTTGCTTTGATCGTTCCGCCCGTTGCTAAAAGATCATCTGTGATCAGTACGCGTTGTCCGGGTTTGATTGCATCACTATGAATAGTCAATGTATCTGTTCCGTATTCTTTTTCGTATTCTACTTCAATCACTTCACGGGGTAATTTTCCCGGTTTACGAACTGGTGCAAAGCCTAAACCTAATTCAAATGCGACTGGACAGCCAACGATAAAGCCGCGTGCTTCAGGTCCTACTACCATGTCGATTTGCTTTTCTTTTGCATAGTTCACGATTTGCTTGGTTGCTTCACGATAAGCTTCGCCGTCTGCCATTAATGGCGAGATGTCACGAAAGACGATGCCTTTTTTGGGATAATCTGGAATACTTGCAATATAATCTTTTAAATCCATTTTGGTTGTTCCTCCTAGCCTTTCAGCCAATTTCTAATAGTTTGGATGTCGTTCATTAGTAAAAATTCTTCGCTGTCGATTTGAGACAAGCGCTCTTGATAAATTTTGCTTTCTTCAAAGGCACGATTCTGCGGTGAATCTACCATTTGTAAAACGCCGTCGTTTATTGTAACAAATTTTAGCTCAGAAAACACGTGAATCATGAATACTAGTAATTTTTCTGGAATTCTTAAATAATTTGAAACATTTTTTAGTTTATAGCGGATATCCACCCGGGGTTGCTTTAGAAAGAATTGATAAAGCTTGGCAAACTGTTCCCGTTTAGGCAGGCCGTTTAAATATGCTTCATCCGGACTGTAAAGAAATAAATAAATCCGTTGGAATTTCCCTAAATCAACAATTTCTTGCAGTAGTTCCTTCTGGTCGGGACAATCCAATACAATCAGTTGTTCATAGGCAGACCAATCGATCGCTTTGTCATATAACGTAATCGATCGCTGTAATTCGTTGGCAAATAGCTTTTGACTAGGTTTTTTAAACGCCAAATATAAAGCACCATCATCTTCAATTTTTTGCGTCCATGTATGTTTGGCACGGCGATCAATCACCTGCATGCCACTAGAAGCAAAATCTATTAAACGTAATTGAACTTTTTTCTGACCATTCCATTCATTAATTTCAAGATCCCCAACAAATTGCGTTTCTGGCTGTTGGATTTCTTCACTTTCCGCCCCGAAGCCAAAACCAATCGCATCTAATTGGTTGTCAGCACCTTGCAAAGAAAACTTCACGTGCTGCTGATCGCTACCGATGCGTTTGAAGAAATTGACATTTCCCTTTACTAAAAAATGTGGTGCTGGATTGTCTGTCCCAAAAGGTGCCAATTTTTTTAGTTCTTCGGTAAATTTTAGTGTGATTTCTGACAAGTCCAAGGCTTCATCAATCAACAAGGTTGAGCCTTTGCTTAAATCAATGGCTTCCTTTGTGATATATTCATTCATCATTTTTTGTAAAACTGGAATGTTTTCTGCTGGCATCGTTAAACCAACAGCGGCCGCATGACCGCCAAAATGTGTGAATTCAGAGCGCATCGTGTTCAGCATGCCAAATAGGTCTAACGCTTCAATGCTACGTCCCGAACCTTTAGCCACACCATTAGAATCAATGGATAAAACAATCGTTGGTTTTCCAGTTTGCTTTAAAATATTCCCTGCTACGATTCCAAGAACTCCTGGATTCCAGCCTTCCGCCGCGATCAAGTGGACCGCATCTCCAGGATTTACTAAAGTGGTAGCTTCAGCAGTCGTCTCTTGCACGATCTGCTTCCGTTCATTATTAATTTGATCTAATTTACCCGCGAGATCATGAGCGACTTCTTCGTCGAATGTCGTCATCAACTCCACGGCTGGATTGGGATCACCTAATCGACCGATGGCATTTAACCTTGGTCCTAAGCTGAAGCCAATACTTGTTTCATCCACTTTTTGCAAATCGACACTGCTGACTTTTAATAACTCCAATAAGCCCAATCGCTGTGTCTGCTTGATTGCTTGCAAACCGAGCTTAACTAAATTTCGATTTTCACCCGTCATCGAGACCAAATCGGCGACTGTGCCGATCGTTACAAGATCCAGCATCTCTAAAGGAACTTCTTCTAATAAAGCCGTGGCTAACTTAAAGGCTACGCCGGCCCCGGCTAATTCGCCAAAGGGGTAATTTCCTTCCGGATGACGAGGATGAACAATACAATAAGCATCTGGTAAGACTGGCGGCAACTCGTGATGATCAGTAACGATGACATCAACACCCTGTGAATTGGCAAAATCGATTGCTTCATTGCCAGCTACCCCGTTATCAACCGTAATAATCAGCTGAATACCTTCGTTGATCTTTTCGGCAAAAAGCTCTGTATTTGGGCCGTATCCGTGGATAAACCGATTGGGCAAAATATAATGAACATCTGCACCGATCATCTCCAGTGTCTCTAACATAATCGACGTACTAGTGATTCCATCGGCGTCATAATCACCATAAACCAAAATCGGCTGACCTTCCATGATGGCCATTTGAATGCGGACAACTGCTTTTTCCATATCATGCATTAAAAACGGATCATGTAATTCATCAATATTCGCTTGTAACAACTGCGAGAATTCTTCTACTGTATGTATATTTCGATTCCATAAAAGTTCTGCAAATGTTTCGCTGTAGCCTTGCTTGATTAATTCCGCTTTAAAAGCTTCATCAATTGGCGAGGCCGCTTTCATTTGCCAATCGAAACTTGATTTTTTCACTGTATCACTTCCCAACCGTCTTAGTATAGCAAAAAAAAATCAGACAAGAAAGAGAAGAAGACCTTTGCAATCGATGCAAAAGTCTTCTTTTTAATCATAATAATCAATCGGATGTTGTGGATCATTTGTCTGATCCCGCATCTCTTTGTCAGCTAACGCACGATCCTTTTCTTTCAATAGACTTTCGTAATTAGCTGTTAACGTCGCAATTTCATTTTCTTTTTCTCGCTGAAGTGCTGCTTTTTCAGCTGTTAACTTTTCTTCATTGTTGTTTTCATACTCTTGAATCGTTTCTTTTAGCTGTTTGATTTTTTTCCGTTGTTGAAAAAGCGTTGTACCTGAAGTTAAGAAGACTACAACGGCCCCGATTAAGGCTGACCCAATAATGATCAGGACTAATGACAGATAAATCTTTTTAACAATAAAATTAACTGGTACTTGCTGACTGTTTGAAAGAGCAAAAATGACAACGAGTAAGACTAAAATAAACCCTAGAAAAACTTTCCATTGCTTTTTCATTTTGATTTCCTACTTTCTATTAAATAGTCCTCCAGCTAGAAAATCACCAATATGCGGGAATAACCCATAAAAACGGCTTGCCCCTTCCATAATAAACGGTCGATTGATTTCGCGTGTCGGTTTGCCCATTTTGTTGACGATCGTTGCAGCTACTTTTTTCGGATCTAAGACGATCCCACCTAAATTTTCTAAATAATTGCCGCTTGGATCTGCCTTATCGAAAAATTCTGTTGCAATTGGACCAGGATTAATCGTAGTTACCCAAACATTTGCTGGTTTTAATTCCAACCTTAAAGCATTTGAGAAACCTAGTACCGCAAATTTTGTCGCTGAATAAATGGTTGACTTCGGTGTCGCCATCTTCCCAGCCATTGAAGCCACATTAAAAATATGACCACGTTTCTTTTCTACCATTGATAGCGCGATCTTTTGAGTAAAATACATCATCCCAAGGACGTTAACATCGAACATTTTTTTCGCGTCTGCTAAATCAAACTCGGTAAAGTCTTTGAACATGCCGAAACCAGCATTATTCACTAAGACGTCCACCGTTCCAACTTCGTCTGCGATTTTTTCGATAACCGACTCAACACTCTCAGGATCAGCAATATCCAACTGAAAAGCATAGGCTGCCTTCCCACTTAACTCGCTGCAATGTTCTTTCACTTGACCAATCAAATTGATTCGTCTGGCACAAGTAACCACAATTGCGCCACGCTTAGCCGCCTCGTAACAAATTTGCTCACCTAAACCAGCGGAACCACCAGTTACTACGACTACTTTATCTGTTAAATCCATCAAGTTCCCTCCTTTATACAAATGGAATTTCCACAATATCAAAATCTTTCGCTAGCTGTGAGTTGGGAAAAACAGCTTGCGCTTCTTCTTCTAATGTTTGTGCTTCTTTAGCTAAATAACGTGCTGAAATATGAGTCAAAATCAATTTTTTGGCTCCCGCTTCTTTTGCAATCATCGCGGCTTGCTGTGTCGTCGTATGAAAATATGCCTTCGCCAGTTTCGCTTCATCTTTATTGAAGGTACTTTCATGGACGATCACATCACTATTTTCAGCAAAGCGACTTGATTTATTTGTAAAGCGAGTATCACCAAAAATCGTCACGATCCGACCTTTTTTACTTTCACCAACAAAGTCTTGACCGTTGATCGTGCGTCCATCGGCTAAAGTGACCGTTTGACCTTGTTTCAGCTTTCCAAAAATCGGTCCGGCAGGGATATTTAAAGCCGCCAGCTTCTCTACTTGAAGCGTACCATCATGATCTGCTTCAGTAACACGAAAACCGTAACTATCGATTCCGTGGTCTAACAGCATGCACTCCACGCTAAATTGTTTATCTTTAAATATCGTTCCCTCATGAAGTTCAATGAATTGTAGGGGATAAGACAAATGTGTCTTTGTCACTTGTAACGAAGTTCGAACATAATTTTCCAAACCAGCGGGTCCATAAATCTCAATGGGTTCCTCACCGCCTTGAAATGAGCGACTGCTCAATAAGCCTGGCAGCCCAAAAATATGGTCACCATGTAAATGAGAAATAAAGATTTTTTCGATCTTGCGGGGTCTGATATTGGTTCGCAGAATTTGCATCTGCGTTCCTTCACCACAATCAAATAACCAGATTTTATTTCGTTCATCTAATAATTTTAAGGCTAAACTACTAACGTTTCGGTGCTTTGCTGGGACGCCAGCACCTGTTCCTAAGAATTCTAATTCCATAATTATCCTGACTTTCTTTCAAATTAGTTTTATTTTAGAAGAAAGTCTGACTCAGTGCAATCGAAATAGGAGATTTTTATTTTTGATCAGATTGCTTTTCCGAATCCGTTTCTTTCTTTTGGTCAGCTGAATTTTTTTCCATCTCCTGAGCTTCTTTAACTTCAGCTTCGACTTCCGCGTAGTCTAAGCGCGTAATCTCACCGCCAAGCTCCATCATGATTAATTGATTCAATGCCCGATTGTCGTCCTCTTCAGCAATCAGTAATAATGCGGTATCGCCTTCTCCGACTTTATCGATCAAGAATTCAAAGACCCCTGTCGCTTCTCGCACTTCTTTTGCATCGCGAGTCGCACCAATCATGCCCCCAGTAAACCAGCCTAATAAAATGCCCACTGGACCACCTAAGATTCCAACCATCATCCCAATCAGACCACCAGTTGAACTTTTATTGCTGCCGGTGAAATCAAGAAAATCTTCGATCACAAATTTATGTTCACCATCATTTGAATGATGGATCACCGCCATTTGTTCTCCTTTAAACGCCTTACTCATGTGCAATCGTTTTGCTTTTGAAAAGGCTTCATAGGCTTTTGATTCAACATCAAAATTCATTACAATCACTCGTTTTTCCATTCATTACCACTCCTCTATCTTTTTTTCTAGTTTAGCAATAAATAGCGCTTTTTGAAAATAGAACGAGCTTTTTAACTCATAAAATGATTATGTAAACAAACAAACTATAAAAAAACTGGGAATTACTTCCCAGTTTTGATTTCTTCCATAATTCGATCATCGACTACATAGTGATCAAAGAATACTTTTGATAATTGATAGCCTTCGCCCCAATTCGTACGAATAACATCATATTCGACACCGTCGATTTTCAATTTATTGCGAAGGTGCTTAATAATAGTAGAAAGCCTCGTCATATGACTGGCTGAATCACTGTCGCCCCAAATTTTAATCGCTAGATCGTTCCGACTAATCGGTGCCTCTTTCGTTGCAATCAACGTGCTTAGCATCTCACGTTCCGAACGCGTCAGATTCCATAGAGGCAATGGCCGTTTTTCTTGTTCGTTCTCATCTTGTTGTTGTCTCATACCAAAGCCAATCGAATAAACTGATTCTTTCAACGTTTTCTCAGCAAGTTTCTCTCTTAACCCGCTAAGTGTTTCGTCTTCAAGTAACCATTCATCCACGCCTTGAGCTTCCCAATCCGCCTTTTCTTCCTTTTGTGGCAGACGATCTGCTTCACGAATAATTGTGAATTTGTCACCAACTTTTTCTAAAATAACTGTAAGCTCTTGATCAGAGATTGTTTCACTAACAATCACGATATCAAAGAAGCTTAACACTTCTAACGGCACTTGATTGGCTTGAATCATCGTTAATAGTTTTGCAGAACTTAAAACCTCGATATTCAGTCTTTGTAACTTTTCTACTAATGGTCTCTCAACTAAAATATTGTGTGTCAAAATCAATACTTGCATAACGTTATTCCCCTTTTTTATTATTAAAAATAAGTTCCCAACCTACCGACTTGGATTTTTTTATTATTTAACAATATAATTGTTACTTTATACTTCGTAAGTTTACACTTGGAACTGTTCAAATGCTACAAAAATGTTTATATTTTAGTAATCATAATTAGCGTTGTCAATAAAATTTTTGGGTTAAAAAAACTTTTCTTTATTAAAATAATACAATTATCATTTTTAAACAACGTTTTTCTTCATCATTCACAAAAATTTAAAAACATATAACAGTTACTATTACTCTTCTCAGCAGATCATCAAAAATATTTTTTTCTCTTTCGTATTCAAAATTAATGCCCGTAACAATAATGATTAATTCTATTGATTTTTTAAAATTTTTTGTTCCCTTACTTCCGGTAAGCCTTTTCATAGTTAGCGGAAATCAGCCTATTGTTTTTGGAATAAAAAACTAAAAAATAGCTAATGGATTTTTTAAAATAACAACTATTATGACGGTGTATTATTTTTATTTTTCTTTTCATCTATTCCCCTACTCAAAATCATAAAATTCTCCTCATGATAAATTAATGATTGTCCTTATATAGAACTGATAAAACACAACGTTGCTTTATTTTCGTTCAAAATAATTTTGATGAATTTATGCGTAACAAAAAAGGAGCTGCAACAGTGTTCTGTTACAGTTCCTTCTTTCTATTTTCGATTAATCAACGAATTCAAATTCAAATTTATCAATTCGAACAAGATCGCCATCTTTGGCTCCCCGAGCACGTAAGGCTTCGTCAACACCCATAGAGCGTAATTGACGAGCAAAGCGCATCACGGTTTCATCATGATCGAAATTAGTCATCTTGAATAGTTTTTCCAATTTTTCACCATTCAATACCCAAGTTGCATCTGGTTCACGAGTAATCGTAAACTCTGGTTCATCTGATTGGAAGCCGTAATTTACGGTTTCTTCTTCAACTTCTTCATCATACAACAAGAACTCTGGCGTTACCTCTAATAAATCTGCAGTCGCGCTTAATAAATTATCTAAGCCTTGTTTAGTAATCGCTGAAATCGCGAAGACCGGAATATCATCCGCAAACTCGTCTTCTTTTTCTTTTTGCAATTCTGCTTTGAATTTTTTTAAGTTTTCTTCGGCATTCGGCATATCCATTTTGTTGGCCACAATAATTTGCGGACGTTCCAACAATCGCAAGTTATGTGTACCTAACTCTTTATTGATGGCTTGGTAATCTTCGTAAGGATCACGACCTTCCATCCCACTCATATCGATTACATGTAAAATCACGCGAGTCCGTTCGATGTGACGTAAAAACTGTGTACCTAGACCAACACCTTGTGACGCTCCTTCGATCAAACCAGGTAAATCGGCAGCGGCAAAGCTTCGACCATCACTAGTTTCTACCATACCTAGATTTGGAACCAAGGTTGTAAAATGATAGGCGCCGATTTTGGGACGGGCCGAGGAAATCACTGAAAGGATGGTTGATTTGCCGACAGAAGGAAAACCAACTAAGCCGACATCTGCTAAGACTTTTAATTCTAATTCAATATGACGTTCCTGACCTGGTTCGCCGTTCTCAGCTAATTCAGGCGCAGGATTTCTTGGTGAAGCGAATCGGGTATTTCCACGGCCGCCGCGACCGCCATGAGCAACGATCAATTCCTGACCATTTTCAATCAAGTCACCGATCAAAGCGCCGGTATCCGCATCGCGAACCGTGGTACCAGGGGGAACGCTGACATAGGTATCTTCGGCTCCACGGCCGTGCATCCCTTTACTCATCCCATTTTCTCCCGGTGTCGCACGAAAATGACGATTGTAACGAAAATCCATCAAAGTCCGTAGACCTTCATCGACAACTAAGATCACGTCACCGCCGCGACCACCGTCGCCGCCAGCTGGACCGCCATCAGGAACATATTTCTCACGACGAAACGCAACCATTCCGTCTCCGCCTTTACCAGCTTTAATATCAATTGTTACCTGATCTAAAAACATGGACATCTTGGTGTCCTCCTTATAGTTATATTCTTTTTGACTACTGAATCTCCACACTAAACAAAGTCTCATATATTGTAGCCAGATTCAGAGAAAAAGTCCATTCTTATTGATAGAGCTTAGTAATTTTTTGAACTTCTTCTCATGATTTCTTCTACAGGATATATCTTTTGACAAAAAAATTGATGCGTTGCACAATTAAAAGAGTAAGGCATCAAGCATTGCTTGATATAAAAAGGAGGAACTTTTGGTTATGACAGTAAAAGTAGGTATTAATGGATTTGGACGTATTGGTCGCTTGGCTTTCCGCCGTATCAAAGAAGTATCAGACGATATTGAAGTGGTAGCAATCAACGATTTAACAAGTCCTACAATGTTGGCACAATTGTTACAATTTGATTCAACACATGGCACATACCCAGGTACAGTTACTGCAACAGAAGATTCAATCGTAGTTGACGGTGAAAAAACTCGTGTATACGCTGAACCAGATGCAAGTAAAATCCCTTGGGCAAAAGAAAACGGTGTTGATATCGTTTTAGAATGTACAGGTTTCTACACATCTGAAGAAAAAGCACAAGCTCACATCGATGCTGGCGTTAAACGTGTCGTTATCTCAGCTCCTGCTGGACAAATGAAAACAATTGTTTACAACGTAAATGATGACACTTTAGATTCAAATGATAAAATTATTTCTGCTGGTTCATGTACAACAAACTGCTTAGCTCCAATGGCTTACTTCTTAAACGAAGAATTCGGCATTGAAGTTGGTACAATGACAACTGTTCACGCTTATACTTCAACACAAATGTTGTTAGACGGACCAGTTAAAGGCGGCAACTTACGTGCTGCACGTTCTGCTGCTGATAACACAATTCCACATTCAACTGGTGCTGCTAAAGCAATTGGTTTAGTAATTCCAGAATTAAACGGTAAATTACAAGGACATGCACAACGTGTTCCCGTTGTTGATGGTTCATTAACTGAGTTGGTGTCAGTACTTAAAACAAAAGTTTCTGCTGACCAAGTTAACGAAGCAATCAAAAAACATACCGTGGATAATCCATCATTCGGCTATGACGACCGCGAAATCGTTTCTGGTGACGTAATCGGTACTACTCAAGGATCAATCTTTGACCCTACTCAAACAGAAGTAACTTCTGCAGGTGACTACCAATTAGTTAAAACTGTTGCTTGGTACGACAACGAATACGGCTTCACTTGCCAAATGATTCGTCTATTAGAAAAATTCGCTAACCTATAAAATAGATAAATATTGAATTTTTAAAGGAGATCGTTCATTCGATCTCTTTTTTTTGCGAGTGCTGCCTTTTTCAGTGTCTTTGGCTCGAGGTTTTCATAAACTATTTGAGCTGATGATGAACATACCGTTTAGCCTAATGATAGGTGTACGGAAGTGGAAGTATTTTCATAAAAATGCCTCCTTATTATGTGCTAGCTGCATTTTATTTTTCTCAAATCTATCCCCTTGCCCCAAAAAAACGTAAACCATCGATCGAGATTCTATTTAAAGCAATATTAATTTTCGTAAACAGTATTTTTTCTTCAATTTCTATAAAATCGTTCTAAATCTAATTACTAGAAGTATGTATAAATTTTTTGAAATAAAAGTCACCTTTTTTTCATAGGAAGTCCATTAAAAGTTTGTTATCATAGGGATGATAATAAGTTTAAAAGGAGAATTTTATGCAATTAAAAAAAGTAATGATCAGCGCAAGCTTAGTTTTAGCACTTGGCCTATTTACTGCTTGCAAAAGTGATAGCGCAACAAATGATACAAAGGAAAGTTCTGCAAAAACCACTGAATCCAGTGTAAATCTAAATAAAGTAGCGTTGCCCCAGCTTGATAACAAAGTTACTGATGATGAGTATCTTGTAGAGTTAGTAACGACTGAAGGGAACGTTAAGATCAAATTGTTCCCTAAACAAGCCCCTAAAGCGGTAGAAAATTTCGTTAAGCATGCAAAAGATGGTTATTATAAGGACACTCCTTTCCACCGCGTGATCAAAGATTTTATGATTCAAGGCGGAGATCCTAAAGGCGACGGTACTGGCGGCGAAAGCATTTGGAAAAAAGGCTTCAAAACGGAAACCTCTAACCAGCTTTATAATATTCGCGGTGCTCTTTCAATGGCCCGAGCTGAATCTCGCAGTAGCAATGGCAGTCAATTCTTCATTGTTACCAACAAAGAAGATGTTAGTGATGGTTTAGCGATCCAGTATTACCCAGAGAAAATCATCGACGCTTACAAAAAGGGCGGCGCTCCTCAACTTGATGGTGAGTATACGGTTTTTGGTCAGGTTACTGAAGGCATGGACGTTGTCGATAAAATCGCTGATGGTGAAGTTAAAGATGGCGGATCTGGCGAAAAATCAACCCCAACCGATCCAGTAAAGGTTAGCGAAGTAAAAGTATTGCAAGAACCTAAATAACAAGTAAGAGGCTCGCCATTACGGCCAGCCTCTATTTTGTATTTATTTTTGTTCTTTATCCCCCACGATGAAGGTGAATTCACATTCGGTGACCGTTTTATCTTCCACCGTTGCCCACGCTTTCGCTGTTCCAACCGGACCTTTAATTTTTTGGATATCAAAATTCAAAAACAAAGTATCGCCTGGGCGAACAAATTCTAAAAAGTTGGCTTTGTTGATGCCGCCGATGTAGGCGGTCTTCCCTTCAAAGGCTGCGGATTTCAAAATCAGTAAGGAACCTGCTTGCGCCAATGCTTCAACAATTAATGTTCCAGGCATAATCGGTTCGCCAGGGAAATAACCTTGAAAAAAATCTTCGTTCATCGTTAGATTTTTCATCGCCGTAATATGCTTCTCATCTTCAAATTCTGTGACTGCATCTAAATAGTAAATGGGAAAGCGATTTGGGATCGCAGCCATAATTTCTTCGACATTCATAATTTTTTCCATTTTGCACCTCAATGAATATTTTATTTGATTATCAAACTATCATATTCTAATGGTTTAATCAAGGTGTTAACGAATATCTAAAAAAATAGTTTGACAATCAAAGCTTTTTCCAACATAATGAGAGCATATTATTTTTTATATTATTTAGGAGTGTGTCATTTAATGTCTATTTTAGCTGGAAAAAAAATTATCGTGACAGGTGTAGCCAATAAAAAAAGTATTGCCTGGGGATGTGCTAAAGCCATCGCTGATCAAGGAGCCGAAATTATTTACACGTACCAAAACGACCGCATGAAGAAAAATTTAGTCAAATTAGTGGGCGAAGATGCACATATGTTTGAGCTTGATGTGGCTAGCGATGAAAAAATTGCTGAAGCTTTTGCGGCAATCAAAGAAAAATTTGATACAATTGATGGTTTAGTTCATTCGATTGCTTTTGCTAACAAAGAAGAGCTTTCAGGTAACGTAACCGAAATTACCCGAGACGGCTTCCAATTAGCGCAAGATATCAGTGCTTATTCATTATTAGCTGTTTCAAAATATGCGGCGCCATTAATGACTGAAGGCGGCAGCATTGTCACTATGACTTACATGGGGTCTGAACGTTCGATTCCAAACTACAACATGATGGGTATCGCTAAAGCGGCTTTAGAAGCTGAAGTTCGTTACCTTGCAACTGAACTAGCTCCAAAAAATATTCGAGTCAATGCGATCTCTGCCGGAGCTATCAAAACCTTGGCTGTTACAGGCGTGAAAGATTACCAATCATTATTAAGTCTTTCAGAAGAACGGACACCAGACAAAGTAGCTGTGACAATTGAAGAAGTCGGCAATTCTTGTGCCTTCTTGCTAAGTCCTTTGGCAACTGGAATCATCGGTGACGTGATCTACGTTGATAAAGGTGTTCACTTAAGTTAAACAGTTAGACGTGCTGAAATTCAGCACGTCTTTTTTTGCGAGTCGGACTTTTGGCAATATCATCATGGATAAAAACTAATAATGTGCTATCACCAAGTTAACGATTAGACAGTTTAGTCCGATCGTATGCGTGACGAAGATAGTAATCATTTTTCAAGTTTTTTGAAAAATGATTTCTTTTAGCAGAGATAGCTGTCTAACTTTTCGACTGTGGGGAATGATTGCGCGTCTTAAAACAGATTTCGCTTTCTTGTGTTACACTTAAAATAAAAAGGAGCTTTTTATGAAAATCGAACACGTTGCGATGTATGTAAAGGATCTAGAGTCAGCCAAAACTTTTTTTGAAACCTATTTTGAGGCGACCAGTAATGACCAATATCATAATCCAAAAACTGGCTTACGGACTTATTTTTTAAGCTTTTCTGACGGTGCTCGTCTAGAACTGATGACTCGTCCGGAAATGATCGAGAAAGAAACAGCTGCTTTTCTTACTGGCTATACCCATCTGGCCTTTTCACTAGGTTCAAAAGAAGCTGTAGACACCATTACCGCTCATTTGGCAGCCGACGGGTATCAAGTGTTGTCAGGCCCACGAACCACCGGTGACGGCTACTACGAAAGCTGTATTTTAGGACCAGAAGAAAATCAAATCGAAATCACAGCATAAAAAAATCGTCTCTCCTTGTGAGGGACGATTTTTTTTAAAAGATATCCAAAAAGGCCATCAACATCGCATGAAAAATTCGTTTCATCGAAGAATCAATTGTGCTCTTTTGATAATGAATGCGGGCCAGAAAAATCCATAGAATCAAGAATAGGATACTTAATACTGCTAAAATATTCCAGACGATATCCATTTTTCTCCTCTATTTCTTTTCCCATCAAACTTCAAAAACCCAACCCTCAGGTGCCTCTACCGTGCCAAATTGAATACCAACTAATTCATCATATAATTTTTTCGTCACTGGACCTGTCTCTGTTTCACTGTAGAATACATGGAAGTCTTCACCATTTTGAATTCCGGCGATTGGAGCGATGATTGCCGCCGTCCCACAGGCTCCGGCTTCAGCGAATTTATCCAACTCATCCAAGCGAACATCTCCTTCGAGCGCTTCTAAGCCAAAGCGTTCCTGCGCCAAATAAAGCAAAGAATATTTCGTGATACTTGGTAAGATCGACGGTGACTTGGGTGTAATGAATTGGTTGTCATGAGTGATCCCAAAAAAGTTCGCCGAGCCGACTTCTTCAATTTTTGTATGGGTCGCTGGATCTAAGTAAATACAATCAGAAAATGAGCGATCGTGAGCGATCTGACCTGGTAATAAACTAGCCGCATAATTTCCCCCGACTTTTGCTGCCCCGGTTCCGTAAGGCGCCGCACGATCGTATTCAGAAACAACAAAGTTACTTGGTGTCAAGCCACCTTTAAAATACGGACCAACAGGCATACAAAAAACACTAAAGATATATTCTGGCGCAGGTACGATTCCGATATTCGGTCCTACCCCAATTAAATACGGTCGCAAATAAAGTGTCGCACCGGTCCCAAAAGGTGGCACGTATTCTTCATTGGCTTTGACGACTTGTTTAACAGCATCGATAAACATTTCTGTCGGTACCTCAGGCATCTGCATCCGTGCAGCACTTTTATTTAACCGTTTCGCATTTTCATCCGGTCGAAAGAGATTGATCTGCCCATCTTCTCGGCGATAAGCCTTCAATCCTTCGAAACATTCCTGTCCGTAATGGAGACAAGTCGAGCCTTCATTAATGGTGATCGTATTATCCTCTGTTAATACGCCATTCTCCCATTGACCGTTTTTCCAATGAGAAATATAGCGAAAAGGCGTCTTGATATAATCAAAACCTAATTCTTCCCATTTTATATTCACCATTATATCATCTCCTTCTTATTTAAAAGCTAGTCTATCACTTTCTTCCTTCCTTGTCATGATTTTTTAGGTTTTTCTAAAATCATTTTCTTCAGTCGACAGATTTTCAAAAGATTGTTAAACTAATTTTATTAATCTCAAGGAGTGGCTTATGTTTTTAAATGCATCTCAAACAGTAGATTCCAGCAACACGAACGTCGTCGATCAAGCAACCCAGCAGCTTAGCGCTTGGCAGAAGTATTGGCAGTCGGTTGATTGGGATCATGTCTTTTCTGTCGTTATCCAGAAAGGTATCACCATTATCGTAGTCTTAGTGCTGTTCTTTTTAATTCGTAAAGTCGGCACCTTTTTAATCAATCAATCCTTTGAACGCCAAAAGAAAAAAATGGCTGATAACGCGACCCGAATCGAAACGCTCCACGCATTGGCAGCGAATATTTTTTCTTACACGCTACTGTTCTTTTTCTTATACTCGATTCTAGATACGCTAGGTATTCCCGTTGGCTCACTATTAGCTGGAGCAGGAATTGCCGGAATCGCGATTGGCTTAGGCGCTCAGGGATTTACGAATGACATCATTACTGGTTTCTTCATTATCATGGAGCAACAAATTGATGTTGGTGACTACATTCGCCTAGTTGATCGGCAAATTGAAGGCACGGTAACTTCTGTAGGAATCCGAATGCTGCAAATGAAATCCGCTGACGGAACGGTTCACTTTGTTCCGAATCGTAACATCACGACGATCAGTAACCTTTCTCGCGCTCATATGCAAGTCAAAGTAGACGTTCGAATCCAACCGGATGAAGGCTACGACCAAATTAGTCAATTAATTGACGAAGCAAATCAAAAATTAGCTGAACAATTTAAAGCTGAGATATTTGACGGTCCCGATCTTTTTGGGATGGTGGATTTAGGCAATAGTAATTATGCGATTCGAACAATCATGTATGTGACGAATGGGAAGCAATACAAATTGCAGGAAGAGTTTTTGACAGCCTACGTAAAGACACTTCATGAACATGGCTTTGCCATTCCAAGCAATCCAATTTTGACTGGAAAATAGCAAAAGGCGACGTATGAATTTTTCATACGTCGCCTTTTTATTCTTTGATTAAGTGTTACCAACTAGCTTTTTTAACACCAGGAATATGTCCTTGATGAGCCAACTCACGGAATTTTATCCGGGACATTCCAAATTTACGCATATAGCCTCTTGGTCGGCCATCGATTTGATCGCGGTTTTTCAAACGATTGGGATTTGAATCGCGTGGTAATTTTGCTAAACCTTCATAGTCGCCTGCGGCTTTTAACGCTAAACGTTGCTCTGCATATTGTTGGATCAACGCCTGTTGTTTTTGCATTTTAACAATCTTTGATTTTTTTGCCATATCATTGCTCCTTTTCATTTTATTATTTAATCGAGCTTAATCGTAATCATTTCATTTTAAACACTTGATAAAAATAGCACACGGGCTTTGTGTCTGTCAATTGTTCTGTATCGGAAACAAGTAAGCTGACTTGTTAAAGCAAGAAAAAAAGACCCTTTCCAGGATCTTTTACTTTGGTGAATGGCTATGCAGTAAAACCTTCGTCGCTGCCTGACTTTTTCTACCTAAAGCATGGAAGGTATAATTTACTGCTTTTAAAATTTCTCGTCGGGTCACAATACCTTGAAAAATACCGGCCTTGTCAATCACTGGTAAAAACGCAGAATCAACCACGAGATGCAATATATCTTCCAAGTCGGCATCTTCACGCATGACAGCAACATCGGTTTTCATCACATCAGCCACGCTATATTCACTTAAAGTGGATGTATCAATACCATCGATGCCCATCATTTTTTTTACAATATCATTCAAGCTCAATAAGCCAACAAAATGATCTTCTCTATCCAACACGGGGATCGTTGAATAGCCCGCTTGTGATAAAAGCAAGAGCGCATGTTCAAGCGGATGTTCTTTCATCACGGTCGCAACATTCTCTCCTGGGATCATCATGGTTTCTTTATGGTCCTTCATCAATTGTTCAACTGTGGGACTAATCATATGGCGCCTCCGTTCTCATTTACTCATTCTCATTTTACCTTACCTAAAAAGGGAAAGCGTTATTTTTGCTAATATTAAATAAAAATTACAAACTATCGAGAAAAATCTGCAGCTAATTCTTCAATGGCTTGATGGGCGCGGTTATAAAATTGAATATGGTAACCCGCCTCTTCGCTGTCGATAATTGCATAGCTGGGAATTTGTACTGGTCCCCGTGGCTGCGAAATACTGCCAGGATTCACGAACAGCATTTTTTGATCCATTTCTGCAACGGCTTGATGAATGTGACCGAATAACGCGATATTTGCTCCCGCTTCTTGCGCTTGCAAGGACAGCATCGTCAAACCAAAGCGCACATTTGACCGGTGTCCATGCGTCATGTAGATCACATCTTGTCCAATAGTTACGACTTGCTCCATTTTGTATTCCGGGTCATAATCGCAATTTCCGCTGACAACTGTAAAATGTTCCCACAGCTCGTCACTGGCTTTCAACTCTGAATCTCCGCAATGGAACATATGATCCACTGTTCCGACATAGCGATTAACGATTTCTACCAAAATATTACGATCACCGTGATTGTCGCTAACGACTAAATACTTCATTCATTTTCCTCCAACCAGTTCTTCCAAACTTTTTCTAGCTTTCTCACAGCCATTCCTCGATGACTAAGTTGATTCTTTTCTTCCCCTGTCAATTCAGCGGAGGTTTTATTAAATTCCGGTACGATAAACAATGGATCATAGCCAAAGCCGTTATCCCCTTGTGGGATGCGGCCAATCCGACCATTCCAGTCTGCCTCAACTACCAAGCTTTCTTTTTGCGGTGCCGCAAAAACTAAGGTGCAATGAAAATGCGCGGTTCGCTTCTCATCTGGCACATCGGTCAATTCATGTAACAGCTTAGCGTTATTTGCGGCATCACTTTTCCGTTCTCCTGCAAAGCGAGCAGAAAAGATGCCAGGCATCCCGTTTAATGCATCCACTACTAGACCAGAATCATCGGCTAAGACTGGCTGTTTAATCAGCTGAGCAATCGTTTCAGCTTTTAAGCGCGCATTCTCTTCAAAGGTCTTACCGGTTTCCTCAACGTCTGGTAGCTCTGGGTAATCCAATAAGGTTTTGACTTGATAACCATCTTTAGCAAACATTGCAGCAAATTCTTTCGCTTTTCCTGGATTTCTCGTAGCGATCACGATAGTTCTACCTTCAGTGGGGGCCACCGCTTCATAGAGCGCCGTTTTTTGTTCAGCAATCAATTCCTCAATCGCTGTTTTACCATGTAAAATCAACGCGTTCAACTCGGTATCATCAAAGGTCCCTTCTTCTCCGGTTCCTTGAATCTCAACAAAGCGGCCTGATTCGGTCATGACTAGATTCATATCCACCGCGGCAGCAGAATCCTCTTGATAGTCTAAGTCAGTCACTACAGTCCCGTCAGGCAAAATACCAACGCTGATGGCTGCCAAATGTTCGTTAATTGGATCTTCGGTCAATTCTCCACTGGCTAATAATTTATTGATTGCTAAGCGTAAAGCAACGAATCCGCCGGTAATACTCGCTGTTCGTGTACCCCCGTCTGCTTGGATCACATCACAATCCACAATAATACTGCGTTCGCCTAATTTTTCTAAATCGATCACTGCTCGTAAGGAACGACCAATCAAACGTTGGATTTCCATCGTACGACCGCTTAACTTTCCTTTCGCGCTCTCTCGTCGATTACGCGTATTCGTTGCTCGTGGCAACATACTGTATTCTGCTGTGACCCAGCCTGTCTCACTACCACGTAGAAACGGCGGTACGGAGTCTTCCAAGGTCGCAGAACAAATCACCTTCGTGTCACCAAAAGCGATCACTACAGAGCCTTCAGGGTGCTTAAACACGTTTGTCTCAATTGTTATTGGTCTTAATTGTTGGACACTTCTTCCATCATGACGCAAATTATTTTCCTCCTAGTTCTTATAAGAAAGACTGCACGATCATTTATTCTCCTAAATCAATATGGAAAACATTTAAATTTTCAATTTGCAGCCATTCGTGGGCGATATCTTTAAACATTTTAGGCGATCCTGTTGTATAAAAGGTGCGCGCCTTTTGATTTGTTTGTTCGTAATTATTTAAGTTGAAATAATCTAGTAAGGTGCTGACATCGTTAACCGTTTCTGCACCAGAATCAATCAAGGTGATTTGTTGTCCCATCACGTTTTGAATGATCGGACGCAGCAATGGATAATGAGTACAGCCTAAAATCAATGTGTCTAAATTTTCTAATTTTAAAGGCTTTAACGTTTCAGAAACAATTTTCTTCGCAACAGAGCTTGCGAATTGATTACTTTCGACAACGGGAACAAATTTCGGACAAGCTAAACTGGTCACATATGTGTCAGGTGCTTTTTCCTGCAATTCATTTTTGTAAGAATCACTTTTTACCGTGCCTAAGGTTCCGATCACGCCGACACGACTATTGTTGCTGGCTTTTAATGCCGCGCGGGCGCCAGGCTGAATTACACCAATTACTGGAATATCCACGCTTTTTTTGATTTCTTCCAATGCCACCGCTGTTGCGGTATTACAAGCAATCACTAACATTTTGATGTTTTTCTTCAATAAAAAACGAGTCATTTGCCAAGTAAACTCAATGACTTGTTTTGGGGGTCTGGGGCCATAAGGACAGCGTGCCGTATCCCCAACGTATAAAATTTCTTCATTTGGTAATTGACGCATCGCTTCTTTTACAACTGTCAGGCCGCCAACACCAGAATCTATAAATCCAATTGGTCTTTCGTTAGACAATACACTCATCCTATCTAATTCAAAGTATCACCTTATTTTCCACTTTTTAGCGAAATAATTCAAGCCTTAGAATCCCGCTGCGAAAAAGCGTTTCCTTTTGCAGCAAAATCAAATGGTGCTACACTTAAATTGAGAGAGGTGGATGAAAATGGATAAAAAAGAACGGACCGAAAATTTAGCCGAAAATCTAGGGAAAGTTTCAGCCGGCGCACGAAACGAAGACCCAGCAATCAAGAACACAGAACATGAAACAGAAATAAAGAAAGATGAAAGCAAAGAAAAAGAAGAACCTAGCATGTTAGAAAAACTAGGTAAAACACAAGCCGGTGCAGTCTATGAAGATCCAGCGATGAAAGAAACCGAAGAACAAACTGAAAGAGAAAAAGAATAATAAAAAAACGAACCCTTCCATGTTGAAGGGTTCGTTTTTTTAATAATTATATTTGCTGGATTCTAAAACATTTGATAAGAGTGACAGCACATAACAAACCACAAAATACATCGCCGTCATAGCAATAAACATAGGAATCACATAATTAGTATTTTGTCCGTAAATAATTTTGGCGTTGTGCATCAGCTCTGGTAAAGAAATGATCACCGCCAATGACGTATCCTTGATCAATGAGATCAACTGACTCAAAATTGCCGGCAGCATTGATTTAAAGGCTTGGGGCATAATGATCAAAGTCAACGTCTGAACATAGGTCAGACCTGAGGACATCCCCGCTTCTGTTTGCCCACTAGGCACCGCGTTCAATCCCGCTCGGAAGATTTCTGACAACATCGCTGATTCAAAAATCGTCAAAGCAGCTACCGCGGCCCAAAAAATATTCAGTTTGATACCGATCTGGGGCAATGCAAAATAAGTAAAGAAAATAATTAACAATAGCGGCAAGTTTCGAATGATATCAACAATCAGTCCGACAACTTTTGACAAGACTGGGATACCACTATAACGAACCGTCCCCGCAATCCCTCCGAGAATCATACTAAAAATAATTGAAACCACAGAGACTTGAATCGTCACCCACAGCCCATCTAGAAGGAAACGCATATTAATCCATGAAAAAGCTCCACTCATATCCACTTCATCCCTTCCTTTCTAGGCCTTCGACCAGCGCTTATCCAAAAAGTTCATTAGATAAGACAATGGCAGCGTTAAAATTAAATAGAACAACCCAACAATAATATACGTGTCAAATGTGTTAAAGGTATTGCTGGCAATCAGATCTCCTTGGTACATCAAATCTAAACCAGCAACCATCGCTAAGATCGAAGAGTTTTTGATCAAATTGATAAACTGATTCCCTAACGGCGGGATCACAATTTTAAAAGCTTGCGGTAAGACAATATAACGCATCGTCTCTGCATAAGAAAAACCTGAAGACAAGCCCGCCTCTGTTTGACCTTTCGGTACCGTCTGAATCCCTGAACGGACCGTCTCTGCGATAAAAGCGGACGTATAGATCGTCAAACCAATCGTCCCTGCTTGGAAACCATCAAAGCTGTAAAAATACATAGGTGCAACGACATAAAAGAACATGACGATAATCAGCAATGGAATATTTCGGAAGAATGCAACATAAGCCTTGGCTAGTCGTCGAATGATTCCGTTGTGGGACAGCTGTAAAATAGCCATTAAGGTCCCAATGATCAAGCTGAAAACCAGCGCCAATAAACTAGCGTATAGCGTGTATTTAAAGCCGTTAACAAAATCAGCTGAGTACGTTTGAAATAAATTCGCCATTAAAATTGCGCCCCCTTTTCCGCACGACCTTCTGCATCTTTAGGGAACCATTTTTCAAAAATCTGGTTATACGTTCCATTGTCGTGCATCTTACGTAAAGCCGTATTAACTTCTTTTAAGAATGCATCTTGACCTTTGTTGATGGCGATTCCATACGGTTCGTTCGTAAACGTTCCGCCAGTCAATTGATAATCGTCATTTTCTGAAGCCATCCCTAAAAGGATCGCGTTATCGGTGGTCATCGCTTGACCTTGTCCCGATTGCAAAGCAGTAAAGGCTTCTGCATAATTTTCCAACTCCAAAATTTTTGCGTCAGGCGCATGCTTGCGGATGTTGATTGTTGAGGTTGAACCTTTGACCGCTAATACTGTATCATTACTAGTTAGATCTTTGATATCTTTAATGTGGCTACCCTTTTTAACCAGTAAAGACTGTCCCGCATCAAAATAAATATCAGAAAAATCAACTTGCTTTTTGCGATCCTCGGTGATGGTCATTGTCGCGATAATGGCATCGATGTTCCCATTTTTCAGTAAAGGAATCCGTGTCTTAGAAGTCACTTCGACAAATTCCGCTTTGCCATCCTTGCCTAAAATTTCTTTCGTGATGGCTTTAGCGATATCAATATCAAAACCTTCGACTTCACGAGTCTTGATGTCCATCATCCCGAATAGGCGGGTATCATATTTCACGCCCCACGTAATGACGGGTTCTGCTTTGATTCGTGTCGCAATATCCTCATTGGCGACACTCTCTCCCTTGCATCCTGACAATACAGTCACGACAAGTAGTGAAAGGAATAGAAAGGAGACGATTTTTTTTACTTTTGACATAAAGCCGCCTCCTAATGATTGATTACTTTGCTTACAAACTGTTGCGCCCGCTCGTCTTGCGGTTTGTCAAAGAAGCCTTTAACATCTCTAGTGTCTTCTAAAACTTCCCCTTCCGCCATAAAAATAATGCGGTCCGCCACTTCTTTAGCAAACCCCATTTCATGGGTCACGACGATCATGGACATGCCGTCTCTGGCAATTTTTTTCATGACATTCAGTACATCACCGATCATCTCTGGATCGAGAGCTGACGTCGGCTCATCAAAAAGCAGCAAATCTGGATTCATCGCTAAGCCACGAGCGATGGCGATTCGTTGCTGCTGTCCGCCCGATAGCATAGAGGGATAAGAATCCTTCTTATCTAACATATCTACCCGGTCTAACAATTTTTCAGCTGCCTTAGTGGCCTCTTGAGAAGATTGCTTCAAAACTTTGATTGGAGCCAACGTAATATTTTCTAACGCGGTTTTATTCGGGTACAAATTAAAATGCTGAAAGACCATTCCGATATTTTTCCGAATTTCTTTTAGCTTAACTTCTTTACTATGTAAATTCTTCTCATTCACTAGTAGTTCACCAGAAGTGATATCTTCAAGTCCATTGATGCAGCGCAACATGGTGCTTTTCCCAGAACCAGATGGCCCGATCACTACAACGACTTCCCCTTTTTCAAAGGTTAAATCAATATTTTTCAAGGCATGAAACTTTCCATAATACTTTTCTACATGCTTAAATTCAACCATTGGCATGTCTAACCACCCCTATTCTATTCTTATAGTTTTCTAATTTTTACAAGATAAGTCTCATTATAAGCTAAGTTTTTTTAATTTGTAAAGAAAAAAACTCAACGTCAAAAAAAATTATTCCAACTCTTAGCACAATCATGTGATATTTTTTGACATCTGAACATTTTCCAATTTGAAGGAAAACTTTATAAGAGTTGTCATGAGAAGAAAAAAAAGGTAGTATTTGAAGAGACTATTGAAAGAAATTTTACGAAAAGGTGAGCTAATGAAAAACATCATTTTAACTGGAGATCGTCCAACTGGACAACTACATTTAGGACATTACGTAGGTTCGCTTAAAAATCGCGTACTGATGCAAGAAGATCCTGAAAATAAATTATTCATCATGATTGCTGACATGCAGGCGTTGACGGATAATGCAAAAAACCCGGAGAAAGTTTCATCCAACGTCTTACAAGTCGCCCTTGATTATTTGGCTGTCGGCTTAGATCCAAAACGTTCCAATCTTTTTATTCAATCACAAATTCCTGAGCTAGCAGAATTGACGATGTACTATCTCAACTTAGTTAGCGTCGGACGTGTCCGCCGCAATCCAACCGTGAAATCAGAGATCGAACAAAAGAAATTTGGTGAAAGTGTTCCGACCGGATTCTTCATCTATCCCGTTTCACAGGCTTCAGATATCACTGCCTTCAAAGCGAATCTCGTTCCTGTAGGCGAAGATCAAAAACCAATGCTGGAACAGACCCAAGAAATCGTCCAAAGCTTCAATCATACTTATGGCGAGGTCTTGATTGAGCCCAAAGGTGTCTTCCCTGAAAAAGGCATGGGACGTTTACCGGGCATCGATGGCAATGGGAAGATGAGTAAGTCATTAGGCAACGGGATTTATATTGCCGATCCTGCCGATGTGTTAGCAAAAAAAGTGATGAGTATGTATACCGATCCAAATCATATTCATGTCGAAGATCCTGGCCAAGTGGAAGGCAATATGGTCTTTACCTACCTAGATGTTTTCGGAACGGATAAAGAAAAAATCGCTGAGCTGAAAGAACATTACCGTCACGGTGGTCTTGGCGACGTAAAGATTAAACGTTATTTAATCGAAGTCTTAGAAGCCGAGTTTGGACCAATTCGTGCGCGAAGAGAAGAATTTGCCAAAGATCCCGAAGCGGTCATGGAAATTTTGAAAAACGGCAGTGAAAAAGCCCAAGCAGTTGCTGCCCAAACCTTAGCTGAAGTGAAACAAGCAATGGGCATTAATTATTTTGCTTAAATTTTTTTAGATACTAAAAACGCTGAGACAGTTTCTCTGTCTCAGCGTTTTTAATTTGCTTCTATTATGGATTGCAAAACTTTAGTGAAGGCAAATGCATCATTGAAAGGTTGTACGTATTCGAAACAAGTCCCACCATTTTCCATAAAATAGCCGCGATTTTCTGCATTGATCTCTTCGATGGTTTCTAAACAATCGGCGACAAAACCAGGGGTGATGACTAAAATATTTTTAACATGTTGACTCGGTAACGCTTTTAAGGTTTCACAAGTCATTGGCGTCAACCACTGGCCCGGACCAAATTTTGATTGATAGGTATGGATATAGGGAACATTACCAATCCTTTCCATCACCTTTTTAGTGGTGTGCTGACATTGTATTTCATAAGGGTCGCCTCGTTCAATAGTGGAGACTGGAATGCCGTGATAAGAAAATAGAATCATATCAAACGTGTTTTCAACTAAGCGCTGTTTTAGATTTTCGGCTAATAGATCCAGATAACCTTCATTGTCATAAAAGGAGCTTGAGATCTTAAGGTGAGGAATTTCTGCATCTTTTTGATACATTCGGCTAACTTGATCATAAATCGGCGCCACAGTGGTCTCTGAATATTGCGGGTACAATGGTAGGATAAATAATTCCGTCATACCTAAAGCTTTCATTTCATAGATTGTTTCTTGAATGCCCTGCTTACCATAGGTCATGGCAAACCGTACGATTGTTTCAGGCATTTGTGCTTGCAACAGCTCTGCTTGCTTTTTCGTATAGACCCACAATGGTGAACCCTCTGTTTGCCAAATCTTTTGATAAGCCTTAGCAGATTTTTTCGGCCGGACTTGCAGTACGATACCGTGAAGAATCGGCAGCCAAAGACTGCGGGGCCAAGTGATCACACGTCGATCAGAGAGAAATTCAGCTAAATAGCTTTTGACCGCTTCTGGCGTGGGGCTTTCTGGCGTACCTAGATTGACTAATAATATTCCTTTTTTCAAAATCAAACACCCTTCACATTTACTTCTACTTAAAACTATAGCAAAAGAAACCAAAAAAAACACCCGCGAACTGAATCACGAGTGTAAAAAATATTTGGCTTAATGATATAAATCAAAACGTCCTTTTGACATAACCTCTTTAATACCGCCCGTTTCGAATAATGAACGGTCCATGATGGCTTTTTTAATGAAGGAAGCCGGATAAGCGGTTACCTCTGTCTTACCCACCACACCAAAAGCATGCGTATTTCCAATAGAAGCAACTGAACCTAAAGACTTGAAGGAGAAAGGCTCACTTGGTTTGCCTTTCATTTGGTTCAAGATGTCCTTACCAGCATACGAACCCATTTTCAAAGCAATTTGCGCGGTCGTTGGGTACGGACGATTGCTTGATGGGTCCATCACCGCGGAAACATCTCCTAACAGATACACGTCATCATGTTTAGGATCCGTCAAATTAGGTTTAACCATTACCCGTCCGCGACGTTCTTCAAAGCCTGAATCACCGATCACATGACTGCCGCTGACACCGGTAGTCCAAATAATCGTTTTAGCATTAAGCGCCACTAAATCATTTTCGTTATCTTTTGAATTTTGGTAAACCACTGCTCCGGGCTCAACTTTTTTAATAGGTTTGCCGGTCAAAAGTTTAACATCCCATTTGTCTAAATATTTAAGACAGTATTGACCAAGCTTATCACTGAACATTGGCAAGATTTTATCAACGGCTTCAACACAATAAATTTGAATATCTTCAGGTTTTACACCAGCAATATCAGCAAAAGCTTTGCTGCCTTCGACCAACGCCCCAACTAATTCGATCCCGGTAAACCCAGCACCGCAAACCACAATGCGCAAATATTCTTCATTTTTGGTTTCTTTATACTGCTTCATTTGCTCGATAATATGTTTGTGGACTTGATCTGCTGTTTTAACATCCACCATTTCTAAAGAGTTTTCTTTCACCCCAGGGATACCAAATGATTCAGATTGAAAGCCTAAAGCCACGATTAAATAATCGTAAGGCAAGGTTTGTTGATCCACGTAGACTTCTTTTTTATCAGAGTCAATTTTTTCAACGTTTCCTTGGATAAAAGTTGTTTTTTTAGTATCAACCACATCTTTGATATCGTAACAAATCTTTTCATCCTTTTGCGTCCCTGCAGCGACTTCATGAAGACTTGTAGACTCGTAATGATAGCTGTTACGATCGATTAACGTAATATGAATATCGGCTCCTGATTTTTGTAATACATGCAAGGCACGCAATCCAGCGTAGCCCGCTCCTAAAATGACGATTTCTTTCATTTTGTATCTCCTCCTCGTTAGTATGAATCATGACACTAAAACTAAAATAGAAAAGCTAGTGCAAAGCTGATAACTTGGGCAGCAGCTCCAACAGCCAAAATCCTAACTGCACAAATAAATGTTTCTCGTTTGACCTGCTTTGCTAAAAACAAACGAACTTGTTGGTAAATAAACGGCGCCACAAAAAAAGTCCCCAGCATTGTCCATGGGGCAATTCCGATCATAACTGAGAATAGAATGGCTAGAAAAGCGCCGATATTCAAGCCGACAAATAAATCGAGGGCTCGTTGCTTTCCTAAATAATGGACCAAAGTAAAGCGATTGTTTTTTTCGTCTTCTTCTAAATCGCAGATATTGTTCGCCAGCATCAAGTTCGCAATCCACAAAGTATTCGGCAGTGAGATCAAAAACAGTTCTCCTACCGTGGTAAAATTCCACTGCAATACTTCATAGGTATTCAAATAGACACACAAACAAGTAATCACAAAGCCCATCGTGATCCCGGAGAAAAATTCTCCTAAAGGTAAACTAGATAAAGGTTTCGGTCCAGAGGAATAAAAAATCCCTACACCATAACAGAACAGACCCATCAATAAAAAAGGCCAGCCTACTACAACGGATAACCCGACACCGATTATCGCCGAAAGCAAAATCATTCCCACCATCAGATTGAAAACAACTTTCAAATCCAAATTTTCTCTGCCGATGATATTGGTCTTTTCACGATAATCGTGGATTTCGGTAGCATGGTGATAGTCGTTATAATTGTCAAGAATGTCCACCGCCATATTGAATAAAAACATCGCGATAAAGAATAATAGAACGAGACCAAGATGCAATTTGTGAAAATTATACAGACTAAAACAAATCCCGATAAAAAAAGGCAGGACACTCGCAGTCTTCGCTTTAAACTCCACGAGCTCCAAGAAAACGGTTAAATTCATTTCACCCAACTTTCTACTATTTTCTTTTCAACTTCATTATGCTATTTTTACACTTTTAGTTCAAAAGATTTGCTTAGCCCTCATGTGTTTTTTCTCACGAAATATTAATCGAGCATTCTAGTAGTTTTTCTAGCGGGCATAGGCTAAAATAGAATTGAAAACGTTGTTAGAAGGAGCTCCTATGTCAGACTATTGGAATGATTACCCTAAAATAAAAAAAAATCTCATTCAAGTAAAGCACGAAATTGCACAAAGACTTGTTATTAATAATCAATCGATTGAAGAGGCCATCACAAAATTTTCTTCTACTGGAGGAAAAATGATTCGTCCGGCACTCTTTTTTCTTTTCGCTGATTTCGGAGCAGAAAAAGACCCTGAGCAATTAATCAAAGTCGCTGCTTCCCTTGAATTGTTGCACTCGGCTACCTTGGTCCATGATGATATTATTGATGACTCGCCGACTCGTCGTGGCAGCGCGTCGATTCAATCACGTTTTGGCAAAGATGTTGCAGTTTACACAGGAGATTTTATGTATACCAGTTATTTTGAGCTCTTAGCGGAATCCATGAGTCAGACCCCTTTCCTGCTAAAAAATGCCCAAACGATGAAAAAGATTTTACAAGGTGAATTGACGCAAATGACTTGCACCTTCAATCCCGATCAAACTGTGGGCGATTATTTACGGAACATCAACGGCAAGACCGCTGAATTGATTCGTCTAAGTTGCCAAGAAGGAGCCTACTTTGGTGGCGCGGACAAACAGCTACAAGCTCGCGCAAAACGAATCGGATCTGCCATTGGCTTAGCCTTTCAAATCTACGATGATATTTTGAATTTTTCCTTGGAGCTTGGAGATGATCAAAAGCCGCTTTTGAGCGATGTCCAGCAAGGGATTTTCACCCTGCCATTACTGATCGCCCGTGACCAAGCACCAGAAATAATTCGACCTTATCTTGATGCTCCAGATACATTGACAAGAGGCGAGCTGATTCAATTAGCTACTCATGTAGATCAAACAGGTGGACGCTCAGGTGCACTAGCTTGTGCAGAGAAATTCACCAATAAAGCGTTAAACGAGATTCAACAGCTACCTACTGGAAATAGTCGTGAAGTGTTAAAAACAGTCGCAACCCAATTATTAGAACGAAATTATTAGTTGCGGCGGTTGAGCGAAACTTTTTAAGCATAAAAAAGGAGCAGAGGAATTTTCCTCCGCTCCTTTTATCTTTACTTAACGAATCACTGCATTGATTTTTTCTTCTAAATTTTTGACTACTTTTGCCATGAAGCGATTGATTTCTTCATCTGTCAAGGTCGCTTCGGGGTTCACGAAGGTCAAATTGTAGGCCATCGATTTCTTCCCAGCCTCGATATTCGCGCCTTGATACACATCAAAGACTTGCAATTTCGCTAAGAATTTACCAGCGGCCGCCGTCATCACTTCCGCAATTTCAGCATTCGTATTTCTTTCATCGACTAACATGGCGATGTCACGGCTGACTGCTGGATATTTTGAAACAGCTTCAAAGATTAACGGTGTCTTCTCCTGCTCAATCAATGCTTCCAAATTCAGCTCCGCAACGAAGGCAGATTTTAATTCATAGCTTGCGGCCGTTTTGGGATGGACTTGACCGACAAAACCGATCAATTTTTCATCAAGATAAATTCCCGCCGTTTGGCCAGGATGCATTTCTTTCAACTGCGTCGCTTGGTACGTGATTGCGCCACTTAATCCTAAACCTTCAATCAATTCTTCCACCATTCCTTTGACCGTGAAATAATCATAGGTTTCTGGTTTGTTTGACCAAGATTTATTCGTCGCATTGCCGGTTACGGCAATCGCCACATGATTTTCTTCAATCGGCAGATCTTTTTTCGGATCATTATTTTGATAGAAGACATGACCGATCTCATAAAGAGCGACGTCACTATTTTTACGTGCAACATTGTAAGACAAATCTTCTAGTAATCCGCTAATCAAATTCAGGCGCATCGTCGAGCGATCTTCGCTCATTGGCCAAGCAACGCGAGTTACTTTACTGTCCTTCAATAAAAATTGCTGCGCTTTGGCTTCAGTCGTTAACGCATAGCTGATCGCTTCTGATAGCCCCGTACCTTCTAAAAGGCTGCGAACTTTTCTAGTCGCTTTTTGTGTTTCCGTTAAAAAGCCGGCAATCGTCTGACCTTCTGGTAAAGTTGATGGTAAGTTATTGTAGCCATAAATTCGCGCAATTTCTTCCATCAAATCCGCTTCGATCGTAATGTCCCAACGACGTGGTGGCACGCTGACGATTGTTGTCCCGTTTTCGACCTGCGATTCAAAGCCTAAAGCAGCAAAAATATCATTTACTTGTTCTTGCGTCAGCGCTGTTCCTAAGAAGCGATTGACATTTTCAAGTGTTGTACTAACTTTAACATTTTCAGGATGAACCTCACTGCCTTTGACAGCACCTTGCAATACTTTCCCGCCAGCCAATTCAGCGATCATCGCTGCAGCAACCTCACCAGCCAAGCTGATGTCACTTTGGTTGATACCTTTTTCAAAACGCATGGAAGATTCACTGCGCAAGTTATAACTTTGGGAAGTCCGACGCACGGAAGTATGATCAAACATCGCCATTTCTAATGCGACCGTCGTCGTTTCATCAGAAATCTCTGAATCTAATCCTCCCATGACTCCCGCTAAAGCAACCGGAATTTCTCCATTGGTGATCACGATATTTTCAGGGTTCAACGTCCGTTCCACGCCATCAAGTGTGGTGAAAGCTTCCGCTTCCGTTGCCCGGCGGACTAAGATTTCTTGGCTACCTAGTTTATCATAATCAAAAGCATGTAATGGTTGGCCGAATAATAATAAAATGTAATTCGTTACGTCAACCACATTACTGATTGGACGGATGCCTTCATTCATTAAGCGATTTTGCAGCCATTGCGGACTTGGTCCAATCTTCACGTCTTCGATTACACGGATTTCGTAATGAGGCGCATCCTTTTCGTCTGTGACAGAAACTTTGATTTTATCGCTGGCTTTTTCAGCTGCTTCTTTTAGTTCGACAGCCGGAAAAGCAACTTTTTTATTGTAGATAGCCGCTACTTCATGGGCAACTCCACGAATGCTTAACGCGTCAGCACGATTAGGTGTGATTGACAGATCAATGATCGTGTCATCCATTTCTAAATAAGAAAAAACCGGCGTGCCAACTTCAGCGTCTTCAGGTAAATAATAAATACCATCTGCGTATTCTTTAGGAATCACAGAATCGCTAAAACCAAGCTCTTGCAAAGAGCAAATCATCCCGTTTGAGACTTGACCACGCATTTTACCTTTTTTAATTTTCACATTACCGGCGATTCGTGAACCTGGCAATGCCACGATGACTTTCACGCCCGCTTTAATATTCGGCGCGCCACAAACGATTTGTGACAATTCTTCTTCGCCAATATCCACTTGACAGATCGAAAGATGATCAGAGTCAGGATGTGGGATACATTCCTTTACATCACCGACCACGATTTTTTTCAAACCGTCTTCCGGTGATTCCAGTCCTTCAACTTCGATCCCGGTCAATGAAAGACGATCCGCTAAATCTTTCGGCGCGACATCCTTCACATCGACATATTCATTTAACCATTTATATGAAACTAACATTACTTTTTACTCCCCCTTGAATTGTTCCAAGAAACGAACATCGTTTAGATAGAAATTGCGAATATCATTAACACCATAACGCAGCATCGCGATTCGGTCTGGGCCTAAACCAAAAGCAAAGCCCGAATATTCTTTTGAGTCAATCCCAGACATTTCCAGTACATCAGGATGGACCATACCGGCTCCTAAGATTTCGATCCAGCCGGTGTATTTGCAGACGTTACAGCCTTTACCGCCGCATTTAAAACAGCTGACATCAACTTCGACAGATGGTTCCGTAAACGGGAAGTAGCTTGGACGTAAGCGAATCTTACGGTCAGCGCCGAATAATTCCTTCAATAATACTTCCAGAGTTCCCTTCAAATCCCCCATCGTAATGCCTTTATCAACGACAAGTCCTTCAATTTGGTGGAATTGATGACTGTGGGTCGCGTCGTCTGTATCGCGACGGAAAACTTTTCCTGGCGAAATCATTCGCAATGCACCCTTTGAAAAATCATGTTTTTCCATCGTCCGAGCTTGGACAGGTGACGTATGCGTCCGCAACAAGACCTCATCAGAAATATAGAAAGTATCTTGCATATCCCGTGCTGGGTGGTCTTTTGGCAAGTTCATCCGTTCAAAATTATAATGATCGGATTCAATCTCAGTTCCTTCAATGACTTGATACCCCATGCCGACAAAAGTATCTTCGATTTCTTCCATGATTTGAGTCAAGACATGACGCGTACCTTGGGACATTTGTTTACCAGGTAAAGTTACATCGATGGCTTCTGCCGCTAATTGTTTTTCTAAAGCCGCTTCAGCTAAAGCAGCTTTGCGTTCTTCAACAGCATTCGTCAAGAGGTCCCGGATTTCATTAGCAAAGGCCCCGACTTTTGGTCGCTCCTCCGCAGATAAATCACGCATCCCTCGCAATACTTCGGTGATAGGTCCTTTTTTACCTAACGTTTCTACGCGAATTTTTTCAACGATAGAAAGTTCGTCTGCCGCTTCAATTTTTGCTAACGTCTGACTTTTTAATGTTTCCAGTTGCTCTTGTAAACTCATTATTTTCTTCCTTTCCCTATTGCTTTAAAAAGATAATCTTTAAAAATTATCGGATTCATTGATTTGGTGATTATTTTGACCTTCACAGCTACCTCGAGTTGAAAAATAATTCCGATCCTCGTCACGCCTACGATCCAACTAAACAGTTACTTATCAAGTCTAGCTAAAATTACAATTATTTTTTTCCAAATTTGAAAACTGCTGAAAGTTGGAATCGCAAAAAGAGACCTCGTTCCTTTATAAAGGAACGAGGTCTCGCGGTACCATCCTAATTCGCCAAAAATTCATTTTGGCGCTCTCAACTCTTAACGGCTTTGCCGGTCTTTCGACAAGCTCCAGAAGTGAACTTCATCTTTCAACCCCTTAATCTGCTTCCAGTCAATGGCAGACATTCCCTTGAAGGTTTAGAAAAATTACTCTTTTCTATCAACGCTTTTTGATTTATTCAATTGACTATCCCAATACTACAAGAAATCAAAAAAATTATCAACTACATTCTTCATCGGTAATCCAAGTGTCACCCCATTGATGAATCTCGTTCATCACGTTTTTTAAGGCTTCACCTTTATTGGTTAAGCAATAGTCCATCCGCTTTTGGCTGCCACAAGCAATTACTCGACCTACGATGCCTTCTGCTTCTAACTCTTTTAACCGTTCGGTCAACACACGATCGCTGACTTCTGGAATCATCGCAGCAATATCAACGAATCTTTGTGGACCACCTTCTAACAACACATCAATAATCAAGCCGTTCCATTTTTTGCCTAAAATTTGAAAACCCTTCTCAAATTTTGGACAAAGTGAAAAGTCCATTACCTCTACTTGTTCCATAATTCTCACCTCGATAGAGAGAGTATAGCACATTACTTACCTTTTATAAGTACAACTTGCCTAAGGCTTAGGAGTTCTTAACAAATCGATCGCCTTGTTGCCTTGCAAAAAGATTAAAAAAGTTGAAGAAACGGTTTTGTGCTTCGCTTTTTCCAGTGCGTCTTTATACAAATGCAACTGCCCCCGATAGCGATCCAATAGCTGTTGTTCCCGCTCTGGCGTATAGAAATCCGTCTTTAAATCGTACAGTAAAATCTCATGATCGAATTCCAAATAACCATCAATGATCCCATGAATCAATATTTCATCTTGATTTTGATAGTCTTTAAATAGCTGGTCTGCTGGTAGCAACATCGCAAAAGGCTCTTCTCGATGCAATTTTTCTGCATGCTGCAAGACATATGTGCCAATCTCTGAATCGAAGAATTGTAAAATACTTGCCACTGAAATTTTTTCAGCGACCATCGGCATCAAAGTCTTTCGTGCGACTAGTTCAGCAATCAATTCCTGAATCTCAGTTTCACTTGGTTTTTTCGTTAAGGGTAACAATTGCATTACCAAGTGAGTCGCGGTTCCAATCTCCGCTGGTGAAGCATCTTGAAGGGTTCCTAAAAATTTTGGCTCGTTAAGGGCGTCAGCCGTAAAACGATAGGTCATCGAGTTCTCGGAGATGTCCATCGTCTGTCGATTATCTGGATCATCATAGAGCCGCTTCAACTCAGAGACGGATTGATAACTGGTTGTTTTCGTAGCTTCGGGATAAGGATATTCAAATAGCAGGCGTTTTTTCAAAGCATCGATGTTGACGGTTCCTTGCGGCAATTCCAAAGTTTTTATTTCTGGTAAATAGCCTTGAACCAATTCAGCGATCGTTTGCGGCTCAACAAAATCGATAGTGAAGGTCGCTGGATGTTGTTTCACTTTCGCGACTTGATTGACAACATAGTCTGTTTGATATTTATCCATCTGAGCATGTCTAAACAAGGTCATTCCGACCCAATCAAAGAAGCTATCACGTTGTCCGTTCCGTAAGCCGGCATCCAAAACCACGGACTCATTTCTAGCGGCTTTACTCCATTTTTTATAGGTCGATGCTTCATCATCATAAGAGCCGACTAAAAATAATTTTTGTTCTGCTCGTGTTAAGGCCACATAAAGCTTTCGCATTTCCTCCGACAGCAATTTGTTTAGATTTTTTTGTTTGACGATTTGGAAAAGGAGTGTTTCTTTTCGAACTCGGGTATCAGGGGTTAATAGTTTCACACCTAGGCCCAGCTTCTCATCAAAAACATAATTTCTTTGCGTATCTTGGACATTAAAACTTTTACTCATATCCATCAAGAAGACTACTGGAAATTCTAGACCCTTACTCCCATGAATCGTCATGACTCGAACCGCGTCACTGATTTCTTCGGTTGGCGGCTCGCCTAGATCCTTATCCTTTTCCTGCATCTTTTCAATGAAACGAATAAACTGATACAAGCCTCGGAAGCTACTGCGTTCATAATCCTTCGCTCTTTCGATCAAGGCTAAGAGATTCGCGTGGCGTTGCTGGCCGGCCGGCATGCCTAAAACATAATCCAAGTAGGCTGTCTCATTATAAATTTTTAACAATAAATCAGCGATTGCTTCGCGGCGAGCGAATTCTCGCCAATCATTTAAATGAGCCAGAAAATCCTTTAATCGTTCAGCAAGGCGATCTTCTTGCGTTTCTGCATAGCGTAAAACAGCTTGGTAGTATTCTTTCTGTGGTAACGCAAGACGGACCATTGCTAGTTCTTCTTCTTGCAATCCAACAATGGGAGATCGCAATACTGCTGCTAAGGGAATATCCTGATATGGATTATCAATAATTTGCAGCAAAGAGATCATGATCCGCAGTTCAGTTGATTGAAAATAGTTTTGCGTATCGTTGATTGCTAAAGGAATTCCCAGTTGTTTAAAGACTTCTAAGATCGTTAAATTATGACTTTTGGTTGGCGTCAGCAAAACAATGTCTTCATATTGTAAAGGCCGCATTGCTTTTTGTTTTTTATCATAAATCTCAAAGCCTTGATCGATCAATTGACGAATCTTGGTGGCGGTCATAAAGATTTCCCCCATCGATTTGTCTTCGATCCATTCGGGAGTCTCTGAAGCCTTTTGATAAACCAATAATTCCGGAGCAAATTCTTTCGTTTCAGGAAAAGCGCTAAAGCCATTGATTAACTCTGCCTGCTGATCATATTCGATTTGCCCGACCGACTGATCCATCAGTTGTGTGAAAACTAGATTCGTAAAATTCAAAACTTCTTTTCGGGAACGGAAATTCTCAGCCAAAATAATTCGTCGGCCACCGTCTTCATGAGCAAAATCATGATACTTTTGAATAAACAGGGTTGGATCAGCCAAACGAAATCCATAAATCGACTGCTTCACGTCCCCTACCATAAAGAGGTTGCCGTTAGTTTGATTGCTCAGCCGTTGGAGAATTGTTTCTTGCAGCTGATTGATATCTTGATACTCATCGACTAACACTTCGGCGAAACGCTGACGATAATAAGTTTCCGCTGGTCGTTTGCCATCGACCTCCGCTTGTAAAATCTGTAAAGTAAAATGTTCTAAATCATTGAAATCCAACATGCTTTTTTCCCGTTTTGCTGCAGAATAAGCTTCGATGAATTGTTTCTCCACGCGCACCAATTCTTCAACGATCGGCAATGCTTCTTGCAGCCGCTCAATTTGCTCAGCTGGTGAAACGGAAAAGTAAATTTCTTTTAGATTCAGTAAATTTTTCTTGGCTTGATCCCGATACTCCTTGCACTCAGTGATCACTTCACCGAAAGCCTCCTTCACCTCTTTTTTTCGCGGTGAGGGAAAGGTCGGAAAGCTCAAATCCTCCAATAAAGTAAAGACTGCATCCAATTGATTAGCCGCCAAAAGCTGTTCCAACTGCTGGACTATCGCGGCTTCGTTTTGTGCTAAATCAGTGATTTTTTGCAACTCTTCACTAGCTTGACTATCTGAAATCAACCATTGATAGGTCTGAAGAATCTCGTCTAAGCTTTTCAATAATTGCGGACGAATGATTTGCTGATACAACTCAGATTCAGCTAAATCATTGATACGATAATTTTCGATCAGCCCTTCCAACCAATCAAAAGGGGCCGGATTGGCTCTGGCAAAGTTGTACATCGACATCACTAAATCTTCTAACCCACTATCACTACGGTCATTAGAAAAATTTTCAGTCAAGCGATAAAAAATTTCCTGATTTTCCTCATAGAAGGTTTCGCGCAGCTCGTCCCAGACGTCCTCCTTTAACAAAATCGTCTCCGTTTCATCCGTCAGCATCCGATAACTAGGATCTAAATCAATTAAATAGAAGAAACGTTGAATGACTTTGGAACAAAAAGCGTGCAAAGTGGAAATATTAGCCATTGGCAGCAAGGTTAATTGCCGGGTAAAATGATTTTTTTGTTCCTGATCGGTTTCTTCGTTAATGGCTTCTTGCAGTGCGTTTTGGATTCGTTCCTTCATTTCGCTGGCGGCGGCTTCTGTAAAGGTCACGACTAACAGCTGATCCACCGATAATTGTTGGCGTTTGATTTTTTCAATCACGCGTCGAACCAAAACAGCCGTTTTACCCGAGCCAGCCGAAGCCGAGACTAAAAGATTGGTTCCTTGATCATAAATCGCCTGCCATTGGGAATCTGTGTACATCTCATTGGGGGCCTTTGGAGGGATTGAATGTTTAGTTGTCATGTAGCTCATCCTCCATTCTTCTCAATACTTCTTCTTTTGAAAGCTTTTCTAAGCGATGATAATTATTTTCCTGCAACATCACATCGAACTTGCAGACACTGCGAAACGGGCATTGCTGACAAGCGATCCGCTGATTATCCTTATACGTCGGATTCAGTTTGATCTCGCCAGAAACAATTTGATTGCCGGCCGATTGAATTTTTTTCCGATTGAACTCTCGAAGTAATTCGATTTCTGATAGTTCATAAAATTTGTCTTTCGATTGTGAAATCGGCTGTGTTTGTCCTTTTGCATCTTTTCGCAGCGGAAACAATAAAGAATTTTCCTTGTCCTGCAAGCTGTGATCTAGCTGATCATATAACTCCGGCTCTTTCGCAAACAAACCATCATAGTGATACGATTTCAAGGTTTCCTTGTCAATTGTGGTTGGATCTTTCAAGACCGGATTGTGGACGTGAAGATAATACGCACCCGCTGGCTTAATTGGTTTATCATTGGTCATGCCATAATCGGTGATCGCCACATCTAAATAGGTAATCAATTGCAAGGCGATTCCGTAATACGCATCTGCTACATTGAAACTGTGAGGACTGGATTTGTAGTCCACCACGCTTAGCCAGTCGGATTCTGCTCCTTGCAGTTGGTCCAAGCGATCAATTTTCCCTCGGATAGCTACCTCACCACCAGTAGCAAGAGGTAAACTAATTCCCGGTATGCCTTTTTGACCACCAATCGAGCCAAAGACGATTTCCGTTTTTTGTGGTTCCATTTTCGTACGCAAGCCTTGTTGAACTAAGCCCCAGCTAACTTTTTGAATCGTTCTTGCCAATTGATAGCGAATATAATTCATTCGTGCAGAGCTGGAAAGAATCGCAAATTTCAATTCGCCAAATAATTCCTTTAAGACCTCATCGGCTAAGGCTACTCGCTGAGTGTCGTTTAGTTCCGTTAAGTGCAAACCTTGCTCATTGATCAGCCGGAAAAAGTAATCCAACGCTTCATGATAAAAATCTCCCGCAGCGGCAGGCGTTAATCCATAAACGGTCCGCTCCTTCAGCCCTAGACCAAAATTGGCGAAATACTTATACTGACAATTATAAAAATTCTCAATTCGAGAAACAGAAACATAAAGGTTCTTTCCATAAAGCTGTTCCGCTGTCTCGGGTAGCAAAGCCCGTGGAACATTCAGCTCCTGCAAGCTTTGGAAAACTTTTTGTGCTAGTGGGGCCTGTGAACTATTTTGGATAAATTTCTGTAATTCACGCCAAGCTGGTAAGAAGGCCCGATTTTCATCTTGCGCCAAACGATTCAGCTGGATCAGATCTGACAGCAAGGTTCTTAACGTCCCCATTCGTTTTTCCGGCTGACTAGTCAGACTCAACGACTCGGCTTCAAACACTGGCAGATTCAAGCCTTTACTTAATTGCGTCAAAAAAGGCGAAATCGCTAATTTCTTCTCTCCCTCAACCGCGGTTGCAACACTTAAATAAAGTTTTTCTCTGGCCGATAAGAAGACTGAATAGGCTAAGAAAGGTTCACGATTGACCTTTGAACTATTGTTTTCCGGTAAAAATTTTCCTTCCGGCAAATTTTGATTGAAGGCTGAACGTTCTTCTGCCGACAATAAACCTTTATCATCAAAGCGAGCGGGAAAATCATGATCGTTCAGCCCGATGGCAAAGGTGACTTTCATTTGATCGACTCGCGCTAGTTCCAAATCATTCACTCGAACTTGATCGATCGCCGTTGGAATTTTGCCGTAAGTTAAATTCATCAAACCAGTTAGGAAAATTTCTTGAAAGGTCGTCCAATCAAAGACATCTGAGCCATAAATCAGTACATATTCATCTAACAAATCCATTAAAGCCTGCCATGTCTGCTCATGATTACGGGCTTTGTCTAATTCACCTTTTGCCACCTCTTGATCACGCCAAAAAAGTAGTTGGCGCTTCACACCACAGCTTTCTAAAAATTGATAAAAAAGAGTCGCCGCCGCTAAACCACTTTCTGCACCTTTGATCTTTTTAAAAAAGGCTGGTAATACTTGTTGAACAGATCGGCGGACTTGATTAGAAGTCTCTTCCAACTCTTTGGCCTCCTTAAAGGCTTCCGCCTCAAAGTCGTAATCAACAAACTGCCAATCGGATTTTTTCGTCCAGACACTGCCACGGAAATTATAAGCTAAACAAAGATTTTCCGTTTGATCGATCTGCTGGCGATAGTTTTGCTGTTGCAGTAGCCAGTTCTCAGTTGTCCAATCAAAAGGCGCAAATAATTCCGAACGGAGCATCCGGAAAACATCATTGATCCGATAATGGTATTTATCAATTAGAAACAATGCTTGCAAAAATTCAATTAACGGATGTGCGGCCATCTCTTGCGTTTCGTCCAAATAAAATGGGATCTCCAGCTTTTGGAAAAGATCTGGCAAGACACTGTTATAGACTTGCGGATTGCGTAGTAAAATCTGGATATCCTTATATCGGTAACCCTCCACGCTCACTAGATGGCGAATCTGATTACCGACTTGACGAATTTCTTCATTGACGGTGGCATACTTAGTCAGCTGAATTTGATCTGTCTGCGATAGATCATTTTTTTGTTGTTGCGCCCAAAAGGCACTGACTTGATTAAAAAGGGTGTCTCGTTTGACTGCAAATTGATCTGGCCGAACAGGGATCTGCTGACTATCGGCCCGCTGTTTCAATTGAAAATATGTTTTCCCAGGATCAGCAAATAAATTCAAAGGATTTGGTTCTTCATTTGGGTATGCCCGATCCAATTCCAAAGCTACCGCCAACTCACCGCAAGCCATCAAGGCATTGAGTACACTTAGTTCGCGGGCGTTGAAACGGGTAAACCCGCTCACGATAAACAGATCCCCTGACAATTCCTGTTGTGTCAAATAATTTTCCAGCAATAGTAAAGGATCTTCGTTGGTGACTTGATACGTGATCATCGCTTCTTCATATTTACTGAAAACCATTTTTAAGTCTTGCAATTTGAGTGCCTGATCGGGATCATGCTCACTTACCGCTAAATCCTCTACTAAGACATTCCCAACTTGCATCTCTTGATAAAAGCCCAACAACTGTTGGATAAAGCCGGTTTTATTAACCTCTCCACGAAAAATCGTTAGTTCTTCTTGTAAATCTTGTAGGACCTTTCGTAAAATCATGGCATTCCCAGCTTCTGACAAAATATTTCCTGGAACTTGTCCATCCCGCTGTAAAAAATACCACGCTAAACGCTGAAAACTAAAAACCTGTGTTCGAATCGTACTGAACTCAGAAGCGTGAGTTCCTTTTTTCATGGCAGACAAAAGATTGATTTCTTGCTCAAATTTATTGTAATTGGGGACTAAGAAAAACACGTGGTTGGCCGGGTTCTTTTCCAACCAGCTTTGCGCCAACTGAATCATGCGTTCCGTCGCGTCCGTCTGTCCAGCACCTAATAAAAATTGTAACGGCATTGTTTCCCCTCATTTCTAGATATTATATTTCTCGTTTATTATAACAGTTCATGTAAAACAACGCATGAATCTGAGCGATCCAAGAGTAGTGTAAAAAAATAAAAATTTCACCCACTATGCAGCAATTCGCAAAAAAAGCGAAAACAGACCTGACAATTAACTTAGACCATGGTATCGACTTCTTGAAAAATGAAAAGTTGATTTGATTTTCGGTTCGCAGACGATTCTACTAATCAATCTAAAGCGTGAAGTAGAACTCGCTGACGATTCAAAAAATAGAAGAAATAAATTTTTGCAAAATTTATACGTATCTTCATCGCCATATCATCCAACTAAACATTTCACACAATTCTCTATAATAATCTATTACTATTCATCGATGGACAATGAAGACTGCGAAAAGTTGGACTGACAAAAAATAGACTAGCATTTTGCTAGTCTATTGTCCCGAATCGGTCTAAGGGCCAAAATACGAATTTTACATCGGCCATAATATTTTTTTCTTTGATCATTCCAATGATTCGGCTATCTTTTGAGATACGTCGATTGTCCCCTAAGACAAATAACTCGCCAGCGGGAACTTTTTCTGCCCCAAAGAGATCCTTCAAATTGAAATCATAAGTGAGCGGTTGATCATCCGTCAGTTCTTTTTTAAATTGATCTAAGTAGGGCTCAGCAACTTTTTTTCCATTGATATACAGCTGATCACTTTTGTATTCTATGGTATCTCCTGGCAAACCAATCACACGTTTGATATAATTTTTTCCTGGATCATCAGGTGCTGGGAAAGTCACGATGTCAAAACGTTTGACTTCGGTATTTTTCAATGCGATTACTCGTTCACCATCTGCCAATGTTGGGTCCATCGAATCCCCTTTAACCACTACCGGCGTAAAAACATAATGCCGTAAGCCAAACAAGATGGCTACCAAAATCAAAAAATAAAGAATTGTCTTCCCGATTTCTTTTATATTCATTCACGTGCCTCCATTTTTTCCTTCTTGTATCAAGTTTAACACAGACTCTTTTGTTTCTTCTATTTTAATCTCTGGCTTTTAAAAAAATTACTTTTTCTGCGAGCATATTTCTTTTCTTACTTTTTGTAAGATGATATAGTAGCTCTTGTAAACAAGAACTCAACAAGAAAAGGTGGAAATTATTATGTCTCAATTTTTAGACTCATTGAAAGATCGCCGTTCATTCTACGCATTAGGACGCGACGTTAAATTATCAGAAGAAGAAATCACAGAATTAATCAAGGACACTGTTAAAAACAGCCCAACTGCGTTCAACGCACAATCACCACGTGCTGTTATTCTTTTTGGCGATGCTCACGAAAAACTATGGAACATTGTTGAAGATGCTTTGAAACCATTAACACCAGCTGAAGCTTTTCCTAACACTCAAGCTAAAATTGCTGGCTTCAGAAACGCTTTAGGTACTGTAATGTTCTTTAAAGAAACTGATACAGTAAAACATTTACAAGAACAATTCGCTTTGTATGCTGACAACTTCCCAGATTGGGCAGAACAATCAAATGGGATCGCAACAGCTAATGTATGGACTGCTTTAACTACAGCTGGTCTGGGTGCAAACCTACAACATTACAATCCAGTAATCGATGATGCTGTAGCAAAAGAATGGGATATCCCAGCAAACTGGCAATTACGTTCTCAACTAGTCTTCGGTTCTAAAGAAGGCGAAGCTGGAGAAAAAGAATACTTAGCTGATGACGAACGTTTCCGTGTATATCGTTAATCTGATCTAAATAAAAAGCGAGGCCTAGGCCTCGCTTTTTTTTGCGTAAAAAAGATGGTGTCTCCACCATCTCATCGTCCGTCTTTTGGTTCATCATCTTTTGTTAAAATTTCCAGCTTAGTGCCTTCAACTAGATGCGTAGAAAGAAAGACTACCATTTCTGTTAAAGGATAATTAAAGGTCAAAATTGGTCCTCGACGATCCTTGCGAAAATAGTTTAACTTAATCAAACCACTTTCTTCCTGATATAAAACAACTCGCTCAATTTCCTTAAACGGAATACCCCGATTGTCTAGACTAAACAAAAGTAAACTATCTTCTGTGAAGCCCCTCTTATCCAACAAGAAACTCAACATGATCAACGCCGCTAAAATAGTACGTACACGTTCATTAAGATCTTGCCAACTACTAAAGCCGATCCATAAAATCAAAAACGTCAAAAAAAGATAAAATGGATACATCTTCTTTTTCTGTAAAACAGGAATCACAATTGCCTTACGTGTCAACAGTAGAAAAACATATAGGACAATCGTGAAAAACAGCAATAATAAAGTAAATATATTCAAAAGAACCGCCTTCTAACTTGGGATGAAATTAGAATATTTTACCACGACCATGTTAGATTTGTCATCTCGCTGCTCTTGATCAATGTCTTCGCATTGATTGATTCGAACAACTGCACAGTTGGTCATCTTTGAAATGACTTCCCCTTCAACACTTTCCTCGAAGCCAATTGGATGGCACCGATAACTTCTTCCAAGTTCAATTTCTTCTTCATTCATAAATAAGCCCTCCAGTATCGACATTCATTTGTTCGTCTAGCTTTTGGATCAATTTAAACGCATTATACCTAAGTATGGAATGGTTTACAATTGAAACTGCCTATTTAGTCGCAAAAATACACTAAATCAGGTAAAATTATTTTAGAGAGGTGGTATTTTATGTCTAATTTTTTAGATTCAATTAGAAAGTATGGGTATTTGCGCAGTGCCTGTTATCTGATTCTTGGTATCGCTATTTTGCTTTCTCCGAGAAGTGTTTTTAATGGGATTGTTTATATCTTTTTCTTCTATTTATTAATTTTCGGTATTCTTCAAATCATTCGCGGTTTCCGCGCAAAAAAATACACTGGAAATGTCGGTTATGAAACGACCGGGGGGATTATTCGAGTCATCGTAGCCTTTATCATCTTATGGTTTTCAAGAGGAATCATCAGTATCTTACCAATGTTTTTAGGCTTCCTTATTTTAGTGTTCGCGATTGGGCAATTCATCCAGAGTTGGAACGCCAGAAAAAACGGTTTTCCTGTTAATGGACAACTGTTATATAGCGGATTGATGATCCTTGCCGGCATATTTCTGCTATTCAATCCTTTCAGCAGCTTAATGTTTCTATTTCAAATTTTCGGTTTTCTGCTAATTACGATGGCCGTTTCTGAATTTATTAATACACGACGGCTTGCGAAATAGAGAATTGTTTCTATTGTCATAAAGCTTTATACTACTAGTATCAAAGTAAGTGAGGTTATTATGAACACAGCGCAAGAACTCTATCAATTCACCAAAAAATATGGGATTAATTACAATACGGGCGAAGAAAAAGGAACGTTTTTATTTCAAAAATTTTTACAAGCTTATCCAAAAATCAATTTTAGCTTCTCCTTCATTGGCTTTCATAAATATGAAAGTGTCAAAAAGCAAGAAGGACTGAGTGCTTACGCAATTTCCGGCAATACACTTTATGTTTTAAGTAAGCAGAAGGCCTATAAATACAATCTTTATCAAAGCAGAGCCATTACCGGAAAAAAGAAATTGAATGGTATTCGTCTGATCCTAGACTTTGAAAACGAAACAATTAAAATTAATCTAGGCTTCGCAGATGGTGGTATTGTTTTAGCAGCTCTAAAACAAGCTGGGAAAAAATAAGACAAGATAGTTGAAGAATAGAAAAACTAGCGTTATAATTTTTTCTGTTCTCATTGGGATATGGCCAAACTGGTAAGGCGCCTGACTCTGAATCAGGTAAGTGTAGGTTCGAGCCCTACTATCCCAATTAAAAAGCTTGGTTTCTCAAATTGAGAAACCAAGCTTTTTTTTATATTATTTTAAGGCCTTACTACTAATACGTTGCAATGAGCATTATTGACAACATAAGACGTTGTCGAACCGACCAAAGCTTGTTCAACAGCCCCTCGTCCAGTCGCGCCTAAAACGATCAAATCTACCTGATTTTCTAGTGCGTAATCCGTGATTTTGCGCTTCGGATTGCCTGAATCAATTTTGGTTTCATACTCAAACTGATTCACTCTTGAATTCGCGATTAATTGTTCTAATTCGATCTCTGCATTATTAAGATGAAATTTTAAAGCATCATTGATAAATGCCGGATCACCAATCGAGAATTTGTAATCCACCACGGTAAGGATAAAAAGCTTTGCGTCATTTCGTTCAGCGACATTTAACGCTTCGTTGAATGCATCGTTGGAAGCCGGTGATCCATCTACCGCTACAAGTATTTTCTTATATTCTTCTTTCATCGTAAACGCCTCCCTATCATATAGTATACCTTATTGATATCTAATGATAAAAGTTAAATGCACGTTAAAGAAACTAGGCACTTGGGTTTGTTTACTAATAAAATTCATATTTATTATATTCTCATCGTTAGTTTGCTGACAAAATTGGCCGACAGCGGATTTCTAGATCTCCGATATCTCATTGTTATTGGGCTTCGTAACTTTTTTATGTTTTACTCCCTTGTATTTCTATTAATTATCGTCTAATATAATTAAAAGAAAATGAGAGGATGACTAAAATGGAAAACCGATTGACCCAAACATCTCGTTTTTCTGATGGTGTAAAAGCCTGTCTGCCAACTATCATGGGCTACTTAGGTATCGGAATCGCTATGGGAATCGTTGGAAAGTCTGTTCATCTTGCAATCTGGCAGATCTTTTTAATGTCCACTCTAGTATACGCTGGCAGCGCCCAATTTATTCTATGCGGCCTCCTTTTATTAAGTGCGCCGATTTTATCCATCATTTTTACCGTCTTCTTGGTCAACTTACGCCATCTATTGATGAGCCTCTCCGTAGCTCCTTACTTTAAAGAAGAATCTTTATTAACCGGCATTGCAATCGGCAGCCTGTTAACAGATGAATCATACGGCGTTTTAATGAACACACTAGCTCAACAAAAAAAAGTCAGTAGCACATGGATGCATGGTTTAAATATTACCGCTTATTTAGTTTGGATCGTTTCGACCATTATAGGAGCTTTATTAGGAAATTTCATTCCTGATCCGATGGTTTTTGGCTTCGACTTTGCTTTGACGTCCATGTTTTTGGGCCTATTTTTATTCCAAGTACAATTACCCTTAAAAAAACAAAAGAAAAAGACGCTCATTATTTTATTGGTTACAGCCCTTACTTTATTCTTGTCTATGAGAATTGTTTCCGCTGAGCTGGCCGTGATTATTGCTACTCTAATTGGCTGCATGACGGGGGTGCTAATCAAAGATGAATAATTCCTATTACCTACTAACTCTTTTTGGCTGTGCCGCTGTCACTTGGCTACCTAGAGTCCTACCATTTGTTTTGACAAAGGCTTTCGCTTTACCTTCAGCCGTCGAAAAATTTTTAAGCTATTTGCCAATGACCATCCTAACAGCCTTATTGCTACAAAGTTTGCTAACTTTCAAATCAGGGTCCTTCCCTAGCCTCCGTTTTCCTGAAATACTCGCTTGCATCCCAGCGCTCATTGTCGGCATACGAACTAATGATTTAATGAAAATTGTTCTGACCGGGGTCGTGGCTATCGCGCTCCTACGATTACTTTAAATAACGTAAGTTATAGAGCTTATTTCTGGTTTTGCCTATATTAGTAGTGTACTATATAACAAAATATAAAAAAGGAGTAACTCTCATGAAAAAGATCGCTGGATTTTTCTTTCAAAAACCCTTAGATTTGAACCAAAAGAAATCTTTCGAAATCCATCTTCCAACCGACACTTTGTATAATGGCAACGAACCCGTCCTAGAATCCAACCGGCAGATTTTATGTGAAATTAGTAAACGGTATGACTATCCCGAAGATAGCTTACACAGCTTTTTTGTCATTACCGAGATTGGTGAGGTTGATTAAAAAGTTTACATTACTATTGAAACCGGTAATATAAGAAATTTCACAAAAAAAGATTCTCTCAAAATTTCTAATATTGAACTTTTAAAAATTTTGTAGCGACAATTAATTACTTTACAGATTCGAGTTTTCTCTTATCTTTAACGAATCTAGAACTTATCAAAAAGATATCATCTATTTCATTAGAGTTGATATCTTTTTTTATGTTTCGTTGATCATTTCCACTTGGATAGTCGAAATATGTGGTATAAATACTTATTAAGCGGGTTTCCTATCAAGGTGTCATTATTAACTTAAAACACCTCATTATATTAAGGGAATTTTTTTGTTTTTCGACATAATATCTTCCACTAATGAACTCTGTCACTATTAATTGAAAAAAAGAAAGATTCTCTGTTTTTATCCAAAAAATCTTCAGACAATCCGCTGTATGACAGATCACTATTTAGACCATAATAATTTAAACAAAAAAAGCAAACATCAAAAATGCTCGCTTTTTAATATAGAAAAACTTCAGAAATAATCTAACTTAGAAGCTTCAGATTTCATTTTGCGTACCAACCGACACCCTCATATTTCCAACCTCGTGTCTTTAATACGTTTACTTCGTTTTGATCTTTTGTGTAGTGATGAGAGCCGCTTCTTAAACTTGGGTTAAACAAGCGATGAATCTTTACACTTTTATTATTGTCGGAATACCACGCAACCCCTTCATAAGTCCATTTATGTTTTGTTGTCAATACTTTTACTTCGTTCCAATCCAAAGTATAGTGATGATCGCGAAGTGTGGAATTGTACAATCGATAAACTGATGCTCCTGTTGAAGGAGCGTTCCAAGCAATTCCCTCATATTTTCCCCACCCAATTTTCACTAAATGATTTTTTTCACTTAAGTTTGCGGTATAGAAGTGTTCATAATTATTTGGGTTATATAACCGATACATTGGAATGTTTTTGCTTGGCGGCGTCGGATTTGGTGTTGATCCGCCAGCCGAATCATATTGCGTTAAATTATAATTAGCGATAACTGCGTTTAATGTCGATCCATAGTTTGGTGCGGTAGCATATTTTCCCGTCAGCCAAGCGGTGGCATCTTTATAGGATTTTGTATTACTCTTCCAAGCTCCAGAATAAAAATAAACGCCAGGAGAAAAAGAAGTTTTCTTTAGTATGGTCACGTTATCATTTAAAGACTCTTTAAATGAAGGATATTTTCTAAACTTTGCGTTGATGTAATGCCAGCCTTGCTCTGCACTCCATTCCTGAGTTTTCATGGTTACTGATTGACCGTTGTACTCTCCCTTGATCCCAAACAAATTATGATTTGGAACTTTTGATAACGTACTTCCACCCCAACCACTTTCAACAATCGCCTGAGCGATCATGACAGAAGCGTAGAGATTATTTGCATTGGCCAATGTTTTTGCAGATGATGCTATCTGATTAATAAAGGTCTGCTGAGTACTCAAAGTTGAACGAGCTGCTCGAAATGCAGGTGGGTCTAAAGTAAAATCTTCAAATCTAACAGGATGATGAAATTGTAAGTTTCCTAAAGAATCATATTCTGCTTCATCAATTACGCTGTCCTCCTCTTTGACTTCATTGCTCTCGTTAGCAGAATTTCTCTCCTCAGCCTGAATAGGTTCCGTTGTTTCTTGAGCTTCTATTAAAGTTTCAGAAGAGCTTGATGTTGCTGCTGTTGTGGTACTTTCTTGCATCTCGCTAGATGAAATAACTTCTGAAATCGTTGAATCTTCAGCGTAAACTTTAATGCCAGAAGTACTCAAACTTCCCAGTATAATCACGCTACATATTATTCCTTTTATTCTCATGTCATCCCCCTCTGTAATTTATTATCAGTAATTATCTCGAGTAAAATATAACTACTTACAGATTATAAATTACCAAATTTTAATCAAAAAGTAAATTTATTTTATTTTTTTAGGAGCAGAAAGAAACGTATCATCTCAATTTTCTTTCAAATACTTTGTATAAATTAAAAAAACAGGATGCTTTTTATAAATTTTTTTATGTCATATTTTTAATCAATAGCGTTTTAATATGTTATTTATTATGATAATCTTATTTGCTATAATAGTCTTTGAAGGGGGAATTACTTATGGATATCGGCTTGGCAGTTTCTTGGGTAATTTACCTAATTTTCTTTTTTATGAGTATCATCTATTTTAAATTATTTAAAAATGAACGACGGATGATCCACCTTTACCTTTCGTTGATCCCAACATTTATATGTATTTATTTATTGATGAATTACCATCACTATCAGCCATCGGAGGGAGCTTTTTCACTTGCTTTACTGATGCTGGTCTCCCTCTTTACCTTTATGGTTTATTGGTTGATCTATTCTTTTTGGCGGAGACGCTGATTAGAAATTTGCTATTTCTTAACAAAATATTTCATAAAGCTTTGATTCGATCTATGCTATAATGGTTTTTATTTATCACAAATTTCGAAGGAGCTTTATTATGGCTATTTTATTGACTTTGATATTTGATCTTCTCATGATCGCATTATTTTTGTTTCGAATGGTTCAAGGAGATCAAATTGTTTTTATCGTGAGTATTATTTTACAAGGATTAATCTTTATCGACTTATTAGCAGTGGTACTTTTACGCCCTGCTAAATCAAAAATCATGGAAAGTGATGCGTCAGAAATCACACGAAAAAAAAGCCGTAATCAAGTTAAGAGACCTCGTGGCGGTATCCTTGCCAAGATTTCTTGTATTATCGCCTTATTGGTGCTAGCTTATTATATTTATTCTGTAGTTTTTCTATTTATTTAACCTAATACACTAACTAAAAAAAGTTATGTCTAAAAACGGACATAACTTTTTTTGATGCAATAAATTAAAAATTAGTTTTAATTCACAGCCTTTTTTTATTAAAAAGTAAAATACTCAAGATAATCAATAAAACGAATAGGAGGCAACTGATGATCATCGCCGCTAAGTAATCTTGAAACAACTCGGCCTTTTGTAAAAAATCTAGATTTTCTATTGTTAGTGAGATTGGATTGTATTTTTTTACTTGTTCAAAAAGATTTAACAATCCTAAAATCACTACACCGCCACCAGTAATCAATAATCCTTCATAACTATTTCGCGCTATCGTCGAAGCAAAAAGAACCAGCCCCATCAGCAGCAGTCCAAATAGCCACAAAGGAAAAACTGCCTGAAGCAAGTAAGGACTCTTATCATCAGGAAAGTAATACAGAGTATAGGCCCAAGTGATCAAGAAGGATAAAATCAAACACAGAGTCCACTGGAAAATCAAACTAATCATTTTGCCAATAATGACCGTCCAGCGATGCAAGCCCTTGGTCACTAAGTTGATCAATGTTCCTTGATTGACTTCACTACTTACTGTACCGCTAAACATCAAAGCAAAAACAACTAAACCTATTTGGGTCATATTTTTATAAAATTGAGTCCAAGAGTCAAGGGATGAAGGTTCAGGAATCGTTTGAGCCAATGATTTACCAATCGTCATCTTAAAAATCTCTGGCGTTAACTTAGCCAGCAGAGGATTCATCAAGCCTAAAATCAAAAATACAATCAGCAAGATCAGCAGTCGATAGGTCCGCCAACTTTCAAATAATTCCTTTTTCGTAAAATAGACTAAATTTCTCATGACTGGACCACCTCCAGAAAAATCGATTCTAGTGAAGGATCGATTTTTTTGATGACTCTTGGAAATAATTGTGTAGCTTCAAAGCTGCGAAAGATTTCTTCCGCCAGTTTTTCATAACTACCAACGTAATTCACTTTAAAAAGAAATTTATCGGGATCATAAGAATAATCCGACAGTTGTTCCCGCTCTTTTAACTGATCCAGCTCTTTGAAAAAAGCCCGCAAGTTTTGCTTTTCCGAGAATTGAATTTCGATTTGATCTTTCGCATACTGCCGCTTTAATTCGTCCAATGGACCACTGATCGTCAAATTTCCTTGATCAAGAATGCCGACATAGTCACAGATACGTTCAACATCACTTAAAATGTGGGTCGAAAACAAAATCGTAGTGCGTCCTTTTAAACCAGCTAGAATCTCTAAAAATTCATTGCGTCCACTTGGATCTAACGCCGAAGTGGGCTCATCGCAAATCAATAACTCTGGATCGTTCAATAGTGCTTGCGCGATCCCCAGACGTTGCTTCATACCCCGTGAATAACTTTTGATTCTTTTTTTGTCTAGAGATAGACCTACTAGTTTTAATGTTTCTGGAACTTTTTGCCTCAGTATCGTTCTCGACAATCCCGTAATTTCGCCACAAAAGGTCAAATACTCCTTGCCAGTCATATAATTATAAAATTCAGGCACATCTGGTAAATAACCCGTTACTTGATTGGTTTGATTGTCGCCGAAAGCCACGGGTTTGCCTTTGATCAAAATTTCGCCTTGATCTTTTTGCTCCAAGCCGAGAATCAACTTCATCGTTGTCGTTTTCCCTGCCCCATTTTCTCCTACAAAACCAAAGATAGACCCAGTGGGCACAACTAAATTCAATTCATCAAGCACCTGTTTGGGCCCAAAGGCTTTAGAAACCTGTCTTAATTCCAAAATATTCATTATTCGTCGCCTCTTCCGAAAACAAAATACACCACTGGACCAATAATTTGGAAAATAATCACGACAAAAAGCCAAATTCCGCGATTGCCAAAACGATAGTTTCGATGAAGCAAAATATGTCTAACAGCCACAATCATTAAGGTTAATTCTAAAAGGATCAGCGGCAATAAAATAGGCAGATTCTCGAGTAAGAAATCAACATTAGGCATCGGCTGTCCCTCCTTTCGTTTTAATTGCTTTCAATTCATCATAAATTCTGTTTAATTCTTGCTGGTTCGAGAAATTTACAAACAGCGGATGATCGATCACTAAATCAATAAAATCTTCCTTTAACACACTTGAGTTTCTTGGTAGTTGATTGCCAATTTCTAAATTCTCCAACCACTCGTCAATTCGATCAAAATAATCATCCCCATGCAAATCAACGGGAAAGACTGTCTGCTTTATTATCTCGAGAAATTCTCCTAATAATTCAATAGCAGCCGATTCATTTTGCATTTGTGCGTATCCAAAGATCGCTGAAAGTTGAAAATTCATGAAGGCTACAGGATGAAGCGTTTCAAAATGAAAAAGCTTAGCAAAGCCTCGACCTCGTTGCACCGTTTCATTGTATTTTTCAGGCTGCTGTAATAATAACTGTAAGTAATTGCTCAAAAAACTAAGAAAGACCGTTGTGTATTGATAGATGGCGCTTTGTAACGTAATTTGCGCTTGTTGCGGCTCACCTTTTTGTTGCTGCGCCATTGCGATCAGACTCTCGACTGGAAAGATAACTGGCACCTGTTCCCCTAATATTTCTAAAGCTTGATCAAATTCCTGCAGGGTCAATGAGCTATAAGCTTCATATTTCAGTGCCCGAGTAATCAGTTCCGGATCTTTGCTTTGGGTTCGCACATGAATAAATAATTCTCGTGCTTCTTTAGTATAACGGGTGATTTTGTCCTCACCTGGTAATAAATCCACGTGATTCAACAAAAATAGGCCCATCTGCAAAATAAAAGGATAGCAGGAATAATAACGGCGAATGAAACTACGCGTTGTCGCTAAGACATCGTCCGCTGATTTGGTTTCTAAAGAATTTTTCAGCATGCCATAGATCCGTTGTATCTCATGATTGTCCAGCTGGGGTTCATAAGTTAAAAGTGAATCAATCGTGATATCAAAATAAGCGGCTAATAATGGTAATAGCGTAATATCTGGATAGGTTTGCCCCGTTTCCCATTTTGAAACTGAAGCTTTCGAAACACCCACAAAATTCGCCAGTTCTTGCTGCGTGACTTGCTTTTCTTTGCGTTTCTCCATAATGATCGTTCCAATATTCATTTCCACCTTCGATCCCTCCTTAATGTTATTTTAGAATGATTTTTGAAGAAACACAATGGAGTTGTTGTTAACTTTTGTGGCTATTAATCAACTTGTGAGCAACAAAAAAAGACTAAAGATTAGTCTTTTAACGTTCTTCGTATTTTGAGGATAAATCATTCATTTTTCGACTGAATTTTTTCGGCAGATAAGACAATAATCCTAAAAGAATCCCAGCAATAGTCAGCTCAAGTAATAATTTTACGGAAACTCCTTTGGTCACAATCTCCGAGGCCATAAAAGCATAAATAAAACTCGCAGGCAACATCGTCAAAAAGGATATCAGACTAAATTTTTTCAAGCTCATGGGGGTCATTGCATAGGCATAGCTTTGAATGGCAAAAGGAAAGATCGGCACTAAGCGGGTAAAGATCAAAAAAGAAAGTCCATTTTCCCGCACCCCTTTTTCAATTTTTTGAAAGGTTGGATCACTGCCAAAGCGTTGTAGTAGATATTCACGAGCTACATATTTCCCAATCACAAAGGAAATACTTGCTCCTAGTGAGGCACCAATCACGGTTAATCCGCCACCGATCCAACCGCCATAGGCTAAGCCGCCAACGATCGCTAAAAATTGTCCCGGTAGTAAAAAAACCGCGACCACTATTGAAAGTAAGATAAAGATTAAATAGCCCCGCCAACCAAGACTTTCAAGATAGCTTCTCAGTTGTGAGATATCCGTCAATAGTGCGACTAACCCAAGCTGATTGGCAAGTACTAGCACGATCAATATCAATACGAGAAATCCAATAATTTTCTTCATACTTCCTCCTCTAGTCGATACTACGAGTTAATCCCTGCACCATTCGTTGAATGACTAATTGATTAAAGCTGGTCAAATCCAACAGTTTTTGTGGCATCTTCACTAAATAATCAGACTGCTGTGCCAACGTCAATTGTCCCTTTGACAAATTAGCTTGCTCCCCAGCAAGTTGATACTCTTCTTGGCTAAACAAATCCGGACGTTCCAAATAGACCGCTGTAGTCATGTCCCAATTGCAAAAACCGCTGTAGTGAAAAATTTCCTCGTTCCATTCAATCCAGCTTTGCAAGCTGTCTGCTATCCAGCGCAATTTGTCTGAAGTTATCAAAGAACCGGCTGCTTCAAGAAAGTCTTCCAATTCTTTCTTTGAAAAAAAGGCTTCCGCAGTCATGTGGCCATTCATGATCGTTAATTTCGCCTGACTCAGTAATACTTTTTCAGTCGCCAAGGAGTCACAAGAAAAATTCAATTCGGTCACTGGCCGTTGATTTACGAAAAGCGGCTGCGTGATTCCCCCCATCAAGATGACTTCTTGGACTTTATTAAAAAAAGCCGGGTCCTTCTCTTGTGCTCGCGCTAGATTCGTTAATGCTCCCGTAGCGATGATTGTGATCTCGTTGGGAAAGCGATTGACCTGCTCCACTAAAAAATCCACCGCTTTTTCTGTGGGATAATAGGAAAAATCTAGTTGCAGCCGTGCTTGTAATTTCTGGGTCATTTGTTGGACTTCTAAAATAGTTCCGTTCCCATAGCTTAAAGTCGCGCCTAATAAGTCAATTTCAGGCATGCCCAATAAATAGAATAACGTCAACCCATCATCCACATCATGATTTTTCAAGCCAAAGGTATTGTCGCAATCATAAATAATTTTTCTCATTGGAATAACCCTCGATTTTCTTTGAGCCAGTCGCCAAAATACGCATTCTCCTGGTTCAATTGAGATTGAATCGCTTGCAGATCGGCCGGATGATCCATGTCTTCCAGCGGCTCTAACAAAGCCACTTGATACTTACTTAACAACTTTAATGTTTCAGTTAGCACTTCACTTTTCCCCCAAGTAATCGGCGCATCAAAAATCGGTGCTACGTTTACTTTTTCTGTCGCTCCCACTAAATAATAACCGCCATCAGGAGATGGTCCCAATACCACTTCGCTCATTTGATCAAAAGCTGAGACAATAAGCTCAGCAGTTAAATTAGGAATATCACTACCAGTCAAAATAACTTTTTGATAACCGAGCGAAAAGACCGTCGCCAGTGCCTGCTTCATTCGCTCACCAATCGTTTGTCCTTTCTGAGGAAAGGCCTTAAAGCTTTTTGGCATGAGTTGGATCAAAGAATCAGGGCTGCCTTCGTCCGAATAAGCTAAAAAGAGATCGATCCCTTGATCCGCTAGTGACGCAAATTTTTCGAAGCTATCTTGCAGCATCCGCAGCTGAACTTGACTAGCTTCTGTGCCAGTCAAGCGACTTTGCAAGCGGGTTTTGACTTTATTAGGAACCGGAACGCGCGTAAATAAAATATAGGCCTGTTTATTCAAAGACTTGCTCCTTCAATGCTTGTTGTAAAAAATCTGGTTCCAAATAGCTGGTCACCTTTTCAAAAATTTCTTGATTTTTCAACGCCTTCGTCGCTGTTTGATAACTGTCATAGGCCATCGCCGACCATGCTAGTGCCCGCAGCATCAAGTAGGGATGGTAGATTCTTAGCGCTTCTTCAAAGGCTATTCTGTCAAATCCTGTTGCGTCAAGATACTCGTCAAAAAATTGGTGTTTTTCTGTTTGACTCAATAATAAATTACTGCGCCAAAGGGTCGTCGTTGAGGCCAAAAATTGCGAAATATCTTGCACCGGATGGCTGATCACTGGCTTCTCCCAATCGATCAAATAGCTTTTTTCACCGATAATGAAATTGTGAGAATTGACCTCTGTATTATTCACACACCAAAGATCCAAATCAGTGAAAAAGCGCTGCTGGTCAACATTTTTTGTACAGCGTTCTAAGGCTCTCGCCAATTCTCTTTGAGCTGTTAAAGGTACAAAATCACTTTTTAAAACCGGTGCTAATAGCCGCTGACACTCCTCCACGCGGGCAGACAAAATCGTCTTTTTTTCTTCTACAAGAAAATTTGCGGCCAGATCATCAATCGGCTGACGATGGATTTCACCAAAAATTTTAGCAGCTTTAGCCAGATCACTGCGATAATCTAAGGGTTGTCCCACTAGAAATTCCATGATCAATAAGCCTTGCTTAAAAAACCGGCGGCTGTCATCGACAAAATAAACTTTCGGTGTCCGGTCCGTTCGTTCCAGCCACCTCAATGCTTGATACTCATACTGAATTTGATTCTCCAACTGTAATTGACTGCCGTAGTTCAAACGGAAAACAAGTTGTTTCTTTTCATCGTAGATCAGAAAATTTTGATTGTATTCTCCTTGTGCTAAAAATTCCACTGTAATCGGCGTTTGTAATTCTAATTTTTCAATTAAATGAAACTCTTTTAAATAAGCGGCGATTCTTGTGCGCATCCTGTGCTCCTTTATTTATAATAGTGTTTGGCTAATTTTTCTGGTGGCATTCCTAGTAGATACAATAATTTGATGCGATGCATCGCTAAATGAGTGCGCAATTTACCTTTTCTAAAACGGCGGCTAGAGGTACTGATCTTACCAGTCGCTGGATAGAATTTACCAATTTTTCGCAAGCGGCGACTCAACTGCCAATCCTCCATTAAAGGAACCGCATCAAATCCACCTGCTTGTTGATAGCACTCACGTGTAACAAATAGCCCCTGATCTCCAAAGATCAAACCAAGAAAACGTGCGCGGAGGCTTGAGGTCCATGCTAAATAAGAAAAAAATTTATCTGAGGAATCAAAGCTTAACTGAAAAAAAGCAGCACTATATTCTGAATTTCTTAATACTTGTTGAAGTTTTACGAGCTCAGTAAATTCTATTTCCAGTTCGCTATCACTATGTAAAAACCATAAAAAGTCCCCGCGGCTCTGTTCTGCTCCGTAACATAATTGAGCTCCACGATTTCCTTTAGACAACTGATAGACGTTTGCAAAACGTTCAGCTTGTTGAATCGTTTGGTCTGAACTGCCGCCGTCCACCACAATCAGTTCATGGGGAATATTTTTTAATAATTGGCTGATTTGCGGTAATAGTTTTTCGATTCTTTGCTCTTCATTTAAAGTCGGAATAATCACTGAGATCATACGGGTAGCACCTGCAAGGACTGTTGAAAATTCAAATGAATTTCCGTTCCAGTCTGAACTTTTTGCGATAGATTCGTAAACGTACATAGACATTCGCCAACCTGCAGCTGCGTCCGCTGACCATTGGGTGACCAGTCGTTGCTAAAGACCCGTGCCGGTAATCCCTGCTCACTAATCGCGATCTCTGTTCCATAAGGAATGAAGACTCGTGCCTCCCCTACCAATTGTTGTGGATTTTTCACCACTAACGTCGTCGTTCCAATTTGAAAGGACTCTCCTTGAACGTTCCCGGATAAATAGTTTCCCTCACCGATTGCTTCGGCGACTTGTTGATTGAGGGGATAAAAATAAAGTTCTTGCGGCGTACCGATCTGCTGGATGGTTCCGGCTAATAATAAAATCATTCGATCGGCCAAATGAAATGCCTCATCTCGATCATGGGTCACTAAGATCACACTGAATCGATACTCCTGTTGCAAGCGCTGCAGATAGCTTCGCATCGTCAATTTTAATTGGCTATCCAAATTTGCGAAAGGTTCATCTAACAAAAGTAGTTTAGGTTCTAATACAATCGCTCGGGCCAAGGCGACTCGTTGCTGCTGCCCGCCTGATAATTGATCTGGAAACTGATTTTCTAAGCCCGTTAAATCAAAAGCGGTGATAATTTTTTGAAGTTTTTCTTGAATGATCGCTCTCGAAAGTTTGCGAGCTTTTAAACCAAAGGCAATATTTTCGGTCACCGTCATATGAGGGAATAACCAAAAATCTTGAAAGACTAAAATCGTCTCCTCTTGGGAAAATGAATCTGAGAAGGTAATTGTTCCTCTGTCACTTTTTTGGATACCCGCCAGTATTTTCAATAGACTTGTTTTACCGACACCTGATGGACCAAACAGTGCGACTGTTTCTCCTTCAGCCACATCAAAGGACAAATCAGTTAATATTTCTTTTTTCCCGTAGTTCACATAAAGATTGTTAACGCTTAGTCCCACGTTGTACTCCTCCTAGCATTTTTCTTAAAAACCAGACCCCGATAATCGTGCAAACTAAAAATAATAAACTGTATGCCGATGCAATGCCGTAACGACCATTATTGGCATAAGGCAACAAGAGGAAAGGCAAGGTCACGATCCGTCCGCCGCCAATAAAAAACGTTGGCAAATACTGACTAGAGGAAACGATAAATACCAAAGAAGCGGCCGTAGCGATCCCTGGTCTTAGCAAAGGCCACGAAATCTGCCAAAAAGTCAGCCAGCGGTTTGCGCCTAAACTTCTTGCGGTTAAACTAAAACCCTCACCTAATTGACGGTAGCTCTCCAATAAAATCTGCATGCCATAAGGCAGACAAAAATACGTATGGATCAAAACGACACCGAGCAAGCTGCCGTTTAATCCTAGTTTCAAAAAGATTACTTGACTCGATGTAATCAAGGCCACCGCCGGCAGAATCAATGGCAGATAAATCATTACCTCGATGACTCGCTGGGAGAACTGCTGCTGAAAAGCAAAATAATTCGCCGCCGGCAACGCGATTATTAATGTTAGAAACATCGCCGCAAATGCGATTACGAAGCTATTCATGATTGCTGGGAAAAAACTAGGATCATGAATCATCTGGACAAAGGGTTTTACGGCCAGCTGCTGTGGTAAGACTGCCGGATACAGCCATTTGGAACTGACTGACCACAAGACTAAAAAGCTTAACGGCAACAAAATCAAAAACGCGATGACACTCAGAAATAAATAGTTCATTTTTCCGGAAGTCTTCATTTTATTTTTCTCCCTCCCGGCAGTAAGCGACTGATAACTAGCGCGGCGATCGCTACCGATAAGCAAACAGCTGACATCACCATATTTAAAGCAAACGCCTGCGGACGAGTCATTAAGTCCGCTTGGGTAAATAGATCATACGCCGTCAACGCTACTGTTCCATGACTTGGATCACCTAATAAATAAGGCACTTCAAAGGAGGCAAAAGTGAAACAAAATAAAATAATAAATAAGGTGAACAAGGTTTTTTGGATCATAGGAAAGATCACCTGGGTAAAAATTTGCCGTTTCGAAGCCCCCAGATTTCTAGCCACTTCAATATAGCCAAGCTGCAGTTGCTGAAGGATCGCCAGGACTGTCACGGCTACATAGGGAATCTCTTTATAAAGAAAGACGAAAAGAATCCCGATCCCCTGCTGATCGTGAACGAGTAAAGGAAACTCTCCAATCTCTTTGATCCAGCCTAATTGAAAACACCAACGAGACAGCACCCCAGATTGGCCGAGTAATTGCAGCACCATTAAAGCCACAATAATATGTGGCAGTGAGATGGGTAACTGAAGGATTTTATGTAAAATGGGTTGTTTGACTTTCAACAGTAAAAAAGCCACCCCGACGCCAACGATCAATGAAAAAAAGGTCGCCGTCAGTGCCAAGTAGCAGCTGTAACTCAGCGACTTTTGAAAGAACGGATCAGTCAAAACGATTTTGTAATTAGCTAACGTCAGCTGGTTTAACCCAATCAATGGATAATACCCGAGACTGATTTGCAATCCCCGAAATAGTGCCGCGAAAATCACGACACTATTTAATAGTAGAAAAGGGACCACCAATAGTTTTTTCTTATTCATGCAAAACATGCTCTTTCCATAACGCTTCGATGATCGGGATTTTTTTTGCTTGAACCTCTGGAATTTGTTTTTCCTGCAGCTCTTCTAACGACAATACCCCTTGATTTTTGTACAAGTCCGCCAATTGTTGATTGGTTTCCTTTGATAGCTTCTTCGAATCAAATGGCGGGATACTGTAGCCGTATTTAGCTTCCGCTTTTTTCAATTGGTCACTCTCGCTAGTCATTTCATTGATCAAAACTAAAGCTGCTCCTTTGACTTTCGATGTATCAGCAACCGCTAAGTAACTTTGATTGGCAATTGTTCCCTTATCAAATAAGAAGGATTCTGTTGTCGGCTTGAATTCATTGTCGCTGCGCTTTTCTGCCACGTGCATTTGAGAATAGCTGTAGCTCATATCGATTTGACCAGCAGAAAACATTTGATCCAACTCAGCCGTCGTTGTTGGATACGTTTTTCCTTCTTGCCACAAGTAAGGCTTGATCTCATTCAAATAATCTAAGCCCGGCTTGATGACTTGATACAACTCTTCCTTATTAGCAGCCGCTTTTTCTACCTTATCGTAGCCGACGATGTCACAAATAATATTGCGAACAAAGGCGCTACCTGTGAACTCCGGCGGTGCCGTGTAAGTGATTTTTCCAGGATGAGCTTTTGCGTATTCCAGCAAAGCTTTCGTATCGGTTGGAAATCCTGAAGTAAATTTTTCTTTGTCGCCAGCAAAAACCAATTGTGCACTACCATAAGGCATTTCATACCCATCGATCTTCACACCAAAATCATACTTCGAATTATGACCATCGACATCCATCAACTTTTCAAAGCTCTCGATCTTATTTGTGATTGGGCCATAGAGCAGCTTTGCCTGTTTAGCCGTATAAAAATTCTCCCCGTTGATCCACATCACATCAATGTCGCCGGTTTTCGTTCCGGCTTCTTTTTCAGTCGTCAATTTGTTCAGAATTTGATCAATATCCATCGGTACACGCTTCACCGTGATATCATATTTCTCCTTCATCGCCGGCGTCACTACTTCATCCACCCATGCATTGGCTTTTTCATCGCCACCATAACCATAAAAAGTGACGGTCTCCCCCTTACTTTCCTTTACAGCATCTGAAAAATTGCTGATAGAATCAGTCGTCTTCGCCTCTTTCGTTTCGCCTGTCTTACATGCAGCTAACGAAAAAAGCATGCTCACTGTCAAAAGCCCCATAAACCATTTTTTCATTGTTTTCTCCTACTTCTTTTTTAAGTATTTATTTTTCTGAGGATCGAAAAATAAGTTTGATTTTCATCCGTATGTCATTCCTCTATCTTTTTTCAGTGACGTATCGGCTAATCAGCCTTATCTTTGTTTCTATTTGATATTCACTGCCAAAAGAGGAACTGAAATCCTACTTCTTTTTTAAGTATTTATTTTCCAGCTAAATCACGCATAAAAATTCTATGCATTATTTACTATTTTTTTTGTTTGATAACGATTTTTCCAAGCAAGCACGGGTTGATTTAACGGATGTGACGCACAAGTTGCTTGCTGATTAATCACTGGTCCAAACATCAAATCCAATAGATGCCAAGCTTTGCCTCCACCCATTAACATTGCAGCGGTACAGCTGGAGCAATAAGTCACGATATGAGGTGTTTTAAAATCATTGACTCGTTTTGTCGCGAATTCTTTTGCTAAGGGTGGATTAGAAACGCCGCACATCCCGCCCATTCCACAACACAGCGTATTTTTTCCTGACAAGCGATTGGTAGCGACTTGATAACCTAACTGCTCCAACAAAAAGCGGACTGCTTGATGGATCTCTGTTATTTCTTTTGTCGGACAGGAATCTTGAACCGAAAAAAGAACATCGCTTTGACTGGCTTTACCAATCATTTCTTGCGGCAAGCCGATTTCCGCCAGCTTGACCCATAAGGAGCTAGTTGGAAATTGATTTTGCAAGGTCATGGTTTTGATACAGCCTTGACAAGCGACAATCAATTCATCAATTCCCGCTTGGTTAACTTGATCCGTCAGTGTTTGAAAACGAACTTGAAACAATTTCTCATCACCGATCATACGGGTTGGCTTGCCGCAGCATCCTTGGATCACTGCCAGTTCGGGATAATATCTTTTTAGATAAGCAATTATTTCACCAACCTGCTGCGGATTACTTGAACTTAGCGCACAGCCTGCCATAAATCCATACTTCATAGGTCATCTCCTCGATTCACTGCGGTAAAAAATTTGCTTGTCGATAATTTTTGATGGACTTGAACACTTCTTAGCTGTTTCAAAGGTAGCCCTTCTTTGATCAGGTCTCTACGCATTGCTAAAAAGGCTTCATCCAATTTTAATTGCAGCGGGCAAACTACCGTACAGCGCCCGCAGAGCATACAAGAATAAGGGACAATCGGCTCTAACCCTTCGGTCAAAAATTGCTGGAACAGCTGTTGCGGATCTTCACAATATTTTTGTAAAAATAAACAGTCTTTCATACAGCGACCGCAGCTGGTACAGGTTTCTGCGATGACTGTTGCCAGTTCAATGGTTTCTTGTGAATACTCCATGACGTACTCCTTTTTTTGATAAAACGATCAATAACTGCAACAAAAAAATCAGACAAAGCAAACCACTGACTAAATAAAAAATGGGGATTTGCTCCAAGCCAGCGCCCAACTGCCAACCAAGAAAAAGTAGCCCCATACTCAGCAGTAAAAAACTTTCGATCGTTCTTTTTTTGAAGACAATCAAACCAGCCACGACGACCAAGAAAAGAGGCAGTAAGAAAATTTGCCGCCCCAAAGAACTGTCCGCAAATTTCTGAGAATAGAAAGATACATTGCGCATAAATCCTAGGTGATTGGCGTAGAGGTCTCGCATCAAATAGATCCCGTAAAGCAAACCGATTTGTAACAGATGAAGCACAAAACGCAGAATCTTCATTAGTTTAAGATTTCCAATTTGTCTTTGTCTCTTGGATCACCGATTTGGACTGGATATTTGCTTGGGTCTTTTTGATGGGCTTTATCCCAATCAAACCAGCCGCCGTCAAATAGTTTGACATCTTTCCAACCTTCTTGCTTCGTGATGAAAAAGGCTGTTGCTGCACGCCAACCAGTCCCACAATAAAATGCAACTTCCTTGTCTGGCGTAATACCCCATTTTTCCCAAGCAGCAAAAATTTTGGTTGGTTCTTTGACTGTTCCATCGTTGTTCATTAATTGAGCGACATCTGCACTGGTCTTACTAGATTTTGCGTAAACAGCACCTTCAGGCTCCCCGGCATTTTCAATATAAGAATAGCCACTTGTTTTACCGATAAATTCTTTCCAACTTCTGACGCTAGCTAAAACGAGTTCGGGATTTTTTTCTTTAGCCGCTACTAAATCTGCAGAAGTCGAAATCAAACTTTCTGGACGTCCTGGGACTGTTCCACCAAAATCCTTAGCCGCTGTTGCTTTTTCTTCGCCCTTTTCAACTTTATAATCTGCTTTTTCCCACGCCTTCAAGCCGCCATCTAAAATTTTGACTTGATCGACACCTAACCAATAAGCGACAAAAGCTACTCGAGCGGCCGCGTTGATATCACTTGAATAAATCACCACTGGTGTTGTTTTCGTCACACCGCGTTTCAAGAAAACCTCTTTACAAGTATCAGCAGATAAAATATTCCAGTTGCTTTCTTCATTTTCAATTTCCATTGTATCCATGTGCAAGGCTCCAGGGATATGAGCTTTTTTATAATCCTTGCCTTCACCATAAGAAGCTTCAATGACGACGGTTTTATCGTCTTCTTTTAGTTGATTTTTCAGCCATTTCGCATCTACAAAGAAATCGCTCGTCTTGATTTCTTTACTATTCACTAAACGCTGGACCTTCTCTGTTTTGTCTTTTGCTTGAACTTCTGTTGCCTTTGTTCCAACGATCAACACCGTTAATAATAAACAACTGATTACTGCCACAAATTTTTTCATCTTTATTGCTCCTTAAAGTTTATTCTTTCACTTAAAACGTTTTCAATACGCTGATTCACCCTTTTTAAGCACAACAAAAAAACACACTCACTGAGTATGCTTCCTCCATGATCCTATTTTTTTCTACAATGAAAAAGCTTTTTAAGCCATTACAAAAAAAGTTGGTGGGAGGATATGCACATGTTCTACTCGCTTAGAAACTCTAAGTAAAGGTTGAGATCAAAGTCAACGACGATAGATTTTCAGCATGAGAACACCTCCTACTCCCAATTTTTCAACTAGGTTCTTTCCTTATCGAGTATAACGAAACACTATTCGTTTATCAAGGTAATTCAGTTTAAAAAGAACAAAATTTTTTTTGTGAAAAAAACAACATTTAGTTAAATTTTTCAGTTTGCCTTGATGATTTTTGTCATCTTATAGCTTTTCTATTAGAATAAAAGGTATCAAAAGAAAAGAGGGATTTGCTATGGGAATTTTTGACGGCTTAATGGGTAACGCGACACAACACGACAATGAGGCAATTGAAAAGAAACTGGTCGATGTTCTAGTGCCGGGAGAAAGGGTGTCACTAGCCTTTAAACTTGTTCGAGATTTGATCGTCTTCACGGATTTTCGGCTGATTCTGGTGGACAAACAAGGGGTGACAGGAAAAAAAGTCGAATACAAATCGATTCCTTATCATTCAATCTCACGCTTTTCCGTGGAAACTAGCGGGCATTTTGATTTAGACGCCGAATTAAAAATTTGGATTTCAAGTGCTGAACTCCCTGCCGAAACATTGCAATTTAGAAAAGATAAAAATATTGTCGCTGTCCAAAAGGCTTTGGCTGCAGCTTTAATAAAGTAAGCTTGGGTAATCTAACTCATCGTCAGGCAAAATTAAAAGGACAAGCTGTTGAGCTTCTTTCTTCATTCAACAGCTTGTCCTTTTATTCATATAATTGACTTGAATTGTCGTTTCTTGTTCGTCCATTCCTTCTCTCCTGCTCTTCATTTGAGTCATAGTAGCCTTATCCTTGTTTACGCTTCATTCTCCCACAGTTTTCGATCCAATTTTCAAGTTTGTTAAACCCGTCGTCTTTGATGTAGTCATATTCTCTGTCAATGATTTCATCAAACCAAAGCAATTCACCTTGACCCGTTTTCCCAACGATTTTTACCGCTGACTGACTAAGCGAAACCTGCTGACTTAGATTTTTTATTTTCCCAATTTTGATCGCGATGATCGCATTGCCTCTTAGATAGCTCTGCTTGATTTCATATTGTACATACTGGCTGTCTAAGGTTTCACTACCGATCAGTACTACGGTCACTGTGGTACCTGCTAATTGCTTATCGATCCAACGTTTAATGCTATCTTCACCATCGCGCTTGATACTTTCAAATTCGGCTTGTTTGATAAAACCTGATTCTTCATTTTCCTTCAGTGTCCAGTTGTTCTTAACCACCATCGCTCTTGAAAAATCATTTTCGTAATGAAAACTAAAGAACACTCTGCTCGCCATAAAAAATCCCTCCCCACACATAAATTATTCTTCAAGACTTGAATAAGACGAAGCCTAAATATCTTATTCAATTTTCGGTAAAATGTCTTGACATTTGTCATTTTTTCTACCTTATCCTGATTTCCCTCTCATTATATAATAGACATCCGTATGAATGGCTCCAATTTCTTTATAATAGTAGTTTTTAAGGAGAACATTTTTAGTAAATTTATTAGAAAAAATTTTTGAATCATTTCATTGGGAGTTTCAAAAGCCGCTACTATGGACACCATTGCAAAATACTTTGAGACTGTGCTCTGAATACCGAAGCCTTAATTCTTTTTATGTGAATCATTTAAGCTTTTTGACGGAACTTTCAAAAAGCTTAAATTAATTTTACATTTAGAACAAGAATGCATTTTTTTATAATGGAAAGACCTGACTGCCTAAAAAGTCCATCTGGCTTTTGCGACTCTTGCATGATAAGATTTTAATATGCTAGATCAAGGAGGTTTTGTCATGTTGGATAAATCAGTTTCCTTTATTCCCATTACGATGTTTCGTCCTTCAAATGCACCTTCATTACCGAAGATTCAACTTCCTGAAGGCTATCATTTCGTTTTTTATCAACTAGGAGATGCACAGGCTTGGTGCCGCATCGAAACTGCGGTGCAGGAATTTGAAACAGAAGCGGATGCCGCCCTTTATTTTGAAAAAGCCTTCGCACCATTCTCTAATGAGCTTCAACGTCGAATGCTTTTTATTGAAAATCCCAAAGGAGAAAAAGTGGCAACTTTTACCGCTTGGTGGACAGAAGAAAAAGCCCCTCGTTTGCACTGGTTAGGTGTCCTTCCAACAGAACAGCGCAAAGGCTTAGCTAAAGCATTAGCGATTCGTGTAACCCAGCTACTTCACGACTATTATCCTGAACAAGATCTGTATCTCACTACGCAAACGTGGAGTCACGTCGCGGTGAAGCTCTATCAAAAATTAAATTATCAAATTATCCGAAATCAAGATTATCAAAACATTATCAACATTTTAAATACTGCTGAGAAATAAAGCTCTACTTTCACTTACAAACAAAAAAGCTCTACCTGTTTATCCAGCTAACTTTGTCGGACTGGATATTTCGAAAACAGGTAGAGTTTTTTTTATTCTGCGCTTAACGCGGCCATCGTTATATAGTTATAGGGTTGGTTAAAATGCGGTAAGAAGAAAATATCTAGTAATTTTAATTTGTCGATTGTCACTTGTTCTTCAATCGCTAATGAAAACATGTGGATGACACTCGAGATATCTTCGGTTGAAGACAGCTGAGCACCAACTACCCGACGAGACTCTACTTCATAAACGATGCGGATTTTCACTTTCGCATTATTCTTCATAAAGCCCGGACGTTGTAAATCTTCAAAGTCGGTATATTTCACATTTAAACCGTTCTTCTCCGCCGCTTCGACTGATAACCCTGTGGAGACCATATGAAGCCCAAAGATTGAGATTCCGTTTGAGCCTTGTACACCAGTTGATTCCAACGCCACACCACCAACATTATACCCCGCGACGATTCCTGAACGGACAGCATTTGTCGCTAAGGCGATATACGTCGTTGCTTGCAACGCATTAGAGAAAATCGTTGCACAATCACCAACGGCGTATACGTCAGGATCGCTCGTTTGCTGATGGCGATCCACTAGATAAGCGCCGTTTTTGAATAACTCCAAATGATTTTTACCTAGGTCATTATTGGGTAAAAAACCGATCGCGTTAATGACTAGGTCAATTGGATACTCTCCTTTGTCAGTGACGATTGCTTCAACCTTCGATTCTCCTTTATATTCTGTCGCTAATTCTCCGAAGTGCAACTCAATGCCATGCTCCGTTAAATTTTGATCCATATCGTCAGTAAATCGTTTGTCATAATAGCTCGGCAGTGAACGTTCCATTGCATCAAATAATAAAACATTTTTTCCGCGACGTTTAGCGGCTTCCGCAATTTCCACCCCAATATATCCCGCACCGATCACCGCTACATTCTCAATGCCCTCGCTACTTAAAATTTCATCCACCGCTTGTCCATCTTGAAACCGTTTCAGAAAATGGATATTGGCTAGTTCACGACCCGGTATTTTTGGTGCGATTGGGATCGATCCCGTTGCTAAAATCAATTTATCGTAGCTTTCAACAAAGGTTTCCCCGTTTTTTGTTTGACAATGAACTTGCTTTTGTTCATAATCAACTGTTTCAACCGTAGTTTCGATTGAGATTTTTGCGCCCTTCGCTTCAAAATCTTCGCGCTTCGCATAAAAAAGATCTTCATAAGAATCAATTTGTCGACCGACCCACAAAGCCGTACCACAGCCTAAATAGCTTAGATTATCGTTTCGATCAATCATCACCACTTCTTGATTTTGAAAATTATCCAATAAAGTATTGGCTGCCGCAATTCCCGCATGATTTGTACCTACAATTACCGTTTTTGTCATCAAAAATCCTCCTTTAGTTATTGTATACCCTTTCACTATCTGTTTGATTTTACCATATACGCCTCTGTAAAAAGTTAAAAATGCAAATGATTTAAAAAAATTATGGATATTGCATAATCTTCTTTTACCTGTAATATCAGTCATAAATACGTATCTTTATTTGATAACTATTTTTTTATTTACAATTTCTATTTTCAGGCTAAATTAGCCATTCAATGAAATTCATACATTGTTAAAACGTTTTTTAATTATTCAATTCCGAGGATTTGTTTTTCAACCAATAAAAATAGTAAAATAAACCAAGGTAGGTGAAGCAGACGTGAAAAATAATTTAGAACCACATCATCTTAACTGGTTGAGTTACTATGGCTTATTAAATCAGCGGGAAAATTGTGCGGTCCGTCATTTCAAAGCCGGTGAGGAAATTTTTTCTCAAGGTGTTGAATATAAATTTATTATGATTGTTGTTTCCGGAAAGGCAAAAGTTTGTATGAGTGCCCCCAATGGAAAGGATCTTATTTTAGCTTATTATCTTTCTCGAGGGTTAATCGGCGACGTGGAATTAATGACCGATATTCGTTATGCTACTGCCTCAGTCATCACTCTTTCTCCTTTTGAATGTATCGTGGTTCACTTTCAAAGCAAAGAAGATCCGATGTTTAAAAACCTTACATTTATGACAGCGCTAGCCAAAGATTTATCCAAAAATCTAGTGAAGGATTCTTCTAACTATACCTCCAACGTAATTTACACCGGTGAACAGCGGCTCTGCTCATACATTTTTCAAGGAGCCTATAAAAGCCATTTTTCAGATAAGTTAACCGATGTTGCTGCAACTATCGGTGTTAGTTATCGCCACCTACTGCGCCTGTTAAATACCTTATGTGAGGACGGTATTTTGCGGCGAGAACATGGCGGCTTTAAAATAGTACAGGAACAAAAATTACGACAACGTTCTGCCCAAGGTTTCTATAAATAAAAAATTACCGACTCTAATCGTTTAAGAGTCGGCTTTTTTTACTATCAATTGCTGTTTTTTGGCCCGCTGAAGAATCTGTTCTTTCCGTTGTTTCTCATATTGATTAATTCGTTGCCAATACAATTCTTCTTTTTGATTTTTTTTCTTCTTTTTAAAAATACTTATTGCCAATATGCTAAAAATTAATAAAATAAAAATCATTATCATCATCTCCTATCATTTATTTTAAGGAAAATCAGAACCAATCGTGATGACATATGTCACCTTTCATTTTCTTACATACATTTTTCAAGCTCACAGCAAATACTAACGAACCAAAAGTTTTACGAGAACTGTTCTCACTGCCATTCTTTGATTTCATCACAATCAAGGTCTCATTTTTGATATAATTATTTTGTCAAGCAATATGATTTTTTTTAAGGCAATTGAAAAAGTAATGGTGGCCACTTAGAAAAATTTTCAAAGTCAGAAAGGAGGATACATAGAGCGATGAGTATTGAAGCAGTGTTTGAATTTGTTGAAACGAAAAGTCAGTATCAGGAATTCCAGACTTGTATGGCAGAATTAAAAGGACATCCGGGTGCACAGATGCCTGCATTGCAAGATGCCCAAAGAATTTATGGGTATTTACCCATCGAAATTTTGAAAAGGCTTTCAAATGAATTGGAACTACCTTTAGAAGAACTTTACAGCACCGCCACTTTTTACGCTCAATTTACTTTCGTACCAAAAGGCGAATATACTATCAGCGTTTGCATGGGAACGGCCTGCTATGTTAAAGGTGCCGGCGACATTTTGGATTCCTTTGCGACGGAATTAGCAATCGAACCAGGTAAAACGACTGTTGATCGTAAATTCACTTTAGAGTCTTGTCGTTGCATCGGTGCCTGTGGCTTAGCACCTGTTCTGACGGTCAATGAAGAAGTTTACGGTCGCTTGTCTAAGAAAAAAGCGGACAAAGTATTGGTGACCTATCAAAAAATGGACTAACGATTGATGGATCACCCTCATTTAGAAATCATTGAGTTCGTTAGACTGGTCCTTTAAGAAAATGTTGCTTTTGAAGGAAGCCATAAGAGTCAGGAGTAAAAAATATGGAAGATTGGAATGAGTTAAAAGAGCTTCGCAATACGTATCGTCAAACGATCCTGATGCGTTTAAAAGATGAAGATGCTTCCAATGTGGATTATGAAAAGGAAATCCTCGTTTGTGCGGGTACTGGCTGTATCTCATCTAAAAGTGGCGAGTTCGTCGATGCTTTAAAAGAAGAATTAGCGAAAAATAAGTTGACCGATCAAGTAAATATTGTCAAAACCGGATGCTTTGGTCTATGTGCGCAAGGTCCGATCGTGATCATTTATCCAGAGGGTGTCTTCTATCATCAAGTTCAGCCAAAGCACGCCAAAAAAATCGTCTCAGATCACTTAGTCAAAGGCAAACTGGTTGAGAAGCTGCTGTATCATGACAACGACAGCAAAGAAATCATCAATAAATTAATGGATACCCCCTTTTATCACAAGCAAAAGCGAGTGGCGCTGCGAAATTGTGGACGAATCGATCCAGAAAAAATCGAGGAATACATCGCCTTTAATGGTTATCAAGCTTTAGCGAAAGTAGTGAATGAGTATTCCCGTGATGAGGTCCTAGAGACCTTGAAAGCTTCCGGTTTAAGAGGCCGGGGCGGTGCCGGCTTTCCAACTTTTATGAAATGGTCATTTGCAAAAGCTAGCATCTCCGATCAAAAATACGTGATCTGTAACGCGGATGAAGGCGATCCCGGCGCTTTTATGGACCGCTCCGTTTTAGAAGGTGATCCCCATGCGGTCATTGAAGCAATGGCGATCGCTGGCTACACGATTGGTGCCAGTCAAGGTTATATTTATGTTCGCGCTGAATATCCTATCGCGGTCAATCGTTTAAAAATCGCCATCAAACAAGCTCGTGAGCAAGGTGTTTTAGGCAACCATATCTTTGGTAGTGATTTTTCTTTTGATCTGGATCTGCGACTAGGTGCGGGTGCTTTCGTTTGTGGGGAAGAGACAGCACTGTTAGAAAGTATTGAAGGGCATCGCGGCGAACCGCGACCTCGTCCACCTTTTCCGGCAGTCAAAGGACTGTTTGGCAAACCGACCATTGTTAACAACGTTGAAACACTGGCGAATATCTCGCAAATTATTCTCAAAGGCCCGGAATGGTTCGCAAGTTTTGGGTCTGAAAAGTCTAAAGGCACGAAGGTCTTTGCTTTAGGAGGGAAAATCCAGAATACAGGGCTAGTTGAGATTCCAATGGGTACCACCTTACGAGAAATTGTCGAAGATATTGGCGGTGGAATTCCCAACGGCAAAAGATTCAAAGCCGCTCAAACGGGTGGGCCCTCAGGCGGATGCATCTCTCAAGTCAATTACGATGTCCCGATTGATTACGAAAATTTAAAAGAGATCGGCTCGATGATGGGGTCTGGCGGTTTGATCGTCATGGACGAAGACAACTGTATGGTGGATATCGCAAAATTTTTCTTAGAATTCACGGTTGAAGAAAGTTGCGGAAAATGTGTGCCCTGTCGGGTTGGAACGAAGCGATTATTAGAGCTCTTAGAGAAAATTACTATGGGTAACGGCACCTTAGAAGATTTAGACAAAATGGAAGAGCTGTGCCATCATATCCAGGAAAATTCCCTTTGCGGCTTAGGTCAAACAGCCCCTAACCCGGTCCTTTCCACCCTCCGCTATTTTAAAGACGAGTATGTCGCTCATATCGAAGAACGACGCTGTCCAGCCGGCGTCTGTAAGAATTTGATTCAGTATCGGATTTTACCGGATAAATGTACCGGTTGTCGCGCCTGTGCAAAAGGCTGTCCGGTCAGCGCCATCAGTGGCGAAGTGAAGCTTGCCCATGAAATTGATCAGTCGATCTGTACGAAATGTGGCTTATGTATTGATACTTGTCGCTACGATGCAATCACAGTCATATAGGAGGTGGCGCAATTGAAAGAAGTTATGATAACCATCAACGGAAAAATTTGGACTGCTCCCGAAGGATCGACGATTCTCGAAGCAGCTCGAATCAATAATATTGAGATCCCCACTTTGTGCTTTTTAAAAGAGATCAACGAGATTGGCGCTTGCCGCATGTGTGTCGTAGAAGTCAAAGGCGCACGCAGTTTGGTGACTGCCTGCGTTTATCCAATTAGTGAAGGCATAGAGATCACCACCAATTCAAAGAAAGTCTTTGATTCTCGCAAGACAACTTTAGAATTGATCCTTTCCACTCATGAACGAAAATGTCTCTCGTGTATCCGCAGTGGAAATTGTGAGCTGCAAAAATTGTGTAAAGAGTTCAACGTAGCGGACGAGGATTATTTCAATGGTGAAAACTGCGAATACGAATTTGATGATAGCGCTGTTCATATGGTCCGCAATAACAATAAATGTATTCTTTGCCGCCGCTGTGTAGCGGCTTGTTCGAAATGGCAGGCCGTTGGTGTGATTGGACCAAATAACCGAGGGTTCAAAACCCATATCGGCAGTGCCTATGAACAAAATTTGAGTGAAGTCCCTTGTATCTCTTGTGGGCAATGTATCGTTGTTTGTCCTACCGGTGCAATCCACGAAAAAGATCAAACGCAGGAAGTTTGGGACGCCCTAGAAGATCCAAGAAAACATGTCATCGTTCAAACGGCGCCTTCCATTCGGGTAACTCTAGGCGAAGCTTTTCATCTGCCGGTCGGTACAAATGTAGAAGGTAAAATGGTGGCGGCCCTACGTCGCATCGGCTTTAATAAAGTCTTTGACACGAATGTGGCGGCGGACTTCACTATTATGGAAGAAGCCAACGAGTTTTTAGAACGGGTTAGCAATAACGGGCCTTTCCCAATGTTTACTTCTTGCTCGCCTGGCTGGGTCAAATATTGTGAGTCCTATCATCCTGAGCTGATCCCGAATCTATCTACTTGCAAATCACCACAACAGATGTTTGGTGCGCTAGCCAAAACTTGGTACGCTGAAAAAGAGGGAATCGAGCCAAAAGACATTTTTGTTGTAGGCATCATGCCTTGTACCGCAAAAAAATTCGAAGTAACAAGAGAAGACGAGGCCGCAGCCGGCTATTCTGATTGCGATGTCGCGTTGACGACTCGCGAATTAGCCCGAATGATCGACAAAGCCGGCATTCGCTTCGTGGACTTAGAAGATGAAACCTTTGACAATCCGCTAGGCGAAGCTACCGGCGCCGGCTATATTTTTGGTGCGACAGGCGGCGTAATGGAAGCCGCCCTGCGAACTGCCGCAGAAACTTTAGCTGGTCATTCATTGGAGCAAGTAGAATTCACTGAGGTTCGTGGAATGTCAGGAATTAAAGAAGCTACCTATGAAATGAGTGGTGCTACGGTCAACGTCGCTGTTGCTTCTGGCATTGGCAACGCAAAAAAATTACTTAAACGAATCGAATCTGGTGAAAAAGCCTATCATTTTGTTGAAATTATGGGCTGTCCTGGTGGGTGTATCAATGGTGGCGGCCAACCCGTCCAACCTGCTTCCGTTCGTAATTTTGTCGATTTGAAAACCAAACGAGCCGCTGCTTTATACTCGGAAGATAAAGACAAAGGTCTTCGCAAATCAAATGAAAGCCCGATCGTCCAAAAAATTTATCAAGAATTCTTAGAGAAACCAGGAAGTTTAAAAGCTCATCATATTTTGCATACAAGCTATCGTGATCGGACTGTCGTAAAAATTCCATAAAAATAGAGTCGGTCATCCATGATGATCGACTCTTTTACTAGTAAAAGAATACACTCTTTGTCATTAACCGACTCTTTGATGATTCAATGCTTTCGAAAGGATCGGGACAATCAAAATTGCTAAACCACCACCGACTAATGCTGTAATTAGTTGCGGAAATGAAAAGGCGCCGGAGACCATAGCTGCTTTAGGTGCTGGCATTTTCAATAAAATTGGAACCACAAATTGAACGATTGAAAGATATAGAACACCAAATTTTGCCACTGCTCCTACCACCGCAGCCACAAGAAAATTGATGATTGTTTGTTTTTTAGTAACGCCCGCAACCAAATGCCAAATTGCTACTAAAACTGCATTTCCTATCGCGATGCAAAAAACGATTTGTGGAAACGCCGGACCAATCCCAAATATAAAGGCAAAGATTGGTGATAGTACGGCGATCGTAATTCCACTTGCCAGACCGCCTGTCGTCACGGCGACGATTAAAATCAAGTTGACCAAAGATCCGGTTATCAATGTATTGCCTAGTCCAGCCGTCACTGCCTGTACAGCAATCAATAATGCCAACAACACCGCAGTTTGTGTAATCCATAATGCTTTTCGCTGCATAATTTCAGAAACCCCAGTTGTATAAACAATCACAAATGGTGATCCCTTCACTTCCTTTCTTTTTCTATTTTTTGCTTCCAATCTGTTGTTACAAAAAAAGAACAGGTACTTGCTAATATAATTATTGTACCAGATTTATAGATTAGGTAATAAACAGTTTTTCATCCAATTTATTTAGCAAATGGATAAAACAAAAAACACTACCCTACGACCTAGGATAGTGTTTCATTATTTTTCAGTAGCTTAATAATTATTTACTGGCTTCGTTTAAGACGAATTTGATAGCGCCAGCCGGGTCACGGGTTAATTTAATGTATTCCGCGCCTTTAGTGGCAATCAACTTGATCCCTAATCTATCGGTGTCTGTCTTGATATCGTCATAATAAGAATTCACTTGCGGTGCTAAAACCACCATGTCGAAGTTTGGCATGATATCGTAATGGGAACCGTAAGCTCCAGCTTTTGCTACTACATGCTTACCAGTTTCTTTCGCGCCTTCCTCTAGGGCATTAGCCAGCATCGCACTTGTGCCAGCACCGGCACATAAGACTAAGACTTTTAGATCGTCTTCCTGGGCTAAAGCTTGTTCTATTTCTAAATCATCAGAGGTCACTGTTTCACTTTTGTCGACAAGTTTCACTGCCTGAGCATTTGATAATTCTGGTAATGCTTCTTCCACTTCAGCGATTTCTTCCACCCGTTCAGCTTCTTGCGCCACTAAAACTTTATCATAGGCTTTACAGAATGGATAATAAATCATAAAATCGACCGCTAGTAAAACTAATGATAGCACAATCGAAATAGGTTGGAAGCCAGTGTTCATCACCGTTCCAATCGGCCCCGGCGTCGCCCATGGCAAGATATACATAAATCCGTTCATGCCTAAAACACTAATAAAGAATTTACCGATCAGAACATTCGCAATCGGTGCTAAACAAAATGGAACGAAAAAGTATGGATTCAAAATAATGGGTGCCGCAAAAAGCAGCGGTTCATTTACCGCGAACATCACTGGAATAATCGACGCTTTACCAACAGCCTTTAACTGTTTTGAACGCATCAATAAAATGAAAATGATCGGAACGATAAAGGTTGCCCCGGTCCCTCCAAGTTCCCCAATGAAATTCCCAAAATTTTCCGTCAAGGCATGATTGGGATGACCACCTTCAGTAAATATTTTCAGATTCGCTTCAGTATTCCCATACAAGGCTGCAGAAAGTCCTGGCTTCACTACAGAAGGCCCATGAACCCCCACAAACCAAAACATTGGAATCAAAAACCAGATAATCGCTAAGCCAAAATAACTTTCCGCGCCGGCGAATAATGGTGAAAGCAGCTTAGAGAAAACTTCACCGAATGGCGCGTTAATAAAGTTTCTCGCTAAAATATCAATCATTGCACAAATGAAAACAGAGAATGAAAAAGGAAAGACGTCGCGGAAATTTTGTGCGATCGTTCCGGGAACTTCTTTTGGCATTTTAATCGTAATGTCGCGAATAATACAAAATTTATACATATTGACTGTTATGAATGCGGATACAAATGCTGATAAAATACCTTTGGTGCCCATGTAGTCCGCGAAGAAGGCGCCATCTGTCTTTGTAATAGCTAACAATAAGAAGCCACACGTGGCCGCCAACATTACAGACGTTTCATTGATTACTTTGCCATCAGGCATTTTTCGGTTCATATTTCCTGCCAGACAGCGGGCGGTTGTTCCAGCTACCAACATCCCAACGATCCCCATCGTGTAGTCGTATATTTTCCAGAGCCAAGCTTCGATCCCCGCTGGAATCGTCAGACCGAAAATCGGCGGGATCGCCGCGCATAAAATGAAGATACTAGAAAAAAGAATTACTGGCATCGCAGCTAGGAAGCCGTCTTTGATCGCCATCAAATAAATATTTTTCGAGATCTTTTGGAAAAAAGCCTGACGCTTTTCGATTTGTTGAATAATTACATTCATTTTTTACACTCCTTAACTATATTTGGCTTGGTACAATTCGATAAAATCCTGAACTAAATCTCGCAGCAATAAGGTCGTCATTAAATGATCTTGCCCATGGATAAAAATGAAGCCTAAGTCCAAGTCCTCTCCACTGGCTTCGTTGGATAATACTTGGGTTTGAGCGTTATGAGCCAATTTCAAATTGTCATCAGCCTCCTTTAACGCCTTATCGACATTCGCGAAGTTTCCCCCGCGAATTTCTTTTAGCAGTGTCATAAGGGTGCTGCGGGCGTCACCGGAATAGGCGACGATCTCAAAGCCCAGCATTTGCAATTCTTCTTTGTTCATCCTTTTCCCCTCCTGATTAAATAATCGTCTTCGTCTCACTGACCAATTTGTACCAGTAAGCCGATTCTTTCGGATAACGCTTTTGCGTTTCAAAATCAACATAAAACAATCCATAGCGTTTGTTATAGCCATTGACCCATGAGAAAACATCCATTAAAGACCAAATGAAGTAGCCTTTAACATTCACACCTTCGTCAATTGCTTTAGAAATATAATTGAAGTAGCCTCTTAAATAATCAATCCGATCATCGTCCAGAATGATTCCATCTTCAAAAGTATCCTTGTAGCCTAAACCATTTTCTGTGATATAAATTTTTTGATAATTAGGATAATCCTTTTTGATACGAACCAATAAGTCATAAATCCCCTCAGGATAAATCAACCAATCCCAATCCGTCCGCGGCAAGTCGGTCCGTTGAATTCGTTCGCCGATGCCTTTGATCCGATAGACTTGTGTTCCCTTTTCACCGGTGGTGTTATAAAACATTTGGCTTTCGTCATTGTAGGCTTTGACCCAATGGCTGACATAATTATTAATACCTAAATAATCATTGCGATTGGCGGCCTTCTTCATTTCGACAAAGTCATTTTCATCAATAGAAATACTGGTATTATTGGCCGCCAAAATCTCATTGATACATGCCATCGTATGCTCAGAATAATAGCCAAGGTAGGTCGCATCCATCAAAAACTTCACCGATAAAGCATCGTCTAATTCAGCCGCGTGGATATCTTCAGGGCTATCTGACGCAGGATACTTTGGCTCTAAAGAATGGACAACGCCGATTTCGCCTTCATAGGACCCTTCTTTGAAAATATTGACCGCTTGAGCATGGGCGTACATCATGTTATGGAGTGCAGTGATGGTTTTTGACAGATCAAATTTAATTTCTGGCGGAAAAACACCTGTCAAATACTGATTCGTTGCCGCAGGATAAATCTCGTTGAAAGTGCTCCAGTAATAAACTTCGTCAAATTCGTCAAAACAAAATTTAGCATAATCAACGAAATGTTTGATATTTTCACGATTTAAAAAGTCTCCATCATCAAACAGAGCTTTCGGTGTGTCAAAATGATGGATTGTGACAAACGGTGTGATACCGTGCTTTTTACACTCAGCGAAGACCTGATGATAATAGTCGACACCTTTTTGATTGACTTCACCATAGCCCTTGGGGAAAATTCGGCTCCAAGCGATCGACATACGCAGGCTGTCGATTTTGAATTTTTTGCATAGCTCGATATCGACTGGGTATTGATGATAAAAATCACTGGCGGGCTCAGCTGTGTAGCGGCCTTTTTCTACTAAAAAGGTATCCCAAGCAACCGGGCCCTTTCCATCAATATCTAAAGCGCCTTCAACTTGATACGCCGCTGTTGCTCCTCCCATTAAAAAGTCTTCTGGTAACTTTCTCAATTCTGTCATTCGTCATTCTCCTTTTATAAAAGTCTTTGAATATGAATCGTAAAATAAATCCGTTCGTTTTCATTTAAAGTTTTGCCTAATTGGCTACCGATCAATTCATAGATTCGGTTGCCGATCTGATAAGCTGCTGGATAATCCTGCTTTAAGTTCGCCTCAAAATTCAAGGAAAAGCTGTCTTGGACTCCTTCATCTGATAACAAACGTTCTAAAAAGTAATTCAAATGAATCATTAAGCGATCATAATAATTTTTATTGCTGTTGGTTCGTTTAATCCCTGATTGTGCTAGTTCATGTTGCACTAGGTCGATGATAGCCTTTTCAATTCGTTCGTCTGTTTCACCAGAGACCGATGTTCCTTTGGCATTGATAAAATGCAAAGCAATTCGGCTGACTTCTTCTTGAGGAAAGTCAATTCCTAGTTTTTCACGAATGAGCTGCAGCGCGTTTTCCCCAATTTTTTGTTCCACTGGATAATCCTTACGCATATCTGGCAGCTTCGTATTTTCGTAGGTTCCTTTATTCAAATTCTGATAGCTTAAATAGATGTGGTCGGTCAGCGTGACATAGATATACTCCTGAACAGGATAATTGAATTTTTTTATCGCCTGTTCAATGATTTCATAGGTTGTAGTAATGAAGTCAAGGGGAATATCCTTTAATAAGGTTGAGAAATTGTTTTGGGATTCTTGATTTCTCAAAATGAATGTTTTTTCAACGACCTCCTTGTTTACCAAATCTCCCTTCTTTTTATGGAAAGTAATACCAGCGCCCATGATTACTGCTTGTTGATCGTTCCCATCCCTAACAATCGCGACGTTGTTGTTTAGTACCTTCACGATTCGATACATTTTCGATCCTCCTTCCAAACAAAAAAGACTGCAAACAATAGGCGATTTCTTAGAGAAATTCATTCCTACTATTCGCAGTCTCGCCTAATCAAATTAGTAACGATCCACTAAATATTCGTTTTACTGACTGAAGTATAACACGGATCATTCTTTTTGTAAACATTTTCAAACAATAAAATCAAACTTTTTTCAACATCGTTTTTGGTCAAATTATCAACAAAAATCACCAAACTTTATAGTCCTTTACCAAAATTCCCGGATAAATTTTTTTCTTCGCTGGGCATTCCTCTGATAATTCTCTGGATTTCGTTGATAGTAGTCTTGATGTTCTGCCTCGGCTGGATAGAATGTTTGTGCCGGCTCAATTTGTGTGACGATCGGCTGATCAAAGCGTCCGCTAGCTTGTAAATTTGCACGACTGACCTCAGCTGAATTTTTTTGTATTTCGTCAAAATAATAAATGACTGGACGATAGCTACTGCCACGATCTTCAAACTGACCAAAAGCATCGGTTGGGTCCGTTTGCTGCCAATAAAGCTCTACTAAATCCTGATAGCTGATCAAGCTAGGATCAAAAATAATCTCCACTGCCTCCGTATGTCCTGTTTCACCACTTTTTACTTCTAGATAAGTCGGATTCTCCGTTTGTCCTCCTGTATAACCGGAAACCACTGATAAAATCCCTGGCAAGCTATCAAAAGGCTTCACCATACACCAAAAGCAGCCACCTGCAAAAATTGCTCGTTCCATTTATCTCCACTTCTTTCTATTTATTTAACTGGTACGACTGAACCGCCCCATTTTTTCTCGATCCACTTTTGGACTGCTGGCTCATGCAACGTCTCAACGATTTTTTTGATATCCTGATTGTCCTTATTCTTCGTTTTCGTCGCAACAATATTTACATAAGGCGAATCCTTTTCCTCAATCATCAATGAATCTTTAACGGGGTTCAAACCTTTTTCATAAGCAAAATTAGAATTGATCGCCACTAAATCGCCTTCGTTATTCTCATAAGCGGCGGTCAACAAGGTAGGATCAACACTATGATCAAACACCAAATGTTTCGGGTTATCGACAATGTCCTCAAAACTTGCTTTGTCGATGGCCGCTCCTGATTTTAATTTAATCAAATTGTTTTTAACAAAAATATTCAGCACGCGACCCCATTCTGAAGGAACGTTCGATACGATGATTTTTGCCCCGTCAGGAATATCACTGACTTTTTTGATTTTATGGGCATAAATTCCCATCGGTTCTAAGTGGATTGCGCCGACATTGGAAAATTTATAGCCATTTTCTTTTTTCTGAAGATTAAAATAAGGAACGGTGGAAAAATAGTTAGCGTCGATATCACCATTTTCCAGAGCTTTATTGGGTAAGACATAATCGTCGAACTTAACGATCTTCAAATCAATCCCTTTTTTCTTCAATTCAGGTTTGATATGCTCTAAAATTTCCGCGTGAGGTGTCGGTGAAGCACCGATTGTCACTTTATCGATCGACGCCGCAGATTTTTGTCCACAAGCGGCAAATAGAAAAATACTTCCAATTAACAAGATCACTCCAACAATTCTTTTCATGCATAAACACTCCTCAGATTTCTTTTGATAAATAAAAAAAATATCCATCCCTTTACCTACCAGTTTACTGATAAATAAAGGGACGAATATTTTCGCGTTACCACCCTTCTTCATATCGCCCTCACAGACAATACCTCAACGGTACAGACATACCCGGCGATATAACGGTCGCTTGCCGTCCAGCCTGCGTGAACAAAACTGAAAACTCAGAGCTCATCTTCATCGACGTTCCACGATCCCTCTTTTCACCTCCCGAGGGTCTCTTTAATCGCTCGCGATCAACTACTCTTCTCTTCACTGTTTGATTATTGATTTCTGTTATTCTAGTCTAAACTTTTTGCTTTTGCAACTAAAAAAAATTCCTCTTCGCTTTTTATTTCTAGCAGCCCGGATAATTTTCATGCTTAAAAAAACAAAATAATAATAAACGCTGATTTTTTCATTACAGTTATTCAGCAAGCAATAGGATATGACTGTTTGCCTTTTATATGGTTATCACTATATTTACCAGCTGATAAAAGGTATAATTAAATTTACCAGAAGTGTTTTCAACTGTTCTCATCCTAAAAATAAATAACATAAATAATTTACAATACAAACGTTGATAATAAAATGAAGGAGTGTGATTCTTTGGGAAAAAAGACGAAACGATTACTTTCCACTAATTCAATTTTCTTGTTTTTATTGTCCTATGGCCTAGCACTTACACTAATCGCCTTTATCATCACCTCACCGCAGCTCTTGTTCAGTGGAATGCAGCAGATCATCGCATCTCCCAGCAATTTAATCACCGATTACGTGCACATCGCTGGCGTCGGCCCAGCCTTTCTTAATAGCGGAATCTTGACCTTAAGCAGCCTGTTCCTTCTACGCAAACACAAACACCACTTTTGTTCTATTACTGTTTCTATTATTATGATGCTTTCAGGCTTTTCTTTTTTTGGGAAAAACATTGTTAACTCAGCGCCGATTATTTTAGGTTGTCTGCTGTATTTGCGGATCCATCATTCTGGACGACAAGACTTATTAGTGATGGGCTTATTAAGTACCTGTCTTTCACCGATCGTTAGCACGATTTACAGTGTCCCTGGCTTCCTCATCTCCTATAAACTTCTCGCTTTATTTATTGGTTTGCTAATTGGCTACACCATTTTGCCAATCTTCGAATTTTTAAAGGTCCATACAAAAGAATTGAATCTCTATAATATGGGATTTGCCGCTGGTTTCGTTGGAATGCTCGGAAATTTTGCAACCAAAAAAATTTTAACCATAAAAATTGTTCCTCACGCCCTTTCTTTTGAGCATCACGATGTACTACTCTATTTTTTACTGATTCTTTTTAGCATTCCGCTTTTGATTGTCTTGTATTTTTCCAAACTGCAGCCGATTGACTCCAAAATTTTCTTACTAGATTTAAAAAAAATTCTACGTTTTTCCCTTTACGGCTATTTTGCGATTCTGATTTGTTTAGGACTGCGAGTACCATTGAGTGGGATTTTAGTAGGGGCCATTCTAACCTTTGCTGGTTTTAGCATGTATAATTTTAAGTTCCGTTACTTCTTTTTTCCGGCTGTGGGCATTTTCTTGACCGCTTTGCTTTTTTATCAAGACATTGCGACTACTAATCATATCGTGATTATCCTCTTCGGTAGTACCTTAGCGCCTATGACGAGAAAATACGGCTTGTTGACCGGGATTCTTTCCGGCGTAATTTTTTCGGTGATTACTCGCAACACACACCACTTGACTGCCGGTATCAATTTGTACAATTGTGGCTTTGCCGGTGGCGTCACGGTTCTATTGATGGATGCAGTCCGTCTACTCTTTTACAAAAACCAAAAAATCAAATTCCTTTGTCAAAAACAATACTTGCTCCTAATTCAAAAGGAAAAAAAGCTGATTGCTAAATTTCAAACTGCTGTCCAACGTTTATTGCCAAAAATAATCAAGACCAGAGACGGTTATTCATAAGATACACAAATAACACAGCTCGTCTTTCCTCGATTAGAAGAAAGGCGAGCTGCGCTATTTATGCTTCGTTTTTTAGCAGTGCCAAGAATTGATCCCCATAATTGTCTAACTTGCTTTTTCCAACACCTTTGATTTGTAAAAATTCCAGTGAGGTTTGCGGTTGCTTTTCCGCCAGCTCAGTCAAGGTTTTGTCTGAAAAAATCACATATGGTGGTAGATTTTTTTCTTGCGCCAATTGTGACCGTAAACTGCGCAGCTCTTCAAACAAGGCATCATCCGCCACTAATTGTCTCACTGGTGCTTGTTTACGAAAGACCTCTTGCTTGCCTAACAACACTCGCACACCTTGTTCAGAAACCGAGAGCAAGGGATATTGCCCTTCTGAAGGAACTAAAAAATGTTCTGCCGTCAGGTAATCAATCAGATTGGAAACGTCTTTTTGCGATTGCTCCTTCATTAAGCCGTAAGTCGGCAACTGCTCAAAACGCCACTGTTTAATTTTTTGATCATTGGAGCCCGTCAAGACCTTCGCGATCAAACCTTTACCGAATTTTTCGCCCATACGCTTGACGCAAGATAAAACTTTTTGTGTATCCGTCGTGATATTAACTTGCTCCCGCTCATCTAAGCAATTGCTGCATCTCCCGCAATCCGGCTGATCTTCACCGAAATAGTTTAAAATATAGCGTTGCAGACACATCTGGGTATGAGCATATTGATTCATTTCTCGCAACTTACCGTATTCATTTTGCTGATAAGTCGCTTCTGATTGTGATTGTTCAATGAAAAAATGTTGGATTTGAAGATCCTGCGGGGCATACAGCAAAACCGCTTCGCTTGGTAGCCCATCACGTCCTGCACGACCGGCTTCTTGATAATACGATTCCAAATTGCCAGGAATTTGAGCATGAATCACGAATCGAACATTGCTTTTATTGATTCCCATACCAAAAGCGTTCGTGGCAATCATGACTTCGATCCGATCAAATAGAAAATCCTCTTGGTTTCGCAAACGTTCTTCGCTGCTTAAGCCGCCATGATATTTACCTACCGCAAACTGATGATGCTTCAATAGATGGAATAAGCGATCGACTTCTTTACGGGTCGATGCATAAATAATTCCCGATTGTCCTTGATTTAACTTCAAATATTCTAGTAAATAAACGTCCTTTTGCTCTTTCACCACTTGAAACGCCAAATTTTCTCTAGCAAAACCAGTTTTGATCTCATTTTCTTTCGGAATATGTAAAAGATTGGAAATATCCTCAGCCACTTGCGGCGTTGCTGTAGCCGTTAAAGCAATAATCGTTGGTTGTTGATTAAAATTTTCAATCGTCTCTGCCAACTTTAAATAACTAGGTCGAAAATCATGTCCCCATTGAGAAATGCAATGAGCCTCGTCTACGGCTAACAAATCAATCGGCACATAGCGTAGCAATTCACGAAAGTCAGCGGACTCCAAACGCTCTGGCGCTATATACAATAATTTGATCTCCCCACGGGCAGCCTGTCTGACCCGTTCATTCATTTCCAGATTCGATAATGTACTATTAATAAACGCCGCTGGAATTCCCGCTTCATTTAAACTATCGACTTGATCCTTCATCAAGGAGATCAACGGCGAAACCACTAACGTTAAGCCTTCCAAGACTAGTGCTGGCAGCTGATAACAAATCGATTTTCCGCCGCCCGTAGGCATGATGCCTAAGACGTTTTCTTTTTGCAGAACTCTTTGGATGATCTCCTCTTGACCACTGCGAAATTGCGTATAACCAAATTTTTCTGCTAATAATTCTTTTATGCGTTCCATAGATGTACCCTTTCTATTACAAACTGATGCGTGATCAGTGTACTCTTATTTAGCTTGCCTTTATCGAGCTGAGCAAGGAATAACTAAATTTCATGACTAGAAGTAGATAGATCATTTTATCTATCTGATAATAAAAGAAAATCCTATCATTTATCCTATATAAATCTAATCGCTTTTCGTTCCAGCAATTGTAAAATAAAACTTCAAAATAGTAAGAAACAGAAAAGAAGCGCGGATCTTCACGCTTCTATAGAATTTTATTTAGCAATATTTTTGTCTGTAACTTTTAGCGTATCTATGCTGAGTAAATTTCTACAACATTTATCGCGTTTTTTTCTTGCAGCACTGGGATTCAAGACTGTATTTATTTAACTTAGTTATCGTAACGTACCTAATTAAGCACGTCAATGAGTTGGGAGGGATGTTTAGCGAAACGAAGAAACTCTTCTTGATGTTTTAACTTTTTTGACCGCTATCCACTTTTGACTAATCAATTGATCTTGCTTCAAGTTTTTATTCCCATTTTGGTCCTATATAGTAGACCTTTTTTGATCAACAGATGAATGCATATTATAATTCAAACAGAATTAAGCAAATATGCTTTAGAAAGGAATGATTCTACACATGAAATTCCACTCAACCACATCGATTCAATTAACAAAAGAACAGCAAAATCGAAATATATGGCTGACCATTATAATCGGTCTCATAATTGTTTTTGTTGCCCAAGGAATCTCAATCCTCCCAGGAACCTACATCAAGAATACTGGTGTTCAGGAAGTTTATAATCTATTTGCTAATCTATTTGTAATTCTTATAGTTATACTTTTCTGCAAATTCTTTCAAAAAAGAACTCTTTCGTCATTGGGATTTAAAGACAAATATATAATAAGTAAAATTTTTACTGGAATAATTCTCTCAATTACTTTCTTAATGACTGTTTTATTAGTCAATTTGCTGGCTGGTTCCGTTGAGTTAACTTCCAATTTAACAGCGGTTAATTTGGTGTATGTGTTAGCAGCGTTTTTGGCATACTTTCCGCAAGGGTTAATGGAAGAAATCGTTTGTCGTGGATTCATCATGAATTCGTTAAGTGCAAAATATAATGTCTGGATCGGCTTAATCGTAAATTCCTTAATTTTTGCTATTCTTCATGGAATAAATCCAGATACAACTCCACTAGCGCTATTTAATCTATTTTTAGCGGGGATGCTACTATCAACAATCTTTTGTTTAACTGATAATATCCTCTTTGTTGGAGCCTTTCATGCTGTCTGGAATTTTATGTTAGGCCCAGTATTTGGAGTAAAAGTAAGTGGGCTCTCTGTTTATTCTTCTCTATTTAAGACAACTTTGTTACCTGAACAATCCTTAATAAACGGTGGGAATTTTGGTTTTGAAGGAGGTCTTGGGTTAACTATTTCAATTTTTATTGCTTTTACAATTATTTTTCTATTTATCAAAATTAGAGATAAGCAAACTAAAAACTAGAAATTTTTAATGCTCATATTAATAGTATAGCCTTACATTAGTAAACTTATTGACAAATGCTATTTATCACTAAGTAAGAACATGAAAATATTTATAAGGAGAAATAAAATGTCTAAGAAAACAATTACAAAGGAATCCGGTAAACAATATATAATGACGGAGAAAAAACCATTTTACAAAAAAGTGGTGTTTTGGATATTTGCAATCATTCTCATTGCTGTCATCGGTAGTTCATTAGGTGGTAACACTGACGATCATGCTAGTGACAATGGTGGGGAAAAGGTTGAGAATAGTAGTAAGTCTTCTGAAAAAGAAGTAACAGAAACTTTCTATAAAGTTGGCGATTCAGTGAAGGTTGGCAATGTCACTTATACATTAAATAACGTGGAGCTAACAGATCAAAGAAATCAATTTGAAGAAAAGCAACCTGCACAAGTAATTAAAATTACTTATACAGTAAAAAATGATGATAAACAAGATATTCCAGTTGGGGCTGACGTAGAAGTTTACGGTCCTGACGATAAAAAAGCAGAGACTTATGCAAATGAAAACACTATGGGCTCTGTTGCTTCCGGCAAACAAATGGATGTTACCGCTCATTTCGCATTAAATCAATCAGGTAAAATTGAAATTCATTTTGCTCCACTCATTTCTTTTGAAAAAGCTGCTAAATTTAAGACCACTGTTTAAAGATTGGCCATCTTACTTTTCTTTTCACACTGGAATGAACCTTTTTTAATTTAGCTATAACGTTTTAATATAGAACGCATTTACTATGTAAAGATCATTAAGTAGTCTCTAAAGCTAAATGCTCAAAACAATTATATAATTTTATGAAAAAGTATCCCGACCAGAATTAGATAATTTCAAATTATAAATAAAATATATGTAAATAATTACGATCAGTAAGTATTTTCAGTTATTGAATAACTTTCAAAAAATTGTCTTTTTATTCCTTGCATTGATAATTTGTTTCCATCGTTCATTTTAGACAAAGAAACTTCTGTTCTTGCCTTTGTTGTTCATATTAGTAATCCGGTCACTTCAATTAAGCGAATCCTTATAGCCTGTTTACGCATTTTTTAGAGGTCTGTTTCTTCATAAAAAAGTAATCTTTCCTACACAAAACAAAATATCATTGATAGTCTTTCTCCAAAGCTATGCAATACAAAAAAACCTTATGATCGAAATTGATCACAAGGTTTTTCTTTAATCAAGTGGCAGACGATATAATTTATCATCATTTTGTTGGGGATTTCCCCTACCATCACGATTATTGGTTACAAAATACATCGTTTCACCCTCTATATAGATATCTCGAATACGACCATATTCCGTCAGCATCTCACTCATTGTATTTGATTCTAAATCAAATTCTAAGACTGCGTTCCCTCTTAATGCTGCCACATATAACGTTTCATCTCGATAGTCCATGCCTGACGGTGCCCAAGTAGTGTTGTTTCCAGAAGTAAATAGCGGTGATTCCATACCTGTTTGTGTTTCATTTCCTTCGATTGTTGGCCAGCCATAATTTTTCCCCGCCTCAATGACATTAATTTCATCGTTACGACTAGCTCCATGTTCACTAGAATACATTTTTCCACCTTCATCCCATACAAGACCTTGTGCATTCCGATGACCGTAACTATAAACATAAGAGTCTTCAATTGGATTATCTTCGGGGATCGTTCCGTCTAAATTCATTCTTAGTATTTTACCGCCTAAAGAATTCCTATCTTGTGCAATTTCAGGCTCAGAAGCATCACCCGTAGTAGCATAGAGCAAATCATCTGGTCCGATTGCTAAACGCCCGCCATGATGGTGCGTGCCACTAGGGATCTCATCTAATAATACTCTCGTTTCCTGCCAATCATCACCTACTAGTTTTAACTCAACAATTCGATTCATAATGTCGCTATTATCTTCATAGGTATAATAAGCGATGGCTGTTTGAGAATCTGAAAAATCGGGCGCTAAGACAAAGCCTAATAATCCCGCTTCTGAAACAGAAGATAGTTCTTTTTCTAAAGACACAGACTGTCGCTCTACTTCACCATCGGTTATCTTCGCTACCGTTCCACCTCGTTCACTTAGATAAAACGCGTCATCATCACGTTGAATCGACCATGGAACAGCTAAATTCTCCGCCACAGCTTCAACAGCTGAATTGATTGAGCTTTCTTCAGTCGTAAGGCTGCCACTCCCTGACTCTGTTGAAGTTCCTTCGTCTTCTGAAATAGTTGCGGCACAACCGCTGAGAAGGAATAATCCGGTGAATAAAGTTAACATTTTTTTCATATAGTCACTCCTATTTTTAGCTGACTTTCCGTCGGACTCGGTTCATTTAGAGAGCGCTTTCTAATTTAACCGTAACATCTTAAAATCAAAGAGTAAAAATATGTGCTTATTGTTAAAATTTTTCTTGGGCAACCTTTTGATCAAATATGTTTTCGCGACACATTGAATTTCGGCAATATAAAAAAGTACCTTCTTTCGAAGGTACTTTCATATTTAAGCCACCAATGAAGCATAAAATTGAAATATTCCTTTTTTGTCCTCAAAAACCGCAGTGTGATAACTGCTATGATAATCAAAAATATTTTTCGAAGATGTTTTGATGCTTATTAACAACAAAATAGGACTATTAACAAAGGATTTCCATTTTTAAAGTTCTACTTTTTATTGTCGTCCTCGTCCATTTTCAGCACGGCCATGAAGGCTTCCTGTGGTACTTCTACTGAACCGATTTGCTTCATGCGTTTCTTACCTTCTTTTTGTTTCTCTAATAATTTACGTTTACGAGAAACGTCTCCTCCGTAACATTTAGCCAATACATTCTTACGTAAAGCTTTGATGTCAGTCCGGGCAACGATTTTTGTACCGATGGTCGCTTGGATTGGTACTTCGAATTGTTGGCGAGGAATTAGTTTTCTCAATTTGTCGACGATTAAGCGACCGCGTTCTTGCGCGAACTCACGGTGAACGATGAAGCTTAGGGCATCGACTTTTTCCGCATTCAATAAGATATCCATCTTAACGAGGCGGCTTTCACGATAATCAGCTAGTTCGTAATCTAGTGAGGCATAGCCTTTGGTGCTTGATTTCAGTTTATCGAAGAAATCAAAAACGATCTCAGATAACGGGATATGGTATACCACGTTCACGCGATAATCATCTAGATAATCCATCGTGATAAACTCACCGCGTTTACGTTGAGACAATTCCATCACCGCACCAACATATTCGTTTGGCACCATGATATTGGCTTTAACGAAGGGCTCCTCAACATTTTGGATTTTTGATGGATCAGGGAAGTCTGAAGGATTATCCACAACAATCTGCGTACCGTCGGTCAAATTAACATGATAGATAACCGATGGCGCTGTCGTGATCAATTCCAAATTAAATTCCCGTTCTAAACGTTCTTGAACCACATCCATATGCAACAAGCCTAGGAATCCGCAACGGAATCCGAAGCCCAAAGCTTGAGATGTTTCTGGTTCAAATTGCAACGCCGCATCGTTAAGTTGTAATTTTTCCAGTGCTTCTCGTAAGTCGTTATAACGAGACGTATCGATCGGATACAGCCCACAAAAGACCATTGGGTTCATTTTGCGATAGCCTGCTAAAGATTCTTCTGCAGGATTGTTCGCAAGTGTCACAGTATCCCCTACTCGAGTGTCCTGAACTGATTTGATGCTGGCAGTGATATAACCAACATCACCGACCATCAAATAATCCCGTTGAACCGCCTTGGGTGAAAAGACGCCGACTTCGGTTACATCGAAGGTTTTACCATTACTCATTAGTTGAATCTTATCTCCTGGACGAACGATCCCATCAGTAATTCGCACATTTAACACAACGCCGCGATAACTGTCATAAATCGAATCGAAGATCAAAGCTTTTAAGGGTGCTTCTAAATCACCCGTTGGAGCAGGCACATTGGTTACAATCTGTTCTAGAATCTCATTGATACCAATCCCGGTTTTCGCGCTGGCAAGCACTGCGTCTTCCGCGTCAATCCCGATTACGTCTTCAATTTCTTTTCGCACCCGCTCTGGATCAGCCGCTGGTAAATCGATTTTATTGATTACAGGTAAAATTTCAAGATCATTGTCTAAGGCTAAATAAACGTTGGCCAAGGTTTGTGCTTCGATTCCTTGTGCTGCATCGACAACTAAGACCGCGCCTTCACAGGCCGCTAAGCTTCGTGATACTTCATAGGTGAAATCGACGTGTCCCGGTGTATCGATCAAATGGAAGATATATGTTTGACCATCCTTGGCCGTATAGTGTAATTCTACCGCGTTCAACTTGATCGTAATTCCACGTTCACGTTCAAGATCCATAGAGTCTAATAATTGCTCTTGCATTTCACGGGAACTAACAGTATTCGTCTGTTCTAAGATCCGGTCAGCCAATGTCGACTTTCCGTGGTCAATGTGAGCGATGATGGAAAAATTCCGGATCATCTTCTGGCGTTTCTGCATTTCTTCTATATTCATGAAAGTTCCTCATTTCTTTTAATCAGCACTGTCAATTATACCAACGTTTTCAATAGAAAAAAAGTCTTTTCCCCTTTTTCCCAATGTCCATAAGAGAATTATTAAAGGCCTTTTGCTATACTGAGAATGAGAAGAATTTTTTCTGCCTTGTTTATATTGAATATCATAGGGTTCCAGAGAAATTTCAGATTATTGTTTAGGAGTTGAAAGAATGGATAATGACTTTAAGCAGCAGCTAATCTTGCAGCCGGTCGGTGAAGAACACTTAGCGCAATATGATGAATTATTGAGTTACGTGTTCCAAGTTACCGAAAGCGACATTGAGAATAGCGGCTATGAAAACAAACGAGAAATGGTCCGCGCAAAGAAACCGGTCTTAGAACAGTCAAAAGTTTTCGGCTGGTTTCATGATGAAAAACTGATTTCTCAGATTGCCATCTACCCTTGCGAAGTAAATATTCATGGCAAGCTTTTTCAAATGGGGGGCGTGACGGGCGTCGGTACTTATCCTGAGTATGCCAATCATGGCTTGATGAAAGATTTGATCAAAAAGGCCTTAGTGCAAATGCGGGAAGACCACCAGTGGATTTCCTATTTGTATCCTTATAACATTCCTTACTATCGCCGCAAAGGCTGGGAAATCATGTCTGACAAACTCAGCTTTAAAATCAAGGATACCCAGCTACCAAAGCAAGTGGAGCTGCCAGGCATTGTAGAACGCAGAGAAGTCGATGATCCTGATGTGTATCAAGTCTATCACGAGTTCGCCTTGAATAATCACGGCGCTATGATTCGTAAAGAATTGAATTGGGAAGAATACTGGCGTTTTGAAAACGAAGAAGAACGGATTGCCGCGATTTATTATGACGCGAACCACAAGCCCACCGGCGTTCTATTTTATTGGATTTCAGATGAGGTTTTTCATATTAAAGAAATGTTCTATTTGAATCAGGAAGCACGCAACGGCTTATGGAATTTTATCAGTGCACATTTTTCAATGATCTATTGGGTCAAAGGCGATATTTTCAAAAACGAACCCCTCTCTTTCTTACTTGATGATAGTGAGATTACCGAAACCATTGAACCTTTCTTCATGGCACGAATCGTTGACGTGAAACAGTTTCTTTTAGAATACCCCTTTGAAAAACCAGTTGATCCCTTCTATTTTGTAATTGAAGATCCCATTGCGGAATGGAATAACGGTATTTTTGCCCTTAGCTGGGATGAAGCTGGTAAATTAAGTATTTCTGATCGGCCAAAAGGCAAACGGATCAGTATGAATATCCAAACATTAACTTGTCTGCTAATGAATTACCGCCGCGCGGCCTATCTTGCCCGCATCGAACGGTTAGAGGCTGACAAAAAAGCGATTGAACTATTAGAAACGACAATTCCAGATATGGAGGCTTATTTTAGTGACTATTTCTAAACATATTTATTTTGCAGCGCCTTTATTTGCGCAAAGTGATTTACTTTATAATCAACATTTAGTGAAAAGGATTCGTGAATTTTCGTCAGCGTTAAGCATTTACTTGCCCCAAGAAAATGCTGGGATTAATGATAAATCTGCTTATGCCGACAGTAAAATGATTGCACTGGCCGACACTGAGGAAGTCCTTAAAAGTGACTTGATGATTGCCCTGCTTGATGGCTTAACCATTGACGCTGGTGTAGCTTCTGAGATCGGCGTTGCCTATGCTAAAGGAATCCCGATCATTGGTTTATACACAGATTCTCGTCAACAAGGTGCGGATAATCAACAAAAATTAATGGCTTTACAAACACCAGCGGAAAATCAATTTCACTATTTAAATCTTTATACGATTGGACTAATAAAATTGAATGGCGAAATCGTCAATACTGAAGAAGCTTTGTTGGAACAAATCAAATCTTTCTTAGAAAGCAGTGATGTTCATGACTTATAAAAAATATCGTTCCGCACTTTTAATCTTTGCAGCTATCTGTTTGGCTTACAATATTTATGAATTCGCGATTGGCAAATATTCTACCAAGCAGGGCCTTATCTTTATCATCGAATGTTTAGCTGGTGTGGCATTGATTTTCTTGCCTGAAATCATTACCAAACTCTTCAAATTAGTGTTGCCAGAAAAAATCGTTTATTTTTATTGGGTTTTCCTGGTGATCTCCGTTTTCTTAGGAACCTCTCTGCACATGATCTCGATTATTTCTTTTTGGGATAAAATCTTACACTCCGTCAGTCCAATGGTCTTGACCGCATTAGGCTACGGATTGATCGGCTTCTTTATGAAAGAGGCGGATATCAGCAAAACATCGCCATGGCTGTTCTTACTTTTCGGTTTTGCTTTTGCGGGTGTTTGTGGAGTCTTTTGGGAATTCTGGGAATTTCTCTGTGACACCGTTGCTGATATGAACTTACAACGCTATGCCACTTCCGCTGGAGAATTATTAGTAGGACGTGCCGCGTTGATGGATACGATGGGAGATCTCTTGACTAATACAGTCGGTGCCGTTCTAATGGGTATTTATGCGCTGATTCAAAGTCACGGAAAAGCCGCGTATTTTGAAGAATATCGTTTAAAGAAATTACACAAATAAAAAAATCCAAACCGCTTTCGGTTTGGATTTTTTTTATTGCTTATCTGGATGAAGATTTTCTTTCATCGTATAGGATGCTACGACAATTTTGATGACTCCTGTGCGTTGTAACATCTTTTCCGGGATCTCATCAAAGGGTGCACCCTTAGCTGCGTGAGCCATTAAGATATGCAAAGCGTGGCGTTTTGCTTCTAAGTCTTCTACCACTTCCGCTTTTCCAAAACCAATCAAGCTTTGATACGCATAAGAATAGCTGGCGGCATTGCGTGAGCCTTTGATTAGTTGATGATTGCCATCCATCTCCACGGCGACTTTAGGATTTTTTTCGATCATACTAACTTTTTTACCTTCACTTGCACCGTGAACATACAAGATTAGTTCTTCCTCGATCCATTCATAACCAAAATTTACCGGCACAACGTAAGGATACTCTTCTCCATTCATAGCGATACGCAACACTTGAGAATCCTCTACCATCTGCTTGATTGTTTCAAAATCAGTCACTTGTCTTTTTTTTCTTCGCATCCTTTTTCCTCCAGTCATCTTTCTTCTCATTATATAGATTAAAATTTAAAAAGAAAACTATTTTTCAGTTCAATAAACTGAAAATTGATAAACCAAGCTTTCGCGTTTTTGGTGATAAAAGCCTTTATTTATCAATGATTTACTCTTTTTTTACCTCTACTTTTATACTAAAATACCTTCTGTAATGATTTGAAAATTTGCTGAAAATGAAAGGCGTGTCGATTTTGATTGAAACTGTCGTATTTGATATCGATGATACTATTTACGATCAACAAGAACCATTTCGCAAAGCAGTCCAAAAATTATTTCCTCTAGTGAGTGAAGAAGATATGCTTCCTCTTTACACCCGTTTTCGTGTTCATAGTGACGCCAACTTTAATAAGGTGATCACACAAGAATGGACCTTGGAATTCATGCGTAACCACCGCATCAGTCAATCCTTAAAAGATTTAGATTATCCTCACATTACCGATGAACAGGCGCTTACTTTTCAAGAAGTCTACGAAGTGGAGCTTGATGCGATCACGATGCACCAAGAAGTCGAAAAATGTTTGGACTTTCTTAAACAAAAAGAGGTTCCTATCAGCATTATTACCAACGGACCAACCGATCACCAATATAAAAAGATTCTCCAATTAGGCCTGTTAAACTGGGTCGAAGAAGAAAATATTATTATTTCCCAAGCAACTGGTTTTGAAAAACCAGACGTTGAAATCTTTGATCTCGGAAAAAAACAATTCTCCTTGCAGCCGGAAAACTCTCTTTATGTGGGAGATAATTTTAACAACGATGTCATTGGTTCAAAACGAGCAGGCTGGCAAGCGCTTTGGTTGAATCATCGCAATCGTCAATTGCCGAAAGGAACGTCGCAGATTCAAGACATTGAATTAACTTCTTTTGAACAATTATTGCCGACCTTCCAACATATTTTCGCTTAATCTATTTTATAAAAAAGACACAGAAGACAACGGGCTGATACATCCAATTGTCTCCTGTGTCTTTAATGATCTGTTTGTAAATAAAGCGACTGACTTCCCATTGTGGCATAGATCGTTTCAAAATCTTCCCGGTTGACGATGCGATTTTTATAGCCGTAGGGATCATTGACATAAATATACTCCTGATCCATGCCTGTAATGATGACGGCGTGACACAACGGTGAGATCTCAACCTCACCCGCGGTCGTTTGCCAAATTCGAAAGTCCTCTTCAGTCGGCACTTGAAAATCAACCGTCGTTACGACCCAAACCGGAACCCCCTGTTGAACAAGCTGTTCTAGCATCGAAAAGGGAGTCTCCCTGCTGGCGACGATAGAGTGATCGCCAGTGATGATTTGTTCTGCCACCTCCGCAATCGGTTCAACTGCTGCCCCCATCGCGTCATAGCCTTCATAAATATTTCCAACAAATCCTTCGTGTGGATTTCCGTGGATCGCCAATTCTTCATTCTCGTATAAAGGAACATAATTAAGCAAGTCCGCCAGTTGGTTTTTAGTCGTCCCATAATCATAAAAATTCAATAACATCGATAATGCGGTGATTTCGCAGCCATTTTCTAAAGGTATTGCACCAGATTGTTGATTTTCCAACGGTACATCAAGTAAATCTGTCTCTGTTGATTCTTCATCCGCTAATTGAACTTGTTTCTTATCCACTGTATTGCTGCTAAGAGCCGGTAATTGATCGTTCCAAAAAAATAGAAAAAGTCCGACGCCTAGGATCATCAGTAAAATACCACTGATGGTTGTTACGTATTTGATGGTCCTCACCCCTCTTTTGTTCAGAGTGAGTATCGCAAAATTAACTTAATTGAAACTAAAAAAGAAGTTGAGACTTTTTGCCTCAACTTCTTTTTCTTATTCATGATGGTCTTCATCGTATTCCATCTTACGGTATTTTTCCATTTTTTTACTAAATAGAACACCATTTGATGGTGGTGTATAGGTGATCGCATTGGCTCCCGCATCGATCGTTGCTTCGATCGTCTCATCGTCCGGTCCACCGGTCGCAATGATGGGTAGGTCAGGATAATTTTGGCGGAATTGCTTGACGACCTCTACCGTATCTTTTCCAGCACTAATATTAATAATATCTACACCGGCAGCCAACTTCTCATCTATTTTTGAATAGAATGAGGTAACTGTCGCAATGACTGGAATATCCACCACATCATCAATTGCTTTAATCGTTTCGACTGGCGTCGGACCATTCACGACTACCCCTAGACTTCCTTGTGCTTCCGCAAACATGCCCATGTAGGCGGAGCGCTTCCCATGCGTCAAGCCACCGGCTACACCGGAAAAGACTGGGATATCGGCGGCTTCAATAATGCTTTTCGTAATCGCCGGATGGGGTGTGAATGGATACACGGCAATCACCGCATCCGCATCGGTATTGCGAATAATCGCGATATCCGTAGTAAAAATAATCGAACGAATTTTTTTTCCAAAGATCAAAATACCAGAACACTTCTTGATTACTTTTGGCACTCGCACAATGTCATTGCGTAATTCAGTCATAATTTCCGGGACGAATTTATCTGTCATACAATCAGCTCCTCATTCATATTAATGTGTGCACTTTTCATGCCACATGTCAGTATTACTCGCTAACTTCTTAGCTTAATTTTACTATGAATGATCGTACTGTTCCAAATTATACGTCTCAATGACGCTAATGATTTTATTCGCGTAGCCCGGGTCGGTAGCGTAGCCAGCTGTCTGCAAGGCTTGGGCGGCCTGGCGATAATCAGCGGCTGTAAGAACGCCCGCATAAAGCTGTGGATTCCAATTGGTGCCATTGACGAAAAGCATCGTGTGATCATCGAGAGACTCTTCCCATGAAGAATAGACCTTGAAGTCTCCTTGAATCGTAATCCACTGTTCATTGATATATTCCTTGGTTTCAAGGCTGACCTTAGGCTGATTGCCTGAAGCCTTGATCCCAAAAAGGTTTTTATACTGGCTAGCAAGTTGTGATTGGCCCCAATTTGATTCTAAGATTGCTTGTCCCAAAATAACACTAGGGAGAATTCCATAACCTTGCTGCAATTCTTTTGCATGAGGTGCTAATTGATCAATGAACTCTTGATGAGAAAGGGTCTCTTGTTGTTCTGGTGTATTCTCTACTCCAAAATCAGATAATGTATGTAAAGAAAAAACGAAAGCCAAACCAATCACCAAGATCCCAGCAAAAATCAGTGGGATCGAGATGTTGGACTTTCGTTTTTGATATTTTTTCTTAGGCATAGTGCCTCCTTACTTGGCGGATAATTCTTTCAAGAACTCTTCTAAAGTCAGATCGTGTTTCGTGATATATTCAGCATTTTCTTTGCCAACATAGCGAATATGCCATGGCTCATAAGTGATCCCGGTGATATCTTGTCGATCTTTAGGGTAACGAATGATAAAGCCATATTTTGGCGCATTCTCTGCAATCCATTTCGCCCCCGGTTGATCACCGTAAGAGGCATCTAAGACTTGGGTAGAATAAGAATTGTACCAATCTTGGTCCACGATATCTACCGCCAAACCAGTATGGTGTTCACTGAACCCTGGCTCGGTAATAGTTTCTTTTGTTTTTGCGATTGCATCCGCTTCTGACATCCCGTTACCGCTGACTAAGCCATTTACATTCGTATCAAAAACTTCCTTTTGCGATTCAACTGAGCGAAATGCTGAGATGATCACTAATGGAAAGCCGGCTTTTGTGGCCGCTTCAGAGAAAGCTTCATAATCTGAAGCGATTCGTTTATCGACTTGATGGCTATTATCAGACAATGTAGTTAACTGACTTTCATCAACTTCTTTTTCAATTTTATTTTTCGGACCAACCAAAACTAGCTTCCAATCTTCAGCATTGGCCTTAGGTAACGCTTTTTGTACGGCATTTTTCTTAGTACTCGTCTTCTTCTCAAAAGAATAAGTCGTCGCTGTCGTTTTCTTGGCACTTGTTTCTGCCGGAGCACTGTAGAAAAGAGAATAACCGGTCATTCCAAGCATAATGATGACGGAAAGTAGTCCTACTGTTTTTTTCAATATAAAAAATCCTCTCGTTAATCGTCTAGTGACGTATAGGTCTCTGTTAAGTTTTCATTCACCCAATCAAGTAATGCGGTTTGTGTTTGCGCACTGGCAATTTGATTTTGGACATGCGCTGGCAAACGAAAACTTAGGATATCACTATAACCCCAGCTATCATAATCGATCATAACTCTAAGATCGATAAAATCGCTGTTTTCTTCTTCGTTTTTATTTTTAAAGGGAACCATTTCAACTTGAGCTAACCCGCTGGCGATCCATTTTTGCGCGACGATCGTTTTCATTTCACGGTATTCTGCCACCGCCGTAGGACGCTTTTCTGGAAATAGGAACGTCTGGCGAATCACCTTTTGGCTTAACATCCATTCGTAATCGCTGAATAAATTCTTGATTTTTTGGTTTGCTTCCGGAGATAAATTATTTTGGCCAGCCTTCCATTGCTGCCATTGACTATCAGAAACGCCTAAATAGTCTTGATAAAAATCTTGCTCTGAATGAAATTGTTCAAAAATTGCACTAATCACTAAATCCAAATAAATTTGATTCAAAATAATCCCTCCTATACTATTTTACTGAATTTCCCAGAAAAATACAGTGCTTTGGCAAATCGATTGAAATAATTTAAGATTTACTGCTATACTCTAAAGGAAATCTTATTCTTCTAGTCCTTGAATAATTTTACCAAAAAGGACAGTCAAATTCATTTTTTAACCGCATTTTTACAAAATAATGGCTCAACAGGAGGAAAAAATGACAAAATTACAATGGGGTATCATCGGTCTTGGGCAAATTGCTCATGACTTCGCTGAAACTTTTGATCAATCCAACAGTCAACTGACCGCTTGCGCATCGCGATCGCTGGCTAAAGCCGAGAAATTTGCGCAGCAATTTAATTTATCAAAAGCCTTCGGAAGTTACGAAGAGCTGTTAGCAGATAAAGCCATTGACATCATTTACGTATCCGTACCAAATCGTCAACACAGTCAGCATATCATGCAAGCCCTACATGCTGGCAAGCATGTGCTTTGCGAAAAAGCGATTACTATGAACTCTGCGGAATTACAAGCTGCAATAGAATTGGCCGAACAAAAAGATTTGATCTTGGCTGAGGCAATGACCATTTTCAATATGCCATTGTACCAAGAACTTCATGCGCTAATCGACAGCGGCCGCTTAGGAAAATTAAAAATGATCCAAGCACCTTTTGGCAGCTACAAAGAACCCGACCCATCCAATCGTTTCTTTAATCCAGATTTAGCTGGCGGAGCATTGTTGGATATCGGTACTTATGCCGTTTCTTTCGCCCGGTGGTTCTTGTCTGAGCAACCGGAAGTCGTCGCCTCCACCATGATTCCTTTTTCAACTGGAGTCGATGAACAATCAGTCACGATTTTACAAAATCAGAAGAACGAATTAGCGACAATTAGCTTGACCTTCCAAGCCAAAATGCCAAAAAAAGGCATCGTTGCCTTCGAAAATGGCTACCTAACCGTTGACGATTATCCGCGGGCAGACAAAGCGGAATTATTCTTTAACGATGGTACGACTGAGCTTATTGAATCTGGTTTTACTGGAAACGCCATGAATTATGAAATCGAAAACATGGTCAAGGCCATCAAAGGCGAATTGCCAAATAAATCATTGTTCTTTACGAAAGACGTCATTGATATTTTGGATCAGATGCAGCAAAAATGGCATAAATAAATTAGTCTCAAAGGTGCTGACTGGTCAGCACCTTTGTTTTTTTTTCAAATATCCGCTAAACTATTTATTAGATAAACAGATTTGGAGAAAGGGGAAAATTATGCAGATTGGGCGTTTTCGCTTAGGCATGCGCACTATCAAAACGGCTCTGGCCGTCATGCTGTGTATTTTACTATTTTATTTGACTGATCGTGGCTCGCCGTTGATCGCTGCACTTGCCGCTGTTTTTTCATTGCGGCAAGACTTAACCACCAGTATCTCTTTTGGTCGTTCCCGCGTCTTAGGAAACTCCCTTGGCGGTCTATTTGCAATGATTTTTTATTACGTCCAGTCGCTTTTCAAAAATGACTTTTATGTAGAGCTCTTTTTATTGCCCTTCTTCGTAATTTTAGTCATCGTGCTTTCTGATGGGATAAACAATAATTCCGGGATTATCTCAGCCATCGCCACGATGCTGCTGATTGCACTCAGTATCCCCCAGGGAGAGTCGATTCTTTATGCCTTAAATCGGGTGTTGGATACATTTATTGGGACCATCATCGCGATTTCTTTAAACGGTGTAATCTCGCCTCAGACAGATGAAAAAGAAAAACAAATCAAAGAAGATCTAGTCGAACTGCGAAAAAAGGAAGCCGATTTGAATAAAATGCTCTATGACGTAAAAAAACAAATAAAAGATCAGTCTCAAAAATGAGGCTGATCTTTTATTTTATGCTTTCTTAGTCGCCAATTTACCATTGAATGTCTTCGATTGATTGCGGCTTGGCATTCAGCTCTTGACTACGGACATGGGCATCATTAATCCGGATCACTCGATCTGCCATCGCTGCGATTGCCGAATTATGAGTAATGATCACCACCGTCGTCCCATTTTCTCGAGCAGTATCTTGCAGAATCTTTAAAATCTGTTTTCCTGTCTCAAAATCCAACGCGCCGGTCGGTTCATCACACAACAATAATTTTGGCCGTTTCGCTAACGCTCGCGCGATTGTAACCCGTTGCTGCTCGCCTCCGGATAATTGTGCCGGGAAATTATTCATTCGTTCGCCTAAGCCTACAGATTGCAAAACTTCATCCGGGTTCAAAGCATCTGAAACAATTTGCGAAGCCAATTCAACATTTTCCTTAGCCGTTAAATTAGGAACCAAATTATAAAACTGGAACACAAAGCCAACGTCATTCCGACGATAAGTTGTCAGTTCCTTATCATTAAATTGAGCAATGTCTGTTCCATCAACAATCACTTGTCCTTCATCACAGCTGTCCATTCCGCCTAAAATATTCAAAACTGTTGATTTACCAGCTCCACTTGGACCAAGAATGACGGCTACTTCGCCTCGTTCAATTGAAAAATTGACTTTTTCATTGGCGCGAATAATCGTCTCGCCCATTTTGTAGTGCTTGCTTTCATCTATTACATCAATATAAGCCATGTTTAGTCTCCTTAGTCACTTATTCTCAATGTATTTAGTTTACCATAGACCCTTCTCTGACTGATACAATCGACTACGGATAAATTGGAATTCCCTTTTTGATTGCTCATCCCTTGACAGCTAACTCAAAAAATAGATTTTTTCGTACGCATACGATTTTTCTAACTCGCTGGCGCAAGAAGAAAAACTTGCAGTCGACTCTGAAACAGGATTATAAATTTTTGGCAAAATTTATCTTTATTTTCGTCGACATATCATTCTACTAATCTGCTAAAGCAGAAAGTAGAACTGACAAAAAAACCTCGACCTTTGTTTCTGGTCGAGGTTTACAAATGTTTGGTTTAATTAAGCGTGGTAACGTTCTACACCATCAAGGTAAGTTGCAACCAAGTCCATTGTAGGGTCCAATACGATAAAATCGGCTGCGCGGCCTTCAGCGATCATACCGCACTTGTCATCGATTTTACAGCTGACAGCTGGTACATAAGAGGCCATCATAATTGCTTGTTCAGGAGTTGCAATATCCCAATCAACTACATTTTTGATTGCTTCTTTTAATTTCAAAATACTTCCAGCTAAGTTACCAGATTCAAGACGGGCTGTTCCTTCTTTCACAACAACCGGGAATTCACCTAAGTTGTAATTACCATCAGGCATGCCGCCAGCCATCATACAGTCAGTGATTAATGCCACATGATCGTGTCCAGCTTTTTCCATCAAAACTTCCGCTGCTTGTGGATGAACATGGTGTCCATCACAGATCAATTCTGAGAAAACATGTTGCAATGTAAGCAATGCGCCTACCATACCAGGTTCGCGGTGATTCAAGCCACGCATACCATTATAAGCATGAACAAAGACGCTTGCGCCTGCTTCCACAGCTTCTTGCGCTTCTTCTAAAGTTGCGTTTGAATGTCCTAGTGAAACAACAACACCTTCGTCGGTCACTGTTTTAACAAATTCTTTTACACCTTTACGTTCTGGTGCTAATGCGATTTTCTTGATCAAGCCGCCTGAAGCTTCTTGCCATTCATGGAATGTATCCAAATCAGGATCGCCAAAATAGCTAGGATTTTGTGCGCCTTTATGTTCTTCGGTAAAGAACGGTCCTTCAAAGTAAATCCCTTGAATTTTTGCACCATCAACTTCTTGATACATGCTGCCGATCGTTGCCGCAACATCTTTCAAACGTTCTTTGGTTGACGTCAAAGTGGTTGGTAAGAAACTAGTCACACCACATGATAATAATCCTTCTGACATGACTTTGATGCCTTCCGCGTCATTATCCATCACGTCATGATTTTTGTAACCGTGGATATGTGTATCCACTAAACCGGGAGCAATCCATTTTCCGCTTTGGTCGATGATCTCGGCCCCTTCTGGTTTTGTTGCTGTATATGTGCCAAAAATGCCATCGGTGACATCTAAATAACCTGCGCCTTTAACACCTGAGTTTAAAAAGAATTTGTCAGCATAAATAAATGTTTTCATTGTGAGCTCTCCCTTTTGTCTTAGTATCTTAAAGTTACTCCTGAATCAAAAATAAGTCAAGAATGGTGTAGACCACTCTACAAATCTTTCATTTTCTCTAAGGCTCGCAGCATTTTCCGATAACCGATCACTGAATGCAAATCGTCTCGTGCCTCTAACATGCGGATTTTTAACTCTAGTAGCTCATGCAATTTATAGTAGCTGCATTGCTGACGATTCCACTTCAAGCCAATGTCAACGACCTTTTCAGCTAAATCCAAACGTTCCTGCTTAATCAAAAACGTTCCATAATTGACGAATAGATTGCTTAACTCACTACGTTCGGAATAATCCGCCATCATAGATTGAAAGAGTTCAAAGCTTTGATTGTAGTAGCTTTGTGCTTCATTGACTTTTCCTAAAGCCGAATTCATTTTCCCGGCAAAATTCAATAATAAAATCCGGCTGTCAAAATAGCCGTAATACTTTTTCGAGACACAGATGTCCAAACCTTCAAGTGTGTGAGCCAAAGCCGCTTCAGGATTTCCATCAATAAAATAGGCACAGACGCCTTTAAAAAAACAAACTTGCTGACGATCCTTGTCTAAATGCGTGATCTGACGCTCGTCTAAGTAATCAAGGGTTGCTTGGATCTCCAAATATTTTCCCGTCCGTAAATACATAAACATCTTATTAAAATATTTCCGTAAAAATAATTCCTCTGGTAGAAAATCAAGCATCAATTGATCAATGGTGATCCCTAGCCGATGACAAAGCTGCTTAATGACAAAAATATTGGGAATCTCCTCGTCATTTTCGATTCGGCTCAAAACACTTTGAGAACAGATACCAGCCGATAAATCTTTTTGCGTCATGCCATGTTCTTTGCGGAACTCTTTTAAGACTTGACCAATCGCTTCCATCTTTGCTTCCTCCAAAATATGCTAATTCACATTTTTAACTACTATCATTCTAGCTGATGCGTGATAGACAAGCAACTTCCAGCATCTAAAAATCAAAAAGCCTTGAAGCATTTTGATTATAATAGGGTCGCATCACAAAAAATGAAATACTAAAAAATAGAGCTGCGACCTTTAACAGTCTCAGCTCTCGATCTTTTTTATTGTAGCACTTATACGGCTTTTTTTATACGGCGAATGGGACTCGAACCCACACGGGAGAACTCCCACATGACCCTCAATCATGCTTGTCTACCAATTCCAACACCGCCGCAGAACGAATTTCATCATAGCTTAGCCAACTAGCAAAAGTCAATAGGCTAAACAATCGTCGTGTCGTAAACATAGATGATGTTGCCTTTTAAACCGGCGATTCCGCGGAAAAACTTTTTGTCCTCCTGTTTGCTCCAGACTTCACGAAATAAAAAGAATTCTTCGCGAGTCACTTCGAATTGATCAATCTCTCCAGCTCGTAACTGACTGATTTTTTCTTCAAATGGATTCACATACTTACTTCCTTTACATAATTCTATAATAAATGGTTTTTACCCAGACAAGGAGCCGAGACCTTAGTATAATCCCCGCTCCCTTTTTGAATAAACAATAGTCCAAAGCAGCTTCTTCGGAAATTCTGTCTCATTTTCGAAGCTAAACACTGCTAATTGAACTGCTCTTAATCATGAAAATATTTACTGTCTTCCAACTTTGAATTATCCTCTTGCATGATCCCTCGCAAGGAACGATCCAAACGTTGGCGCGTTTTCTTTCTTTCCAACGCCGGCTGTTCTTCTTTTTCTGATGCGAAAAGAATATAAGATTGGCGAGACTTCTCCATCCGCTGCATTAATTCCCGAGGCGATACAGCATCTGCCGGATCATCGGGGATCAATGATGACGGCACAAATTTCGGCGCAAAAGGAGTAGCACTGCGGCCACGTCCACTCCGGGTATTAATGCTAGTGGCTTTCGTCCGTTCCTTAGGTTTAGGCTCTTCAAACAATTTTACTGTTTTACGTTCAGTGTGTTCAGCATGATAGCTCGGCAAGTTTGCTTTATGAAGCTCCAGCTCTCTGCTGCGAGGTTCTTCCTGTAAATTCACTCGCCGTGTTCGCTTAACTTTCGGCAACGGGCGATCAAAAATATCCTGCGCCTCTAATTTATAATCTGTCAGCAAGTCGTCCTCGCCATCAAACAAAACCCGACCACTTTGATTGCCGTAAGCTAGCTTGACTCCCGCATCATCATCAAAAGCAGGAAAGCGACCTTTTTTTCTGCTGTATGTTTGCATAAAATCATCCTCATTGTTGTGATATAGGATAGTTTAGCATAAATGCTAAAAAAATGCTTCGAAATCTCTAGCAGCCAAATCCTTCCTAACCCACAAAATTACCAGCTGTCAGAGATGAACAAGCTGCCTTTTGGTGCCAAGATCTCTCCTTCGATGATTCGATTCAACACATCATAATCACCTTTATAAGCTAATGGACTGGACAACTCACCAATATTGATACTTTGTTCTTGATTCGATAGATTAAGTGCATAGATGACATAGGCTTTTTCCGTGTAGCGAATGATGCCGAAAAGTTGCTGTTTTTGCGAATAGAAAGGGAAAAATTCTCCGTATTTCAAGACATCAAATTTTTTACGACGCTGAACCCATTTTTGACAGCTTTTGAATAAAGCCTGATTGATAGACTGCCATGGGAAAAAGCGACGATTCTCAGGATCTTTTCCGCCAGTCAGCCCAGCCTCATCCCCATAATAAATACAAGGGATGCCCGGCATCATAAACATCAAGCCCCATGCTTGATCTAACGTCTCTAATGACCCATCCAGCATCGTTAAAATCCGCTCCGTGTCATGGGTGCCAATATTATTCAACTGATTATAGTAAAAATCTCTCGGATAATTTTCCTGATAACGGATCATCTCTTCACAGATTTCCTGTAATGTCCGGTAACCTTTTAAGATATCTAAAATCTGCTGACGCAAAGGGTAATTCATCACGCCTTGCAAATGATCACCAAAAACATATCTTCTACGCGTATCATAAGCAATCTTATTAGAGGCATCCTCCCAAACTTCTCCAATCAAGATTTTTTCTTGATAGAAGGACAAATGCTTACGAATTCCCGCGATAAAATCATCCGTCAATTCATCTGCGACATCCAGTCGCCAACCATCGACGCCGAGGGTCGTCCACTTCGCTAAAACACTGTCTAGATCGCCGTAAATAAATTCTTGATAATGAGGATTATCTTTCCGGACCTCAGGTAGATCAGCAACGCCCCACCACGATTTGTAATCAGTGGGATATTGTTTAAAAGTGAACCAATCCCGATAAGGACTCTTAGGATCAAGGGCCGCTCCTGAATGCTTCCCATAAAGACCAGAAATATTGAAATAGCGGCTGTCCTTTCCTACATGTGAGAAAACACCATCAAGGATGACTGCGATTCCTGACTCATGTAGTTCAGTGATCAATTCACGAAAATCTTCTTCTTTGCCCAAGACGCCATCGATCTTAAAATAATCGTTCGTATCATAGCGATGATTTGAACTGGCTTCAAAGATCGGATTCAAATATAAAGCCGTGATCCCTAGCTCTTTTAAGTAAGGAATCTTTTCTTTGATCCCTTTTAGATTGCCTCCAAAAAAATCCCAACGAACGATCTCATTTTTTTGGTTTCGAATATAATAAGGATCGTCTTCCTCCGTACCATAAATAAACGAATTTTTTTTCGGCTGATTCACTATATGATCGGGATTGCCATTAGCAAAACGATCAGGAAAGATTTGATAAAAAACAGCATCGCGGTACCATTTAGGAGCGACCTCAGGTTTTTGATAGCAGGTTAATTGATAGGGTAGAACTTCTTGCTCGGAACCATATATTTTCCCTTCGCCGCCTTGATCCTTAAAGCCATAATACTGGATCGTCTCATAGCCATTGGTTTCGCGAACGACTTTGAAATAATAAAAGTACAGACCCCAGCCTTGATTCATCGTCGTTTGAAAATGGAACCGTTCTTCCGCCACCGCCTCCATTGGGAAGACTCGCTGCCCAGATGAGCTGCCTTCTTTACGGACGATCAAAAAAACCTGCGTGTTTTCCGGCTCAGGGACTGACAACCAAAGATCAATTTTCATGCCTTCTTGAACCGCACCAAAGGGTTGTTTATACCGTTCGATCCATGGATTAAAGTAGATATGTGTCATGTTGAGTCACACCTCGATTATCATTATGAGCGAATAATGGCTCAATCTGCCAAATGTCGTCCGCGTATTGCTGCACGGTTCGGTCAGAAGAGAAGCGGCCGGCATTCGCCGTATTCCGTAAACTGATTTGACGCCAGCGACGTGTATCCTGATACGCCTGATTGACTGACATTTGCGCCGCGCAATAATCTTCAAAATCTCGTAACACGAAAAATTCGTCGTTGTACTTGATCAACGAGTCAAAAATTTCCTGACCTTCTTTGGTGATATTCGGAATCGTTCCGTCGATCAAAGCATTGACTACTTTTTGAATCGTCGTATCACGTTCATACAGGTCGATCGCATGGTAATTTCTCTTTTCATAATACTGATAAACCTCTCCTTCGGTCAAACCGAAGATCGCGATATTATCATCACCTACCGCATCTCTAATTTCAACATTCGCTCCATCAAGCGTAGCAATCGTGACTGCACCATTCAGCATCAGCTTCATATTCGACGTGCCTGAAGCTTCTTTAGAGGCCAAGGAAATTTGTTCACTGACATCCGCCGCCGGAATGATTCGCTCCGCTAAGCTAACGTTATAGTTTTCTAAAAAGACTAGCTTCAATTTCCCCTTGATCGTTTCATCGGCGTTGATCAAGCTGGCGACTTCGTTGATTACTTTAATAATTGATTTGGCATAATGATAGCTTGGTGCCGCCTTCGCCCCAAAAATAAAGACCCGCGGTTCGATCGGTAATTCCGGATTCTCTTTCAAATCCAAATACAATTTAATGATATGCAGTAAATTTAGTAATTGACGTTTATAGGCGTGTAGCCGTTTGATCTGAACATCAAAAATCGCCTCAGGAGAGACTTCGATCCCGCAATGACTTTTGATATAAGCGGCCAAGCTACGTTTATTCTGATACTTCGCCTCAGCTAAGGCATTCAATACTTGATCGTCTTCTTCGTAATTTAATAGCAAACGTAGATCATCCGAATTTTTACGCCACGTTTTTCCAATTGTTGCATCCAGTACCTTGCTCATGGCTGGGTTAGCTAATTGGACCCAGCGCCGCATCGCGATTCCATTAGTTTTATTATTGAAACGATCTGGATAAAGTAAATAAAAATCATGCAACACAACAGATTTCAATAAATCCGAATGAAGCTTCGCGACGCCATTGGTAGAATGTGAACCAATAATCGCCAGATGAGCCATATGGACTTGTCCGTCTTGGATGATCCGCGTGCGTTGAATCAAATCAAAGTCTTGGACGCCAATTAATTCTTCCACAAAGCGCCGATCAATCTCTTCGATAATCTGATAAATCCGAGGGCAGACGTTTTTCATCATGTCGATCGACCATTTCTCTAACGCTTCTGCCATGATCGTATGATTCGTGTAACTCATAACTTTCCGCGTTAAATCCCATGCTCGCTCCCAACTCATTTGTTCCTCATCGACCAGCAAGCGCATAAACTCAGCCACACACATCGCTGGATGGGTATCATTAATATGGATTGCGGCGTATTGATTGATCTCATCCATCGGCTGGTTCAAACTTTTGAAATAGCGCAAGATACTTTGCACACCGGCAGATACAAAAAAGTATTCTTGCGTCAGGCGCATTTTCCGCCCTGCTTCATTCGAATCATCTGGGTATAAAACTGAAGTCAGATCTTCAAAAGAACGACGGGCTTCGATACTGCGATAACGATCCTCTTCCTCTGGCGGAATTTCAAGCGACCACAAACGCATTGTATTGACGATTTTATTTTGATAGCCTACCATTCCAGTGTCGTAAGGGACGGCACGGAGCTTACTACCCCCTTCATAGACTGGTGATAACTTGCCATATTGATCAGGTTTTAAATAAACATTTCCACCGATCTGGACATCCACTGCTTTGCTTTCTTTGCGAACTTCCCACAAATTTCCCTTTTGCAGCCACTCATCTGGCAACTCCACCTGATAATTATCAACAAAACGCTGTTTGAATAAGCCATATTCATAGCGAATCCCGTTCCCATTTCCTGGTAAACCACAAGAAGCGATAGAATCCATAAAACAAGAAGCTAAGCGACCAAGGCCACCATTGCCAAGTGCCATGTCCGGCTCGATCTCAACTAGATCATTTAGCTGAATCCCTAGCTCATCTAATCCTTCTTCTACCAGCTCCAGCCAGCCCATATTCAGCAAATTACTTTTCAACATTTTTCCCGGTAAAAACTCGATTGAAAAATAATACGACTGTTTCTGGTTATTCTCCCGATAATCCTTCCACGTTTCCCGCCAATCTTGCGAATAGGCGGAGGTCATCAAAGAGCCTAGTGTTTGATAAAGCTCATTAGAAGAAGCATCGGTAACCTCCATCGCAAATTTTTCGGCTAAACGTCGTTTGAATTTCTTTTTGAATTCTTTTTTATCCATTTCATTTCATCTCCAAGCTCTTGCAATTTATAAAAACAGCCTTCTTTTATTCGACTAGAATTAATTAAACAAAAAGCCAAAATCCATAGCACAAGGCCTAGATTCTGGCTTTTAGAATCCTACAGTTGTTGATACATTTCTAAATATTGTTGACTTGAACCATTCCAGCTGAAGTCACGAGACATTGCTTCAAGCATCAGCTTTTGCCAAGTCTTTGGATGTTCATGGTATAACTCGATTGCTTGCTTCATCGCATTCATTAAATAGAAAGGCTCAAAAATAGTAAAGCCAAAGCCAGTCCCTTCTTCGGTAACAGGGTTATACGGCTGGACCGTATCTCTTAATCCACCGATTTCATGGACGATCGGCAGTGTCCCATAACGCATCGAGATCATTTGTGAAAGCCCGCAAGGTTCAAAAGCTGACGGCATCAAGAACATATCCGAACCTGCATAGACCTTCTGCGCCAAAGTCACATCAAAAGCAATCTGGATACTCGTCTTCTCTGGATATTTGCTGCCAAAGTTACGGAACTGATTTTCAAAATTAGGATCACCAGTACCAACCAAAACGACCTGGACATCAAACTGCATCAAATTGTCCATTTCCTGTAACAGCAAATGGAAGCCTTTTTGATACGTCAACCGGCTGACGATTCCAATAATCGGCACTTCTGGTCGAACCGGTAGATCTAACATTTTTTGCAGTTGGACCTTGTTCTCTAATTTTTTAGACAAATGCTTCGCGTCATAATTTGCCGCAAGAGCTCGATCTGTCGCCGGATCAAACAGGTCATAATCGATTCCATTCAGAATTCCTCTTAATTTACCGCTCTCCATCCGTAAAATGACATCTAGACCAGCACCAAATTCAGGTGTTTTGATTTCTTCAGCATAAGAAGGACTGACGGTCGTAACTCGATCCGCGTAAAGAATCCCCGCCTTCATGAAATTGACACAATCATTGTATCTGACTGTTCCGTCATCGTAGCGTTCTGTTCCCATACCGAATAGATCGTACAGAATCTCACGGTCATATTGTCCTTGGAACTCAATATTGTGAATCGTTAAAACTGTTCGAATCGCATTGTAGGCTTGAATCCAACGATACTTTTCTTTCAGTAAGAATGGGATAAACGACGTATGGTAATCATTTACGTGTAGGATATCTGGAATAAAATTGATTTTTTCCATCAGTTCGATCGCTGCCATTTGGAAAAAGGCAAAACGCTCGCCATCATCATAATAGCCATAAAGTTCTGGGCGGTTAAAGTAGTACAGATTGTCTAAGAAATAATACTCAATATCATTCAATTTCAGATATTTTACGCCGCAATACTGCTTACGCCAGCCAACATAGACATCAAAGGAAAATAAATCTTCTAGTTGATCCTGATACTGCTGTGCCATTTTGGTAAAGAAGGGTAAGACAACCTTCACTGTGGCGCCTTTTTTTTCTAATGCTTTAGGTAAAGCCCCCGCAACGTCACCTAACCCTCCTGTTTTGAAAAAAGGGGCACACTCAGCCGCGACAAATAATACTTTCATGCTTACTCGCCCCCGTACACATCACTAAAGACATGGGTATTTTTCTTGATAACAACAGGTTTAGCTGCTGAACCAATAATTTTCACGCCGGGTTCCACTACGACATTTTTATCCAAAATAGCATCTCTGATAAAGGCATTTTCTTTGATACAACAGCTGGCCATGATGATGGAATTTTCCACTTCAGCGCCCTTCTCGATTACGACGCTACGAGAGAACAACGAACCATAAGCTTTGCCGTCAACCAAACAACCGGTTGCAAATTGACTATTTTTCACGTCAGAAGTTGGGGAATAATACGTCGCTACTTCATTTTTTAGTTTCGTATAGATTTTTTGTTTTGAATAAAGCAGTGAAGTGAATTTTTTAGGATCCAACATCGCCATATTCGCATCATAATAAGATTTAATGTCGAAAATATTACTTAAAAAGCCGGTATATTCATAGGCTGAAGTTTTCACACGGCTCATTAATAGCGTTAAGAAATCTAGCAATGCGACTGGTCCGCCTAAATTTTGTCCTTCTTCTAATGCATGGATCAACCAATCCGTCCGGCAAATAAAAATCTTCATACACAGATTCAACAACCCATCATCCGAACGTTCCTCTAGGAAATTGTGATTGCCCTTGATTATTCCGTGTTCATCTACTTCTAAAATTTCATCCTGTCGATAGATTTGCTCTCTCGGCATCTTTTTATAGACAACCGTCATCTCGCTGTCATTTTGTTGATGAATTTTTAACACCGCTTCTAAATCAATATTACACAGCATCCGATTTCCCATAAAGACGGTGTATTCTGATTTTGACTTGTGCAAATAGTCGATCACTGACTCATAATAAGGGCGCCCCTCTGCTTTCTTTTTCAAGAAATCCTGATAGAAATGAATGAAGTAACGACTGTCAACACTATCCAAGTGCCATTCACGCCCGCCACCGATATGGTCAAAGACTGATTTTGTCGTTCCTTGATTAAATACCATATAGACGGACTTAACGTTGGCATTGATCGCGTTTGACAAATTAAAATCGATTAAACGATATTTACAATCAAAGGGTAAAGTCGCTAATGGACGCTTTTCAGTTAAGGGTAATAATTCTGGACATTCATAGACATTGCCTAAAATGGCACACATTTTATTCGCTCTCACTTGTCAACACTCCAATCACTTCTGAATAACCTACTACGGCGATTTCTTTTGAGCCATCGATTACTGCATCGTCGCCAATAATCGCATGTTCACCGATAATCGCTTTATTGATCTGAACATTTTTACCCACTGTCGCTCCTGGCATAATGACACTGTCAACAATTTTCGCGCCTTCTTTGACTTGGACATCGCTCGATAAAATACTGTGTTCAACGGCCCCTGCTACATAGCAACCGTCCACCACTAGTGAATCTTTCACCTCAGCTGTTTCGGTAAAGAAATGCGGCGGTGAGACCGTATTCTTAGCAGAAATTCGCCAGCTCTTGTCGCGAATATTTAAGTTATGTTTAGGATCAATGAACTCCATGCTTGCTTCCCATAAAGAATCAATCGTTCCAACATCCTTCCAATAGCCATCAAAACGATAAGCAAAAACATTTTCACCGCTTTCTAAATAGGCGGGAATCACATGCTTGCCGAAGTCCAACATTTGATCGTCTTTTTTGTAGCTGTTTAGCAGCATGCCACGTAACCGACTCCAGTTGAAAATGTAGATTCCCATTGACGCAAGATTACATTTTGGTTCTTCTGGCTTTTCTTCAAACTCAATAATTCGGTCGTTGTCATCAGTATTCATGATCCCAAAGCGTGAGGCTTCTTCGATTGGAACTTCAATGACTGCTACTGTCAACGAAGCATTATTGGCTTTATGGTCTTCCAACATTGCTTCATAATCCATTTTATAAATATGGTCACCAGACAAGACTAAAACATATTCTGGGTCCATTTGATCGATATAATCCATGTTTTGATAAATCGCGTGGGCTGTTCCTTCGAACCATTTACTGCCGTCGTTACTGGAATAGGGCTGTAAGATTGTCACTCCTGAATTCAAGCCATCAAAGCCCCAGCTAGAGCCGTTTCCGATATGATTGTTCAAGGCTAACGGCTGGTATTGAGTTACTACACCTACATTGTTAATGCCGGAATTAATACAATTACTTAAAGTAAAGTCGATGATTCGGTATCTACCGCCAAAAGGGACGGCTGGTTTGGCAATTTTTTGCGTTAGTTTTCCTAGGCGTGAACCTTTCCCGCCGGCTAAAATCATTGCTAATATCTCTGTTTTCATGTGTTTTGATGAGAGCTATACTCTCATCGACCTCCCCTCTATTTCTTACGTGTGTTGATTGACTCCGGTTTTAAGATAAGGGCTCCTAATGCTGGAACCGTCGTCTTAATGACTTGCTGATACTGTTTGAAATCACTTGGTTCAGTTTGACAATCTTCATTTGATTTCGTCCACGTTCCGCCAAATTCCTGCATCTCAGTGTTCCACACTTCTTTATAGGTTCCTGGATAGGGAACACCAATCTGAAAATCACGTCGTTCAACAGGTGTCATATTTAAAATCACAATCAGAAAATCTTTTTTTCGTTTCCCCTGACGAATAAAAGATAAGATTGATTCAGCTGTATTATCCGCATCAATAATCTCAATCGTGTCATACGATTCTTCCAATTCCCACAAAGCGGGCTGATTTTTATAAAAATCATTCAGTGTCGCGGTAAAATGCTGCATAGATTGATTAAGCGAATCCCCTAAATCGACCCACTCTAATCCTTCGTCAAACTTCCATTCAAGAAATTGTCCCCATTCGCTCCCCATAAAGAGTAATTTCTTTCCTGGATGCGTCATGAAATACGTGTATAAGTTCCGCAGTTGGGCAAATTGTTTGTACCGATCTCCCCACATTTTATGCATCAAGCTCTTTTTGCCGTGGACTACTTCATCATGTGACAGTGGTAAAATAAAGTTCTCCTGCATCATGTACATAAAAGAAAAAGTAATCAAATTGAAATGATCCTTTCGAAAGACTGGATCCATTTCGTAAAAACGCAACACATCATTCATCCAACCCATGTTCCATTTAAAATCAAATCCTAAGGACCCACTTTCAATCATGCCGGTGATTTGTGTGTCAGAAGAGCTTTCTTCTGCGATCATTAAAATATTCGGATGGGCTAATTTAATGACGGCATTCAATTTTTGCAAGAAATAAAATCCTTCATAATTACGGTTGCCACCATCGTGATTTGGGGTCCACGGACCATCATCATAGTCTCGATAGATCATGCTTGAAACAGCGTCTACTCGGATGCCATCAATATGGAACATCTCAATCCAAAACATTGCACTAGAAATTAAAAAGCTCTGAACTTGTGGCTTACCTAAATCGAAATTGATCGATCCCCAACGATTATTTTTTGCTCGGTCAGGGTCCGTATATTCAAACTGCGGTGTCCCGTCGTAATAGGGCAACGTATCATCATTGATGCAATAATGGCCTGGGACCCAATCGACAAAAACGCCAATATTATTTAAATGACATTCCTCAACAAAGTCTTGAAATTCAGCGGGTGTACCAAAATATGAGCTTAAAGCAAAATAACCAATCAGCTGATAGCCCCAAGAACGCCCTAGCGGATGTTCCATCAGCGGCATAAATTCAACATGGGTATAATTCATTTCTACTAAGTAAGGAATCAGTTCGGTTTTCAATTCAGCGAAACTATAAGGAGTTCCATCTTCATGATGCTTCCAAGAACTGGCATGCAACTCATAAATATTCAGCGGTCGCTTAAAGGGATTCGAGCGTTTGCTTCGTCCACGCCACAGTCCGTCTTTCCATTTCTTCTCCGGAAAATTGTACAATTTGGCAGCATCGCCTGGACGCTTTTCAAAGCGAACGGCAAAGGGATCAATTTTTAGAATCTCACGGCCATTGGCTTGTCTGACTTTAAATTTATACAAGTCGCCTTCGTTTGCCTCTTCACAATAGATTTGCCAAATGCCAGTGTCATGGTCTTTTTCCATCGCCCAGTCTTGCCAATCATTAAAATCACCTACTAGAAATACCGCTAATGCATTGGGGGCCCAAACTCGGAAAATATACCCTTGCTCTTCACAATGCGCGCCTAATAAATGCTGCAGATAAAAATTTTCACCAGTTAAGAAGGTCTTTTTGGCATTATCAATCTGCTGTGTTTCTAATTTTTCAGTATTTTTCATGAGAACCACCTTTTCAGAAAGAACGCAAAAACGCTCTTAAATTACATTTTTATGTGCAAGTTCTAATAATTAAAAAACAGTTTGTTCTATTATAATAACACAAACAGTAATTACACGCTGATCAAACCGCTTCATTTCTTCGTTTTGATATTATTAAATATCCCTATATATATTATATTATAGTAAGAATTAAAATAGAAGATAAAATCTTTATTTTCTTTAAATATTTTGTGTTATTACAGATAAATAACAATCTCATCCCAAAATCTAGGTATTTTTGACAAATATTAGAATAATTTCTTTGAAGTCGTTCCCTTCTGTTTGCTTTTTGATAAAATAATCGTTACGCTAAGGATTAATAAACAAATCAAAATGGTATTGGTAAAGTTTTGCGGCACGACTAATAAGCAAAGCTACGATAACGAACGCTTTCATTTTTTTGCTAAAGATTTATTTTACAGTTAGGAGTTTTTTTATGATTGATTTGAAAATGTTGGCGATGATCTTTTTCATCAACCTCGCCTATGTCACTCTAAACACCCTCCGCTTTATGTTAACCATGAAGGGCTATCGAATCCTGGCTCCAATCATGAGTATGGTAGAGATCACGATTTATATTTTAGGTCTTTCGATGGTGCTGGATCGACTCGATAATCCAATCAATCTGCTTACTTATGCTCTAGGTTATGGCGTCGGAGTTAGCGTTGGAATCAAGATCGAAGATGCACTAGCGCTTGGCTACACCATGGTGACTGCTATCTTGCCAACTAATACTGATCAAGATCGAAGCTTGCCTCGCGTCTTACGAGATCATGGCTATGGTGTCACTCAATCTTATGGCGAAGGACTTTCAGGTGAACGAGTTGTACTGGAAATCTTGTCACCGCGAAAAAACGAACGCGCACTTTATGGACTGATCAAAGAAGTAGAAGAACGAGCTTTTATCATTTCCTACGAACCAAAATATATATCTGGTGGTTTTTGGACCAAAAAAATCCGTAAACGACAAAAAAACAACTTGAAGTCTTAACTTCAAGTTGTTTTTTTCCATATGAACTGAATGAGTTTTTCTTCTAACTGACTGCTCTTAGTGATCGCCGAGTGACCGCCGCTTTTTCCTTTGACTGTCAATTCTTGATAGCTTTTCGCATGCTTTTGAAACAGCCAACGTAAAGCAAACGCACTGTGAGTAGAGACGGAACCGTCACTTTCAGTACCATCCTCTAGATCACCGGCCACATCTAATACTCGAATATTAGCAGGCAGCCGATTCATCGAATGATCAAAATACTGATAAATTGGTGTCTCGCCACTCGGACCGTCTTCAGTCAATTCATAAGCAAAGACATCTTCAGTATCTTCCGCAATCTCTAAATCATTAAACGGCGCTGCAATTGCCACAAAACGATCGACCACCGGTGTTTTATTCCCAGCATATTCTAACAGATAGCGTAAAGACGAAACCCCGCCCATAGAATGGCTGACAAGATTCACACGCCTGATCTGATGCTGATAAAGATAGCGCATCACTTCATCGATCCATTTACTTTGCGTGATCTCATCCGTCACATCTTTAGCAAACAGTACCATGATCGTTGGATTGTTATTTTGCTCCGACAGCTGTCCTTCAACCGTTAACTTGCCATCCGCTTGAACGACAATAGTCATTTCCCGCTTAGCAATGTTACTTTTTTCTAAACGTCTAAGCATCGGCCCAAGGGAAAAGGAATTCCCTTCATAACCGTGAATAAAGACCGTCGGCTCATTTGAATAAGCGATGCCTTTTTGCTTCGTCAACGCCCCGGGACTAAAATAGCGAACCTTAGCGTAAAAAATCCCACCGAATACCAATAAAAAGCTAACGATCAAAATGATCCCTTTGATTATTCTTTGCATCCGCTTATGCCTTCTTTTTCTTGAGATAACTAAAACTTGCTTGCTCGCCTAATGCAATTGCCGCTAATTGACGCACTAGAAAAAAGCGGGTTTCCTTTTCTAATGAGTTCCAGTCTAAACTCAAATCAACCGTTAGATTCGGTGAATAGATGGGCAGTTGCAGTTGTCCATTTTCACTAATGACTTGCGTTTGGTTCAGACTATCTAAAAAGATCGATGAACGTCTCGGTGTTTTGCCAGCTATTACTCGTTCTAAAATAAGCCCAATTTGATCCATGAAAAATTGCGGTTGGACATCGCCTAGTAGAGCGGACAACTTAGGAAATTCCAACGGTCGCTCGCTATTTGCAAAATAATTAGGCAGCGTCTCAGGAAGTGCTTCCCCTTGATTGATCGTCACTAATGAGAACTGATCATTTTCCATTCGATTTAAGGTAGGCAATGAAAAATCCACCGCCACAACTTTTTCAAGTTCATCATGCCAATACTCTTCTGCAATTAGCATTAAGAATTGCTCCGGCGAAAGTTCTTGCAACAATCCTTGAGTGATCCTCTCAGCTAAAGCTGTCGTTGGATATTCTGTTAAAATGGGCAGTGCCAACTGATAGCGTCGCTCATTACGAACAATAATCCCATGCTCAATCAATTGTTCTAAATCCTTATCCAAATGTTTCTGATTTGAAAATTCTTTGCGAAGTTCTCGTAAGATCACTGGCGCTTCCAATGTTTCAAAATAGGCAAGTAGTTGTTGTATTTCCTGCCGTTTCAACAATTGTTGTAGTTTTTGGTCTTTTGTGTAAAGTTTCATGCTATCACCTCTCGCATTATAATCCTATTCAGAAAAATCCACAAAAAAATGGACTCTAGAAAACGAGTCCATTAGAAAAATCGTTACAATTATTTTTCGAAGGCTTCGGTCAATTGTGGAACGACCTGTTTCTTCCGAGATACGACACCCGGTAATGATGCACGATCATTCTTAAGTTCTACGCCAAAGGCTTCGGTTACTTTTTCACGTGGTTCACCAGCAACTAATAATTCAGAATCAGAGTCTAAAATATTCGTTACTAGTAATAGGAACAAGTCATAACCGTTCTTTGTATTTTCAGTCAACATCGCATCACGTAAGGCATCTTGACGAGCAAAAACCTCTCCGATATCCACTGTATTTACTTGTGCAACACGAACCGTTTTCCCGTTCATTGGGAATGATTTCGCATCGAGATCCAATAACTCAGCTTCTGATTTATCTCCTAGATTGGTTCCAGCTTTCAATAAATCTAGGCCATAGCTATTTAAATCAACCCCAGCGATTTCAGCTAACGCATTGGCAGCATCAACGTCTTCTGGCGTACAGGTAGGTGATTTGAATAATAAAGTATCTGAAACGATAGCAGATAACATCATACCCGCGATTTCTTTAGGAATCGTCACATCGTTTTCTTTATACAGCTTCAAAACGATCGTTGACGTACAGCCAACTGGTTCAGCCCGATAATAAAGCGGATTTGCTGTTTGAAAATTAGCGATCCGATGGTGATCAACAACCGCCAAAATATTCAAATCTTCAATATCAGCCGCACTTTGTTGGAATTCATTATGATCGACTAACATGACATCGCTTGTTTCGCCAGCGATTGTTTCTACCACGCGAGGCGCAGATACGCCAAAGTGATCTAAAGCAAATTGGGTTTCTTCATTGGGCGTGCCTAGTGCAACTGCTTCAGCATCGACACCTAATTCTTTTTGTAAATTAGCAAAGGCAATCGCCGCACCAATTGCATCGGTATCAGGATTTTGATGGCCAAAAATTAAAACTTTTGTCATAGTTGATTCGCTCCTTTAAATAAAGTTCCTCTTTATCATATCAAAAAAAAGGAAAAGAGCAACACAATGCCGCTCTTTTCCTTAAGTTTTAGCGTTTTAAATAGCCTTTGTAATCTTCGGTATGCAATAGTCTTTTCGCATTCTCAACGCGATCATCAGTAGGAGGTTCAATTCCTTCCAATGGATAATCAAGATCCATTTCTTCCCACTTGTATTTGCCCATTGTATGATAAGGTAAAATTTCAACTTTATCCACGTTGTTCAAAGATTTGATAAATGTATTTAATCGAATTAAAAATTCGTCATAGTCGCTTCTAAAAGGTACCAACACGTGGCGAATCCAAACGGGTTTATTAATGTCTGATAAGTATTTCGCCATTTCCAAGATATTGCTATTACTTTGTCCAGTCAGTTCTCTGTGTTTTTGGTCATCAATTTGTTTAATGTCAAACAAAATCAAATCAGTATATTTCATTAATTCTTCAAATTTTGAGAAAAACGGTTCTTTGTAAGTAAATGGGTTCCCACAACTATCTAAAGTTGTATTAATCCCCATCGCTTTAGCTTTTTTAAATAGATCGATTAAGAAATCGATTTGTAATAAGGGTTCGCCACCACTAACTGTAAGCCCGCCTTTTTTACCCCAGTAGCTCTTGTAATTGGTCGCTTCTTGTAAAACGTCATCGGCTGTACGTTTTTTGGCCTTTGGATCATTAATTTTCCAAGTATCAGGATTGTGGCAAAATTGACAACGCATCCGACAGCCTTGCATGAAAACGATGAAACGGACGCCTGGACCATCAACAGATCCAAAGCTTTCGATTGAATGGACATTTCCGACAATAGGTTGTTCAGTCACAGTAGACATAAACAGTCCCCCTAGTTCTGTATGTAAATTTTCATGTAGAAATTTTGATAACTTTTACATGAATGTAGGTTATTTTTAATAAAATTATTTTAAAAACTAAGGCGAATAGATCTCCATCCATCCGCCTTAGAAAATTACTATTGTTTGTTGCTAATAAGCTAGATATTAAGCTTTACAAGCCAGCTTTTAGTATTACATTTTTGCGTGGAATGTACGGCTGATAACATCTTCTTGTTGTTCACGAGTTAAGTCGATGAATTTAACAGCGTAACCAGAAACTCGAATAGTGAAGTTTGCATATTCTTCTTTTTCTGGATGTTCCATGGCATCAACTAATTTTTCTTTACCGAAGACGTTCACGTTCAAGTGATGAGCTCCTTGGTTGAAGTAGCCATCTAACACGTTCGTTAAGTTTTCGATACGTTCATCTTCATCATGACCTAAAGCATCAGGATTGATACTTTGCGTATTTGAAATACCATCTAACGCGTATTCATAAGGTAATTTAGTCAATGAATTCAATGAAGCCAACAAACCATTTTGTTCAGCACCGTATGATGGGTTCGCACCTGGTGATAATGGTTCGCCTGCTTTACGTCCATCAGGCATCGTTCCAGTTGCTTTACCATATACTACGTTTGAAGTAATGGTCAAGATTGATGTTGTTGGTTCTGAATTACGGTAAGTATGATAATGTTCCAATTTTTCCATGAAGGTCTTCAATAACCATACAGCAATATCATCGGCACGTTCGTCATCGTTACCATATTTAGGGAATTCGCCTTCGATCTTGAAGTCAGTTACGATACCGTCTTCGTCACGAATTGGGAATACTTTTGCATGTTTGATTGCTGATAGTGAATCGACAACGTGAGAGAATCCAGCGATCCCAGTCGCGAATGTCCGTTTCAAATCAGTATCCATTAATGCTAATTCAGCAGCTTCATAGTAATATCTGTCATGCATGTAGTGGATTGCATTCAAGGTATTTACGTACATACCAGCTAACCATTCTAACATGTCATCATATTTAGCCATTACTGCATCGAAGTCTAAAGCATCATCAGAGTCGATTGGACGGAAGTCAGGTCCAACTTGAACTTTAGATTTTTCATCAACCCCACCATTGATCGCATATAACAAAGCTTTCGCTAAGTTCGCACGAGCGCCGAAGAATTGCATTTCTTTCCCTGTTTGTGTTGCAGACACACAGCAGCAGATCGCATAGTCATCTAACCATACTGGACGCATAACATCGTCATTTTCGTATTGAATTGATGAAGTATCAATTGAGATTTTCGCTGCGTAATCTTTAAATCCTTCTGGTAAACGAGAAGAATATAAAACAGTCAAGTTTGGTTCTGGAGAAGGTCCCATGTTTTCTAATGTGTGTAAGAAACGGAAATCATTCTTAGTAACTAATGTACGTCCGTCCATACCCATACCAGCAATTGAAAGTGTTGCCCAAACTGGGTCGCCTGAGAACAATTCATTGTATGAAGGGATACGAGCAAATTTAACCATCCGTAATTTCATAACTAAATGGTCGATTAATTCTTGTGCTGCTTCTTCAGTCAATGTTCCATTTTGGATATCGCGTTGAATATAGATATCTAAGAAAGTAGAAACACGTCCGATTGACATTGCAGCACCATTTTGTTCTTTGATGGCTGCTAAGTAACCGAAGTAAGTCCATTGAACGGCTTCTTTCGCATTTTCAGCAGGACGAGAGATGTCATAGCCGTAAGCGGCTGCCATTTCTTTGATACGTTTCAATGCTTTGTATTGGTCGCTAATTTCTTCACGTAAACGGATGTCTTCTTCAGTGAATTGACCATGGCCACAGTTTTCGTGATCTTTTAATTTTTGTTCCATTAAGTAGTCGATTCCGTATAATGCTACACGACGGTAGTCACCCACGATCCGTCCACGACCGTAAGTATCAGGAAGACCTGTGATGATCTTGTTACGACGTGCTGCCCGGATTTCTGGTGTATAAACATCAAAGACTGCTTGGTTATGTGTTTTATGATAATCGTTAAAGATTTCAGTGTATTTAGGATTTGGTGTATAGCCATAGCTTTCTAATGATTCTTCAGCCATCCGGATACCACCGTAAGGCATGAATGCACGTTTCAAAGGTTTGTCAGTTTGAATACCCACAATTGCTTCTTTGTCTTTCAAACTTTCGTCGATATAACCGGCACCATATGCATTAGCAGCAGAAACAACGTCTGCTTCCATGTCTAATACGCCACCATTTTCACGTTCTTGTTTTTGTAATTTTTGTAATTTGCCCCAAAGTTCGTTCGTTGCCTCACTTGGATCTGCTAAGAAATCGGCAGCGCCTTCATAAGGTGTGTAGTTTGCTTGGATGAAATCACGAGTATTGATCTCGCTTTTCCATAGATGGCCTTTAAAACCTTCCCAAGCTGGTTTTTCAGTGTTTTTCATCTTTTCTAGTTCATTTGTTGCAGTTCCCATTTAACAAGGACCTCCTTAGAATATAAAACTTAAATACTACAGCTTCACGAACACAGTATAACACATTTATGCTATTATGCAAGCCTTTCCTTGTGAAAGATTACTTTGCGCTTGAAAATTCTTTGATACAGCTTACAACACCTTGATACCAAAGGTTTTTGAGTCTTCATTAAGACTCTTAAGTTTTCTTTGATAAGATATATTTGGTGGATTTTGTGATGTAAAAAACGGCATCTGTATTAATACAGATGCCGTTTTTAGGTTAAATCTTATAACACAGAATTATGATTCTTCAGTCAATTCTTGTGGGTTCAGGACCGAAGAAAGCTCGCCTTCTGTTTTCTCATCGATCGCGAAAGTACCGTTAGAAATGCGGTCGCTGATTGCTACCTTAGCGATTTCAATTTCTTTAGTGATCCCTTTTTCCGTCGTCAAAAGAAGTTTTCCTTCTGTCTCAGTCGTCAAGTAAACCAAACGATGTGGATTTTTCTTCAATTCACGGAAGATCATCAAGCCACGTTTTGCCCGACCTAACTGAGGCAGTTCTTGGGCCAGCATTCGCTTCGCTGCCCCTCTTTGACTTAATAACAGAATCGGTGAATCGCCTTCAGAAGGGACTAACGCACCGGCAACAACAAAATCCCCGTCTTTCAGATTGATTGCTTTGACACCAGCTGCTTTAGCACCAACTACCGGCACTTCTTCTAGAGGATAGCGCAGACCAAAGGCGCGATGAGAAGCGATGAAGACATCGACGTTCCGTACCTCACTCGTTAAGTATGCCGAGACGATTTGGTCGGTGGCGTTTTTCATCTTCATTGCACTGGTTGGACGACTACGATATGTCCGCCAAGGTGAAAATTCGGTCATCCGCGTTTGTTTGATCATACCTTCTTTACTAATGAAAAGGAAAATTTTATTGGCATCAATCTCTTTGTAGGGAAAGGCCGCAATGATTTCTTCACTCATGGACAGGTTGGTGATTGTTTGAGAAATATGTTCACCGACATCCTTCCATTTCAATTCTGTGATTTCATGAACGGGTCGATAGATCATATTCCCATGATTCGTTAAAATCAATAAATGATCCAGTGTATTCAATTTATCAATGAAAATAATCGAATCGCCGTCTTTCATTCCGTGTTCATCCGGACGTGAAGCATTATACGAACGAACACTGCTGCGTTTCAAGTAACCTTCTTTGGTTAAGGTTACGATCATATCTTCTTGAGCGATTAATACTTCGGTTTCGATCTTGATTTCAGAAATCTCATCTTCAATCTTCGTCATTCGATCATTGCCATAATTTTTCTTGATTTGACGAAGCTCTTGCTTCATGACTTTGTGTAATTCTTTTTCGCTATCTAGAATCAAATGCAATTCCTTGATCTCAGCCGCCAGTTCAGCGGCTTCCTTTTCAAGCTGCGTAATATCTGTATTCGTCAAGCGGTACAACTGCAAAGTAACGATGGCTTCAGCTTGCTCTTCAGAAAAATCGTAACGCTCAACTAAATTCGCTTTAGCATCTTTTTTATCTTTACTTCCGCGAATCGTGGCAATCACTTCGTCTAGGATCGACAAAGCTTTCTTCAAACCTTCGACGATGTGCTGACGTTTTTGAGCTTTTGCTAATTCATATTGACTCCGTTTAGTAATGACTACTTTACGGTGAGCGACATAGCTTTCTAAAATATGCTTCAAACCGACTTGTTGAGGCGTCATATTGTCGATGGCGACCATATTGAAGTTGTAGTTGATCTGCAAATCGGTGTTCTTGAATAAATAATTCAAGATTCCTTCTGCATTGGCGTCCTTTTTCAATTCCACCACGACCTGCAACCCCGTCCGGTCAGACTCATCACGAACTTCGGCGATACCGTCGATCTTTTTGTTTAGGCGGATCTCATCCATTTTTTTCACTAAGACTGCTTTATTGACTTCGTAAGGAATCTCGTGAATCACGATTTGCTGTTTGCCACCTTTTAAAGGCTCAATCGAGGTCTTCGAGCGCAAGATTACTTTTCCCTTACCGGTTTCGTAAGCTTTTTTGATTTCAGCCTTCCCTTGTAGGATACCACCGGTTGGAAAATCGGGGCCTGGGATATACTCCATGATTTTCTCTAAAGAAGCCGTTGGATGATCGATTAAGTAAATCGCGCCATCGATCACCTCGGATAAATTATGCGTCGGAATCTCCGTTGCATACCCAGCCGAGATCCCAGTTGAACCGTTGACTAAAAGGTTCGGATAAGCCGCAGGTAAAACAGTTGGTTCTTTTTCGGTATCGTCAAAGTTCCAGACAAGATCAACCGTATCTTTTTCGATATCTTTCAGCATCTCACCGCTTAATTGTGATAAGCGAGCTTCCGTATAACGCATCGCTGCTGGCGGATCACCATCCATCGAACCATTATTTCCGTGCATTTCGATCAAGACTTGACGCAACTTCCAATCTTGACTCATCCGCACCATTGCTTCATAGATTGAACTGTCACCGTGAGGATGGTAATTCCCCATGATGTTTCCGACTGATTTTGCAGATTTACGGAAGCCTTTGTCATAGGTATTGCCATCTTTGTTCATGGCGTACAAAATCCGCCGCTGAACAGGCTTCAAACCGTCACGAATATCTGGCAAGGCCCGTTCTTGAATAATATATTTTGAATAGCGGCCAAAGCGGTCACCCATTACTTCTTCTAGCGTTAACTCTTGGATTGAATGTTTTGCATCCATTGTGTGACCACCTCCTACTCATCAAACAAACTGATAGCACGTAGACCATCAGCTGTTTCTTCTGTTTCTGATTGTTCCGCAACTGGAACAGCTGGAACTTCTTCTTTATTGTCCAATAGACTGCCGTCTTCTTCTAAAGTGAACTGAACATGGCTTTCGATCCATTTACGTCTTGGTTCAACTTTATCACCCATTAAGGTCGTAACCCGACGTTCCGCCTTAGCAGCATCATCAATCCGGACGCGAACCAAAGTACGATATTCTGGGTCCATTGTGGTTTCCCACAGTTGTTCCGCGTTCATTTCCCCTAGACCCTTGTAACGTTGCAGCATATAGCCTTTACCGACTTGCTTTGTTACATCTTCTAATTCTTCATCTGTCCAGGCATATTCCACCACTTGTTTTTTGCCAGCGCCCTTTGAAACTTTGTATAAAGGCGGCAACGCGATGTAGACTTTCCCCGCTTCAATCAATGGTTTCATGTAACGATAGAAGAAAGTCAATAACAACACCTGAATATGGGCCCCGTCGGTATCCGCATCGGTCATAATAATGACTTTGTCGTAATTACAATCCTCAATAGAAAACTCCGGACCAACGCCTGAGCCAATCGTATAGATCATCGTGTTGATTTCTTCATTTTTCAAGATGTCTTGCATCTTCGCTTTTTCGGTATTGATAACTTTCCCACGTAATGGCAAGATCGCTTGGAACTTCCGATCACGGCCTTGTTTGGCCGAACCACCGGCCGAATCTCCTTCGACTAGGAAGAGTTCATTGCGCGCGGCGTTACGTGATTGAGCCGGCGTTAATTTACCAGAAAGCAACGATTCACCTTTTTTACGTTTCTTCCCATTACGACTTTCTTCACGGGCTTTGCGGGCAGCTTCACGAGCTTCACGAGCTTTGATTGCCTTACGAACTAACATTTGGCTGTTTTCACTATTTTCTTGTAAATAAAAACCCATTTGCTCGCCAATCACATTATCAACTGCGCCTCGAGCGGCTGGTGTTCCTAATTTTTCTTTTGTTTGACCCTCAAACTGCAAAAGATTTTCTGGGATACGAACAGACAGTACCGCAGACAAACCTTCACGGAAGTCTGAGCCTTCTAAATTTTTATCTTTTTCCTTCAATAAGCCCGATTTACGAGCATATTCATTGAAGGCTTTAGTCATTGACGTTTTCATCCCCGACTCATGAGTACCGCCATCTTTTGTTCGAACATTATTAACGAAGGAAAGAACATTTTCAGAGTAACCATCATTGTATTGATAAGAAAACTCAACTTCGATCCCTTCTCGTTCACCGGAAAAATAAACCACCGGTGTCAGTGTATCTTTGTCTTCGTTCAAATATTCAACGAATTCCTTGATCCCTTCTTCAAAATGGAAGACTTCTTCCACTTTTTCTTCTCCTCGTAAATCAGTTAAGGTAATCTTTACTCCGCGTAATAAGAAGGCGGATTCCCGTAACCGTTCGGAGAGCGTTTCGTAGGAGAAGTGCATCGTCGTAAAAATTTGATCATCTGGTAAAAAATGGACGGTTGTTCCATTGGGTTTACGAGTTTTACCAATCTTTTTCAATGTTCCTTGCGGTTTGCCACCGTTTTTAAATTCCTCGCGATATTCCATGCCATCGCGCACAATCGTAACTGTTAGCCACTCGGATAGTGCGTTTACCACACTGGCACCTACACCATGCAACCCGCCAGAAGTTTTATAACCGCCTTCTTGCCCAAATTTTCCTCCCGCATGAAGGATGGTAAAGATGACTTCTACGGTAGGAATTCCTGAGGCATGCATCCCAACCGGCATTCCCCGACCTTTGTCACTAACTTCTACGCTGTTATCAGCATGTAGCGTCACAGCAATGTCACTACCGTAGCCGGATAATGCTTCATCCACCGCATTATCGACAATTTCATATACTAGATGATGCAAGCCACGACTATCGGTCGAGCCAATATACATCCCTGGTCTTTTTCTAACTGCTTCTAATCCTTCGAGAACCTGGATCGAAGCGTCATTGTATTCGTTGTTCATCTTAGCCAAGCTTACAACTCCTTATCTAAAGTACATCATTTGTATGATACGCTAAAAGCCGATAAAAAAAAAGCCTCTCCTAAAAATGAAAAGGCGTTTTTCTATCTTTTTTAACAAATTAGACACGCTTTTTACGCGCGTTTATTTAATTCAATCTTGATGCAACGATCCATCACGATATCGCTGCGACCCTTTGAACGTAAGACTTCTGCAGCTTCAGCACTGTATAAGCCAAGCTGTGCCCAAAAAACTTTGGCATTTGTTTGTAAAAATTCTTCTGCCACCGCTGGTAAAAATTCGCTACGACGGAAAATGTCGACAATGTCAATTGTTTCTGGTACGTCTGTCAGCCGAGCCACTACTGGAATGTCATTAACCGTTTCGCCGGCTAGTTTTGGGTTAACACCGTACAATTTATAGCCATGGCTTTTTAGCACGTCGGCAATTTGATAACTCGTCTTTTCTGGCTTGTCACTTAAGCCTACGACTGCGATAACTTTGGCATCTTCTAAGTATTGAAAAATTTTATTTTGTTTCGGATTTTGAAAACTCATCTGCTTTCCCTCACTCGATCGTCATTTTAATTTACTCAATGTAGTATAGCACGTGATTTGAATTTGTTCACTGATTTGAAATCTGCTAAAATAGCCTTACTAACAGAGAAATGAGGATTTATATGAAAATCGCTATACTGATCGTGTTAGCTTATCTTTTAGGCTCCATTCCATCTGGAATTTGGATCGGAAAAATCTTTTTCAAAAAAGATATTCGAAATTTTGGCAGTGGCAATTCAGGAACCACGAATACCTTTCGAGTTTTAGGTAAGACGGCCGGCCTTATTGTTTTTGCAATGGATTTATTGAAAGGAACTTTGGCTACTTGTCTGCCAATAATTTTTCATTTAGATGTCAACCCTTTATGGTTTGGTTTGATTGCAGTCATCGGCCATACTTTGCCGATCTTTGCCGGCTTTAAAGGTGGTAAAGCCGTCGCCACTAGCGCTGGGATGCTTTTAGGCTATTCGCCGCTGTTCTTTTTTTACTCACTAGTCTTTTTCTTGATCGTTCTTTATCTATCCAGCATGGTGAGTGTAGCGAGTATTTTTTCCGCTATTTTCGTTACTCTTTCATCCATTGTTTTACCGTATCTTTGGCCCACTATTTTACCAACACATAATTGGCTGCTGACCTTGATTTGTTTTCTCCTGACTTGTTACATTATTTATCGTCACAAAGAAAATATCCAGCGCATCAAAACTGGCACAGAAAATCGAGTGTCCTTCGGCTTAAACAAAAAGGAGAAATAAATGGAGGAACAATTTTTAGATTGGGCGATTGAATTACAGGCCTTAGCCCAAGCAGGATTGACCTATACAAAAGATATTTTCGACCAAGAACGTTTTGAGCGCATTCGGACGATTGCCACTGAAATGCTAGCCAGCCAATCACCGCTGCCTACAGCAAAAGTCCGGGAATTATTTGCTACTGAGACCGGTTATCCAACCCCGAAACTCGATACTCGGGCAGCTGTCTTCAAAGACAATCGGATTTTACTGGTGCAGGAGAATAACGGCTTATGGTCATTGCCTGGTGGCTGGGTCGATTTTGATCAATCCATCAAAGAAAATACTATTAAAGAAACGCTAGAAGAAACAGGCTTATCGGTCGAAACGCTAAAAATCATCGCCCTTCAAGACCGCAACAAGCACAATCCGCCTCGTTATGCGTACAGTGTCTGTAAAGTTTTTGTTGAATGTCTCCCATTAGGCGGCAGCTTCCAGAAAAATATCGAAACCTTGCAAATCGATTGGTTCGATTTAGCTGAATTGCCTCCTCTTGCTGTGGAGAAAACAACAGCTCAGCAAATCGGCTTATGCTTCGACGCTCATCATAGTGATGATTGGTGCGTCCCCTTTGATTAAAAGATCGAAACTAACTTCTAAATTCCTGTTTATACGCGAAAAGAAGCTGAGACATTAATTTGTCTCAGCTTCTTTTCGCGTATAAACGGTATGTCCGAAGTAGCTTCTTTAGAAATAAGCCGAAATTTCTTGAAGCTGAACACTTCTGTTCCAACTTCTTATTTTAGCTTACGGTAATCGAAAATTCTGTTTTAAAATGCTCATTTCCAGCTAAACGATTCATGCCTTCTTTATCTTCTAAACGACCGTTGCTGTCGACTGTATCCGCAAAGCCCCACCAAGGTTCAATGCAGACAAAAGGTGCTTCTGCCGGATAAGGCGACCACAAGCCTACATAAGGAATATTGTTATAGGCCAACGTAACGCTGTGAGAAGATTCTTCACTCCCTAAAGTATAAGCGTTCAATCCTCTTGTTTCATAGATCAGTGCATCCTCTTTAAACAGCCCACGACTCAATTGGATATTCGTATTGGTCTGTCCGATGGTTTTTTGATCTAAGTTTGTAAACGGCCCATCCAAGGGAATCTTCACCCGTGATTTTTGTGGTGAGAAGGCGATAAAATAATCATCGAACTGCAGCTCGTCAGTCAGCGGAATATTAAACGCCGGATGCCCGCCCAATGCGAAAATCATTTCCTCTTCACCAGTATTTTCTACATCAAAGCGAATCCGAACACCCTCGCCCCAAATCTCATAGCTGACCGTCAAAGAAAAATCAAAAGGATAAACCTTTTTCGTCTCCTCATCACTGGTTAGAACCAGCGTGACTTTTTCCTTCGTCTGTTCTAGCACCTTAAACTCTTTATCACGAGCAAATCCATGCTGTCCAATAGGATAAGTCTTACCTTGATATGAATATTGATTGTCTTTCAGGCGTCCGACAAACGGAAATAAGATTGGCGCATGACGACCCCAATATTGGGGATCTGCCTGCCAGATATACTCAATCTCATTAGCACGTAAGCTAACCAATTCTGCGCCTTTTTCATTGATCGTTGCTTCCAAAAAATCATTTGTAATTGTTACTGACATAAACATCCCACTTCCTATTTATGGCGTACCAGCTCTTCTTTAAACAATGGATTTAAGACTTTCAAATAGGTTCCCTTCATTCCAAGTGAACGTGATTCAATGATACCCGCAGATTCCAATTTACGCAACGCATTAACGATCACGGAACGAGTAATGCCAATTTTGTCTGCGATATTCGAAGCAGTCAAACGACCTTCGTCTCCTTCTAATGCGTCGAAAATCGCTTTGACCGCTTTTAGCTCACTATAAGAAAGTGTACTAATCGCCATTTGAACCGCCGTTTGACTGCGGATTTTCGCTTCAACATTCAGAAACTGCTGATACAAAATTTCCATCCCAATAACTGTCGCGCCATACTCTGCTAAAACAAGATCATCATCGTCAAAAGCGCCTTCTGTCCGAGCCAAGATAATCGTTCCTAAGCGTTCCCCTGAACCAAAAACAGGAACAACCGTGGTTAATCCGCTGGGATATAATTCAGCCCGTTCGGTTGGAAAAGCAGTCAATTCATTGGCGATTGGAATATTCGCCTCGGTCTTAAAGACTTCTTTCATTTCAGAGACATAACGATCCGGAAATTGGCGATCCACTAAAAACGAGCGGACGCGATCCGTATTAATATCAATTTTTTCATTTAAACCCAACAATTTTCCTTCGGCACCGATGATATAGGTCAGTGACCCAAGGACATCCCCCAAGATACGCGCCATATTATTGTAAGGTAATTCGGCAGTTGGTTCGAAAGCATTTTTTTGCTGCATTAACTTATTGATCTGGCGTGTTTTTTCTAATAATGTTTCCACTTTTTCCCCTCCATTTTTAAAGAATATAACGACTTAAATCTTTATTTTGCGCAATTGATACGAGTTTTTCGTCAACATAAGCTTCCGTAATCGTGATCTCGCCCATTTGCATGTCTGGTGCTTCAAATAATAGATCTTCTAGTAATTTTTCTAAAATCGTGTGAAGGCGTCGTGCTCCGATATTATCCGTTTCCCGATTCACATCAAAAGCAATCTGAGCAATCCGGTCGATCGCTTCTTTGGTGAAAACAATATCAACGTTTTCGGTTCCAACTAATGCGATGTATTGTTTGATTAAAGCGTTATTCGGTTCCGTTAAGATCCGAACAAAATCCCCCGCTGTCAAATCGCTTAATTCCACCCGGATTGGGAAGCGTCCTTGCAATTCAGGAATCAAATCACTAGGTTTTGATAGACTGAAAGCACCACTCGCAATAAACAAAATGTGATCGGTTTGGATCGCACCGTATTTCGTATTGACTTGAGACCCTTCTACGATCGGCAAGATATCCCGCTGAACTCCTTCACGAGAAACTTCACCAGAGTTTTGCTGCGACTTCGAAGTAATCTTATCAATTTCATCAATGAAGATAATCCCAGAGCTTTCAGCTAATTTAATTGCCGCCGTTGAGATATCGCCTTCATTCACTAATTTCGCTTGTTCCTCTTTTACTAAAATTTCTTGGGCGTCTTTGACTGTAACCGTTCGTTGGATCTTTTTATCTGGTGTCAAAGCTCCCAGCGTATCAGACAAATCAATCCCCATTTGTTCCAAGCCATTGTTCATCGGCATTGCTTTTTTAGGTTCGCTAACCTCGATCGTAACCTCACGTTGATCCAATAAGCCTTTTTCTAATTGCTCAAGAACTGTTTGGCGATTCACTTTGATGTCTTCGGTCACTTCTTCTTTTGGTTCGTTTTGTGTTTGATTGAAGATATTCATCATTTGCTCGTAAGGATTATTGCTTTGTTTTTGTTCCTTTTTAATGCCCGGAACTAACAGCTTCACTAAACGCTTATTCGCTCGTTTTAATGCTTGAGTGTAAACCTTTGAATATTGTTCCTTTTCAACGATCGTGATCGCGTTTTCAACTAAGTCCCGTACCATCGATTCCACATCACGACCAACATAGCCGACTTCCGTGAATTTGGTCGCTTCTACTTTGACGAAAGGTGCCTTGACAATTCGTGCCAAACGACGAGCGATCTCAGTTTTGCCGACACCAGTTGGTCCAATCATTAAAATATTTTTAGGCGTTACTTCTTGCTGCATCGATTCTTCTAGCTGCATCCGGCGGTAACGATTCCGTAAAGCAATCGCCACAGAACGTTTCGCATCATTTTGACCGATGATGTATTGATCCAGTTCACTTACAATTTCCTTAGGCGTTTTATTAACTTCAGTCATGGTTGATTCTCCTTACTCATTGATAGTGTAATTATTTTTCCTATAGAAAAATAAAGTCGATTTTTCGTACCGTATATCATTCCACTAAACTTATTTAGTGTTTGTTTCAGTCGTTTTTATTTTGTTACTTTACCGGATAAACTGCAAAAAGTGGAACTGATATTTTTACATTTCTTCGACAATAATATTGTGGTTTGTAAAGACACAGATATCGGCCGCGATGTTCAAGGCACTTTCCGCAATTTCTTTAGCAGTCATTTCTTGATTGTGCTTCTTCATTGCTCGAGAAGCTGCCAAAGCATAATTCCCACCTGAGCCGATTGCTAAAATGCCATCATCTGGTGCAATGACTTCACCATTTCCAGAAACAAGTAGCATTTCTTCTTCATTCATAACGATGAGCAAAGCTTCTAGATTTTTCATCGCTTGCTGGGTACGCCATTCCTGTGCCAACTCAACCGCTGCCCGTTGTAGATTGCCGTTATATTCGTTCAGCTTGCCTTCAAATTTTTCTTCCAAGGTAAAAGCATCCGCAACACTTCCAGCAAACCCAACGACAACTTTGCCGTTATAAATGCGACGAACTTTGCGGGCGGTTCCTTTCATAATGACTTGTTCGCCCATGGTTACTTGACCGTCACCAGCCATTGCTAATTTTCCGTCTTTTTCGATCGCACAGATCGTTGTTGAATGAAATTGTGATTCAGACATATGATTCGCTCCTTTTTCATTTTAAAGAATTTATTTTCCCAAATTCAGGAAAAATAAGTTTGATTCTCAAGCCGTATATCATTCCACTAGATACTTCATAGTTATCTAGCCCTTCTTTACGTCTTATTCTTTTACTAGTACAAAACTGCAAAAAGTGGAACTGACATCCTTTTTCATTTTAAAGAATTTATTTTTCCAAATTCAGGAAAAATAAGTTTGATTCTCAAGCCGTATATCATTCCACTAGATACTTCATAGTTATCTAGCCCTTCTTTACGTCTTATTCTTTTACTAGTACAAAACTGCGAAGAGTGGAACTGACATCCTTTTTCATTTTAAAGAATTTATTTTTCTAAGTTCCGAAAAATAAGTTTGATTTTCAAGCTGATCTAGCATCCTATTTGTCCGCTTGATTTTAGCTCTTATCCTTTTAAGCTCGTGGATGAAACGAGCGGTAACTTTTTTGTAAGCTTTCTTTGGTTACATGGGTATAGATTTGTGTTGTTGAAAGGTTCGCATGCCCCAACAGTTCTTGAACTGTTCGCAAGTCTGCACCATTGTTCAACAAATGAGTCGCAAAGGTATGCCGCAACATATGGGGATGAATATCACTATTGAGACTGCTCTTTTTGATGATCTGATTTAAAACGTATTCAATCCCGGTGGCAGTAATCTGATCCCCTCGATGATTAACGAATAGAAAATCATGCTCCTTACCAAAATGATCCATCAAATATTTACGGCCATCATGAACAAACTCTTGGATAGCATCTGCTGCATAAGACCCTAATGGAACGTAGCGATCCTTGTTGCCTTTCCCGTGAATCAATAACACGCTATTATCAAAATCGATCACCGACAAGGTAAGATTGGCACATTCGCTGACCCGCAGACCGGAGCCGTAAAGCACCTCTAACAGTGCACGATTCCGTTGATCCAGTGGCTTGTCCCCTTCAACACTGTCAAACAGGATTTCGATTTCTTTTTCATAAAAGAACCGCGGCAAACGTGCTTGCTTTTTTTTGAGATGGACATAGGAAAAAGGATTTTCCTTTATTTGTTTATGTTTCAAAAGGTATTGATAAAAAGATCGGAGACTGGCGATCTTACGGCTGATCGTATTGCGACTGTACTTTTGATCATTCAAAAAGGCTAGATAGACACGAACATCTAAATGATCCACTGACAATAAAGACGCCTCACCGGAATTTTCTAAGAAACGACAAAAATCATTTAAGTCTCGTTGATACGCTTCTTTGGTTTTTTCTGAATAGCCTCGCTCGGTCATTAAATAACTAATAAATTCATTTATCGCTGCATCATTCGTCAACGTTCGGCTCACCTCACAAACATATCACAAATGTAGCATAAGAGCTTTTTAATTACAATTGAATTGTCAGAATTTATTGACTTTTCACGAATATACTAACAATTGTTTACAGAAATTTCATAATTACTGTCAAACAGTACAGGATTACCCATATTTTTGTTTAAATAATNCATTTTAAAGAATTTATTTTTCTAAGTTCCGAAAAATAAGTTTGATTTTCAAGCTGATCTAGCATCCTATTTGTCCGCTTGATTTTAGCTCTTATCCTTTTAAGCTCGTGGATGAAACGAGCGGTAACTTTTTTGTAAGCTTTCTTTGGTTACATGGGTATAGATTTGTGTTGTTGAAAGGTTCGCATGCCCCAACAGTTCTTGAACTGTTCGCAAGTCTGCACCATTGTTCAACAAATGAGTCGCAAAGGTATGCCGCAACATATGGGGATGAATATCACTATTGAGACTGCTCTTTTTGATGATCTGATTTAAAACGTATTCAATCCCGGTGGCAGTAATCTGATCCCCTCGATGATTAACGAATAGAAAATCATGCTCCTTACCAAAATGATCCATCAAATATTTACGGCCATCATGAACAAACTCTTGGATAGCATCTGCTGCATAAGACCCTAATGGAACGTAGCGATCCTTGTTGCCTTTCCCGTGAATCAATAACACGCTATTATCAAAATCGATCACCGACAAGGTAAGATTGGCACATTCGCTGACCCGCAGACCGGAGCCGTAAAGCACCTCTAACAGTGCACGATTCCGTTGATCCAGTGGCTTGTCCCCTTCAACACTGTCAAACAGGATTTCGATTTCTTTTTCATAAAAGAACCGCGGCAAACGTGCTTGCTTTTTTTTGAGATGGACATAGGAAAAAGGATTTTCCTTTATTTGTTTATGTTTCAAAAGGTATTGATAAAAAGATCGGAGACTGGCGATCTTACGGCTGATCGTATTGCGACTGTACTTTTGATCATTCAAAAAGGCTAGATAGACACGAACATCTAAATGATCCACTGACAATAAAGACGCCTCACCGGAATTTTCTAAGAAACGACAAAAATCATTTAAGTCTCGTTGATACGCTTCTTTGGTTTTTTCTGAATAGCCTCGCTCGGTCATTAAATAACTAATAAATTCATTTATCGCTGCATCATTCGTCAACGTTCGGCTCACCTCACAAACATATCACAAATGTAGCATAAGAGCTTTTTAATTACAATTGAATTGTCAGAATTTATTGACTTTTCACGAATATACTAACAATTGTTTACAGAAATTTCATAATTACTGTCAAACAGTACAGGATTACCCATATTTTTGTTTAAATAATAAAAGTCCTGTTGTGTACACAACAGGACTTTTTTCTATTTATTCATTTCTGCTAAACTATTTAGCGCACGTTCGGCTAGTGTTTCGTAGCGTAATTTTTTATCACGAATCCGTTCCGGCAAACTTGGGAACAGTCCAAAATTAGCATTCATCGGTTGGAAATGTTTGCCTTCAGCATGAGTGATGTAATAAGCCATTGAACCGATCGCCGTTTCTCGTGGAAATTCGATCAATTCTTCGTCTTTTGCTAAACGAGCGGCATTCAGGCCAGCAACCAAGCCGCTGCCGGCGCTTTCGACATAACCTTCCACTCCGGTCATTTGTCCGGCGAAGAATAAGTCTTCACGCTGCTTGCTTTGGTAAGTCGGTCGTAACAATTCCGGTGAATTCATAAAACTATTGCGGTGCATCACACCATAGCGTAGGAACTCAGCCTTTTCTAAACCAGGAATCATTTGAAAGACCCGCTTTTGTTCGCCCCACTTTAAATGAGTTTGGAAGCCGACGATATTGTACATCGAAGCCGCCGCATTGTCTTGGCGCAATTGAATCACTGCGTACGGACGTTTGCCAGTCTTAGGATCTTCTAAGCCAACTGGTTTCATTGGACCAAACAGCATCGTTTTAACGCCCCGCTTTGCTAGCACTTCAATTGGCATACAGCCTTCAAAGAATTTCTCTTTTTCAAATTCTTTTTGTGGAGCCACTTCTGCTTCAATCAAGGCGTTGTAAAAACGCATAAATTCTTCTTCCGTCATGGGGCAATTCAAATAAGCAGCCTCACCTTTATCGTAACGTGATTTTAAATAGACCTTTTCGCGATCAATCGTGGAGCTATCAATGATTGGTGCCGCGGCATCGTAAAAATAAAAGCCATGTGATCCGTTAAAGCTTGCGATCTCTTTAGCTAAAGGTTCTGAGGTCAAAGGACCAGTCGCAATAATCGTGATCCCTTCAGGTATCTCTGTAACTTCTTCAGCAATTACCGTCACTAGCGGATGTTCTTTTACTTTTTTCGTAATTAAAGCAGAAAAATTATCGCGATCGACCGCTAGCGCACCGCCAGCTGGTACAGCCGTCTCATCGGCCGATGCAATCACTACTGAATTTAAGCGGCGCATTTCTTCTTTCAAGACACCCACCGCATTGGTTAGCCCGTTGCCTCGTAATGAATTACTACAAACCAATTCCGCAAAATCGGCGGTATGATGTGCCGGTGTTGTTTTCACCGGACGCATTTCAAATAAATTCACAGGGACGCCAGCCTCCGCCAGCTGCCAAGCGGCTTCACTGCCAGCCAAGCCTGCCCCAATCACATTCACTGTTTTGACCATTTATTCCTCACTTAAACTTTTTTATTTTTGGACAACTTCTTCGTAATCACCATTGATACAGACGACTTGCTTGCCGCCTTTGACTTTCTTCTCAACTAAGTAGCCATCACATTTTGGACAGTTCCGGCCAACTGGTTTATCCCAAGACGTAAAGTCACAGTCTGGGTAACGAGAACAACCATAGAATAAACGATTCTTTTTCGATTTCCGTTCAACGACTTGACCTTGATGACAAACTGGACATTCTACGCCGATTTCTTTAATGATCGGTTTCGTATTGCGACAATCTGGGAAATTACTACATGCGTAGAACTTACCGTAACGACCTAATTTAATCACCATTGGATGACCACAAACATCACAATCAAAGCCAGCTGGTTCATCTTTGATTTGGATTTTTTCAATACCTTCTTCGGCTTTTTCTAATTCCACCGCGAAAGGCTGGTAAAAGCGATCGACAACTTTGGTCCATTCTTCTTTGCCGTCTTCTACCTTATCCAAATCATTTTCCATTTCCGCTGTAAAGTTGACGTCGACAATTTGTGGGAAGAAATCAACAATCAAGGTATTAACAATCTCGCCTAATTCCGTTGGCTCAAAGCGTCTTTGAGTTAATTTCACGTAATAACGACGTTGGATTGTATCTAATGTTGGTGCATAAGTAGATGGACGGCCCACGCCGTTTTCTTCTAATGTCTTAATCAACGTTGCTTCACTGAAACGCGCTGGTGGTTGTGTGAAATGTTGTTTTGGCTCGATATCGACCGATTGAACGATGTCACCTTTTTCAACTTCTGGCAAAATATTTTCTTTGTCTTCTTTGCCATCATCGCGGCCTTCAATGTAAACTTGCATGAACCCTTTGAATTTGATTTTTGAACCATTGGCAATAAAGATTACGCCATTTTGTTCTAAAGTCACTTTCATCGTATCCAGGATCGCAGCAGTCATTTGGCTGGCAACAAAACGTGACCAGATCAAAGTATAAAGTTTTAATTGATCCTTGTCTAAATACTGCTTCATTACTTCAGGGGTCCGCTGAACACTGGTTGGTCGGATTGCTTCATGGGCATCCTGAGACCCTTGTGGATTTTTCACTTTACGAGCATGGTGTTGCGAATATTCTTTGCCGTAAGTCTTTTCGATGAATTCAGCCGCCTCTGTTTTGGCAGTATCAGAGATCCGGGTCGAATCGGTACGCATATACGTAATCAAGCCGACGGTTCCTTGTTTACCAAGGGCGATTCCTTCGTATAGTTGTTGCGCTACCATCATAGTTTTCCGGGTTCGGAAATTCAGCTTACGAGCCGATTCCTGTTGCATATTACTGGTGGTAAAGGGCAATGCTGGATTGCGTTTGCGTTCCTTTTTCTCAACTTTGGTAACTTCATAATCCTTGCCGTCGATTCGAGAAGTCACTTCTTTGACCGCTTCCGCGTTAGGCAATTTTTTCTTCTTGCCATCTACACCCCAGAAATTCGCTTTGAATTTTTTCGTTTTCTTTTTGAAGTTTCCATCAATACTCCAGTATTCTTCTGGAATGAAATCACGGATTTCTTGTTCGCGATCAATGATCATTTTTAACGCGATCGATTGAACCCGACCTGCACTCAAGCCTTTTTTAACTTTTTTCCAAAGAATCGGTGAAATTGAATAGCCTACCAACCGGTCTAATGCGCGGCGCGCTTGTTGGGCATCAACCAATGAAACATCAATACTGCGGGGTTCTTTAAAGGCTGCCTTGACTGCATCTTTCGTGATCTCATTGAAGACGACCCGATTTTTATCTGCTAAATCAAGTCCTAACAAATAAGCTAAATGCCAAGCAATGGCTTCCCCTTCTCTATCCGGGTCACTTGCGAGATAAACTTTTTGCGCTTTTTTAGCAGCTTGCTTCAAACTTTTAATGACATCGCCCTTACCGCGAATTGAAATATAATGGGGTTCATAGTTGTTTTCAACGTCGATTCCCATTTTACTTTTTGGTAAGTCGCGAACGTGTCCGACACTCGCCACCACTTTGTAATTTCTTCCTAAATATTTTTCAATGGTCTTTGCTTTTGCTGGTGATTCTACAATTACTAGGTATTTATAGGCCAAATGTTTTGCCTCCTTATTTTTTTCTTCTATTATATATCGGCAACTACTGACAAATCGTAGCCTATAATACGCTATTCATTTTTTATTTGTCAAGTCAGGTCTAATGAAATTTTTTCAATAGATCGTAGGAATCAAAAATATCCTGTGTTTTTTCAACACAAATCGCGCCATCTTGAATCAGTTGATGACATCCACTGGAATGACCATCCAGGATTGATCCTGGTACGACAAAAACCTCCTTGCCATAGTCCAAAGCTTGCTGCGCGGTAATCAATGAACCACTGCGTTTTTTGGCCTCTAAGACCAATACACCACTGCTTAAACCCGCGATGATCCGATTGCGCATCGGAAAATGGAATTTTGCAGGTGTGGTGCCGTTGGGGTACTCACTTAAAACCAAATGGTGCTGACTCAGCTCGATTTGTAAATTCCCACTAGATTTAGGATAACAGATATCTAAACCGGTTCCAACAACTCCGACGGTTTTTCCTTGATTACTGATCGCAAATTGATGGGCGAAGCTATCGATTCCTTTAGCTAAACCGCTAACAATTACAAAACCACGCTTCGTGAGATCTGGCATTAGCGCTTGTAAAACCTGATACCCATAATTCGTCGCTTCTCTGGCTCCAACAACCGCCAACATTTCACGTTTTAATAAGTTTAAATTTCCTTTATAAAATAAAACCAAAGGCGGTGTGGGAACATAACGCAGCGCTTCTGGATAATCCGCATCTTCAATCGTAATAAAATCGTGCGTATGGATAATCTCCTGAAGTCGGTCTTCGCTCCAGTCATTCCAATCATTAGATTTTGTTGAATGGGAAAGCAAGCGAAGTTCCAAGCTTTCAAACTGCCACCGTTGATTTCGTTTGGCAAATTGATAGATTCGTTGCTTGCCAATCACCCCGATGCCCTTAGTCAGACTCAAACGCAATAAAAATTTATTTTTCAAAAAAATCCCTCTTTCCAGTTCTTTATAAAAAAGATACTGAAAAAAGAAGGATCTTATTTTTTATTTATTTTTGATCGGGGCAAAGGTTTTACGATGAATCGGTAAAATTCCTTGTTCTTCGATCGCCTGTAAATGCTCCTTCGTACCATAGCCCGCATTTTTGGCAAAGCCATAAGCAGGATATTGTTCGCCGTAATCAGCCATCCATTCATCCCGATAGACTTTTGCAATGATACTAGCAGCGGCGATAGAGACCGAACGTGCATCGCCTTTAATGATTTTTTCTTGTGGCAGTCCATTTTCTAAAACCATCGCGTCGATCAATAAACAATCTGGTGCAATTGCTAAATGATCGATCGCCCGCTGCATCGCCACTTTAGTCGCTTGATAAATATTTAACTGATCGATCTCTTCGGCGGTCGCTTCACCGATCCCGATCGCTCGGGCATTTTGCTTGATCTCCTTAACTAATTCTTCGCGCTTATGAGCAGAAAGCTGTTTAGAATCGTTTAACCCTAAAATCGTATGGTCCTCATTCAAAATGACCGCAGCGGCTACTACCGGTCCGGCCAAAGGTCCTCGTCCCACTTCATCGATTCCACAAATTGCTTGAAAGCCTTGCGCTTTTTTCGCTACTTCAAAGACCGACATCGCTTGGTATTTTTCGACTAAGGCTTGCTGTTTCTCCTGCTGTCTTTGCCATTGCAAAAGCGCCTGTTGCACACCTTTTCGCGAATCTTCTCGAAAATTAGCTAGTCGAAGATCATCTGCTGAGGTGATTTCTTTTAATTGTTCTTTAATCGCGCTGATTGATAATTTTTCCATTACTCACTCAGCTCCTCAAAACGATCTAAGGTAAAGCGGCCCAGTCTGCCTTGACGTAATTCGAGAATCAACATCTCGCTAGCCCGTTCATAATCGTCTTTGAACCCGCGTTTTTTCGTGATGACCATTAATAACTCCGGCAATTCTAAAAATAACTCGTCATCCGTTAATTTATAACGTTCCTTCAATTGCTCTGGATAAAAACGTGAAAAGAAACTTAATTGATACAATGCCAAGTCATCTAAATGCAACAGATCATCTTTAATCGCGCCAGTCAACGCTAATTTTTTGCCAACTTCTGGGTCTTCGAACTTCGGCCATAAAATCCCTGGGGTGTCTAGAAGCTCCAGCTGTGAACCAAAGCGCAGCCATTGCTGCCCTTTAGTCACGCCGGGACGATTACCGGTGCTGGCCACCTTTTTACCCGCTAGATGATTTAACAGCGTTGATTTTCCGACATTGGGAATCCCTAAAACCATTGCTCGGATCGCTCGCGGTTTTAATCCCCGTTCTTTATCCCGCGCGATTTTCTCCGCCAAAACTTTTTTACTGGCAGGAACAATTTGTTTTACGCTCTTATCTTCTTTAGCTGTCAATGCTAATACCGCATGACCTTGTTCTCTGAAATAATTCACCCACAAATTTGTTTGAATCGGATCGGCTAAATCCGCCTTGTTCAACAAAATCAATCGCGGCTTTTGCTGTACGATTTGATCCAGCATCGGGTTCCGTGAAGATAGCGGCAACCGCGCGTCGATTAATTCAAAAACGATATCGACAAATTTTAATTTTTCAGAAACTTCACGTCTCGCTTTCGCCATGTGGCCGGGAAACCATTGAATAGTCATATGTAGGCAACTCCTCTCATTTAATCTCGCATCTTTGGCATTTTAACACGAATAATCACAATTTAAAATGTGTTCTTTTTAGTTTTTAGCTTTATGTAATATATTTGCGGTGCTGTATAATAAAATAAAAACTGGATATAAACTAACTAAGTAGGAGAAAAAATGAAAAAGAAATATAGGTTTGAAGCTGAAATTATGCCTTCGGAAATCGGTAAAGGCGGTGCTTACATCATATTCCCATACGATATAAGAGAAGAATTTGGTGCTGGACGAGTGAAGGTTCAAGCTACGTTTGATGGCATTGTTTATGAAGGTAGCATTGTGAATATGGGGATTAAAGATCAGGCTGGAAATACTTGTTATATTCTAGGCATTCGGAAAGCTATCCGTCAAAAACTTAACAAAACCTTCGGCGATAAAGTGACCGTAACCGTTGAACGTAGGAGCGAATAGTCGAAATGGCACCCTGCATATTTTGAAATACTTTTCTTAAATCAACTACAATAAATGTTCGCTTTCGTTTAAAAGCGACTAGAAATAAAAAAGGATGGGGTGTTCTCCACCTCATCCTTTTTTGCATCCTCATTTAATTAATCATTTTAATATGTGTTAACGGAAAATACACCGCTCGTGCTTTTCCTAAAATATCTTTGCTGGCGACAGTCCCAAAAGAGCGACTATCTTTCGAGATCCTTCGGTTGTCCCCTAACACAAAATAATCATTTTTCGGCAGGCGTTCCTCACCAATCAATTCTTGCAGTTGAAAGTCTGTGGTATAGGGTGAGACTTGGTGATCATGGCTACGGTTATTGGTTAAAAAAGGTTCTGCGACTTTTTTATTATTGATATACAGCTGATCCTTTTCATAGCGGATTTGATCGCCTGGTAACCCAATGACTCGTTTGATATAAATCGTTCCATCGGGTTGTTGAAACACAATCACATCAAAACGTTTGATTTTACTGAACTTTTCCATCAGAACCATGTCTTTTTGTTGCAATGTCTGATCCATTGAATTGCCAGTCACCGGCACGGGGATCAATAAGAACCCGCGAATGATGACCCCGACAAAAAGAGAGATCAGCAAATATTTCAGCCCTAAAAAAAGATGATTTTTTGTTAAAATATTTTTCACGCTGTCCCTCCTTTGTATATCAAAAACAACAGAGAAATCTCTGTTGTTTATTTTTTCAATGTTTCGATTGCTTTGGTGTAGGCCGCATCATTGGCTTTAACTAAACGGAAGAGTTTTTCTTGTAAAACGTCAACCGTTTTGTCATCTAAGGCGCCAGTTGCAGGTAGATTATTCTCGTTTTGAATCTTCGTGACCGCATCGCGGGTTGCTTCGTTAAAGACAGAACCGTCCGTCGGATAACCTAATGCTTTTAAGATTGTATTGATATTTTTAATGGGATCGCCAGAATCTCCGATGCGCCAGTTAGACTGCTTCGAAATTGGCGGCAGCTTGCCATATTCAGGATAATCAGCTTCGATCGTCGGTGTTACCCCTTTGCCTTCAACTGATTTGCCATCAGGCATAAACCACTTCATCACCGTCAGCTGAACATAGTTGTCTTTTCCGATTGAATGAACACTTTGAACTGTTCCCTTACCAAAGGTATGAACGCCTATGATTGGGTAGTTTTTATTCTTTACGGCCGCAGCTAACAATTCAGAACCAAAAGAACTTTCTTGATCAACTAAAAAGACCGTTGGTTCCTTGACTTTAAAGCCTTGATCAATCTTTTTCCCGGCTTTATCAATCGATATGACTTTGTCATTGTTTGAAAACTGTGCGATCGTATCACCATTTTGTAAAAAGTAACTGGCGACTCTCTCCGCCTCGGCTAATACTCCGCCAGCGTTTTGCCGTAAATCAATTACAAATGATTTCGCACCTTGTTTTCTTAGCTCCTCAATAATCGTTCGAAATTCTAACGCTGTCGTCTCCCGGAAATTATCAATCTGGATTGAGCCAATCGTCGGATTTTTCTCGTCGATTGTTCCTTTTACCGTATCCTCAGGCACGACATCTCGTTCTAAGCCCACTTCAAATTTGTCTGTTCCACGCTGAATCAACAATTTTACTTGAGTGCCTTTTTCTCCTCGGATCAAACTTGCAACTTGATCCAATGATTTGTCTTTCGTAGATTTGCCATCAACTTCTAAAATAATGTCCTTAGCTTTCAATTTGGCTTTTTCAGCAGGCGAATTTTTCAAAGGTACTTGATCAATGATCGGCAGTCGATTTTCTAGTTCTAAATTAGCCCCGATTCCTTCAAAGGTCCCAGCCACTTCGGCATTTAACTCTTTTGTTTCTTTCGCCGTTAAAAATTTAGAATCAGGATCGTCTAAGGAATCAGTCATCCCTTTTAATGCCCCTTGGATCAATTCTTCTTGGCTTACTTTGTCTACGTAATTCGTGCTGATCAAATCATATAGATCTTGAACTTCATCCAAATCACTTCTTGTTATTTTAACAACTGATTCATTATTTAACGCTTGCTTTTGCTCAACAAAGTGAGTGACGACTGCGGTGATGATCGCAGTTGCTGCAATCGCGATAAAAAAAATAGATAGTGGCAACGTTCTTTTCTGCAAGGCGCATTTTCCTTTCACCCTTTTTTTCATGATAGCACGCTATAAAAAAAAGGAAAAGCCCTCAGTAACTTTTCCTTATTAATTACTTGTTGTTTTCTACATACTTTTCCCAGACTTGATCAAATAGATCCATTGAGTCTAAATAATTTACATTCAATTCCAAATAATCAGCGACCTCGTGATAATCCTCTGAGTGTTTTGGAAACATGATATCTCTGCTAACATCATTGGCAAAAACCTCCACTGGATCATGTAAATTATGACCTCGTTGAGTCAAAATATAATGATAAAAACTTCTTCTCACTGCTATTCACCTTGATGACTCTCGACTTTCCACTCTCAAAAACTAGTCATCAGCTTTCTTTTCTTTTGGCAAGTATAAACTAAATTGAATGTCATCACCCACCAGATCAATATGATTGGCCTTAATAAACATTCCGTTATTTAATTTGAACTCGTTTAATTTCAAGACGATCGTTTGCTCTTTTGAATCAATTTCTACCCATTTAGGGACTTTATAGCCTCGTTTAATGGCGGCCATTACTTGACTCACTGGTAAATTCAACGAGCCGATTGATAAATCCCGGGCTTTTAGCTGAACATTGCCATTATCCATAACATATGGATCAAAGTAAAGATAAAAATCGACTTTCGCTCCTAATATTTTGAATTCGCCCTTCAGCATTGCTTGATTTTCTAAGTAAAACTCATATTTTACATCCGAGCCCTTTTGTAGATCATTCAAAAAATATTCCATGACGGTATTTAATTTCTTTTTATTCGTATTCATCGTCAAAACTGGCGAACCTTTCGGCACCGTCGTTTCACTGCTAGGGGGAAGGTTGGTTTCTCGAGCAGTAAAGACCCGGACTGTGGTAAAAATCAGCCCCCCTAATAGAATACCGATCAATACGAGAAAGGCGATTTTCCAGCCGTTGATCTTTTCTTTGGCAGTAGAGCGTTTCTCTGGTTGCTTTTCTTCTTTGTTTTCTTCCATTAATTGTTCTCCTTTAGTAACCATAAATCTTTCGTGTCCACGATTTTTTCACGGATTGCAGTTGCCATCAACTGATAGCCTAAGTTGTTGGGATGAAAATTGTCTTCATCGTATAAGACGTTGTTCTTCACTTCAGAACTAGAGCTGTCGGTAGTTTCAGTGGTTTCACTGCTTTTCTCTGTGGCAATGCCTTTATAGAGCAAATCATTTACTGGCACAAAGAAGCTGTTTGAATTTTTCTTTGTGATACTCTCTGTCTCCTTGTTCCAATTATCAACCACTGTCTGCATCGCCTTAATATCCGGAAAGTTTAAATAGTAAGGATTATAAATACCTACTACATAAATCGGCGCCTTTGGATTCAGTTCACGCATCTCTGTTAAGATATCTTCGACGTATTCCCCATATTTTTTTATTGGACGATCAAATTGCTTGGCGTTTTTAGCGGTGAGATTTTTTTGAAAGGCTTGGAACAGATCATTTCCACCAACCGTCATCGTGATTAGATCAGCACTTGCTAAACTGTTTCGCAATTCAGAATCCTTTTTTACTCGCTTTAAAATTTGATCGCTACGCTCACCTGAAACACCATAATTATCTTTTTCCACCGAAGACAGTTCATAGTTTTGCTGGAGCGAATCCGCCACCAGAGGCACATAGCCGCCGCGTTTTGTTTCGTCTCCGACGCCTTCTGTCAATGAATCCCCAACCGCGACTAAATGAACAGACTGTTTATAATTTTGACTTTCGTCACGGCTGACGCGGATTCGTGATTCCGCCTTAGGAATGGTCAAAAAGAGCAGGAGCAAAGTAACTATTGCTACTGCAAATGGAATTAATATTGTCGTAAATCGTTTCATTTATCTGCTCCTTTTAAAAAAAACGCCTCTATCGCTAGAGGCAGGTACAACTAATCAGTATAGTACATAATCGCAAACGCCCCTGGTCCGGTATGGGTTGCAACGATCGGATTGGTATGCAAAACAGGGATATGCATATCTGGGAACATTTCTTGTAACGCTTGCTTAGCTTCATCGACAAAGTCTAATTTGCCAGCATAAGAAATCCCGATCTGCTTGACATTAACTTTGCTTAATTCATCTTTAAAGGCGCCAAACCACTTACTGAAGGTTTTCTTTCCGCGGCCTTTCGTAATCGGTAATAATTCGCCATCTTCAAGCTCCATTACTACACGCATATTCAATACACTTGAGATCACGCCAGCAACTCGACTGATTCGTCCGCCTTTGGCCAGATTATCAAGTGACGAGATACCAATGAATAATTTACTGTGATTTTTCACTCGTTCCACACCGGCTAAAACTTCTTCAAGCGTTGCGCCAGCTTCCGCTAATTTTGCAGCCTCAATCACTTGGAAGGCTTGTGATTGATCGATAAATCCGCAATCAATGACCGTTACTTCGCTGCTGCTTAAAAAAGTTGCTTGACGAGCGGCCTCAGCTGTCCCACTTAACGTATGAGACATATGGATCGAAACGATCGGACTGCCATCCTTTCCAAGCTCATCATAAAGTTCAGCAAAATAGCCGATCGGCGGCTGACTTGTTTTGGGTAAATTTTTGGCCTTCGCCATCATTTCCATAAATTTTTCACCAGTCAAATCGTCATCATCAGGATAAACGACATCGTCGATCATCACTGATAACGGGATAACCGTGATATTTAATTCATCACGTACTGATTTTTCAATCGTACACGAAGAGTCTGTTACAATTTTAACATTTGGCATTCTGATCCTTCTTTCCACACCAGTTTTCAAATTAGATTCAGTATATCAAACCTGAAGAAATAAATCATGGTTCACGCTATTTTCTTTATAAATCTTGAAAGAACTGCGCGATTAAGAAGTTATTCTTTGATAGGTTTCAAAGCGATAAAGATACGGATTTTTTTCATCCTGCTGTCCTTCGACACTTTCGGTTAACTCCCATTGTTCCCACTCTACGGTTGGAAAATAGGCATCTCCTTCAAAGTCAGCATCGATGACTGTCCGATAAATTTTTTGGCAATCAGGCAGAAATTCTTGATAGATCGCTGAGCCCCCGGCAATAAAAGTAATCCCGGCATTTTTTTCAGCATAGGCCAAAACTTCCGCTGGCGAATGCATGATGATCACATTCGGTGCTTGATAGCTTTGATCACGAGTCAAAACGATCGTTTGACGATTCGGTAACGGACGCCCACCCATGCCTTCAAACGTTTTTCGTCCCATCACTAACGTGTGATTTAAGGTAGTTTCTTTAAAAAAGCGCAAATCATTTGGCAAATGCCATGGAAGCCGATTGTTCTTTCCAATCAGCCCATTTTTATCTTGTGCCCAAATCGCAACCAGCATATTGCTCCTCCTAAATATTCGTTCGTTTAGCTGACACTCAGCTTCCTTCGACAATTTCACTTAAATATTCCCAACGAGTCATTTTTTCTTCCAACGCTGCTTCTGTCTCGTCTAATTCTTTTTGCAAGGTTTGCAGCTTAGTAAAGTCATCTCCTTGATGATTCATGGCTTCCGTCAGCTCGTCTAGCTTGCTTTCCAAGGTGGCAATATCTTCTTCAATCGTGGACCATTCTTTTTGTTCATTGTAAGAAAGTTTTTTCTTCCGTTCTGGTGAGTGCGGCTGTGTCTTTACTTTAACTGCTTTCTCTTCTTTCACCGGGGTTTGCTGCGCCAAATAATCCAAAATTGAACCAAAGTAGGAGACGATCGCACCTTCTCCTTCGAAGATCAATAACTTTTCAGCCACTTTATCTAAGAAATAGCGATCATGAGAAACGGTGATCACCGCACCCGCAAAGTCTTGCAGATAATCCTCTAAAATCGTCAAGGTAGCGATGTCCAAGTCATTTGTTGGCTCATCCAATAGTAAAACATTCGGCTGTTGAATCAATAGCTTCAACAAATAAAGTCGCCGTTTCTCACCGCCGGACAACTTGCCGATCTTTGTTCCGTGCATGAAACGAGGAAATAAGAAACGCTCCAATAGTTCCGCGACACCAATTTGTGAACCATCGCGCTGCTTGACTTCTTCCGCCGCTTCTTGTAAATAAGCGATCATCCGCTTTTCTGGATCTAGTGCTTCATTTTGTTGTGTGTAATAAGCCAAGCGTACCGTTTCACCTACTTCAAGCACCCCGCTGTCTAAGGTTAAACGCCCGGCTAATAAATTTAACAAGGTCGATTTTCCCGCCCCATTTTTTCCGGTGATCCCTAAGCGTTCTTTCGATTGGATCAATAAATCAAAATGGCTGAGGATCTTTTTGCCTTCAATCGTAAATGAAGCATCCTTCATTTCTAGTACTTTTTTCCCTAGCCGCGTAGTTGCGATGTTCATTTCAATCTGTCCATCATTTTGGACTTGATGAAGGTTTTCCTTCAAATCTTCAAAACGATTGATCCGCGCCTGTTGTTTCGTGCTGCGGGCCTGAGCTCCGGCTCGCATCCAAGCCAGCTCTTGTTTATATAATTGCTTGCGTTTACCTTCTTGTTCGACCGCAACCCGATCACGTTCGGCCTTTTCAACGAGGTAGGCTTCATAATTGCCGTGGTACTCATACAACTGCCCAAATGACAGCTCAAAAATGCGATTGGTTACACGATCTAAAAAGTACCGATCATGAGTCACCATTAATAATGAGCCTTGATAATGTTTCAAATAATTTTCCAACCATTGAATCGCATCATAATCTAAATGGTTGGTAGGTTCATCCAACAATAATAAATCTGGCGAATCAATCAGTACTTGCGCCAAAGCCACGCGCTTGATCTGACCACCAGATAGTTGACCAATCTGTTGGTCCAAGGTTTCGATGCCTAGTTTATTTAAAATCGCTTTTGCTTCACTATCAGCCGTCCAGGCATCTTGTTTGTTCATCGCTTCTTCCGCCAGAGTAAACTGACGTTGGGCAGCAGCACTGTTATTCTCGGCTAATTGTAGCAAAGCCTTTTCATACGCTCGTACGGTCTGCATCAAGGGATTATTACCTTGGAAAACTGCGTCTAGAACCATTGTCTCAGCGGGAAATTGCTGGTCTTGCGCTAAATAGCCGATCCGATAATCACTGGCTTTTTCAATGGCTGAAATATCGCCGTCCCCACTGTCACGACCAGCTAAGATCGCTAGCAAGCTGGATTTTCCAGTGCCATTAACACCGATCAAGCCAATCCGATCCTTTTCATGAATCAAAAAAGAGATCCGATCAAATAAAGTTTTATCACCAAAGGTTTTAAATAATTCTGTTACTTTCAATTCTTTCATTTTGAACCATCCTCAAAATTTCTCTTCGTTATTGTAACAAAAAAAAGCCGTAAAGGAAATTTTTCCTCTACGACTTCACTAGAATTAAGTGATCATTCATTGTACAAATATTGATTACCAGTTAAAGCCATCAAATTCAGAAAAATGATGAGCCTTTCTTGCTCCATGACCATGTGGACCGCCAAACCCATGATGACCCCCTCTATGAGAGAATCTCGGATCATCAAAATCACGTCCGCCACCAAAGGTTTCTTCGGATTCTTCCTCTGAAAAATGACTTTTTAGTGTATTTGATAGTTTTTCTACTAGTCGTGACCATTCAGCTTTTTCTTCGTCAGTAAAGTCTGCAAATAATTCCTCACCAAAATCGGGACGCTCAGAAACCTTTTCAGCTTCAGCCTTGCCTAATTCAGTTAAACGAACAATCATTACACGACGGTCCGCTTCAGAAGCTTCACGAGTGATCCATTCTTTGTCTTCTAATTTTTGTAGTAGTTCACCCACTGATTGTGGACGCATATCTAAGACAAAGGTTAATTCTTTTTGGCTGATTTCAGGATTTAGTTTCAACAAAGCTAAAATGCGTCCTTGACCACGATGAGGCCCCATCGTATGGTTTTTAGCTGCGCGACTGCGCAAGTAACGATGCAAGTCATGTTGTAATTTCATAAATTGTTCATTCATTTGGTTTTCCATAATAACTCTCTCCTCTTTAAAAATAATCGTTTTCCAATAAAAATTTGAAGCAAAGCTTTTAGAGAGGTACCTTACATAAATATATAATACAGGTACCTTCTTAAATTAGCAAGAGTATTGTTGTTTTTATTACGGTACCTTAATAATTACTTAAAAAAAGACAAGTATTCAAACGAATACTTGTCTTCGTGCTATTAAAATGATTCGCCATAGACTTCATCAACCGTCTTGGTTGGATCAATCACGATGTAAAGGCTCTTAGTCTTTTCAGAGACTTTCGTTGATTGATATACGTTGTCTAACCCTTCAGTGTCTTTGTCTTTATAAGGGAAGTAAACGGAATCTGGATGTCCTGCACGGTAAATGATTTCCATCCGTTCGATGTCTTCGAATTTACGGGCACGTTCAAACATCCCCATTTCTAAACCACCTAAATTGATGTCTGAAGTTTGAACATGGTCGCCTTCTTGATAAATTTCGATCTTGAAGCCCGCACATGGATGGATTTCAACAAACTCACTACCGTGAATTCTTCCAAAACTTGTCGTAATTTGCTTGATCCACAAATCACCAATATATCGACGATCGATCGTCCAAGTTTCCCCATTACGGAAATAGAACTTTAAAGCTGTCATTTCTCTTGCCATTCTACATTCTCCTCACTACTAATCTAGAATTAGTTTAGCACACCTTGAGTAAACGGTCACATGTTGTGCTTCTACTTCAATTTTTCTAAAAAATCTGCCGTTTCGACAATCACTCGTTGATGACTGGCACTCCCAATTAAGGTCGCTTGATCATAAGCTCTGATCGAAAAAGACAGCTTCTGACCGTCAACATCAGTAAGCTCGGCTTCAACCTTGATTTCAGCCCCAGTGGCGCTTGGTGCAAGATGTTTCAAATCAAGCTTGAAACCGACCGTTGTTTGTCCTATAGAAAGCCCGTCAGCCACGAAGCTTTTTGCACAATTTTCCATCATGGCAACTAACGCAGGTGTCGCTAAGACTTCTAAATCACCAGAGCCCATTGAACGTGCCGTCTGATTCTTTGCCACTTGATATTTTTTGGTCAGTGTCTTCATATCATTCTCCTTTTCAAAAAATCTGTCGCATAGGCCAAAAGCACTGCTTTTTCATTATTTAAATGACCTTCAACTACTTCTTGTTCCAGCGCTTTCAAGGTCGTACTGATCCACGGTCCGCGAGGATAATCAAAGTTACTCATGAGATCGTTCCCTTTTAATGCAAGATCCTTCAAGGAAAAGATCGGTAAATATTGATACAGTAAGCGGACCTTCGCTAAATTCGGTTCCCGCTGAAAATAATACAATAAGTACTCCACCGACAAAGCCAATTCTCGGCCAAGCTGATACAAGGACCAATTGTCCCACTCATGGATTAGTCGGTAATGAAGTGCTGGAACCATCTGGCTAACTTCACGAATCAACTGATTGGAACATTTCCACTCCTTCATAAACTGCCGGATCTCTTCTTCACCAAAATTCAGCATCGTCATTAACAAGGTCCAGGCTTGGCGTTCAGTTGGAATTGCCGGCCCCCGCAACTCAGCGAAATTCAGTAATGCATCACCATGTTCTCGTAACCCCGGACAATAAATATAACACTCAGATTCCACAAAGGAGCGCAGACCGGCTTCCCGAAACGAACCCATCATCAATTTAACGAACTCCACGTTGATTCGTTCCACTGAAATCTTCGCCAACAATGAATGGTATTCTTGAATCGCTTCGAAAGTTTCTGGTTCCAACGTAAAGCCTAAATGACTGACAAAGCGTAACGCCCGCATCATTCGCAGCGCATCTTCATGAAAACGTTCATAAGGATTTCCCACTGCCCGCAAGACCTTATTTCGCAAATCACTTAAGCCGTCAAATAAATCAATCACATTGCCATCAATTCCCACCGCCAACGCATTGATTGTAAAATCCCGGCGTTTCAAATCTTCCTTTAGTGAACGAACAAACTCAACATGATCTGGTCGACGATAATCTTGATACGTTGATTCAGTTCGGAAGGTAGTGACTTCATAGGTGGCTTCCTTTGTGACAACCATCACGGTGCCATGATCAATACCGACATCGATCGTTCGGTGAAATAATTCCTTGACCTCAGCCGGAAAAGCACTGGTGGCGATGTCGACATCATGGATTGGTTTGTTCAGTAAAATGTCGCGAACGCTTCCTCCGACATAATAGGCTTCATAACCGGCATTTTGTAATTTCCGTAAAATCGGCATCGCCCCTTGAAATTCTAATGGCAAGGCTTCTAGTCTCATTGTGCGTCACCTTCCGTCTGACCATCTTTTCGTTCAAAGCGGTAACGATCCCGCTGGTTAAATTTATGCATATTGCGATCAAAGGCTTCCGTTAAATCAATCCCTAAAGAGTTAGCCATAATAATCGTGACGAATAAAACATCACCTAATTCTTCTTCAACAGTCTTCGGTTGCTCTGATGCTTTTTTGCTTTTCTCACCGTAATAATGATTGATCTCACGAGCCAGCTCTCCGACTTCTTCGGTCAAACGAGCCATTTGACCTAATGGGGAAAAATAACCTGTCTTAAACTGTTGGATATAATCATCAACTTCTTGTTGCATGATTTTCATTGTCTTTTGTTTCATCAAACCACCTCAAACCTATCTTATCAAAAAACAGTTTTCTTTCCTATCATGTTGTTGTAACAATCTATATTTCGTGCTATGTTGGATGAGGATAAAATTTGAGGGGGTGTCGTATGGAAACGACTATGACTACACGGATTAAGGAAATTTTATTTATTGTGGTGGGTACAGCTATATATGCCTTTGGATTGGTTTACTTGAATATTGCCAACCATTTAGCAGAAGGTGGCGTTACCGGTATCACCTTGATCATTCGCGCCTTGTTTGGTATCGACCCTGCGTATACAACATTAATTATTAATATACCTTTGATTTTAATCGGTGGGAGAATTTTGGGAAAACGTTCTTTTTATTACACCATTCTAGGCACGGTTTGTTTATCCGTCTTCTTATGGATCTGGCAACGTGTACCATTCACAATTAATTTAGACCACGACCTGTTTATCGTCTCGATTTTAGCTGGTTTGTTCGCCGGTTTTGGCAGCGGATTAGTTTATCGCTACGGTGGAACAACTGGTGGAGCAGACGTGATCGCCCGCATCTTGGAACAGAAATTCGGTCTGACGATGGGAAAATCCTTATTAGTTTTTGATATTATTGTTTTGATCTGCTCATTGACTTATCTAGATTTGAAACGCATGATGTACACCTTGATTGTTTCTTTCGTATTCAGTCGCGTCGTAGACATTCTTTCTTCCGGCGGATATGCAGCCAAAGGTGTCATGATTATCACCAATGAAAGTAACGTGGTCGCTGAATTACTAATGGGCCATCTGGAACGGGGTGTAACCTACCTGCATGGCGAAGGCGGCTTTTCTTCTGAAATGAAACGGATCGTCTATATCGTAGTTTCACAGCAAGAGATTAACGAGGTTAAAAAAATAGTTCACTCCGTGGATGAAAAAGCTTTTATCTTAATCAGCAATGTTCATGATGTTGAAGGAGAAGGCTTCACTTATTTAAGGCCGCAACGGCGCCGCTTCACCTTGAAACGAACTACTTAACATATCAAAAAGAGGACTTCCACTTATCGCGGAAGTCCTCTTTTATTTATTCTCTGTCTGTTTGATTTTTTGTCTTAGCATTCCCATCAACAAATTCAATTGTCGTAATTACTTTTTTATTTTCATCCGTCACATTGTTCCAGTTATAAATTTCCACCATTCCATCAGAGTCTCTGTTAGCACCTATGCCCTCCGGTTTACCAAGCTGTTCCAGTGCCATTTGTTTGGTGTACGAGCCATCAGTTTTTAGGTCGCCAAATTGGGCCTTAGATAGTTCTTTTTCGTCGGCTGTTTCTAACCCATCGATCGATTTTCCAACTACTTTGTCATCAATAAAGGAGATGACAATCGATTTTGCTCCAGCGGGCTTGTCCCAAGTGATCACATCTGTCGTGATTTCTTTGGCCTTGCCCTTATCTTCTTCGCTGACTTTTCCAAAAAACTGCTCAACTTCTGTTTTTGCTGTTCCGCCTTCGCCTTTGTTTTCCGCGTCACCTAGTGTAATTGAATCAAAATCCTGCATGACTTGATCCGCATTATCCGCTTTCATTTCACTAGACGATGAAGATTGGCTGGCTGAACTATCACTCGTGTCATCGTTGTTTGAACAACCACCAAAGAGACCCATCGTCACCACTGCCAAGACAGTCAATAAAAAATATTTTTTCATTAAAACCCTCCGTTTCTTTCTATTCTCCTCGGCGATACTAATTACCTGTTTCACAAATAATAGAATAGAAATTATATTTAGGACTTACTATTAACTAAATCGTATCATATTCCAGTGATTAAGTGAATTCTTTTTATATTTTCACGATATTCCCATAAAAATAGCAAGCAGGATTTCCGACTGCTTGCTAAAATCATTCATCATTCATGTAAAGTTAATTTCAATCGATTCAATTCATCAGACAAGATGAGGAACGACTCCTTATCGCCATCCTCCAACGCAAGATCAATTTGTTTCTTCAACAAGTCCGCCTGCGCTTCTTTCTCTTGATGCTTCAAATAATTCTCCACCTCTAAGACGATCTCTTCACTAACAGTATCGTTCCAAGAATTTTCGGGATTATCCTCCAAGACCGATAAGTATTGGGCATTTTGCCAAGAGTTGGGGAAGACACACTCTAAGTACAAAGGCTGCTGCCAATGTAGGCGAATCTCATGAAAAATTTGATCACTATTCGTAAACTGCTGACCCTCTACCGTAAGCACCATGGGATCTTCACGTTGAGTGATATCGCGAAAAACGATGCCGCGCTTCGTATTCAAGGCGCCTTCAACGATATGCACATTCCGCAAAATGGCTTCGTGATTAATTAAGTAGTTCAAAATCCAAATCACTTCTCGTCGTTGAAAAGACACATTGTTGATCAACCAAACAAGAAATTCACGTTTTTCAGCTACATCGATCATCTTCTCACCTCTCTACTCTTCTAATAAGGACTGCACCTCTAAATCTCCAGGCTCTAATTGTAGGTAACTTGTTAACACTTTACGAGCCAACTCTATTTGACCGTCTTCTCGTAAAAAGAGACCATAAGCTTTTAAGAAATCTGGCTCATGAGCCAAATCTTCATAAGCTTGCTTGTAGTACGTACCTGCCGCCTCAAAATCTTCTAATTCATTATAGGCTTGCGCTAAATTCCAAGCAGCATAAGGATTGTCTTCTTCATCCATTTGACTGATCATTTCGATCGCCTTATCAGGCTGTTCTTCATTCAAATAGAGATTACTTAACGTTAGCAACGTTTCATCAGTCTTCTCACCTGTTTCAAGTGCTTGCTGTAATAATTCCTCCGCCTTTTTACTGTCTCGTAAACGATAGGCGATCTCGGAAGCTAAATGCAGCAGTTCGACTTGATAAGGATTTTCTTTGATGCCTTTTTCAGCGACAGTCAAGGCTTCTTCTAATAATTCTTCTTCCTTCAAACTGTCTGTCAAGTAATAATAAACACTTTGATATTGCGGATCAAGGGTTTCTAATTCTTGCAAATAATTGATGGCTTTTTGATGATCATGGAGCTGATAATAAGTGAAGCCTAGCTGGAATAAACGATCGGAGGTGTGCTCCTTCTCTAAGGCTCGTTCTAGAAATGGAATCGCTTCTTCAAAGCCTCCCATCATACTGTAGGCTGATCCGATTCGTTCATCAATCGAAATATTAGCGATTTCATCGATTCCTTGCTTTTGCAGTTGTCCATAATCATTAATGGCCTCGCCTAATTGATTAGTAGAAAAATGCAATTCAGCTAAAGCAAAAGTAATCAATGGTTCTTCTGGCGCTAATGTTTTAGCTTGCAATAGTTTCGCTTCACTAACTTCTGGAATCCCCAGTACTTGATAAAGATCGGCAGTCACTAATAAGCTCTCTAAATAATTTTCGCTATCTGGCTGGATCTGTTCTAAATATTCAAAGGCCTTATCAATATCGTCTTCTTCAATCGCGATTTCTGCCAATGAAAGATAAAACATATCCTCCTCAGGAAAGTCCGCCAATAATTTCTCTAAAATCCGTTGTGTCTCGCCCAAAAAACCTAAGCTTTGTAGTTCCTCCGCTAAACTAGCCAATAATTCTGGTGAATCTTTTTTTAATGCTTCTTCAAACATTAAATTCGCTTCGGATAATTCTTCTTCTCTTAATGCCGCTAGCATTTTTTCGCTATAACTTGCCATCTATTCTCCCCTGATCTCTGTGACGATTTTTTGATACACTTCAAAGGTCTGAAGCAATTCTCTTTGTGTCGGGATTTTTTCAGTCCCGACTTCGCCGATTTGATTCAATCCTAACAAAGGTTGCTCCTCGGCTAATACAATAATCTGCTGACCATAATCAGCCAACGAGATTCCCGCTGGCACAATGATTGGAAATCCTAATCGCACCAACCATATCATAAAATTTTTAAAATTGAAATGAACATTACCTGCAACAACATTCCACGCTAATTCAAAGAGTAATCCAAACATCGTCTTCATACTATTAGACAATAAGGAGCCGTTTTCTGTTTGAAAAAAGGCCCGCTCAAAGGTTTTGCCAAAATTACGCAATTGTTCACTATGAGTACCATAATAATTCAACAAAGTCTCACTAAAGGCGGCAAAAGATTGCTGCAGCAACTCGTCTCTTGTCGGAAAGTTCAGGTATAGGCTTTGTAAAAAGGAATAATCGCAAACGATCCCGCAACGGATCAAAGTCAATAGATCTACCATTTTACCGGTCGTTTGCTGGTCCGCCAACGTATGGTCAAATAAAATACTGTGAGGTGCTTCGGTGATTTCCATTACTGTCATCATAGTCTTATCAGAAACGATTTGATCCACAAAAGATAAACTCTGGGCAAAGGAACGTAAGGAGACCGGTAGCAGGCATAGCTCCGCTTCGATCGGCGTAACATGCTGCGTGAAGCCTAACAGCTCCATTACCCCTTCATTTCCGATTCCAAAGAAAATCGCCTGCTTTGATCCACGGAAGCGTTCTAAAAAGCGAGTCAATTCTTGAAAATTCTTCATCGTGTTACAGTACCGGTTGTTCGTTGTGATGTACCACTCATGATCACTGGTTTTAGGAATAAATTGGCGCAGCTTCTCCGCAAATAAATCATAATACCGCTGGTTCCCACAAAAAAGGATCTGTTTGTTGGTCAAGTCTTTCTTTCGCATCATGGAGGCCACTGTCTCACCATAAGTAACCGGTGTCTCAAATTTGCTATTTCGATAGCGTACTTCCATTTCCAACACCTCGCTTATTTTCATTTTATACTACAAAAAAACCTCTCGCAACAAATCTGCGAAAGGCACATGAAGTTTTATTTTTTTTCTGATTCAAAAATCCCCAAAACCTTCAAACTTAGCAATTTATTGAATTGCCGTCGAGCCTTGCGGCGTACTTACTTCCGGTTGTTGATTTTGCGACGGATTCTGTTGTGGCTGGCTTTCCGGTTGAACCCCCGGCTGACTAGAAGCAGGTTGTGAATTTGGCTGCTGTTGACTTTGACTCGGCACGGTCTGTTGCGGTGTTTGCTGTTGATTGGGTTGGCCTTGTTGTGTCACCGGCTGTTGGTATTGCTGATTCGCCTCTTCTTCTACGCGCGATAATTCCTCGTATGTCAGCACCCCATCATTATTCAAATCTGAAGGTGAAGGAGCTTCCTGGATTACCCGCTGCCCGTTTGATAAAACTCGCAGCACTGTGACATGCTCTCCCCACGGCGTTACTAACACCTCTCCAACACTTGAGGTATCTTGTGTTTCTGTTGGTTCCGCCGAAGCGGTTGAGGTAGAAGAGGTCGCTTCCGTCAACGATAGCGCCCGTTGAGGAATTGCTTCTTCCCCAGCAGAGCCATAAAAATATAAACCCACTAACATTCCAAGTACCACTACCGGAACGGAGACCAACAATATAATAAAATTACGGCGTTTTTTCTTCTTTTCTTCTCGTTCTAATAAAGCATCCGCCTCTATAAAGGCTTGACGCCACTTAGGATCATGCTGTCTTCTTGCTAAAAATTCATATGAATGCCAAGAATCATTTCGTTCAACATAAAATAGTCGCTCCTCCGACATCGCTTCCCCTTCTTTCACTACTTTTTCTCCTAATTCAATTTTATCCTATGTAGAACTTTTCGTAAAATAAAATATAAGTTAAAAACCTTATTAAATAACCCACTTATATAGAAATAAACAATAATTAATGGATTACTACATATTTGAATAAATACTACATTGATAACAAAGTGGAGTCACAGCACTTGGAAGAACAATCTGCAAAAGCCAGTCGCTATTTAGTCTCTTTTCAGCTTTTTTTACCTTTCAAGACAAAACAAAACCCGTCAGAGCCCTAGAGCCCCAACGGGTTTGTCGCTGCAATTATTTAACTGCGTCTTTTAGCGCTTTACCTGGTTTGAATGCAGGTACTTTGCTTGCTGGAATTTCGATTTCTTCACCAGTTTGTGGGTTACGTCCTTTACGGGCCGCACGTTCACGTACTTCAAAGTTACCGAAGCCGATCAACTGAACTTTTTCACCGTCAGCTAATGCGCCTTGGATCGTTGAAAATACAGCATCGACAGCAGCGGTAGCGTCTTTCTTAGTTAAGTCAGTAGCTGCTGCAACTTTTTCGATCAATTCTGCTTTGTTTGCCATGAATGAATTCACCTCCTGAGAAATGAGTAATGATGTTTAAAACATCGACTGATAATTGAGTGGTCCAACCATCAGCTTTAAAATATTGATTTGGTCAATATTCTGTTATAACGATAGCATATGAACCTTGTGATAGCAAGGTTTTTAGCTATTAATGACATAAAATTCATTGTTGTTTTAGCATTTAAGAAAAATGATTGTCACAAAAATAAAAGTATGATAAAATGCCTTATTTTCTCCGTCGAGGGATTATTTTAATCGGTGTTCCCTGAAACTCAAAGGCCTTGCGAATTTGGTTCTCTAAGAAGCGCGCGTAAGAAAAATGCATCAATTCTTCTTCATTTACGAAAACCACAAAAGTCGGCGGCTTAACTGCAACTTGCGTCGCATAGAAAATCTTCAAGCGTTTGCCTTTATCTGTCGGAGTCGGATTAATCGCCACGGCATCCATAATAATGTCATTCAGAACAGAAGATGGTATACGCAAGTTTTGATTCATGCTGACTTCTTCAATCATTAACGGGATTTTATTTAACCGTTGCTTCGTCATCGCAGAAACAAATACGATTGGTGCATAGTCTAAATAAGCAAACTCATCCCGAATCTCTTCTTCAAATTTCTTCATCGTATTAGTATCTTTTTTGACTAGATCCCATTTATTAACGACGATGATCACACCACGTCCCGCTTCATGGGCGTATCCGGCAATTCGTTTGTCCTGCTCACGAATTCCCTCCTCCCCATTCAGAACAACAAGTACAACATCGGAGCGATCAATGGCCCGCATCGCCCGCATGACGGAATACTTCTCGGTATTTTCATAGACCTTCCCGCGTTTACGCATGCCGGCAGTGTCGATCATTGTAAATTCTTGTCCGTTTTCACCGACGAATTTTGTATCGATCGCATCACGGGTCGTTCCTTCGATATCAGAAACGATCACTCGATCTTCACCTAGGATTGCATTGATCAAAGAAGATTTCCCAACATTTGGACGTCCAATCAAACTAAATTTGATCGACTCGTCTTCTTCTTCCTCGTTTTCGGCTGGAAAATGTTTCACGGCTTCATCTAGAACATCTCCTAGACCAAGACCATGACTGCCTGAAACGGGATAAGGTTCTCCTAAGCCTAATGAATAAAATTCATAAATTTCATTTCGCATTTCCGGGTTATCTACTTTATTAACCATCAGGATCACTGGCTTTTTACTACGATATAAAATTTTCGCAACCGCTTCGTCCGCATCAGTCACGCCTTCTTTGCCGCTAGCGACTAGTAAAATGACATCAGCTTCATCAATCGCGATTTGCGCTTGTTGCTTGATTTGTTCCATGAATGGTTCGTCACCGATATCGATCCCGCCAGTATCAATGATCGAAAATTCATGGTCTAACCATTCACCTTTGGCATAGATCCGGTCACGGGTAACACCGGGAGTATCTTCAACAATTGAAATGCGTTCGCCGGCAATTCGATTAAACAACGTTGATTTGCCGACATTCGGACGGCCAACGATGGCAATTGTAGGATTTGACATAATTTGATTCCCTCGTTCCTATTAATCTAATAACTGATTCGTTCAAAAAAAATGAGCTAGAGGCTCATAGTAACTACTTATTTTAGTATAGCTATTCACCAAGCTTCAACACTTGGCGTTCCGTTAGCAAAACATACTTTAAAAATTAGTGTAATATCAAATGATTGGCATAAATTTCCACAAAATCTATTCTTCGCTTCCATTACCTATCCTTTAGCTCTCCCATAAAAATAAGGAGCAAAATTAGCAGCTGACTCTCTTTTTTCAAATTCTCCTTAGTTTAACTAAGAAAAGTCCTTCTTGCAAGGGAAGGAGTGTTTTTTCATTCATATTTTCTTAAAAATAAAAAAAGACGTGCACCCGGCACGTCTTCAATCTTTCGTTACTTACTCTTGTTCTTCTGAGTCGTCGTTTTTCAACGCATCGCCTAAAATATCACCCATTGTGAAGCCAGTATTTTCTTCTGGCATTTCATAATGTTCTTCTTCAGCTGGCTCTTCTTTGGCTTCTTCTGGTTTTTCTTCCAAAGCTTTGATAGAAAGAGCAACGCGATGATCTTCAGGATGAACTTCCAAGACTTTCACTTGGACTTGATCCCCTTCATGTAATACTTCATGAGGAGTCGCAATATGTTTATGTGAAATTTGAGAAATGTGGACTAAGCCTTCAACCCCTGGGAAAATTTCAACAAAGGCACCAAAGCTCGTCAACCGTTTCACGGTTCCTTCAAGAACAGATCCAGGTGCAGCCTTTTCTTCAATATCGGTCCAAGGTCCAGGTAAATTGGCTTTGATCGACAAGGAGATCCGTTCTTTTTCAGGATCAACCGACAAGACTTGGACTTCGACTTCATCGCCGACGCTCAAGACATCTGCTGGTTTGGCTACGTGGCTGTGAGAAATCTCTGATACGTGAACTAAGCCATCGATTCCGCCAAGATCAATGAAGGCACCAAAGTCAGTCAAACGGGCAACTTGACCTTTGATAACTTGACCTTCATATAGGTCTGCTAAGATTTCTTTTTTCTTCTCAGCTTTTTCAGCTTCTACCACTGCTTTATGAGATAGGATCAAACGATTCTCAGATGGTTCGATTTCGATAATTTTAAATTTCAATGTTTTTCCAGTGTAGACTGAAAAATCATCAACGAAATGATCATCGATCATTGATGCTGGAACAAAACCGCGAACACCAACATCAACAACAAGACCGCCTTTCACGCTGCTTGTTACAGGTGCTTCGATAATTTTTCCGTCTTGGAATTCTTGCTCGATATCTTCCCAAACTTTTTTCGCATCTAGGCGACGCTTAGAAAGAAGGTAGCTCCCATTTTCTTTGTCTTTTCCGATAGAAGAGATAACGACTAAATCAAGAATATCGCCAACCTTGACTTCATCATTGATATCTTCAACAGGCAATGTTGAAAGTTCTTTGGCCGGAACTACACCTTCTACTCCCGCACCTTCAATACCAACGATTACTTGTTTATCTTCTAAGGCGAGCACCTCACCTTTAACAATATCGCCAACTTGAACTTCATGCACACTTTCCATTGCTGCTTCCATGGAAACATTTTCGTTGTCCATTGAATTTTGTTCTAAATCTGTCATGTCGTTTGTCCTCCTTACCAACAATTCTGCGTAAAATACACTACAATATCTATTTTAGAATAATCCAGATGAAAAATAAAGCGATTTCTTCTTTTTTTCGAAAAAATTAGTAGAATTACGCTTTATTTTACAACATTCTCAGTAAATTAAAAACCTTTTGCTTCGATGATGCCTTTAATCTTCGTCACTACCTGTTCGATCGACATGCCGGTCGTATCGACTAATTCCGCATCCTCTGCTTGAATCAAGGGCGAAACTTCACGATGTGAATCTAAGTAATCGCGTTTTGCGATTGCTTCTTTAATCGTTTCGAAATCCATCTGAATGCCTTTTGCTTGGTTTTCTTTATAGCGACGTTGTGCTCGCTCTTCTACACTAGCAACTAAAAAGATTTTTACTTCAGCTTGTGGTAAGACTGTTGTACCGATATCACGCCCATCCATGACGATTCCGCCGGTTTGGGCTAGTTGACGTTGCGCTTCGACTAATTCTTCTCGAACCATTCCATGAGCGGACACTTCGGAAACTGCCGCTGTGACATCTGGTTGACGAATCGCTTCAGTCACTTCTTCATCATTAACGAAAACCAATTGGCCGTGTCCTGATTGTTTGAAGGTGATAGGATATTTCTTTGTCAGTTCAGCTAAAGCCGTTTCGTCTGAGAACGCCACTTGATGTTTGATCGCTAAAAAAGTGACCGCCCGATACATTGCGCCGGTATCGACATAAATAAAATTGAAGTCACTGGCTAACAGCTTGGCCACCGTACTTTTTCCTGATGATGCCGGCCCGTCGATTGCAATTGAAATATTTTCCATATTCTGCCTCTTTTCAATAAATAAGCCGTAATCACAAAGGACTACGGCGAATTGATTCTTTTGTATTATCTAGTATGAAAACCTAGTTTATTCTTAATTGATCACCAGGATTGATTGGAGGATCGAAGCTACCATTTGGTAATAACGTTCTTCCATTTAATTCAGCTAATCTTTCAACTGAAACTCCATTGCGGTCCGCAACTTGTTTTAGTCCATCACCTTGTTGTACTGTAGCAGTTTGACCTTGACCTTGATCAGCTGATGAAGACGGCGTTGTTTGTTGTGCTGCTGCCGCAGATTGAGAAGCTGCTGCTTCGGCTGCTGCTTGAGATTGCGATGCCGCTTGTTGTTCTGCCGCTTGTTGTTGCGCCGCTTGTTGATCCGCTGCTTGCTGGTCAGCCGCTTGTTGTGCTGCTGAATCGCTTGAAGCGGTGCTTTCTTCTGTACTGCTCTCTGTGGCGCTTGATTTTTCAGTTGAAGAAACTTTTGACACTTGCGTTGTACTCTCTGGAGAGGCCGCTGGCTTGTCGTTATCACGAGTGATCCAGAAATAGGCGCCAGCCGGAATCAAAATAAGGGCTAACAATAACGCGACTAGAATCGTTAAGAATTTCGTATTCCCGCCACCGTTATTACCTCCACCGCTGCTACGACGAGATTGGCTGCGTGAATATTCTTCTTCACCATCAGATTCATAAATATGTTGATCCCACGGTTCGTTGTTCGTATCATTATAGCGATCTTTTCTACTCAATTTCTCTAACCTCCTAAATGCTATCGTCATGTATTATATCATAGCACAAAAAAAATTTGCGGCAATTTTTAATTTTTCGTACTAATTTTATAAATTTTTTGAATTATCTCCTGCCACTCAAGTCGTCCCTCACTATTGTCGGGTTTCACTTTGTTAAATGTAAGAACCGCACCGTCATTGTCACAGCAATCAGGATTTTTTTGCTTTAGTGTTTCATCAAAATAAGCCACCAAAAATTCACGGCGACAGTCGTTCGTCGCGATATAATCCAGCATTTTTTGTAGTTGGAGCTTTTTCGTCAGACCCCGCTGATTCAACAAGTTCATTAATTCCTGCTCTTCATTAGGGAAAAACTGCTCCCATTTTTTGATCAACGGGTCTTCGAGGACCAGATCATCGATTTTCTGTTTAATCTCAAACAGTTTTTTCGATTGATTGGTCTGCTCTTGCAAAAAATGATGAATGTATTCATCCCCATCCTCATATAGCAAAATCGCCTGGCTTGGTCCGCCATCTCGGCCAGCCCGACCGACTTCTTGTAAATAATTCTCTGGCGAATCCGGTAGATCATAATGGATCACGAAGCGAATATTGTCTTTGTTGATCCCCATTCCAAAGGCATTGGTTGCAATTAGAATCCGTAGCTCTCCCGCTAAAAACTGTTGCTGCAGCATTCGCCGCTCTTGTCCAGTCAGACCACCATGATAATAAGCAATCGCCTGCTGTCCCTTAAAGGCTTGATACAGCTCCTCTACTTTTTTCCGCGTCGCACAATAGATGATTCCTGAGCCCGATAAATTGGTGACTAGCTCTTGTAGCTTTTTGAATTTTTCCGTTTGATAGACAAAAAAACGGATATTCGGTCGGTCCACTGAATAAATGAATTCAGCCGCTTGCTTCGTTGGAAATAGCAAACGCTGAATATCTTTTCGCACCTCGTGAGTCGCTGTCGCCGTTAACGCTAATACCAATGACCCGCCGATAAAGGTGATCCCATCCGCCAGCTTCAAATATTCTGGTCGAAAATCGATCCCCCACTGCGAGATGCAATGGGCTTCATCCACGACGATCAAGGCCAGTCGAGCCTGTTGCAAGGTCTGTTGGACATTCGGGGTCAAAAACATTTCCGGACTCATAAAAATAAATTTATACTGATGCAATCGGCTTAACACCCATTGTTGCTCCCAAGTTGAAAGCAAACTGTTCAAGGCGACTGCCCGCTTTTCACCAAGGCGCTGTAGTTGCGTCACTTGGTCCTCCATCAAGGAAATCAAAGGAGAAATAACTACTACCGTACCATCCAGCAAATAACCAGGGAGCTGATAACACAGCGATTTACCTGTTCCTGTCGGCAACATTCCTAAAACTGATTCACCGCTTAACAGTGTTTCAATAATTTCTCTTTGCCCTGGTCGAAACTGATCGTAATTAAATTTGTCTTTTAGTAATTTAGTCAGTTCCATGGTTACTCCTTAAAAAATGAATTTGTGAGAGACGGAAATTCAAATAAGACAAGTCGTAGTCCTGATAATAGGCGTCAATCACCTGTTCTTTCTCTAGCGCTGCAAAATCCAACAGCTCAAATTCCTCAAAAGGAAACGTTGGGTCTAGTAGTGCCCATTCAATAAAATGATCATTGATCGTGCCTTGCTTCAAGTGGCGCAAGTCTAAGATTTCCGGTAAGCTTTTTCCGGCTAGAAAAAACTCCCGTGTCTTCAGCATACTTTGATTGATGTTTTGTTGATCTAACGCTGCGATCAAGCGGCTCAGCTCTCCCTGATCGAGCTTTGCTAAAAAGAGATCAATAGAACGCTGAGTATACAACAAACGCCACGGCTCAGTCCGGTCTGCAAGCAGTTGAAAGGCCGCCTTTCCTTGAAACTGATGTCCGGAAAATTGATTGGCTAAGAAATTAGCATTTTCCGTCGGCAATTGCTGCAAGGCCTCCATAAGTTCCTGTCGAACCCTTTCCACCAGTCCAGCATCAGAGGTGCTTAACCATTTTTTTAATTGCTGTAAATAATAGGGGCGATTCTCGATTGGCAAATACTCTTTTTCCCCAAAAGACCAATGGCTCGTTACTTGCACAGCAAATAAAATCAGCTGCCAAACAGTGTCTCGCATCCGACCATAACGTAGATTGTTTAAACCGTTTAGATCCATTGACCCTTTAGCCAAATGCTGCTTTCCTGCTTCAGTTAGCCGACCATAGCCGTCATCCATGGTGATCAATTGCTGATTCATTAATTGCTGCAGTTCCTTTTGAAAATCTTCTTCCTTGAGTTGCGGAAAAGAACCTAAATAGGCTAAATTATCGTAAAAAAATCCATGAAGCAAAATTGAACTAGTTCGTTTTCCTACTAATAAATGGTATAAAGTAGAGATTCTTAACTTGTAGCCAGTCTGAAATAACGTTAAAATAAACAAAGTCATAAGAATAATTCTCCTGTGGAAGGTGAAAAAATGAAATGCGAAATCATTCCTGAGCGCTGTATTGCCTGCGGCTTATGCCAAACGATTGCGCCAGAAATTTTTGATTATACTGATGATGGATTGGTGTTATTTGTCGGAGAAAAGGAAGCCACTCACGAATTTATCCCCACCAAACAGCAAGACGCTGTCATTCAGGCCGCAAAACGCTGTCCATCCCATGCGATTTTATATCAGAATTCATAATAACATATTTTAAGCACGGCTTCGTAAATGGACTATTTTTTTACAAAATTTGTCCATTTACCCTTGGATCAGAAAGGCTTTCGCGAACTCGCTCAGCTTTTGAGCAATAAGACCAAACTATTTCAAAATTGCTTCTCAAATTTCGAAATAGTTTTACTTATTGCCGATAAAGCTAGTTCGTGAAGCCGGACATGAATATACCTGCTGTAAAGCGATTTATTCATTTGAAAATTTTATACTTTCTTCATAGACGAAAAAAATCTCAGACAATTTGTCTGAGATTTCTTTCTTTTAAACTGAATGGTGCTGTGAGGTCAACGTTTTTTTCGATAACCACGGAAGCAGCTTAGCATGCAACACTAAGAATACCCCGCTGACAACGAGTCCTTTGACAATATTGAATGGCACGATTCCAACCAAAATATATCGTCCTAAGCCCATACCTAGCATTTGTCCGGCTGAAAGGCCAAATGCTTTTAAGTAAAGTGGCGTAATCACGAAATAGTTCGCCACACTCATAAAGAGCGTCATAGCTAAAATCCCTAACCCTAGACCCACGACCCGCTTCGAAGCCGTCTTCTTTCTAAACAGTAAGAAGATTGGCAGAGTGTATAATGAAGTGGCGAAAAAGCTAGCAAAATCGCCGATCATATTATCGAAAGAAAAGCCAGTCATCGTCAGATGCAGTAACGAACGAATAAACGCCGTCGCAATTCCTGTCACCGGACCAAAAATAAACATGTTAATCAATACTGGAATGTCGCTAAAATCGAGCTTTAAAAATGGAAACATGGGAACGATTGGAAAAGCGATAAATTGTAAAATCAATCCCATTGCTGCTGCCACCGCGACTGCCGTCATTTTTTGTAACTTTAAGTTCTTCATTTGAATTCCTCCGTTTTGGAATCATCTTCAACGAACTATTTAAGCAATCTTCACACAAAAAAACTCTATGCTTCAGAAAAAGCATAGAGTTACTTGAATACAGACTCACTCAAATAAGCTCTATCTTCTTTATCCAGACTCTACTGTCGGTATCGGAATTGCACCGAATCGGCTGCTTGCGCAGTTCGCGGACTATTACCGCCGGTCGGGATTTTCACCCTGCCCCTGAAGACGAACCTTAAATTATTTTTATTGTAAGGTAACTATAACAAGTTTACTATCAAAAAACAAGTAAAAAACTTATTCTTTCGATTGATTCAACAATGTGTTGATTTCTTTCGTATTTAGCCGACGATATTCACCAGGACGCAAACCTTTTAAGGTCAAGTCACCATAGCGCTCCCGCTTTAATTTTTGGACAGGTAAGCCCACCGCTGCCAGCATATTTTTAACTTGATGATTGCGGCCTTCATGGATGGTCAATTCCACAATACTTGTTTCGGCCTTTTTATCGGTTGAGAGAATCTCAAAACGAGCGGGTGCCGTCTTTTTCCCTTCGATCCGAACTCCTTTTGTTAATGGATATAACGTTCTTTTTTCTGCGAAGCCTTTAACTTTTGCTACATAGACCTTATCGATTTGATGTTTTGGATGGGCTAAACGCTGAGAAAAATCGCCGTCATTAGTCAAAAGCAAAATCCCTGAAGTATCATAATCCAAACGACCAACCGGATAAATCCGTTCTGGAACAGCCGCGAAATAATCTGTGACGACCTTGCGCTTTTTATCATCCGCTACTGCCGAGATAACGCCACGTGGTTTGTAAAACAAATAATACACGGGCTCTTCTTGATAGATTGGCACACCATCGACTTCAACCAAGTCTTTCTTACCAACCTTAGTCCCTAATTCTTTGACAACTTCTCCATTGACTTTGACTCTTCCGCCGGTTATGTAATCTTCGGCCTTGCGTCTTGACGCGATGCCCGCGTGGGCGATAACTTTTTGTAATCTTTCCATTATTGTCCATCCTCTTCTTTAAAGCGATCATAAAACAAATCAAGCGGTTCTTCATCATCCGCTAAATCTTCTTCCATTTTTTGCACGTCTGGCAAGTCTTCCATGTCCTTCAAGCCAAAATAATCCATAAAATAAGTGCTTGTTCCGTATAATATTGCTCGACCTGGACCGTCGACCCGACCTTTTTCTTCAATCAATTGACGAGCCACCAGTGTTTGGACAGCTCCACTGGATTGCACCCCTCGCAGCTCGTCAATCTCTGAGCGCGTCACCGGCTGTTTATAGGCGATGATCGAAAGGGTTTCTAGTGCTGCTTGACTCAGCCGGTTAGCTAAAGGTGAGCGGGCAAAATCCTTCAATAACGGTGCAAAAACTTTTTTGGTTGTTAAAACAAAATGATTGCCCACTTCTAATATAGTCAGTGCGGAAGCTTCGTTGCTTTCATAATTCTCCTTCAATTCGCTAACCGTTTGGTAGATTTCCGGTGTCGATTTTTTTAACGTGAAAGCTAATTCTTCCAGCCCGATTCCTTCTTCTCCTACCACAAAAAGTATGGCTTCGATTTGACTCAATTGATTCATAAAATGGCTCCTTTAAATATCAAAATCGGCGCATAGGTTTCCGCTTGTTTCGCTGTGGCTTGGCCTTTTTTCATTAATTCCAACAAAGCCATAAAGGTGGTGATCACTTCGTCCTTAGTGTATTGCACAAAAAAAGACTCCAAGGTCAGCCCTTCATCTTCTGACAGTTTTTCTAAACGGCTGCCGATCTCTGCAACTTTTTGGTCAACAGTGATTGTTTCTGTTGTAACTGTTGTCTCAACCGGTTGATTTCTTTTTTTACGCTGCAGCACATCGTGGAGCGCCAAAAAAAGATCAATCGTATTTAGCTGATTCTGCGGCAATGGTAAAATCTCTTCCTCATAATCCGAAAGATCCATTGGTGCCTTTGTATAAAAGAGACTGCGCTCCTGTTCCTTTTCAGATAAAACAGAGGCCGCGTATTTATATTTGCGATATTCTAGCAACTGTTGGACCAATGCTTCACGAGGATCTTCGCCTTCCTCTTCCTCATATTCAAAGTCCAACTCCTGCTTAGGCAATAACATCTGACTCTTGATTGACATCAACGTAGCCGCCATCACTAAATATTCACCCGCTACTTCCAGCTCCAGTGTCTTCATTGTATGGATAAAATTCATATACTGCTCGGTGACATCAGCAATCGGAATATCGTAAATGTCGATCTCCAATTGCTGAATCAAATGCAGCAACAAATCCAGTGGACCTTCAAAGACATCTAATTTTAAACTAATCGATTCCATCGTTTGACCGTACCCGCTCCTGCCATTTCGCTAAAAAAGTACACGTGGCTGGTGTACCAATTATTTTTTGATCGGGAAATAGCTGTTGCAGCTCGTTCATCATTTTAAAGCCGACACCTTCTCCGCGATAAGAAGGGTTTAAGCTGATATCATGCAGCACGATTTCCTGATCTTCCAACTGACTGATCCCAATCACTCCTTGGACATTGTCAGATTGTTCATCGTAATAGCAAAAAAGATTATAACGATCATCTTCTTGATAAGTATCAATCTCTTTTAGTAAATGCTGCTGATCTTTTAAATTGGCATGGAAGCTTAAAAGACCCATCGCGATCTTTCGTTGATTTTTTCGATAATCCGTTAACATCATTTCTCCTCCTTATTCATTTTAAGGAACTTTTCATTCAAATAGGGTTATTGCTTCTTTTAGGCTCTTGGGAAAAATTCCTTGTAGACTTCCGTCATCCGTCGTTTCGTAATATGCGTATAGATCTGGGTCGTAGAAATGTCCGCGTGTCCCAATAGCTCCTGAACCGTCCGCAGATCCGCCCCATTTTCAAGCAAATGGGTCGCAAAGCTATGACGTAGTGTATGGGGCGTGACATCCTTTGTAATTTCCGCCTTGATTACATATTGCTTGAGGTTTTTCCAAATCCCTTGGCGACTCAAGCCATGTCCGTGATTATTGACAAATAGATACGGCTCATTTGGCGTTTTCTTCGTCATTAACGGGCGAACTTCCGCAAGGTACCGTTCCAGCCAATGGATGGCGTAATCACCTAACGGAACGATCCGTTCTTTATCCCCTTTACCGACTGTTTGCAACAGACCCATCTCTAAATGGATATCACCCAGCTTAAGGCTGATTAACTCACTGACCCGCAAACCTGTCGCATACATTACTTCCAAAATGGCGCGGTCGCGAATGCCTAAATCAGTAGTCGTGTCTGGTGCTGCAATTAAACGCTCCACTTCAGCGATGGAAAGCGTCTGAGGTAGCTTTTGAGCCTTTTTAGGACTATCGATATGCTGCATCGGATCATGATCTGTATACCGTTCTTGACGTAGAAACTGATGAAAACGACGTAGGCTGGAGATCATCCGGGTTATCGTCGTTGAAGCTTTCCCCGCTTCGGTTAAACTTCCTAAGAAAGCCACAACAAGATATCGATCAACTGCTTGCCATTCCGTAATCCCTTGTTCAGTCAAGAAGGCCAAATATTGTTTCAGGTCTCGTTGATAACTGGTACGAGTATTTTCGGAAAGTCCTCGTTCGATCGATAAAAAATGCAAGTATTCTGTTATTTGTTCTTCCATTTTTTCACCACTTTCCGCTTTATCATACCAAAAAGTCCCTTGAAATGATAGCACGTATCTTGACAAGGGACTCTACAATTCTATTATAACTGATTCGAATTTTTTCTCGAAACTTTACGCTTCTTTTTTTGCTTGGCAGCTTTGGCAGATCCCATGGAAAGTCAAACGATGATCCTTCACCATAAAATGAAAGCGTGATTCTACTACCCGTTCCACCTCACCTAGTAAATCCTCTTCGATTTCTTCGATGTTGCCGCATTCCAAACAAAGCAAATGATGATGAAAATGTTCCGCGCCTTCCTTGCGCAGATCATAACGCGCCAAGCCATCATCAAAGCTGATTTTATTGACGATGTGCAGCTCTGTCAAAATTTCCAATGTCCGATAGACGGTCGCTAACCCGATCTCAGGACTTTTTCTTTTCACTAAAAAATAAATTTCTTCGGCGGATAAATGATCCTTTTCATTTTCCAATAAAACGAGAACGGTCGCTTCACGCTGAGGGGTTAATTTGAAGCCAGAATCATGAAGTTGCTTTTTAGTTTTTTGTAAAGCTAGAATTGCGTTCACGAGAACCCTCCTCAATCTACTTTATAATAATTATAAATAAAACAATGCATTACTGTTGTTTTTCTTAGAATTATTATAGTTTATCAACCTAATTAATGCAAGACATTCTCAATTAGCTTTTTAAACGAATTTCGCCTTCTGATTGTTCGATCAATTTTTCTTTCAGCAGATGGCCGATTGCCCGCTTGAATTGCCCTTTACTGATGCCGAAAGTTTCCTTGATTTCTTCTGGAGCTGACTTGTCCCAAAAAGGTAACGTATGTGTGGCATTACGTTGCAGCATAGTCAAGACCATCGCGGCATCGTCATTGATCATTTCGTAACTTCGCGGCTTCAATGACATATTCAGCACACCATCAGGCCGGACACCAATCACCCGAGCCTCGACGACTTCTCCTAAGCGTGGTTCTTGATAACGTTCTGAAGGATGGACAAAGCCCAAGTAGAAATCCTCAGTAATCAAATACGAGCCGGCGACTTTTAAGCGATAGATTGTTCCTTTTTTGTTCTCATTTTGCATCTCGCTGTTTCCAGTTCGACTCATAGAATGGAAAATCGCTTCATCTGCTAAGACACCCCACATCCGATCCTTCTCATCCACTCGCAGACTGATCATCAGACGGTCGCCTTTTTTCGGCCATAATTCTTTCATGCTTGGCATCTCATCTAAAGAAACCACCATGTCCTTATCTGGTAAGCCGATATTCACAAAGGCGCCTAAATCACGACGAACATCCGTCACCTCGCCAAAGGCATAGTGACCGATCCGCACTTTTGGAATCTCCGTCGTAAAGATCGCTTCTTTTTTTTGATTCACATAGCCGAAGCCCTCAATAGATTCACCAATTTCATGCGGCGCCTCTTCTGTTTTTGCTAGCCGGAAAGTAACTCCATTCTTTTGCACCAAATACATTGTTTCGTTTTCATCAATAATCAGTCCTGTGAAAACTTGACCTAATAATTCATTCATCTTTTTTCTCCTAACAGCTCGTCTGTTTATTTATTCTTCTACTATTTTACTCTATTTACTTTATGAAGCAATAAAACTGATAAAGGAGCTGGGAAAAAATTACTTTCCTAGCTCCTTTATCTACGAATACTCGTTGTTTTAGAAGTGCGGCTTCAACTATTTGAAGCTGATAACCGCTTCTATCTCAACTTTTTCAAATTAATTTAATTCGGGCCGTTTCCTTTGAACCAGCCAGTTTTACAGTTAATTGTGACTAAATACATTGGTAAGTCCGCATCCGTGTAACCTTTTGTCAAAGATGCCCGATTTGAAGTAGCATATAAGTTGTAATAGCCTTCACCATTTTCAACTTTGACAGGTTCCAAACGATAACCGCCTTCCACAATGTACCCACGAGAAATACAGGTTTGGATAACTTTTTCCTTCACACCAGGAGCCCAAGCGTAAGCATCGCTGCTAGTATCGCCAGCTTGGCTACTACTTGTGTTTTGGTTTTGCGTCGCCTTTTCTTGCTCGGCTTTTTCTTGCGCAGCTTTCTCGGCCGCAGCTTTTTCATCAGCCGCCTTCTTCTCTTTGTCTTTTAAGGTTTGATCGACTTTCGCTAACTCATCCTTTTGCGTTTGAACCAATGCTTGATTAGCAACGGCCTTCACCGCGTCATTGGCTGCATTGTATTGATCGCGATTGACTGAATCGATCACATTGCCGTCTTTTAATAAGACATTTGCTTTTTGCTTCGCCGTTTCAATTTTGGCATATTGATCTTTAGCGTTGGCTATAGCTTGATTCATTAACGTATTAAATTGGGTATCGCCAGTATTGATGGTCAAGTCGACTGGTTCAGCCGCTTTTAACAATGGCTTATCAGCAAGCTTATCTCCATTGATGGCTGCACTCGTGAATAATTGATCCACCGATTGCTGAGCTTTTTGCTTCGCGACTAATTCATCGTATTCTTTTTTGACTGTATCATAGCGCTTATGACCCTTGTATTGCGCTATCTCGTCAGCTAGTTGATCGGTATTTTCATTGACCTTATCCGCTGCTAAGAAGGTCTGCTGACCATCCGTGTAAAAGCTAGCGAGATCCTGTTCAATCGTGTCGATCGCTTTGTTTTCTTTTTTCACTGTAGCGATCCGTTGAGCTTCGACTTCTTTTTCATGATGATAATAATAACCGCCGCCAATTCCTAAAACCGCCACCGCCGCTAATGTGATATACAGCTTCTTGCGATTTTTTTTAGGTCCTTCTCCCGTCGGCTTGGATGCTTTTGTTGCTGATTCTGTAGCTACGGCTGGTTCAGTTTCATTGATAGACTCAGAGGTAACCGCCGCTTTCTCAGACTCTTCCGCTTTTTCAACTTTGGTTGCAGCTGCTAACGGTTCAGGAGCAATTGCCGCTTCTTCCACGGCCTCTGGCTCGTTTGAATTAAGGTCAGAGTCGGTTGTCGCTTCAACTGGTTCAGACAAGTTTTCTGCTGGTTCTTCTTTTGACTCTTCATTTTCGTCTGAAGATTCTTCTTTAAGTTTTTCTTTCGGTGCGCCTTCAACTGCTTCAGCTTCAACAACAGGTACCGTCTCTTGATTTTCTTGTTCGAGTTCAGCGTTAGGTATCTCTGGTGCCGCTTCTTCTATCTTAGGCTCAGTTGACTCTGCTTCGTCTGCCTCAACCGTTTTTTCAGCGGACTCAGTTGGTGTTTCATCTATCGGAGTGCTTTCAGACTTAGGTTCGTCTGTTTTATTTTCAGTTTCTAATGGACTTTCTTCAGGTTCTTCTTCAACGGCGCCTTCTTTGTGCTCACGAATATAACGTGCCAAAATCGGATTCATTTCAGGCATTTCTTCAGTAGAATTTTTTTTATTCTCTTCTTCCTTCATTTTCTCCTCATTTTCTTTGAACATCTTTTGGACGGATTCAATTGGCATATCGGCAAGCTCAGACCATTCGATGGTATCATTTCTATCTTCAATCTCTTTTTGATCATTTAACTGTAATGAAAAGCCACACTTCGGACAAGTTGCATATCCTTCGACTGGTTCAAATCCACAGTTAGGGCATTTTTGCAATGAAATCGGCTCCTTTTTTAAAACTTATGCCTTAATCTATCATATGTTTAGGGAAGTTCCAAGCAATTTTTGATTGAATTAATCAAAAATAATGAATTCTATTTAAAGCGTGCATGATCCATATTCTAAGTGTTCTTGCTATTTAGAAAGACTATAAAACAGCTAGTTTTTGTTCAAAATCGCTGAAAAATTCTCTCTTCATTATTTTCTAGCTTTTGGAATAAAAAAACTCCTTGAGAATTCTCAAGGAGTTCGTCTATCTTATTCTAAAAAGTCTTTCAATTGTTTAGAGCGTGATGGGTGGCGTAATTTCCGTAAGGCTTTGGCTTCGATCTGACGAATCCGTTCACGAGTAACCCCAAAGACTCGACCGACTTCTTCCAATGTACGAGTTCGACCGTCATCTAAACCAAAACGCAGACGCAAGACATTTTCTTCACGGTCCGTCAATGTATCCAAAACATCTTCTAATTGTTCTTTCAACATTTCAGAAGCCGCATGTTCAGCCGGACTAGTCGCTTCTTGGTCTTCGATGAAATCACCTAGATGTGAATCATCTTCTTCACCGATTGGTGTTTCCAATGACACAGGCTCTTGAGCGATTTTCAAGATTTCACGAACTTTTTCTGTTGGCAGATCCATTTCCGCACCAATTTCTTCCGGTGTCGGTTCCCGACCTAAATCTTGCAGTAATTGACGTTGTACCCGAATCAATTTATTGATGGTTTCAACCATATGGACCGGAATCCGAATCGTCCGCGCTTGGTCAGCGATCGCACGAGTGATGGCTTGACGAATCCACCAAGTCGCGTAAGTTGAGAATTTGAATCCTTTGCGGTAATCAAATTTTTCGACGGCTTTCATTAAGCCCATATTTCCTTCTTGGATCAAATCAAGGAATTGCATTCCACGACCGACATAACGCTTCGCGATACTTACTACTAAACGTAAGTTGGCTTCTGCTAAACGTTGCTTCGCTTCTTGATCTCCTTGTTCGATTAACAAAGCAAGTTCAACTTCTTCTTGCGCTGTTAATAATGACACACGGCCGATTTCTTTTAAGTACATCCGAACCGGATCATTGATCTTCACACCAGTAGGCGCGGAAAGATCTTCTTTTTGAGCGGCTTTTGCCGTTTTTTCATTTTGTTTTAAACTAGCCTTTGAAGGTTCACCATTTTCATCAACGACACTGATCCCAGCATCTTCGACTTTTTGGATTAATGCATCCATCGCTTCAGCGTTCAACGCATAAGGAGTCGCCATACGATTGGTTAGTTCATCATAAACCACCTGTCCCAAAGGTTTCTTTTCCTTGATGAAGGCTGCTAAAGCTTTTTGGTACTCTTTGTTGTTTTTTACATCTGCCATAAAATAAATGCCCCTTTCACTTCTAGGCTTGTTTCAAGCGTTTCGTCAATTCGATAATTTGAACGGTCAACTCTAATTCTCGTTGCTGGTTCCCACTTTTTCTGGCCTCAAGCTGCTCTTTTTGTCGTTGTTTGATTTCTTCAGCAATGCCAGCTTGGGAAATGACCCGCGTCAAGTCATAGATCTCACGTTCGTTGCTATCTTCTGACATGGCTATCATAGAGATGTCGATGGCTAACTGCTTCATCGCATCTTCTTTTAAATAGTTCAAGAAGTCCGCCAAAACGAAATTTCCATGAACCATCATATAACTATCTAAGTAAAGAAGCAATTCCTGATAGGAATCGTGGATAAATTGAAACTCTTCCTGCACTAGTTGCTCACGAATCGAACTTTCATTCATACTGCGATACAACAGCATCCGCTCCGCCTTTTCTTCTTTAGTCAACACTCGTTTGACTGGAACAGACGGTACAACTGCGATATTGGTCGGCTGTTGGCGTCGTTCTGAACGAATACTCTGGCGTACCATTTGCAACTGCTGCTTCAAGCTGTCCCGCGTGACATGAAACTCGCTGGATAGCTGTCCCAAATATAGATCCTGCTCCACCGGCGATTGGACCTTGGCCAAATCCTGCATCACCGCTTCTAAATAATTCAAACGGTCCGCTTCATTTTCTAGGTTCAAGTCCTTTTTACGATAATGCATCTTAAATGCAAAAGGTGTTTGACGACCATGCCGCAATAAATTTTGTAGCTCAGTCACCCCATATTTTCGTAAATATTCATCCGGATCGAGTTTTTCAGGAACAGTCACGGTAGCAAGCTGCAAGCGACTATGCGCTCCTAAGATGGTCAATGCGCGATCGGTTGCCGCTTGACCGGGGTTATCCCCGTCGTAGGCAATCACGACTTGACCGGTGATCCGCTCGATAGCGGCGATCTGTTGCTCCGTCAAGCTCGTTCCCATTGACGCCAGCCCAATTTTGATATCTGCTTGCCAAGCGGCTAAAACATCCATGAAGCCTTCGAATAAAATCGCTTCACCTTGCTTGCGGATCTCGTTGCGAGCCTTGTCAAAATTAAATAGAACTTGGCGTTTATTAAATAATTCAGTCTCTGGTGAATTCAGGTACTTTGGCTGATCTTCCCCTGAAAATTCCGCTGTTTTTAACCAACGGCCGGAAAAGCCGATCACTTTTCCTCTAAAATCATTCAGTGGAAACATTACTCGCTGATAAAAACGATCACTAAAACTGCCGTCATCACGTCGAATAAATAACCCGCTGCGTTCCATCAAATCCGCTGACACTTTATCTTGCTGAGCAATTTGAACGAGAAAATCACGCTGGTTCGGAGCAAAGCCGATCTTGAATTCGCGGATCAAGTCGTCGCTTAACCCTCGTTCATGAAGATAAACCAAGGCCTCTTCGCCGACTTTTGTATTCATCAATAAATGATGATACAAATCTCTCGTGCGCTCGTGCAATGCGATCAATTGCTGCTGTCCGCTAGACGTTTGCGTCACGGGTTCTGAGGAAATCTCGATAGCTAAAGGAATTTGTTCCAACTCAGCAACTTTCTTTACCGCTTCAGGAAAACTGATCCCTTCCAGTTCTTGTAAAAAGGTGTACACATTGCCACCTTTGCCACAACCGAAGCAATGAAAAATCTGTTTGTCTTCGGCGACTGAAAATGACGGGGTTTTCTCTTCGTGAAACGGACAAAGACCTAAATAATTCTTCCCAGATTTTTTTAATTGGACATATTGACCAATCACCTCAACGATATTCGTCTTTTCACGAACCTCGTCGATCACCTGTTGGGGAATTCTTTGCGCCAAAACCTCACCCCAATTCCCAAAAAATATGATAACAGCCGTAAAAAAACGCCCTAATTCTTTCTTCAATCAGCGCGATTTTTTTAGACGAACTTATACAGTTATCATTTTAGCATATTTCTTTATTATTACAAGCTTTCCGCTCATACTTTTATCCCTTTTGAAGCCGTTGAAAAAGCGTTAAAAATTGCTTGTTCATTTGGACCATTTCGGCATAAAACATATTGCCGCCATTTTGATAAAGATACCCGCCATTATACAAGACCGATTGGACCTGCATATAGCGATACATTTGTTGCTGATTATTACCATATCCCGGGGATAAGACATCACGGGAATATTTTTCCGCCAGTTCCACCGTATTTTTACCGCCGCGTTCTTTAACGTATTGAATATAATTTGTGCCATAATTATAGGCCTGAATCGCCGTGTTTAAGTCGCAGCCCGCCGCTTTGGCTTGTTGATAGCTTTCCGAAAAATGTTTCACGCCACTTTCAATGCTTTCTTGTTGACTACTGATTTTCCCACGAGTGCCATACGCACTTTCCGAACTTTGCATCAGATCGGTTCCTTTGCCTTTGGACTCCGTATACATGATCCCTAAAATAACATCTGTGTAAGTCCCTACCCCCGCCTGGTCCGCTAATTCTTGAACCTCCGGGCGATAGCTATTGACGACTTTTGTCTGTTTATATGTTCGTACTGCAAAGCTCCCGCCAATTACAAGGATGACGAAAACTGCTAGTATTACGATTATTTTTAATGTTTTCCCGATTAATCTCAACATAAAATCTGCCCAACCATCTCTTTTTTTCTTTCTCCATACTACAAGAACACCTTGAAACTTTGAAAGAGAAAACTGTCAGTTTTATATTAAATTAATCATTCTAAAGTTTTCATTTTTTTCTTTTGATTATATTAATGGGAAATCTCCGGAAAAATCGGTATACTTATTATCGGTAGGTGATCTTGTGAGAAACGAAAAGAAAACGGCACAAATGAGTGACGGATCGGAAATATACTATGAAAAATACGGGCAAGGACCAGCGCTATTCTTACTCCATGGCAACGGCGGCAGCGGAAAATATTTTTCGAAACAATTAAACAGCTTTAGCAAACATTTTAATGTTTTCGTTGTAGACAGCCGTGGACACGGGCGGTCTACGAATACACAAAAAGAAACGAGCTTCCAAGTCATGGCGGAGGATTTGGCTACGATTATGGACCAAGAAAAGGTCCAGCAAGCCGATTTGCTAGGTTTTAGTGACGGGGCAAACTTAGCAATGGTTTTCGCTCGAATGTATCCCGAAAAGGTCGATCACTTAATTTTAAATGCCGGTAATACCGTCCCAAGCGGCGTGCGAGTGCTCCCCCATATATTAAGTTACATCCAATATGCAATTGTTTGGATCGGCGCCTTTATTGATACCGGCATGCGGAACTTCTTGCCGATCTTGCGCTTGCTTTTCCATGATATCGGTTTGACGACGGAAGACTTGAATCAGATCAAAGCACCGACACTGGTTATCGTAGGCAAGCACGACTCGATCAAAACCCAGCATTCCATGTATATCGCTCGATCCATCCCAGGGGCAAGCTTTGCAATCGTTTCTGGTCAGGGGCATATGTTTGCACGGCGCAATCCTAAACGATTCAATCAAGAAGTTTTACAATTTCTTTTAGACAATGAAGGAGTGATTTAATGGGTAAGTTCATCAATTGGTTTAAAGTTCATTTAAATAAGCTTAAAATGATTTTTTTAATTTCAGTTATCGTGATCGTTATTTTCGAACTTTCAAACGTGGCAAAGACGATTTCTATTGATCAACTTTCGACGATTTTTAGTCGAATCAGCGTTGGCAATATTTTGTTAATGGCACTCATTGGCCTTATTTCAATTATTCCTATGATCGGCTACGACTTTACCTTGAATCAAATTTTAGAGCAAAAGCCTAAAAAGCTTTTTGTCTTTGAAACAAGTTGGCTGATCAACACCCTGAATAATATCGTTGGTTTCGGCGGTTTCGTCAGCGCTGGATTGCGGTCAGAATTTTACGGCAAAAAGACCTCAGGAAAAAAAGTGCTGCAGGCTTTATCAAAAATTCTTGTATTCACCATGTCCGGCTTGTCGATCTACGCGTTGATTTCATTTTTCTTAGTTATTTTTGATGACCACAATCAATTTCTGCGACAATATTGGATCTGGTTGATCGGCGGTGGGTTGTATTTCCCTATCGTCTTTTGTCTGAGTCTTTTTGGCAAAGGTGAATACTTAGGCGACCTGAAAAGCTCTCACCGTTTACAACTAATCGCAACTTCTTTTCTTGAGTGGACGGGGGTCCTTGTCAGTTTTATCGCTACTGGTTTATTGATGGGTATCCACGTAAACATTCGTGATACAGTTCCTTTATTTATCGCCGCGACTGTGATTGGGGTTGTTTCAATGATCCCGGGGGAATTAGGTAGTTTTGATCTCATGATGATCATCGGCTTATCTGCTCTCGGTACGCCGCGCGAGACCGTCGTTGCTTGGTTACTGCTGTTCCGACTTTTTTACTATCTAGTGCCTTTTGCGATTGGGTTAGTGTTCTTCTTCAAAAATTTGGGTTCTACCATCAATATGCGATACAGCGGCATCCCAATCAGTTTATTAAAGGAATTGGTTCATAAATTAGAAACGTTTTTCTTATATTTTACTGGGATCATGTTAGTTTTATCTGCAACAATTCCTGAAGCCTTTATCAAAATGCCCTTTTTGGAACATCTGAATCCGATTCGCTCACGAGTGATCGTCGTTTTCCCAGCGATTCTGTTAGGTTTCTTATTGATTGTTTCAGGTCGCGGGGTCGCAGCTCGAGTACGCCGTGTATACGTGCCATCAATCATCGTCGTCGCCCTGACTTTCTCGTATTCATTATTAGCCGGATTTCGACTTTCCACTGGCTTCTTTTTAGCTTTGCTACTGATTTTTGTTATTTTCTCTAAAAACGAATTGTTCCGCGAACAGTTGGTCTATTCAGCGGAATGGTTGACGATCGATGGCTTGATCATGGGGGGCTTAGCAATTCTCTACATCATCATTGGTGTCTACAACAGCCCCAATATCCATCATCGTCATCATCTGCCGGAATTTTTTCTATTCCCTAGCGAACAGATTTGGATCGTGGGCTTCGTCGCTATCTTGATCGTGTCCTTTATTATTTTATTGTTTGTTCGCTTCTTGAAAAATAAACGGGTTCAAATCGGTGAACCTTTAGATGAGGCTCGGGTTCAACATATTTTGACGAATCACGGGGGCAATCCTGACAGCCAACTAGTCTTTCTTAAAGACAAGAAAGTGTTTTATTACAACGACGGTGAAGAAGATACGGTCTTCTTCCAACTCTCGACCTTTAATAATAAAATCTTAGTCATGGGTGATCCATCAGGCAAAAATAGTGATTTCGAAGCAGCTACTGAAGCGCTGATCAATGAAGTCGATCGCTATAATTACTTGCCGGTCTTTTACGAAAACAGCGAAGAAATGGTGATGATTCTGCACGAATTTGGCTATGACTTCATTAAATTCGGCGAACGTGCCCATGTCTATCTACCCACTTTTACCACCAGCGGGAAAAAGATGAAAGGCCAGCGTGCCAGTGTCAACAAAGCCTTAAAAGAAGGCTATCAATTCGATGTAATCAAGCCACCTTTCTCAGCAGCAACGATGCAAAACTTACAAGCTGTTTCCGATAAATGGTTAAACGGCCGCAAAGAAAAAGGCTTCTCCTTGGGCTTCTTCACCGAAGACTATTTACAGCGAGCACCAATCGCCGTCATTAAAAATAGTGATTCGGAGATCGTCGCTTTCGCCAACTTCATGCCGACGTACACCGATAAATTAGGAACGATTGATCTGATGCGGCATGATCCGGATAAAGCGCCTAGCGGGACGATGGATTTCCTATTTATCAACTTATTCCAATATATGCGGGATGAGGAAGGTTTGGAATATTTCGATTTAGGTATGGCTCCATTGGCCAATGTCGGTACACAACGAAAAAGTTTCACCCAAGAACGGATTGCTTATCTCGTTTATAACTTTGGCTCCCGTTTTTACTCTTTCGGCGGTTTGAAGGAATACAAAGACAAATACGCCAATGAGTGGTTGCCGGAATATGTCCTTTATTCTCGTGACAGCTGGATTGGTTACGTCATGATCGCTCTTCTAATCACCGACAATGCGCCGATCCAAGAAGAAAAAAAATACAGCGGCATTCGCCGATTCCTGTTTAAGGATTAGCAGCTTCTTTTCAGAAGCTGCTTTTTTGATTGCTCTCCTTGAAACAAAAAAAGACCATAGCAACCCACTGCCACAATCTCTTTGTCCATGAATATTCTACTTTCAAAAACGCTCCTGCGCCGCCGATCATTCTTCTCTTAATCGTTTGTTCAAGTCCAATAAATCAAAGTTTTTCCAGCTTTCATGGCCTTTTGAATCTTCCGCTGGCGTGGTGCCCTTCGCCTTTAAACAAACCGCAAAGGTAACCGGCTCCAATTCTGCTTGATTTACCTTTTCCACTAAAATCTGGTGTTCCCACTCACAGCTAAAATCATAGAGGTAGTCGATTTTCACGCCTTCGCGAAAATCTTCGTCAATCAAACGTTCTGCTTCAGAAAACTCGGCGACCCCAGACTCTTTAGGCCCAATCGACTCCTTGCGATCGACAAAGAAACTATGAAGATGGCAATCCTCCCAGCCAAACACCACTTGTAAGATCCGATGCAACCGGCCATAGGAAATACCGGCCGGAATCTTCAATCGGCGCCAAATCGGCGGCTTGTAGCCTTTTAAATCGACACGAACCACGTAGCTTTTAAGCGTCGTTTGTTTATTGCTTTTAGGAAATTGCAAAATATTGTCAGGATAAACCTTTTTCGTCGGCTTATCTAGCTTATAATCCGTTACATTGTAAGGATCTTCAATCTCAAAATTTCCTTCACGCCATTCATCCATAATAGCAAGTTTGGTCTTTGACCAAAAATTAGGATTGCTCATTCGTGTCAAAAATGTTCGCTTGTTGAGATAGATAAAAAACTGCAGCTCCTTACAATCTTCTTGACTAATAATGTTTTCATGATACAGCGCATTATAAAGGTCCAATAAAATCTGGTAAGCATAAAAACTCTCATCAATGTAGAGCGGCATATGCTTCGGCAGATGATGAATCAGCGCATCTTCAACAATTTGCTTGTCTAATAATTTCTCAGACAGTTTGCCTTTATCTACAAAACTCAAATAAAATTCTACTGTGCGAATAAGTCCATCCGGTTCGGCCAGCCCACCAGCAATAAAATAATGCAGCATGTCTCTCGTCATTCGATCAAATAACTTGTCTAGCTTGTCCATGCGAACCCTCCTTCGACACTTATTCTCTTTTTATTAATAGTAAAAGAAAAAAGCGGTTCAATCAACACTGAATTGATTGAACCGCTAAGATTATTTTTTCCCGCCAAAGGCATCCTTCATTTTTCCGAAGAAACCTTCTTCTCTTTGTTCACTAACCGTTTGACCGCCAGCTTCCGCAAAGGCCCGTAGCGCTTCACGTTGCTTGTCGTTCAAGTTTTTCGGTGTAATGATTCTTACCGTGACTTGTTGGTCACCGTTGGTATTGCCTCGTAATCTTGGCGCGCCTTTACCACGCAATCTGAACTTCGCACCCGTTTGTGTTCCAGCAGGGACTTTCAATTTCACATCACCATGAACCGTCGGAATATTGATTTCATCCCCTAAAGCTGCTTGCACAAAGCTTAACGGTAAGGTGTAATAAATCTCTGCACCATCACGATCGAAGAGATCACTCTCTTTAACCTTGAAGACCACATAAAGATCGCCATAAGGGCCGCCGTTGATGCCCGCTTCCCCTTGATCTGCTAAACGCATTTGTTGGCCATCTTCGACCCCAGCCGGTACTTTGACCTTGACTGTGTGCGGACGTTTCTCATGACCTGTTCCATGACAAGTTGGACAAGGGTCCTTGATTTCTTTCCCTGTTCCATGACAAACATCACAGGTTTGACGGCTCATCACACGGCCAAGCGGCGTTTGATGTTCCACATTGATTGTTCCAGCGCCATGACATTTATGACAGACTTCTGGTTCAGTCCCTGGTTTTGCGCCGTTTCCGTGACAAGTGTGGCAAGTTTCTTCGCGATTGTATTTGATATCCTTCTCAACACCGAAGATTGCTTCTTCAAATTCCAAGTTAATGGAATATTGTAGGTCTGAACCTTGTCTTGGAGCTTTTGGATCGGCTTGACGAGAACCACCGCCGCCAAAGAAAGATTCAAAAATATCTTCAAATCCAAAGCCGCCTGCTCCACCAAAACCACCAGCACCGCCAAAGCCACCTGCTCCGCTAGCACCAAAGTTTGGATCAGTTCCCGCATGACCGTATTGATCATAAGCTGCCCGTTTTTGGGCATCACTTAAGATTTCATAGGCTTCAGAGATTTCTTTAAACTTTTCTTCTGCGTCAGGTTCTTTATTGATATCCGGATGGTATTGCTTGGAAAGCTTGCGGTAAGCCTTTTTTATTTCATCATCCGAAGCGCCTTTTTGTACTCCAAGGACTTCGTAATAATCTCGTTTTGTAGCCATTGGCTTCCCTCCATAATTTCATAGAATCGTTAGTATTGTATCACACAAAAAATCGATACGATACTCTTCTTAGATTTTTTCTAAGATGTTCAACTTACTGAATAAACATTTACTGCAATATTCGAGAAGTCGTCCTGGATGTCCGGCTTAACGAACTAGCTTTTTCGGCAATAAGCGAAAATTTTGCTAAATGTGAGAAGCCATTTCTCAAAATTTTAGTCTTATTGCTCAGCTAACTCCTAATTAGGTAATCATTTTTCCAAAAACACGAAAAATGAATCTGATTGTCATTACGCATACCTTTTTTCTAATCTCGCTAAAGCGAGAAGAAAAACTGGCAAAAAGCTGAACGAGTTCGTGAAGCCTTTATAAGAAAAAAGGCCAAAGTGATGACTTTGGCCTTTAGCAACGAATCAATTATTTGTCGTCATCGTTAACTTCTTCAAAATCAGCATCTACGACATCATCCGCGCCGCCTTGCGCTGCGTTTGGATCAGCATCTGCTTGTTGTTGAGCCGCTTGTTCGTAAAGTTTAACCGTTAAGTTTTGAACGATTTCGTTTAACGCGTCACGTTTTTCTTTCATTTGTTCGATATCGTTGGCTTCGACTGCTGCTTTCAATTCATCGCGAGCATCTTCTGCTTTTTTGACTTCATCAGCGTCTACTTTGCCTTCTAATTCTTTCAATGTTTTATCAACAGAGAATAGTAAAGCGTCCACATCATTACGTAAGTCTACTTCTTCTTTACGTGCTTTATCCGCTTCAGAGTTTGCTTCAGCGTCTTTCACCATGCGATCGATTTCGTCGTCTGATAAACCAGATGAAGATTTGATCGTGATTTTTTGTTCTTTTTGTGTTCCCAAATCTTTTGCAGATACATTTACGATCCCGTTTTTATCGATATCAAATGATACTTCGATTTGAGGGATACCACGAGGTGCCGCTGGAATATCAGTTAATTGGAAGCGACCTAATGTTTTGTTATCCGCAGCCATTGGACGTTCCCCTTGCAAGACATGAATGTCTACTGCCGGTTGGTTATCAGCAGCGGTTGAGAACACTTGTGATTTGCTTGTTGGGATCGTTGTATTACGGTCGATCAATTTAGTGAACACACCACCCATTGTTTCAATCCCTAATGATAATGGTGTTACGTCTAGTAAGACAACGTCTTTCACATCACCAGTGATCACGCCACCTTGGATCGCTGCACCCATCGCTACTACTTCGTCAGGGTTAACAGATTTGTTTGGTTCTTTATTTGTTTCTTTACGGACTGCTTCAACAACTGCAGGAATACGGGTTGAACCACCGACTAAAATAACTTCGTCGATATCAGATTGTGATAAGCCAGCATCTTTCAACGCTTGACGAACAGGGTTCTTTGTACGCTCTACTAAGTCAGCTGTGATTTCATCGAATTTCGCACGAGATAAAGTTGTTTCTAAGTGCAATGGACCAGCATCGCCAGCTGTGATAAACGGTAAGCTGATTTGTGTTGAGCTGACACCTGATAAATCTTTTTTCGCTTTTTCAGCAGCGTCTTTCAAACGTTGCATCGCCATTTTATCTTTAGAAAGATCAATGCCGTTCGCTTGTTTAAAGTCTGCAACTAGGAAATCGATGATCTTGTTATCAAAGTCATCCCCACCTAGACTGTTGTCACCAGCAGTAGATAATACGTCGAATACGCCGTCACCTAATTCAAGGATTGACACGTCGAAGGTACCACCACCCAGGTCAAATACTAAGATTTTTTCGTCTTTGTCTGTTTTGTCTAAACCATAAGCCAATGCTGCGGCAGTTGGTTCGTTGACGATCCGTTCAACTTCTAAGCCAGCGATTTTACCAGCGTCTTTGGTTGCTTGACGTTGTGAGTCATTGAAGTAAGCAGGAACAGTGATGACTGCTTTTTCTACTTTTTCGCCTAGATAATCTTCCGCGAAGCCTTTGATGTATTGTAAAACCATCGCTGAGATTTCTTGTGGTGTGTAAGATTTACCCTCAACATCTACCTTGTAGCCAGCTTCGCCCATGTGGCGTTTGATTGAAGAAATCGTGTTAGGATTGGTTACTGCTTGACGCTTTGCAACTTCTCCGACTTGGATTTCACCATTTTTAAATGAAACGACAGATGGCGTTGTACGATTTCCTTCTGGATTTGTAATGATTTTAGCTTCTCCGCCTTCTAAGACAGCGACTGCTGAGTTTGTTGTTCCTAAGTCAATACCAATAATTTTACTCATAGTTGAAAATCTCCTTTTTCTTTTATTAATTTTAGATTGATTTATTATTGAGCTACAACGACCATTGCGGGACGCAATACGCGGTCATGTAGTTGATAGCCTTTTTGCAAGACAGTGACAATCGTGTCCGCCTTGTGATCGTCATCTACGGGAACGGTTTGAACCGCTTGATGTAGATTAGGATCGAAGGCTTCACCTTCTGCCTTGATTTCTGTGATACCTTCTTCTTTCAATGCAACAGACAAACTTTCAAGTACCATCTCAACCCCTTTTTTCAGGCTGGCTCCTTGATCGTCAGTCACTTCAGTTGCTAAAGCTCTTTCTAAATTATCGATCGCCGGCAATAGCTTCTTGCCTAAGTCTTGTGAACGGTAACGAACAAGCTGTTCACGTTCATTTTTGTTGCGATTCGACATGTTCGCGATCTCAGCGCGAGCTCGCAAGAACTTATCTTCCATCTCGTTAAATTTCTCAGTCAACGCTTCAACTTCCGAAAGTTCCGGGATGTCGATTTCTTCTGCTTCAGTTGGATCAGCTTCGGTCGTTTCAACCTCTTCTAATTCTTCTTCCGCTTCGTGTTTTTTTTCTTTTGCCACCACGCGTACTTCCTTTCTTTTTAGAAATCCTATTAATGATACAAATCCAACGAACGATAATAATCATTCAATGCATTCGTTAACTCATAACGAAAAACTTCCAATAAACCAAAGACCTTTGAATAAGGCATCGATGTCGGCCCTAACAATGCGATCGTTCCTCGACCATGTCCGCGAATTTCATAATTCGCCTGGATCATACTTAAATGATCAAACAAATCGTTGCCGAGTTCAGCGCCGATCCGCACATGGATGTTGTTGTCTGACGGCAATAAAAGCTGCGTCAGCTCATCGGAATTCTGCATTAAAGAGTACATTGATTTTACTTGGTTTAAGTCTTGCTCTGGATTAAAATTCAAAATATTCATCCGGCCACTCACAAAGACCTTGTCTTCAAACGCATCGTTCAAAATCACGTCAAACAAATGACTGATGCCTTCGGTGGTTTGAAAGTAGCGATGCAAGATCATAGGAATCTCTGTTCTTAATTTCTGATAGACGCTCACTAAAGGCTGTCCGACTAAACGATCATTAATGATCTGGACCATCTTCTCTAAATCTTGACTCGCGACATTTTCCGGAATGCGAAACACTTGGCTCTCCACATTGCCTTTGTCCGTCACGATGATCGCTAAAATCTGCCGATCATTCAACGGTACGATCCGAAAGCCGGTTAACGTCCGATCTTTCATTTCTGGACCGAGAGAAAACGCCGTATAACTGGTCACTTGAGAAAGCATTTTAGCAGATTGTTGAATGATGTCATCAATCTCGTGAATATCTTTTTTTAGCGAACTGCGAATCTGATCTACTTCTTGATTGCTCACCTTCGCTGGCGTTAGTAAATGATCCACATAATAACGATACCCAGAAATCGAAGGAATTCGTCCAGATGAAGAATGAGTCTTCTCCAACAGACCTAGCTCTTCTAAGGCTTTCATATCATTGCGGATAGTCGCGGAACTTGCTTTCACGCCTTCTTCCATTAACCTTTTTGATCCAACCGGCTGACCCGTGTTGGTAAAGTCTTGGATGATCAAGCTGAGAATCAGTTTCTGTCTTTCTGTTAACATTCTTCTCATCCTTTAGTTAGCACTCTTTCTTTTTAAGTGCTAACTCGATTATTAATATACCACATCTGCTAAAGAAGTCAAGGAATAAATACAAAAAATTAGCACTCTCTACACAAGAGTGCTAATCGTTTTTATTCAATAAAAATTCTTGGAAAACATCGTTGCCGCGAAACAATCCTTGCTTGGTCAGATGAATCCTTGTATCGCTCTCCACTAAGAGGTTTTGTGCCTTTAATTGCTCAATCACTGGGCCATAAACTTCTGTCAAACTTTGACCAAAACGTTCAGCAAAAACGCGTTTTTCTACTCCTAAAATTTTTCTTAAGCCGAGGAACAATTCTTCTTCGATCTGTTCTTTACGGGTCAGTACTTCTTCCTCCAGCATCGGCAACTGATCCACTGCCAACGCTTTTAAATAATGCTGGATTGGACCGCGATTTTTATAGCGCCGATTTCCTAGATAGCCGCTAGCACCTGCTCCTAAGCCAAAATAATTTTGATTGTTCCAGTAGACGAGATTGTGTTTACTTTCAAAGCCCGGTGTCGCAAAATTACTAATTTCATATTGCTTGCGGCCGGCTTTTTCCATTGCTTCGATCGTTTCCGAATACATCTGAGCTTCGATCTCTTGCTCCGGCAGCTGCATTTTCCCTCGTCGTACCCAATTCATAAACATTGTTTGATTTTCCAAAATCAACGAATACAACGCATAATGAGGTAAGTCTAACGCTAACGCTTTTGCCACCGTATCACGAAAACTTTCTAAACTTTGACCGGGAAGCGCATAAATCAAATCAATCGTCACATTGCGAAAATCCTTCTCTTCTAATAAGTGGATCGTGTCATAAACATCTTGTGCCGTATGCTTACGGCCGATTTTTTTTAGCAACCGATCATCAAAGGTTTGCACCCCCATGGACAAACGATTGACGCCGTAATTTTTCATGATTGTTAATTTGTCCGCTGAAAGATCCCCAGGATTCGCTTCAACCGTGAATTCACCTTGATCAAAAGGCAAAATCTCCCGCAGTCCACTTAACAGCCGATCCAATTGGGCTGCGCTCAAAGAGGTTGGCGTACCGCCGCCGACATAAACTGTCGCCATTTCCTTTACTGGGTTCTTCACCAGTGCAAGCCGTGCTTCTTTTAATAATGCTTCTATATATTCATCGACTGGCTGCCCCTCAATAAAGACTTTATTAAAGTCGCAGTAATAGCAGATGTGTTCACAGAATGGAATGTGAATGTAAGCTGAAGTAGATTGTGTCATGTAATTCCTCTTTCTAATGCTGTATGCGTTCAAGAGGTATTCTAACATAGATTTTTCTGCTAACAATCTTTCCCCGCTTGATTTCAACCTTCAAAAAATAATCTTAACTATTTCGAGACACAATAGAGGAATATAAAAAAAAGACTGGAAGCTAAATGGCTCCAGCCTTTGATATCTTCAAGAGCTATCCCCGCGGTTTGCGAAGGATCAATAGTCCCAAAACTCCCACTATTCCAAATCCTATTAAAGAAAGAGCTGGATTTTTCGCTTCATTGGTCTTAGGATACTCCCCAGACGTTTGAACGTTTCGTTTTTGTGTGGTTTCAACACTTCCGGTAGCCATCTTAGTCACTTGAGGCTGCTCGGTCGCTTGAGTCGATGCGTCATCAGTTGTTTTAAGCTCATCCCCCGCTGAATCAACGACTGCTTTGATCCGGTTTACTGCTCCGGCGACATCGTTTGCCCGATTTTCCAAATCTACACCAGTGGCTTTCGCCGCTGCTGAGCCTACGGCAGCTTGCTTTTGTAGAGTCTGTGCACTATTTTTGACTTGTGAAATATTTTGATCAATCATCTTTTGGTCTGCTTGAAGTTGCGCTTGCAGTTCCTTGGCATCGGCGATCTTTTTATTGAAGTCTGCGCGAGCCTGGTCAAGTTGCGTCTGCGCTTGCGACCAGGTACTTTCGATCGTTTCATGATCCGTTTGCAGACGATCATTTACTTCAGATACGTGCTGCTGGAAATCCGCGTGGTTTTGACTTAATTGATTTTGGAACTCTTCAAAATCGTTGTGTAAATCTTGCTGACGTTTTTCCCGCCGCTGTTGAGCATCTGCCAAATCCTGAGCAATCTGCTGCTTCCGTGCTTCATATTGTTCAGTCGCCGCTTTCAGTTGTGCGGCGATATTATCTTGCTGAGGTAGTTTCGGGTTGCTGCTTTCCGTTGTTGCTGTAGTTGGGACTGAGCTTTCCGTTGCGTTATTCGTCTCAGCCGCACTGACCGCTGGAGACAAAACCAGTCCTACTGAAAGAGCGATGAGCGCTACAGCAAACGCTTTTTTATTGGTCATTCTATTCATTCCCTTCGCCGATCATTATAGCGAAGAAAAGCCAAAGCTGTTAATAAACAAATTGGCCGATTTGTCTAAAAAATAATTTATTCGTTTTACCATTGTTCTAGCGTCAAAGCCATTTCCCAAAAATCACACTCCATTTTTGAGCTAATCACAAATGCCTCAATCATTTGTTGTTGCTCATCAACCGAACTCTCTTGATACAAACGATCTAACAGTTGACGTTCCTTTCCCACCTCTTCTGCGGCGTCCGCATAGGTTTCAATCCAGCGCTGATAAAGCGGATTAGGAGATCCGGCTTCAATCAATTGAGACCCGATTTCTTGGTAGAGCCACGCGCAAGGAAGCATTCCGGCAAAAGCGGTATTGACTGTCCCATCAATCAATTGGCGATACATATGGGAGACATAATGATAAGCCGTGGGAGCTATCGCTGTTTCTTCAATCTCCTGTTCCGTGATCTTTAATTCAGAAAAAAATGTCTCGCGAACTGCCATTTCTCCCAATTCCAAATTTGCCGCATGCTCCTTCAAGCTTGCTCTAACTTCTGGATCGTCAGCTTGCTCTGCAATCAAATCATAGAGCTTACCGAAATGCTCCAAATAATAACGATCTTGAAGTAAATAATAGCGAAACACGGTTGGCGACAGATCACCTGTAGCCAATTCTCGAATAAAAGGATGCTCAAAGCTAGCCTTCCAATATGCTTCTGCTTTTTTTCTCGCTAATTCTGTAAACGTCATTCAACTCTTTCCTTTCTCTTTTGTAATCTAGCTCGTTTTTGTACGAACAAAAGACCTCCTTTCAATTGATCCAAATGAAAAGAGGCCTCACCAATAGAAAACCTGACCACAAAAAAGCGGCCGGGGGCATCGTCAATAAAACACACTTTCCCTGCGCCAGTCCTAACTGTATCAGGTTCAATGGGTATGATCTCAGCTTCAATAAGCACCCCTCGTGTCATTCAGTTGAAAAAAGTATAGCACAGCGGCCTATGATAGACGATTGAAATTTCAATTTTTCATGACTGACATCAAAATTATTTTTCATTGCCAGACAATTGGAGTGTAGAAAATAAAATTTATCAGCACATTTTTAACTATGTATAATTCAAACGTATTCACTGGCCGCTTCTTCCAGCTCCTGTCTTTCTTGCTTAGACCGAAAGATCATCACTAAGCCTTTCACATCTGCGGATATAACTAAGTCTGCCTCATGGATCTTACTGCCGTGCTCCAATGCATAATAATATAACTGGTCTGCCTTCCAGCCTCTGGCAGCAAGGGAAACCATTTGCAAACATAATTTATCTACTTCTGCTTCAATTGTTGGTGTTGCATACACCATCATGGGTGCATAGCAACAGATATTTTTTAATTGATCCATCACAATCATCCCCTTTTCAGTATAACAAAAATCCCAGCGCTTAACGGCTGAAAACGTACCAACAACTTTTAAAAAACGAAAGAAAATACAACGCCCTCACTAGCCAGTCTTCCCTTGATGATTAAATAATAATAAGTAAAAATTATCCTAATTGTTAATAATTTTTCAACGAAAATAAGCGGACAGCCTTTTAGAAAGCTGTCCGTCTGATTTAGAGATAATTCGCATTTTTTAATTCATTCTGTGCGGCAGTTAACTGTTTAGGGTTGACCAAAACGATCGGTCCTGTACACCCCATTCCACTCTCGGCATAGATATTGGCCGCCCACAAAACTTTCACTGCCTCCTCCAATTCCATGATCTCGATCCCGGTTATCTCACTAGTAACGATTTCCTTTGGCGGCGCTGCAATTTCTTTTGTTTCTTTGTTTGTGGGTGCAGTCAAACGATTACATAGTTCTTGAAGCCCTGCTTGATCCGCTGTTTGATATTCCTGCTGGCTGATGACCCCCAGTTTCCCTCGTGCTAATTCGTAAGCGTATTCCAATGCGTTAGCAATTACCGGGGCGCCACTCGCTCGTGAGATGATACAAATATTGCGGTCATACTTGCGACCGATCCCCGGGCCATAGCCGGCGCCTAAGGTCTCGTAGTTACCTCCGCTAGTGTACGCAGAAAAAAGCTTCATTAAAATATTTCCGGTCAAGCTATCACAAACAACGACATCCACGCTGCCTAATAGCAAATCATTGCCTCGCAATACATTGCCACCATCTGCTCGTTGACTCTCTCCAAAAGTTATCCCATACCCCTTCTCGTGCAACGTCGTCAACGCTCGTTCAACGGTTTTAGCGCCTTCGACATTTAAAACGCCCACAGTCGGTTTTTCGATGCCACAGGCTTTCGCTGCAATAATACCATTGATCGCATTCAGGACCATCGCCTCATTGCGAGCACCGCTAGTCGTTCCGGTCGTCGTGGCGATAAAGAGCTCTCGACCTAAAGCTGGAGTGAGTACTTTTCCGACCGTCGAAACACCAATTGGAAAATTATAATGCAAGGTCACACAGCCTTGGATCTCACCATTGTCCAGCAGTTCCTCCATCAACTCAGCTGCTTCTTTTTGACAATCCGTCGTAGAATAATGGATAAAATCATTTGCCCAGTCGACATCGCTACCAATCAACACCAGATCAAAGAGCTGCTTTTGTTTAATAGCATAGGCCGCCTGCTTCATTACCGCCATTCCTAGTTCGCTGCCATCGATTGTTAAACCGATCTTGATCCTTGCTTCCATTCGCCCGGTTTCCAGACTGGTGGCTAGATCCTCAAAGACTTTTTTTACGGTTTGTTTTACTTGATCAGACATTGATTTCACCTCTATTCTACTGAAAGATTGGCAGCGAAACTTCTCAACGCCTGCGCCACTTCTCGTTTGACTGATGCTTCTAAATCCTGCTGATTCTCCTCGTTGACTTTTCCGCTGTTTTTCTCAATCAGGATCGAGACTCCGTCAAACAGATTTGTCATTCGTCCTAAGAAAAGCGACCCCTTACCAACGATCATTGCTCGTTTTTTATTGCCAGTTACTAAATCTTCTGTCGCAAAGCCGAGATAAGGAATGCCGCTAGGAATATGTCCTTGTGTCGGGGCCCAGCCAACTAAGGCCTTTTCGTCAACAAAAGCTTTCAGATCTTTTTTCTCGATATCCTTACGCAGCACACCGATCGCGCCAATCATTTTAAGATTCGCCAATGGCACATCGCCTGCGCCCGCAGGTTTGGTGATATCAGGGTTTTGCATCTCAACTGAATAAACATCCACGTCTTTGATCGTCAGTTGCGCTTTTTCTAAGATACTTCCTATTAAAGCAGTGGTCACTGCTTGCGGACTCGAGCCACTACCAACCTCATGCTTACCGGTCAGATCGTGACGTAAAATTGGATGAATTCCGTCATTTTCACTGATCAGCGCCGCGAAGCCGCCTAGTACATCTTCTAAAATCGGCAAGCCTTTCCCCACATGAGACTTGCCATTCATTCCTAATTTTGCTGTCGCTCCGCCGGCAACTAAAACGACATTTTTATGCGTGCCTGCTGCCACCAAAGAAGCCGCTGTGATCAAGGCATGGGTCGGCCCAGCACAAAAACTGCGAATGTCCGAACCTGTTGCGTGCTCACAACCACATAATTCAGCAATCGATTTCGCGAAATTACCGCCGCCTCGCTGGTTCATATCGCCACAAGCTTCCTCGCTGCATTCGATCACATAATCAATCTCTTTAGGATCAATTCCTTGCTTGGCGATCAATTGCCGCAAAGCCAATACCCCGCTGGCTTTAACGACGAGATTTTCTAGCATCACATGAGCATTTAAATTCACATCAATCTGATGGGCCGGACTGACACAGCCAACTAATTGCTGTTCATAATAAAGGCCTTCTCCGTTATTTTCGTCAAGTTCTTGCTGAAGCCAGGTCACGTCTTTGCCGTCTTTGATTTTTGCCGCATCGGCTTTAAATAAGGGATGCTCATTTAACACTGAACGAACTTTCTCCGCAAACTGTGCTTCCAAATGGACCAGTTCAAAAACATCCACCAGCTGTAATAACCCATAAAATTCCAATTCCGGCATAATCTCGCCGAATTTTCCTTCTCGCTTGCCGGTATAAGTTTCACTAACCCAAGGCTGAGGAAGCTCCTTTAACGCTTCATAACTCAAGTTGCCGATGAATGTCTGATTTGGCGCATAATTCACCACGTCGTCATAACTGCGAAGATGGGCGTAAAGACTGGCTAAATACGGACTATCTGGCGTAGTGATTTTTTCCGTCGTTTGGGTCGTTCCATTATGCTCGATCATGTCTGGCGTGTGGATCAATACATAACTTGCCCCTCGTAAAGTCGAATAATTCATCTGTATCCCGCCTTAAACATATTTCTGGATCATTTCTTCGATAGCTTCTTTAGTACAATCATCTTTTGCTACCTCGTCAATTTTTTCACCATTCTGATAAATTGAAATCACCGGAAGCCCTAAAATTTTATGTTGGATACAGAAACGCCGAACTTTTTTCTGTGACGTATTAAACTTCGTGAAACGGATTTGATCGCCGTATTGTTCATATAATTCTTCGACAGCCGGCATCAAAGCTAGACAATTCTCACAAGTCTCTCCCCACCAGTCAACCAACACTGGAATGTCTTGTTCTAATACTTCTGCTCCAAAATTATCAACAGTTAATTCGATCATCTTGCTGGTACCTCCCTTTTGATTTTCTCAACGTATTTCTGGGCTGAGAAGGCGGCGATCGCCCCATCTCCCGTAGCTGTGACCACTTGCCGCAATACTTTCGGCCGCATATCACCCGCCGCAAAAACGCCCTCGACTTGTGTCGCCATCGCTTCGTCAGTGATCATATAGCCGTATTCATTCAATGGAATTTTCCCTTCATAAAGCTTAGTGCTTGGGACATTCCCAATAAAGACAAAGATGCCAAACAAACCATCTTCTTCATCGGCTTCGAAACGTGTCAGTTGATCCGTTTTCGTATTGCGAATCGTCATAGCTTCCACCATGCCGTCCCCTTCGATATGCTCCACAACCGAATCAAAAATATAATCGATCTTGTCATTGGCTCTGACTTGTTCGATCGCGATCGCATCCGCAGTCAATTCACTTAAATTTTGAATAATCGTGACTTTACGGGCAAAGGTAGTAATAAACATCGCTTCTTCCACCGCGGAATTCCCACCACCGATCACGAAGACTTCCATGTCCTCGAAAAAGGCGCCATCACAAGTCGCACAATAAGAAACCCCTTTTCCTGCTAGTTCCTGTTCGCCTTCACAGCCGATTGCTCTAGGAAAAGCTCCGTTGGCGCAAATCACCGCGTGAGATTCGTAAACGCTACCATCTTTACAAGTAATTTTTTTGACTTGGCCTGCTAGCTCTAACTCAGTAACTTCTTTACGCAGCTGAATTTCCGCTCCGAATTGCTCAGCTTGCTCTGCCATCCGTTTGATTAGTTCAGGTCCTGACGTTTCTTCTTCTGTCGTTTTGATCGATCCTGGAAAATTGGCGATTTCGTGGGTGGAAACGATCTGCCCTCCTAGCTTCGTTTTCTCTAAAAGCAGCACTTTCAAACGGGCTCTGGCATTGTAAATAGCAGCCGTCAAGCCGGCCGGTCCGCCACCAATAATGATCACATCGTACATTGCTTTGCTCCTTTCCTCAATGAACCGCCTGAGTGAAACCACTCAGGCAGTCCGCTTTATTCAAATACAGTTTGCTCATCCACCGCGGTCGTCATAGCCGTTAGGGCTTTTTCAACGATTCCCCGCCGAAGTTTTTGTTCTTCGGCCAAGCTCAGACTTGGATTTCCTAATGGATGAGGAATCGCGACCGCGGGAACGATCCGATTCGCGCCGACTGTTTGTGAGATTGGAACTACTGTACAAATATGAACCACAGGCAGACCTGTTTTTTCAATTTCTTTCACCATCGTTGCACCGCAACGTGTACAGGTTCCTCAGGTGGAAGTCAAAATAACCGCTTCAACACCATCTGCTAATAATTTTTGCGCGATCTCAGCTGCATATTTCTTCGCGTTGGCAACAGCCGTCCCATTGCCGACCGTTGTATAGAAATAATTGTGTAGGCTGCCGATTACGCCTTCTTTTTCCATTGCTCTAACAATATCTAATGGCAATACACGGTTTGGATCTTGGTTGGCATAAACAGGGTCATACCCGCCGTGAGCCGTTTCGTAAGAATCTGCTGTCAATGTATCAACATTTTCGATGGAATACATGCCATACTTCGACGCGCTACTAGATTCAATTCGATCTGGATTGCCTTTGGGAACAATTCCACCAGACGTCACCAACGCGATCTTCGTTTTGGTTAGATCCTTGATCGCCGCGGCTGGTGCCACATTATCAAACTCAGGCATCGGAAATTCAGTCGCGAATTCCTCGTTTTTCACCTTACGAATCAGCATCTCAACTGCTCGTTCTGAGCCACGTTTTTCATCCTGAAAATTTTTGCGATAACGAACAAAGTAATTGTCCGCGACTGGTGAAACGGCTTCGCCTTTCAACAATTTCAACGTAAGACGCGCCATTACCGGCACCGCTTTACGCATACCGGCCGCACTATTTCTTGTCGGTGTGATATAGGCTGCCTTCTTGTACATTTCAACGCCGGGATTCTCTTCATACATCCCCGTTACCGCTGGAATATCAAGCTCCGTCATTACCGCCTGCGCGACTTCCCCACAGGCGATGCCATATCTGCCGGCATTAAAGGCTGGTCCCGCCACTACGATATCTGGTTCAAATTGTTTGATGCGTTCCAGTACATCTTTTTTGGCACTATCCAAGTTCTCGTTAAAGAAACTGTCGCCGCACACAACGGTGCCGACGATCTCCGCCTCTTCGCCAAATGAATTCATAAAAGCAAGACCTGGTCCTACTACTTCGGCCTTTGAGAATGGTTGGATGTCCGCCTTTTCTTCACCACCAATCCCAGCATAAAACTGGTTGATGTAGTGAACAACTTTAAATTTAGTCATAAGACGCTCCTTTACTGGTTGATGTCTAGCTTCACAAACGAGCTCTTCAGCCTATTGATCGAAGGCTGAAAAAAGTTTGTTCCGCTGTTTTAATTAATATTTGGCGTATTGATTCCTCATTTCCGAAACTTCTTCAATGATGTCATCAACATCTAAAACCATTTCCATCATGCCAATTTGCTCTTCAAAAACATCTGGGTCGACAATTTCTTTAAATTCTGGCTCTACTGCGTGGTATACAGCTAATCCTAGCTGTTTATTGGTCAATGGACCGGCATACGTAGGGTCTCCGTTCGTCACAGTTTCGGCAGCTAACCCTGCTGCTTCTCCTTCAGCCGCGCCAATCAGAACGACTACGTTCTCTGGGCCGAAGTTTTCCGCTGCTTCATTTACTCTACGTTGATTTTCCAAGTCCATTGCACCAGCGGCCGTTCAGACGAAACATTCTGTGGATGAGAATATTACTTCTGACCCGGTTCCCTCGATACAAGCTTCGATTGCTTGTCCGGGAATCCCGTCACGGTCGCCGATCACTAAGACTTTTTTATTTTTTAAATCTAAAGTCATTAGTATTTCCTCCCTATTTATCTTATTAAACGCCTTTAGCAGACATTTTGTTAAACCCTAATTCATTCGTCGCACCGGTAATTGCCTGGATTTCAACTTCAATCGTGCCATCTTCCTTCAAGCTGCCATCAAAGCCGCCTGCGATAACATCGACATAATCTAATTGTCCGATTAAGCGATCCATTTTCGGTAACTGGATCGTTTCATTTGCGTTCCCGCCAGTCACTACGGCCGTTGCCAATTTATCGGCATCCGCTAAGGACTGACTAGCACCATCTCTACCTGCGTACTCATCTGTTACAATGACTGTCTTAATGCCTTTTTCTTCGACCTTTTTACAATTCATGATCAAGTCTGTATCCGGATTGCCAAACCCTTCCTGAGAAATGATCACACCATCTAACCCTAAATATTCACTTAGCTTCGCAACGAAATCACTAGAACGATGTTTATCCTTTAGATAGACCGTCTCATTGGTTACGATCACCCCTAAGAAATTGATTTCTTTGCCGTGCTGCTGATACAAATCCGCGATCACTGGATTATTCAAGTGATGATACGTGGTATTTTTATCACAGGCCGACACGCAGTTGCCGCTGATAATCGCGCCATCCATTACCTCTGTCGGATAAAGGATCGTTGGCACGATGTGTTTCGCGTCCGTTCCATAGACATACGTATCATGGAGCAGTCCTTGCGTCTGCAACATATAAACGTAACCAACCTTCGGCAGCTCCGGATATTGTTGGATCTGTTCTAATAACGGCAGTGTTTCAAATGTTTCAAGTTGGTCAGGCTCAATTTTTTCACCTAGCTTCCCAAGATAATCCGCCGTTTTTAATCCAGCAAAACGCGCGGCCTCTTCATACTGGTGGGGATCAAGCCCTGCTTGCGGTTTCAAGACTAAACAAATTTCGATTAGTTGTGAAAAAGGCGTGAGCTCCGCACCCGGTCCTTGCATATCGACGATTCCTTCTTGGAAACCGACGATTTTTCCCACCGTCATAACCGCGCAGCCTTTTAAGACATGGGTTCGGCCACTGCCTACGACATCAACTTTGTTGATGACTCCTGGGAAAATACCCGTAGCAGAATCTACTTTACATCTTGGTTCAATCACATCTTTAACCGGTGTGATTCGAAGACTGTCGCCGGGTTTGGCAATCTCAATCTCACAGTCGGATAATCGATCATCCTCTAAAACGATTGCTTTGATTTTGGCAGGATTGATTGATAATCGACCCTGCTCAATTTTTTCATCTTCACTAAAAACCACATCTTTGATTTCAATGTTGCCAATCTCGAGTTTCATTGACTCACCTCAGTTCTATTTAATAGCAAGTAGTCGAACACGTGTCACCTCCTATCCTGTCCAACGTACTTTGGGCGATATAAAACTCCACGAAAGCAAAATCTTGCAACACCCCTAAGGACCAGTTAGGTCGCTGCTTGTTTTTTATAAATTTCTCGTAGACGGTTATCGCTGATTCCATATATTCTAAACTCTCCAGATCGATGGACTGAGAGTTGGTCTCTGTTAAAAAAATCGTTTTATAATAGGTCTCATTAGGCTTGATACTCCCGCTTAATGGATGGGATAACAAATACAGCCGTTCATCAATCACTCGCCGCTTGACATAGCTCAAAACATCACCGTAAGAGCCTTCCACGAAATCAACGGCTTTTTTCTGATTGATCTGTTCTTTGACCATTGGATTATTCGTCACGATAATCATTGGTTCCCTCCTTATTGTTCAATTATTCACATATATTTTGCGACTGATTTTGTAAAAAATTATTTAAGTCCCATCGCATAAAAAAGAGGACAACAACACCTTGTGCCGTTGTCCTCTGTCACTAGCCTGAGAGATTCCCCTTTTTCAAAGGTTGCTCCTTCGGCGCATTTCTGCTCTCCAGAGTTGCTTCCGCTTGCGGTCCCTTTACCTGAGATGTTCACTATGAAACCAGCATGTTCATAGCTTATACCTTCGGTGGCAATGATTGCTCTCTCCCGCAAGTTTCTAAATTTTGTAAACGCTTTCTATGATTAAATGTAACAATTCTGTTGGAGAAAAGCAACCCAACTTTTGATCTATTTAATAAAAACAACTGTAATTATTCAAATGGTCTTATTAACTAAAAGAAAGTCCCTTGTTCACAAATGGGATTACCCATAAAATAACTATTTTATGAAAATAATAGAAATCTCCACAACAAATAACCCATCTCTTTTACCTGGAGATAAACGGTTGAATGTTGCTTGATTCACTTCTATCCAGCGGTCATGAATCAGTCAAACCGATCAAAGTTTCTGGTTGAAAAATGGAACGAAATTTTGAGATCAGCTTGGTTAAATATATTTTTATCGGAAACAAGCGGGCTAGCACCGTCTGCCATTCTTTTGCAGAAAAATAGGACTCAAAATGGCAATAATAATGGCGCAGCACCCGTGTAGCTGTTGTCTTTAAAAAAAGTTGACGAACCAATGGGCGTAAAAATTGAGAGAAATCTTCGTTTCCCAGCGCATCACGAATTTGAAGGGCAATCAATAGGTTAAGCAATGTCTTCGTATCTTGGGTCTCTCCATAATAATCAGTCAAACGTTTTTCTAACGTTTGGCGCTTTAACTTAAATAATTGCTGGGCTGAAAAGGGCTGGACTACCATGTTTGCTCCTCCTTCTTAGTAAAGCTGACACTTGCACTATAAATGAGTAAAAATCGGCTTGTCAATCGGACTTTGAGCTTCTTTTAGCGCTTCACAAACAGTCAATAGGAGCTTGACCTTGCTTCTAATGATTTTTAATCCATTTTTTCTTATTTTAGTCATTGAATATAAACAAAAAAATCTGGTGAGCGAATGGCCACCAGATCGAGTTTATTGAATTTTCTTCAATAGTTTTTTTAGTAATAGTTGTTCCTCCGCTTCAAGCTCCTGCGTCAGCTGCGCTTCAAGATCTTGAAAAATCAGGCGAATTTGCTTGATGGATTCCTCGCCCTTTTCGGTCAAAAATAAATTTTTCTGACGCTCATTGTTTTTAGGAATCTCACGGTAGATGTAGTCCTTTTTTTCCAACGTTTTCAAAATGTTCGTTATGGTAGCATCTTGCTTGCCTAAATAATTAGCAATTTTTTTTTGGATTACACCGGGATAACGCGAAATATAATTTAGCGCACGAGCTTGGTGAGATGTCAGACCGATTTTTTTCAAACGAGTCTCGATGAATTCTTGCTGAACCAAGTTAGCTTGATAAATATTTTCGGAGAGATTGTCTTCATTTGTTTTCACTGGTTCCACCCCTTTGTCATTATATTAGCATAAAAAAAATAAAAATACTTTTAAAAACAACTATTTTATTGACAAATAAAAAAATCAGGCGTATGCTCCAATCAAAGTTGTAAATACAAGTTTTTATTTTAATTAAGAAAGTTGGAATGAATCATGAAAGAACGAATCGTGTTAATTACCGGCGGCAGTACCGGTTTAGGCTATACCGCTGCTAGTCGTTTGAAAAAAATGGGATATCATGTCTACATCACCTCTCGCCAAGCAACAAAAGCAGCCGCAGCGGCAAAGGAATTAGCTGTTTCCTACGTTGCCTTGGATGTCACCGATGAAACCTCAATCGAGCAGGCTGCCGAAACGATCAAAAAACAGGAAGGCCGGATCGACATTCTAATCAATAATGCCGGTATTCCAGGCGGTTATGGCCAGCCAGCAGAGATCGACGCGGCGATCATGCGCAACGTTTATGACACAAATGTTTTCGGCTTGGTCTCCGTGACTCATGCTTTTCTACCGCTGTTAGAACAGTCAGAATTCCCAGTAATCGTCAACGTCAGCAGTGGCCTTGGTTCATTCGGTCAAGTGTTGAACCCAGATAAGATCGAATCAAAAGTCAATGCTTTGGCCTACAGCTCATCAAAAGCCGCGGTTTCGATGCTGACTGTTCAATATGCGAAAAGTCTGCCAAATATGAAGATCAATGCGGTTGATCCCGGACCAACCAAGACCGGAGAAAATTTCAGCAACGGTATGCAAACAGTGGAGCAAGGCTCCGATGCCATCGTCAAATTAGCGACGATTGATGAAAACGGACCAACTGGTGGCTTCTTCAACCGCGATGGCGTCATTCCCTGGTAAGCATTTTTTCAGGCGATAGCTTAGGCTGTCGTCTTTTTTTATTAGACTGCAGATAGATAATCAAAGACAAGTTTTAGGAAAATGATCGATCACCGTGCTATCATTAAAAGAAAAACGGGTGATTCCTATGACAGATAAGCAAAACAAGCAACACTTTACACTTTCAGAACTAGATGAAAATTTACGAGATTTCATCTTAACGACAGATAAAGAGTTGACGGCGGCAGACACAATTTCCTATAACCGTTTATTGAATTTTCGATTTCAATACCTTAATCAGCAGATTCAAAAAGAAATATCGACATCAAAGCAATTTGATCACGAGTTGAAGCATAAAATCCGTAATGAGCAAGTTCAAATCAAAAATGTCAATGATGCGTTAAAAACCAAAGAAACCTTTGGTCAAAAAGTCGCCGATGGCATCGCAAAGTTTGGCGGCAGTTGGACCTTTATCATTATCTTTTTGTTAACACTTTTTGCTTGGATCGTCTTGAATACATTGCCGCTATTTTTCGATCCATTTGACAAATATCCTTTTATTTTATTGAATCTGGCCCTCTCCTGCTTAGCCGCAATCCAAGCACCGATCATTTTAATGAGCCAAAATCGCCAAGCCGATCGGGACCGGGTAGAAGCGGATAATGATTATGAAGTCAATGTCAAATCTGAAGTTGAGATCCACTTGCTCCACGAAAAAATCGACTATTTAATGGCGACTAAATGGCAACACTTAGTCGAGTTGCAACAAGTCCAAATCGAACTGCTACAAGAACTGATAGAACAAAAAAAGACTGAAGATGAATAAGAAAAACTAAAAGCCGATGCGGAAAAGTCGCTAGAATCCTAGTGACTTTTCCGCATCGGTTATTTGTATTCGGCTAATTGCTCTTGAAACCACGCCAAATTAACTTGGTGATGCTGCCTAGAATTCTCCATCATTTTGAGAAAATTAGGTCGCAGTTGCTCTGCGGGATTTGCCAGCGCGGCTTCAATCAAACGTATTTTTTCTTGTGTCTGGGCTATCTGTCCTTCTAACAGCTGGACCATTTGTTCTGGCGCCACTTGATCCTCAAATAATAACGGCGTATAAAATGGGAAAGTGATAGGCTCATTTTTTTCACCATAACGAAGAAATAGGCGCTTAAATTCTTTTTCCCCGGTGGCAGTCAACGTATAACGATTTTTTTCTTTTCCCTCTTTCTGAGGCTCCGAGAAAACACGCTCGATCAGTCCTTTAGCTTCAAGCTGTTGGATATTATAGTAAAATGACCCCTTGGTAAACCGAACAAAATACTTAAAATAATTGGCTTCCATCTTCGCTAATAATTCGTAGCCATAAGAAGCTGGCTGCTCCTTCAACAGACCTAAAATAAGTAATGGAATCATTGAACTGCTCCAAAGCGTTCCATAAATTGCTGAAAATCGATCTTTCCTAATGCAAAATCACGGCTCAACAAATAAATCTTTTCATTTTTCGTCGTTTCCCGCCCATAAATCTCAGCCAAACGTTCATCTTCATCGGACAAAGGACTAAGCACATTGTTCTGATTAGCAAAAGCTTCATAATAACGAAGGCCGAATTGTCGTTGTGACTTTGCGTTAATGTGGATGCCATCCGGATTCGCTGTCAGCTTCTCAGCGCTGACTAGATAACAATGGTCCAGCTTAGCCACCACTTTAGCCATCTCTTGATTAATTTCCTTAAATTCCGTTGCACTTAGACCAAAACCTTGCTTCCCAAGAAAATCAGGCAGCTGGCCAACAATGATTGGCAACTCAGGCAAAGCCAGCTCCTTGCGAAAGTGTTCAAAAACCCGTGTTAGTTTTTCTTCGTAGGCTTTGTAGCGCCCATTTAAACTATCATTTTCCCCTTGATGCCACAAAATTCCAATCAATTCACTGGATTCCATCGCAAACTTGGCTTCTGTCAGTGCATGACGGGTCAATGGTTGATCAGCTCCCCATTCATCGATGGAACTCCCACCTTCCGCACAAGGAATCAAGCCAATTTTTTCTGTGGGGTGCTTTTGAGTCCACGCACTGGCAAAAGATGCCGCCGGTCCCACTCCAGCCACTTCACGATCAAAATGAATCGGTTCGGCCATCATTTGCCACCGTCCATTACGCAACATCTCGATCCTTTCGTTATAAATCGGCGGAACATCGGTTAAATAGCCGCGGCCCGCCATATTAGATTGACCAATCAGTAAGATTGATTTCATAATTTTCCACCTCAATTTCAATTATTTTTCCATCTTAGTCTAATTAGACTATGAAGTCAAATTTTAGAATCTTGCTTATTTTTTAAATTGTTGATTTTCAGACGCATACGATCGGACTAAACAGGTTGATCGATTACCATAAAAAGTCCGACTCGCAAAAACAGCCTTTCGTTTTGAAAGGCTGTTTCTCAAAGATTTATTTTAAAATGGCCGCGACTTCGCCGCTTTGTTTTTCGCCAGTTTGAACGATTACCTGCTTGTCCTTCAATTCTGGTAAAACAATAATGATGACATTGTCTTTTCCTTTTTCTGCAAGGACGGCTAAATCAACCTGGACTAAAGGATCACCAATTTTGATCTTTTGTCCTTCTATTAGATTAGACTGAAACCCTTCACCATTTAGTTCAACGGTATCAATACCAATATGAAGTAGCATTTCTTGTCCATCATCGGTTTCAAGAGCTACCGCATGTAACGTAGGAAAGATGGATTTTACCCGACCATTGATAGGTGAGTTGATTTGTCCGGCTGTTGGTTTGACCGCGAAACCGTCCCCCATCATCTTCTGACTAAAGACAGGATCATTAACCTCTGTTATTTCAATAACATTTCCAGAGACGGGCGCATGAAGTTCAACTTTTTTATTAAATAGACCAAACATATTCTTTCTCCTTTCTATTTGTGCAAGATGAGTTACATTTTACTTAGTGAAAAGGGAGAACCTTTCTTTAACCATTCTTAGTGTATAATACATAGGAAAGGGCTTTATTATTTTTATATGAGGTGTACAAATGGATTTAGAATTAGTAACTAAGGGAAAACAAATCTCTGATAATGATCAGACGATCTTAACTTATTTAGTCACACATATTAATGAACTGGAAGGTGTTTCTTTAAGAAAAATTGCCGGAACACTCTATACGTCTCCAGCAACCATCGTGCGATTGGCACAAAAATTAGATTTTTCTGGTTATTTAGAGTTGTTTTATTTCCTCAAAAATCAATACCAGCCGCAAAATCAATTGGTAGAAGCCACGGTGGATATTTCGATTCCTACAGAAAAAATAGCGCCGTCTATCCATACTATGAAAAATATCTATCAAGACAATCAGGAAAAATTTATCACGATTTACGCTACTGGTTTTTCCAGTATCATCGCTGAATACCTTTACAAAAAATTATTGGTGAATGGGATCAAAACCCTCTTTGTAAATGCTGCTGATTCAGCTGGCATCATTAATAATAACGCTGATAATATCAGTATGTTGATCGTCATTTCAAAATCCGGCGAAACTCAAAAGGTGATTGAAAAGATGCAGTTTTCTAAAGAACGCCAAATTCCAACTATCTTGTTCACCGGCAACAGCCAATCGCGAGCGACTGAAGCCGCCAGCATTATTTTTGAAGTCACCGATGAACGTCCGGTCGATAGTCAAAATGTTACTTATAATAGCTTTTTTGGGAAACTATTACTGCTAATGGAGTATATTGTTCAAGAATTTACGCAAAAAACTCAATCAAAATAATGCTCCGCTAAATGTTGGTACGCTGCTTGTTGCAGGGAATCAGGGAAAAAGACTTGCTGCTGTTCTTTCTTCACTAGTTCCGGTTGTTCCAACAAATAATACAAGCCAAAGATCGGCTCATTTTCTGGCGCATAATAACAAACGGTGCCAAAAACAGTTGCCGCTAGTTGAGCCAACGCCGGTGTTTGGAAAAATCCGCCGCTGACTGACAAGTCTTCATTTTTAGCGACTAATTGGACTAAGCGGCGAATGTTTAGAAGTACGCCTTCAATCACACTTCGTAAAAGGTCACTTCTGGTATGTTGCAAGGTCAAATCATAAAAGCCGCCTTTGATCTCGTTGTCCCAATAAGGTGCTCGTTCCCCATTCAGATAAGGCCAAAAGCGCAGACCATTGCTTCCTATTTTGGTTTCCATCAACAAGTTGGGGACTGACGCATAAAAATCAAGTGGATCTACGGCCAGTTGCTGAGCTGCCCAAGCAAGGATAATCCCACCATTATTTGAAGGTGCTCCACTAACCTTCAGCTCGCCGTTTAAGTAATAACAGAAATTTTGCTTGTCGGCGTCTAACTGATTGTCCGTAGTAATTTGTCGAACAGCTCCACTCGTACCGATAGTCAAGCTGGCTCTGCGCCCGGTGGCATAATAACTAGCATAGGCCGCTAACGTTCCATCACTCGCCCCAATGACCACCTGTAGCTCCGAAGAAAAGCCGAATAATTCTGCGACACTTGGCAGTAGCGCAAAAGTCTGATTCGTGTCTACCAAACGGGCTAATTGCTCTTCATGCATCCCCAAATAAGTCAAAATTTCATGACTCCATTGTTTTTTCCTTAAATCAAACAGTCCGGTAGCGGAAGCCGTGCTATAGTCGAGCACGGTTTCACCGGTAAAGTACTTCATTAAGACTTCCTTTAAGCCAGACCAATGGAGCCCTGCCGGGTATTTTTCAGCTTGTTGAAAATACAACAATTTCGCAAAGGGCGACATGGCATGGATCGGCGTTCCCGTCAGCTGATAAAAATGCTTGGCGGTTGCTTTTTTTACTTGCTTAAATTGCTCGATTACTCCTGCTGCTTGAAGATCCGACCAAATAAAAATTTGTCCACTGTCGTCCTCCGGCATCAGACTATGCATCGCCGTACTAATACCAAGTTTCGTGATTCGCCGCCGTAATTCAAGGGGGATCGTCATGAGCCCCTCCTGTAAAACGGTAAGTATCTGGTTTGCGTCTTGGTATTTGACGATTTCATCACCAGACGTTTCTATTGGGTGGTCATTCGTATAAAGCAGCTGATTTTCTTCGATGACTCCTAATTTAATTGCGGTAGTTCCAACATCGATTCCTAAAAATACTGACAAGCTCATTCATCCTTTACAAAGGCGTGTCCGCCAAACTGATTGCGCAATAATGCGACAAGTTTCTCACTTATCTTATCACAATCCTCCGAAGCAAAGCGCGTCATAAGTGATTGAGTAATGACTGGCAGATTCACTTTTAACCGTAAGGCTTCCTCTACTGTCCATTTTCCTTCTCCTGATGAAGGAATGACTCCGGCAATCTCTGTTAGATCCAAATCTTCTTGATATAAATTTCCCATTAATTCCATCAGCCATGAACGGATGACCGATCCATGATTGAATACCTGCGCGACCTCAGCCATTTCATAATCGTACGGGCTGTGATGTAGTAAATTAAAGCCCTCAGCAATAGCTTGCATCATCCCATATTCAATTCCATTGTGAACCATCTTCAAATAATGGCCACTGCCAGCTTCACCACAGTACATATAACCTTTATCTACACAGATATCTGAAAATAACGACTGCAGCTGATCAAAGACTTGAGGTGATCCGCCAATCATCATACAAGCTCCTGCTCTTGCTCCAGCGACCCCGCCAGAAGTTCCAACATCAATAAAATCGATGCCGCGTGCTTGGCAGAAAGAATAATTCGCTACACTATCTTGATAATGTGAATTTCCGGCATCGATTACGATATCCTTTTCATGAAGCTGTTGGACAATTTGTCTTACCATATCATTGGTTAATTTTCCAGCTGGCAGCATCAGCCATACAATCTTTTGCTGAGAACCCGCTGCCAACAACTCTGTCAGGTCAGAATAAAAGGTCCCGCCCAAATCAGTTAATTTTTCCGCAAGCTTGAGGTCAACATCAAATCCGCGGACTTGATGTTGATGACTCAATAAATTTTCCGCGATTCCCATTCCCATTTTACCTAAGCCAACCATTGCAATTTCCATCTGATTCCTCCTACTGTCTTTAGAAAAAGAGATTGCAGCATCAGCTTATTTCATCCACTGTGCTGCAACCCATTTTATTAATGTAATTCCGGCCAAGCGTCGCCGTTTTCGCTAATCAAGTCGTCTAATAATTCTTTCGCCACTTGTGCGCTAGGTACCGTTTTAGATAAAGTCAATGCTTGCCACATTTTTTGATAGCTGTTTTCTACATAAGCTTCGACCACTAATTTTTCCACTGTGACTTGTTGGAACATCAACGCTTGTTGGAACGCTGGAATTTGTCCTTGTGCCAATGCTTCCGGACCGTCTGTTCCTACAATACATGGTACCTCTACCATCGCATCATCAGGAAAATTGGCAATTGCTCCGTTGTTTTCTACGATCATGACCATCCGTTCATGGGTATTAAAAGCAATTGCCCGAGCTAGATCTACGATAAAGGTCGCATGAGCGTCGATATCAAATGCGATTCCTTCTGCTGAACCATTCTCAATGATTTGACGAGCATGATCGAAAACGTGTTTTTCGCGCCCTTCCATGACTTCATTTGCCCGGGTAAACTCGGGATGATCTTTCATATGTTCAAACACATAGTCTGGGTATAAATAATATTTTAAATACGTATTCGGTAGATATTCAGGCGTTACCGCTAAAATATCTTTCGCCTTTTTATGGGTTTCTTGCCAGCTTGGATCAGTATGTTGCGTATCAACTTCGATTTGCGTTAAATAGCCATGTTCAGAGACATAATCGCGAATTTGCTCAATGTATTCATGCCCTTCACGATCCTTGACACTAGTCCACCAGCCAAAGTGATTCAAACCGAAATAGCGAACTTCCAATTCTTCCGGTTTTTTTCCAACGATTTGCGACATTCGCCGCAACGTTCCGACAGGCATATCACAAATATTCAAGACCTTTGAGTCTGGACGTAAAACACGACAAGCTTCTGCTACGATTGCTGCTGGGTTGGAATAATTCAGCATCCAGCAGTCTGGCGAGTATTTTTCCATATAATCGATAATCTCTAGCATTCCTGTGATACTGCGCATCCCATAGGCGATCCCACCAGGTCCGCAAGTTTCTTGTCCGAAGACCCCGTGACGAAGTGGAACCTTCTCGTCTTTTTCACGCATCGCATACTTGCCGACACGAATATGGGCCATACAAAAATCAACCTCACTAAAAGCTGTTTCTGGATCTGTCGTATATAGAAACTCAATATCGGGTGCTTGTTCTTTGAGTAAAATTTCTAATGCTTCACCTAGTATTCCCTGACGATCTCCATCATTGTCGTATAATTTCAATGTTTTTAAAGGAAAACGCTCCAAGTTGTCTAACATCATCATTACAATACCAGGGGTAAAGGTACTACCACCACCGGCAATTACTACTGAAAATTTCTTCATAACTATTCGTCTCCTCCACTATCTCTGCCTAAATATTTTTCTAATCGTTCTCGTACTTGGGGAACGGTCAAGCCATAGACCACATGGACATTCTCCCCATTACTAATGACACCTTTGGCTTGCGTTTGATTTTTTAATAATCCTTCGTTGACTAACGCTGGGTCGGCCAATTTCAGGCGTAAACGAGTATAACAATTATCAATTGTTTTAATATTTTCTGCTCCGCCTAAGCCTTCCACGATCGCGCCTGAAACTTGATCATCCGAAGCATTCGTTGCCATTACGCCATCTGCAGGAGCTTGAGCTTTTTTATCGTTGTATTCCTTTTTAGAATACAGCTTCGTTTCTTGATCTTCATCTTCTCTTCCGACTGTCTTAAAGTTGAATTTGACGATTAAGAATCGGAACACGAAATAATAAATAAAGAAGAAAGCGACTCCTACTAATAAATAGATCGGCCAACGAGTTTTCTCTGTTCCTAACGGGATATTGTACAGTAGGAAATCGATAAAACCATTGGGGCCAATTGCTCGTGACCCAAAAATATTTAACGCTACCATGCTGAGACCGCTTAATGCGGAATGGATCACGAATAGTGCCGGTGCCACGAACATAAACGAAAATTCGATCGGTTCTGTAACTCCCGCAACAAATGAAGTGACTACTGCTGGAATCAAGATTGCTTTAACCTTGAACTTATTCTCTGGTTTAGCGGTCTGATACATTGCCAAGCAAGCACCAATTAAACCAAACATTTTGGAGATCCCTCGCGCGTCCCAAATGACACTCTGAGATAAAACGCGGACTGCAGGATCAGCGATTTCAGCAAAGTAGATATTCCGCGCGCCTTCAAATACTTGACCACCAACCTCTGCCACACCACCAAGAGAAGTGTATAAAAACGGTGTATAAATCAAATGGTGCAAGCCAGTTGGGATCAGCAGACGCTCTAGTGAACCGTATAAGAAAATCCCGAAATTGCCGGTCTTTTGAATCACGCCGCCTAACCCATCGATCCCTTGCTGAACGACTGGCCAAACAAACGATAAAATAATTGCTGCCAATACTAATACAGGAATCAAAACAATAAAGACAAATCTTGCGCCGCCGTAAACTTGGAAGGCATTGTTAAACGTCGTATCGATAAACCGATTGTGGATCAACGCAACTACTAATCCTAAAATAATCCCGAGAAAAACACCCATGTCAAGGACTTGAACGCCTAAAACCAGTGCTTGACCAGAGCCTTGTAATTGATCCGGAGCAACTAGCATTCCTCTTAGCTCCATAAATTTATTCATTGCATATAAGAAAACTAAATAGCCTAATAATGCCGTAAACGCAGCCTCAGCTTTTTTCTTATTCGCAAGTCCTAAGGCAATTCCCACACAGAAAATCACTCCGAGGTTGGTTAAAACCGGCAACAAAGCTGCTGATAAAATGCTTCCAAAACCCATCGTGATTGGATTATCTAAAAAGCCAAACATTTCAATCAGTCGCGGGTTCGTAAAGACATTTCCAATCGCAATCAAAATCCCGGCGATCGGCAAGATCAAAACGGGAACAAACATCGCTTTTGAAAATTTTTGCATGCTATCCATGATTTTCGCTTTCATCTTTCTTCTCTCCTTCTTTTATGATGTGTTTAGTATACGGTCACGAAACAAAAAAATATATAGTTACCGCTTACAACTCAACCTGTTTCACGATTTGAAACAGGTTTCATCCACAAAAAGCTCTGTGACAATCATCTGTCACAGAGCTTTTTTAACTAAATAGAGACTGTGCCAGATTTGACTTTTGGCACAGTCTCTAGTATTAGTATTCTTCCTATTCCTCGCGCCACTTCGCCATGTACTCTCTGGCTGTCTCCGTGACTTTTTCGTAATCTTGATCGGCGACTCCCTTAAATAAATTACCGCCAACGCCAACCATTAAAGCACCCGCTTGCTTCCAAGCCAATAAATTAGCTAAATTGATCCCACCCGTAGGCATCAGATTGATCTGAGGCAAAGGTGCTTGAACGGACTTAATAAATTGCGGATCAAAATTATTCGCTGGGAAAAGCTTGACGACTTCCGCTCCACTGATCATTGCCCGCTGCATCTCCGTGATAGTCATACAGCCGGGAAGATAGGGAACTTGGTATAAGTTGCATAGTTCGGCCGTTGCTTGATCAAAACTAGGGCTGACGACAAATTCCGCTCCAGCCATAATCGCCAACCGAGCGGTCACGGCATCTAAAACGGTCCCCGCTCCAACTACTACAGCTTGGTCAGCTTGATAGATTTCCTTTAACTTGGCAATCACTTGATCGGCATTTGGAACCGAAAAAGTCACTTCGAGGCCATGAATGCCCCCTGCAACTACCGCTTTGGCAGCTTCCAGGGCGCTCGCAGTATTGTTTTCTCGCACAACCGCTACCACGCCAGCTGCTTCTAACCGAGCAAGAATTTGGCTTTTCTTCATTTTGATCGCCTACTCTACATTCACGTGTTCATGTAGTGCCTCTTCGTTAGAGGTTTGATCACGTTTCGCTAGTTTTAATGTTAAAGCGTCAAGAGTGATATGCACGGTTTGATCGAACAGCGTTGATAATAACTGAACTGATTTGATGCCTGCACCGGTTTTCGTTGCACCGGGAACGACGATTACTTGATCAGCCAATTGCGCCAAAGGAGATTCTGGATCACTCGTTAATGCGACGATATCCAATCCCAATTTTTTAGCGGCTTCTGTATCATTCACGATTCCTTTGGTTGTACCGGAACCTGAGATTGCTACCCACGTATCGCCTTTTTGAATCGATGGTGTGATCGTTTCCCCCATCACATAATCCGTATAGCCAATATGCATCAAACGCATTGCAAAACCTTTTGCCTGAAAACCGCTGCGGCCTGCGCCGATCACGAAAATCCGTTTATTTTTTTGAAATAATGGCAATGCTTGATCCAATTGCTTTTCATCCACCAAGTCCATGACTTGATTGATTTCTGCCATAATCGTTTTAATTGTTTCCATTGTGAATAGCCTCCATAAACTCTTTTACTGCTGCCACGGGATCGGCTGCTTTAGCGATTTTTGAACCAACGATCACCACTTTAAGTAAGTCCTGCGCGGCTAATTTTTGAACTTGTGGTAAATCGATCCCACCAGCGACCGCTAACCGTTTAATCGTTGGAAATTTCTGATGAAAATCTGCCACGCTGCCGACAGCATCCAGCTTGTCTTCACGATCAATCGAATGATGCAGTGCATAGATTGCTTCAGGAAAATTACTAATAGCGGCAATCTTTTCATCACTGACTTCTAACAGGTCGATCATCATGGTCTTGTTTTCTTTTTGTGCTACTTCATAGCAAGCTTGAAGGGTGGCATGCGAGGCCGCCCCCATGACCGTGACGATATCTCCGCCATGATGAAAGGCTTGATTAAATTCATAGGCGCCTTCATCGATCGTTTTACTATCGACTAATAAACTGGTTTGTGATAATTCTCCTCGCAGTCTGCGAATGGCTTCATTCCCGTAATCTTTCACTAATGAAGTACCCATTTCTAAGATATCGGTTTTACCATCTAATTGTTTCGCCAATCGGGCAGCATCTTCTAATGATACCCGATCGATCGCTGTTTGTAACTTCATTATTTCACCTTCTGATTTTTTAAAAATGCTTCAAGTTCTGTTGGTGTTGGATAGCCATCGTTATCGCCAGGTGATTGTACGGCCATTGCACCAATCGCATTCGCACGGATTACCGCGTCTTTCAAATCTTTGCCTTCAATTAAGGCGGTCACTAATCCGACTGCAAATCCATCCCCTGCACCCACGGTATCAACTACTTTTGCGACTTTAAAACCAGGAACGGTAAAGCTCGTGCCATCTTTTTGCTTCACATAAGCCCCTTCTGTTCCAAGTTTAACAATGACTGTTTGTGTCGCTTCGCCATTGTTCAAATAGAAATCAGCGATTGCTTCTGGTTCGCGACTACCCATCAAAATTTCACCTTCATTGATCCCTGGCAAAACGATTTCTGCATGAGAGGCAAGGTCGTTAATTGTTTCTACCATCTCAGCTTCGCTGTCCCATAATTGGGGGCGTAGATTTGGATCAAAAGTTGTACGAATCTTGTGTTCTTCCAATAATTGGATCAAATAACGGAAAGCTGTCTGTGCTTCTTTCGAGATTGCTGGGAAAATCCCGGATAGATGCGCCATTTTCACATCAGAAAAATCAATTTTGTCTAAAACTTCCTTTTCAAAATGAGCGGCAGCCGAACCTTTACGGAAATAGAAAATGCTTGGATCGCCCTCACTTACTCTATCCTTTAATTGGAAAGCTGTCCAAAAATCTGATGTTTCCGAAATATAATCAGTGCCGATTTTATTTTCGTGCAGGCGGTCAATAATAAATTCGCCAAATGGATCTTTTCCGACTTGCGTAATATATTCACTGCTATGACCTAAGCGAGAGACACCGACAGCGACATTGACTTCTGCTCCTGCTAAAAATTTTTGAAAATGAAGTGCGTCCTTCAATGATTTATCAACTTCCTCTGATCCAAATAATGCAATCGGTTCACCAATCGTTAAAAATTCACTCATCTTAATTTCCTCTTTTCTTTTATAGTAAAATATATGCTGCAATTAAGTTCAAGACTGTTGCTCCCCAAGCCCATGGTAGGCCGGTAAGTAGAAATGTTTTCGTATCTAGGCCGGCGTATTGAACTGACCATAAATTCCATGATTGTGTGATACAAGCTGAAACGCCCATCATAGATGGTACTACTAATAAGCCATATAAGAAGTATTGATCGAACATGCCTGTGCCGACTAGAATCGCGGCCGTTGCGGCACCCGCGCCATAAAGCATCAATGGTCCACGGAAATAAGAGAGCGGTGCAACAATCGCTACAATAATGATCAACGCTAATTTATTATCTGGAATTACTTGTTGGAAGACACTAGTAAAGCCTGACATTGCATGAACAGCGGCTGATTGAAACATCGTTAAGACGAACAACATAATCAGCAAGCCAGCAATATCACTAATCGCATGTTTCGCTGTTTCATTCATCATAGTGACAAATCTTGAATATTTCTTCATATTGCCAGTTGCTGCAAACGCGATGATGGTTGAAAGTAACAACGCAGGAACAGCATCCCACTTAGCAAAAATACTCAAAGCCACCGGCATTACGGGTAAAATATACGTCCACATAGGAACTTCCACGATTTCTGTCTCAGAGTCACTTTCAATAATCTCAGGCGTACCATTACGAATTTTCTTAGCATTGAATAAGATAAAGATGACTAAAATCACCATTTGAATGCCCATCGCAACAAAGCCAAAGCGTTGGTAATGCGGACCCCAAGCGACTTTCGGGAAGAAAACCTGGAATTGAACAAAAAGAACATTGTTCACGTACATTGCAGCCCCGATCGCGATTGTAAAGACTGACACCGCAATGTTTCTAGGTACACCAATCGAAAACATGATTGGAAAAAGAATGACACCAACCGCAATCGCCGAACCAACCCCATATGAGCTAGTAAAAATTAGAGCGATTACAAAAGCAATCAAGATCGTTGCCAAGACCGGACTTTTCTTACCGACCTTTTCTGTTCTGCGGCTAATACTCCCGGCGATCCCAGTATCGACTAATACTCGACCAAACCAAGAACCAAAAATAATATAGGCGGCTGTTTTCCCATAATTTAAAACTGGTTCAGTAAAAATTTCTTTAACCGCTGTGTTGAAAGGCACCAATCCAATCGCTGTCCATAAGACAGCCATAACGAAGAATCCAACCGTTAAATTACCACCCTTCATGGCATAGATAACGAAAATAATAAAGGTTACTGCTAATAAAATGCCTGTTATTGCGCCCCCCATAAGTAGCGCCTCCTAATATTTATTTAGTTCACTTAAAATGCGTTGGTAGTTTGATGCTGGTTTCTTATGATCTTCTATAAAGAAGTCATTTTCTAAGTGATTAAATTTTTGAATCATATAATACGCTGTCAGATAGGCGGCTAATGCTTCTTTTGCCGCACCTTCCATATTCTCTGTGTCGATCTCAGGACGATTAATCGTTTCCATAAAATGGTAAGCAAATTTTTCAGCGTCAATCTTAGTATGTTGCTCTGTCATTACCGTTCCTCCTAGTCTTTTATCAGCGACTGTCTAATCAATCGCTTCTTCTAAAAGTTTCTTCGCTTCAAGAATTTCTGCATTTGAGGTTGTTGGATATTCAATCGCGATTGGACGATTCTTCGGTAAGATCGTCAAAACCTTACGCCAATCGATTTCGCCATGATCAAGTCCAGCGGCTTTTGGCTGATCATTTTCATAGCCAACATCCTTCATATGGATATATTGAACATAGTCTGTCAATGCTTCAGCGGCTTTCATTTCGTCTTCACCAACGAAGCGCCAGTTTCCTAAGTCATAAACATAACCGATGGCTAAATCCGCGGCTTTAATCGCTTTCATATACGTTTGAATAGCAGCGATCGTTCCTGATGTTTGGGTTTGATCATTTTCAATTGTAATTGCCACACCGCTTTCGATAAGCGTTTTCAATTCATCCTCATGTAAATCCCCTTCAAATGCACCGATGTTCCATTTGATATGTTTTACACCCATTTGTTGAGCTTCTGCTAAATAGTTTTTCAATTTTGGATTAATCTTTCCATCTACATAAACTTCATCTGGAACACTATAAAACAATTCAAGCTTCAAACGTTCAGCCTCTGCTTTGATAACAGGCATCTCTTTTTCAAGATCCTTAAAATATTCACGACGTATTTCAACAGATTGAAAACCTAACTCAGCAATTTCGGGTAATAATTCACTTTGCAATGCACCATTTTCCACTTTTTCAGCAAAAACTAAAAAATTAAGCACTAAACGATTGTCTTTCATAAAACCCATCCTCTCAATTTGTTAACCGGTTTCTATAGATGTATAGTAAACCGGTTAACAAAAAATGTCAACGGTTTCATGATTAAAAAACATTTCTTTAATTACAAAAAAGAGCAGCATCATTTAGAAATCGGTTTCCAAACGACACTACTCTATAAAATTTATTTTAAAAATAACGAATATTTACACCGATTTACGCCAACGAATTGCAGATGGCACGATAATTTCCCCCACCGGTTGTTTGTCCTTCAACAACTCCAGCAAATGCGTTGCCGCTCTTTTTCCAATTTTTCTCGATGGCTGCTCCACGCTGGTGATCCCCGGACCCACTAACTCCGTCAAATTCCAATCATCAAAACCGGTGATTCCAATTTCTGCTGGAATGGAGATATTTTTATGAATCAAAATCGTCAAACTCTCCATTAACACCCGTCCGTTAGAAGCAAACAATAATTTCTTGTTTGGCTGCTGCAAGATTTCTTCGATTTTTCCAGTCATCTCATCTTCATCGCTGACTTCGATTAAGTGACACTGTTTTTGCGATTTAAGGACCGTCTCCTGCACCGTTCGATAGCGATCTTCCCGAGTACTGACATCCTTGACCGGCTCACTAACGACAAAAACATGTTCATACCCTTTTTCCAAGGCTTTTTCGATCACTTCTTTGGTGGCAGCGATATTATTGGTGATCACTGATGTCCAGCGTTCAGGCTCTGTTTGCCGATCCACTAAAAGCAATGGGATATTGTGTTCGGCGATAAATTCATAATTACTCGATTGCCGAGATGACGGCTGTAAAATAATCCCTTCCACACTTTGATCAATCAGTTTTTGCAACAATTCTTTTTCAAGACTAACTGAATTCGCCGCATCCATAATAATCATTTGATAGCCGCTTTTTTCCAGTACCGATCCAATCCCTTTTAAAAGCAACGAAGAGTACATATTTGAAATATCGGCTACCACCACACCGATCAGATAGCTGTGCTTAGATTTTAACGCTTGCGCCTGCTTACTTGGCCGGTAGCCCAAGCGCTCAATCACGTCAGCAATCCGAGCCTTCGTTTCCTTCGACATATTTCCGTAATTGTTATTCAGAAAACGCGAAATAGTTGTTTTAGAAACACCCGCTTCTTCAGCGACTTCTTTGATGGTAATTTTTTTCATTTTGTCTTCTCCAACTGTCTTTTTTTTATTATTGTATCGAACTTTCCTACGATTGAAAAGCAGCCAGGCAACCGGCTGCTTTTTTTCACAATTATTCATCCGTCTTTTCCAATAAATCATCAATTCTTAATTGGATCGCATGATCCACTAAGACGGGATTTCTTCTTCGATAAGGAAATGCGGCCCCTTCAAAAAGGGTAAAGAGCTGATCGTCACTAACGGTTATTTGTTCGATATAGGGCGGCGTATCAACCTTGAATTCCGCATCCTTAATCGAGAAATAGCGATCAACTTTATCTAAGTTAAAAAAGTAAATCTTTCCAGAACGTTCTGGGCCCCAAGATTGGGACATCAACAGATAATCTTTATAAAAGGCAATCCCTTGAACCATCGCCAACGTTTTCCAAGCACCAATGGAGCGGGCAAATTGCGGTGGTGCTACGGGCATCTGTGTTGCCTTGTTTGGCTGACCAGCATCAAAGCTAGAGACCTTTTCCTGTGAGGTCGTCGTCAACTCCCCTTGATCATTCAAACGGTAAGTACTCATACGCCCATATTCATCTAAAGTGAAATAACCTACCACTAATACACCTGAAGTATAAGTCAAGGCAGAAGCGCGGGCGATATTATTCAAAGAAATCTGCTGATGATAAGCTACTACTCGCTGATCTTCCAACTGATAGTCTTCCATCACTTTTAAATCAATCGACGCCAAGCCGGCGTACAGTCCATCCGTCGTCACCCAGACACGCTGATGCTTCGGATCATAGGCGATTCCGCCAAGATGCGGATGCCCAGGTAAAACCACTGTTTTTAAATAGCGGTGCGTTTGCCGATCCAACATATAGATTACCGAATGGTTCTGATGATCATGACTATAGGCTGAGATCAATACATATTTGTCCGTCAAAGCAATGCCCTGCGGCGTCATGGTTTGACTCTCCGCTATTTTACCTGTTGCCAGACTAAGCGTTGCTGCTTCATACAATCCCGGAATCTTATACATCCCAAAATCCTCGACAGCCGCTTTATCAGCAAACGCTGCATGATAAAATCGGTCATAAGGCTCCACAATCTTTTTCTGCTGCGCATCCGTCAGTCCATACTCCGATGCCGCCACAGACCCAGGAGAAGAATATAAAAGACCTAAAACAATTAGACCGCCAGCAACCCATTTTCGATACAACTTGAACACCTCCACAAGCACCAACATCTCTCTACTAAAAACATAGCAGATATAGGCCAGAACAACAATTAAAGCGATGCAATAAAATAAAAACGAGCTTCCTATGAAGATAGACACTCATTATTCTACATACAAATCAATTTTTTTAATAAATTTAATATGTCGTTCTTAAGATGAAGCCCGGATCCATTACGATCTTTTTTCAATTATCCTCTTCGTAACCATTATATTAGGTAAGGTAAAATAGACGCTTTAATGCCTTCTAAAGTTCTGACCGAGATGGTCATATTGATTCTATTTTTTCTAAAATAATTTTGGACACAGTTACTAAAATTTTAATGCTAATATTGATTATATCATGATTGTATAATTATTCTGGAACTAGAAATAATAAACTTCAAACACCTTTTTCATTAGAAAAACCTTTTATTTGTTAGAAATGATTGGATTAGCCGATTGATTATACAGCTAGCAACCTAAAATGCACCATTTTATTAATTGCTTCACATCGTTTGTTAGATTTTTCAAAGAGATCCTTTTTGCTTGGTTTGCAGGGTCAAGACTAAACAACAAGAGAACAGAAAAAACGTACAGCAAAATTCAAACTGAACTTTGCTATACGCCCACGTGCATTACAAGACTCATTTTTTATGACTAACACTATTTTCACAAATCCGCATTTTGTGCGAAATAAGTTAAACTAAATCGATCTGGAACGAACCGGCTTTGAGTATATTCAAAGAGCCTCCCCATGTCATTAAAAACAAGATTCTCCATGACACCTACACAATTGTTCGTTCCAAGATCTAGATACTCCATATCTTTCTCATCAGCTTTCGTCACTAAAAAACGACGCTTTGCTGCGGCGATATGGACATCTTGATCCTTTAAGTATTGATAGATTGACTTTTCCGCGATAGATTTAGTCAGAATAGGGACTTGGTCAAAACGAAAATAGCTGATATCTAGCATCAAAGGATCACCATTTAAGATTCTGAGTCTTTCAACTTGATACAAGATCTCACCTGTAGTAAAGGGGACCTTCCCCTGTAATTTTTCATCTATGATGATTTTTTTTAAGCACAAGACTTTTGTCTCTGTTTCCATTTGATTCGCCTGTTCGATCGCTTCTAAACCATTAAATCCGCCAGCATCAAAGTCCCAGCGATCATCAGCAATAGTTTCTAAAATAAGGACTCCACGGCCCTTGACACTGTAGACCAGGCCTTCTTCTTTTAGCATCAGAATCGCGCGACGAATCGTGTTGCGACTTGTGTTGAATTCTTGCGTCAATACGCTCTCCGTCGGCAGCATTTCCTCATACTCACCATTTTTAATACGTTCTTTTAATTTCATATATATAGGATAAAACTTTGCTCCAGCCATATTGTAATCGATCCTTTCCAGTAACGACTCGATATTTCTAATTCTACTGGATTAGCCGATAATAAACAATCATATTTCCATTTTGATAGCTGAGTCGATTAACGGCTTCAGCACATTGAATACGGCGGTCCCAATTACAACAGCTCCATCCGGTGAAAAATGAAGGTGATCGCCACAATCATATAGGCCTTGCAAAGAAGCTACATCATCAGTTTGTTCGATTCGTGCTGCGATATCGATACAATGTGGATATGAACGAATAAAATCATTAACTGTAGAACGAATAGCTTCTTTTATCGGATTCCAGGAACTAATCTCACGATTGACAGCACCTTTGAAAGGAGTAATAGTCATTGGTACAAATAGGATTCCTCTTTCAGAACAAACTTCCGATAGTTTTTTGATTGCCTTGATCAAAGCATCAGCAGTAGGCAATTCATTTTCTGGACACCCCGCACCCGGATGGAACAAATCGTTAATCCCGATCATAGAGACCACCAGTTGCGGACTCTTTTCTAGAACATCTACCTTAAAGCGTTCGACTCCTGCTGGGCCAAAACTTTCGTTCCATTCAGATTCCGAATTTCCTGCTAAGAGGAGACGGTTACCAGAGATGCCCGCATTAAAGGTAGTAACTTCATTTGGATATTCCTCATAAAGCATCGTAGCAACTTGATTACTGAAATAACCTTGGTTGGTTAAAGAGTCTCCGAAAAATCCGATGGTCATTTTAGATGAAGTCTCCGCTTGAATCGTCGTTATTCCAAAATAAAAATTTTGTTGGATATCATCTTCATAATCTAGTACTTCTACTAAATGATGGTCTAGAGAACTCGCTAAAGTATTGATCGTTCCTTTTTGATTGTGCACCGTGATTTCTACGTAAAGCGGTTTGCCCGCATGGATAGGAAATGAAACCGTATCTGTCCAAATTTTACTGAAAGCGGGGATATTGAAAGTTGCCATACCCTCACTAGTTACTGTGACTGCTTGCTCAAAATGAGCATTACCACTAATCCGTAATCTATCGACAATCAAAGGCTGTTCATCATATTGATTCGTCATCTCAAGGCGTAATTGATCACCTTCCGTATTATGTAAAAAGCATAAACGCTGTGGTTTGTCTAAGTTATAGTTAAGATTATGATAGTTTGAAAAAACTTGTTGCCATACTATTTGTTCCATACGTTTCACCTTCATATCATTTTTAGAAAAAGATCTGAGATGCAAGTCTACTTGCAACCCAGATCCGATTTTTTTACTCGACTACAGTCTGTGTTGCTACATCAACTTCTGATTTTTCTTTCTTTGCGAATTTACCATAAGCAAAAGTTGAAGCGAAAGATAGTATAAAAGCTATACCCATAACTAAATAATGCTTTGCCCAAAATTGTGCTGGAATGATTGTGAATGACAAAGGACCACTTGGACCTAATGAAATGGCATAAACTTTGAACATCATTATAAGTGCTCCAGCAACACCAGCGCTCAGAATCGAACAAATGAAAGGATATTTAGCAGGAATCGTGACACCAAACATAGAAGGCTCAGTTACCCCTAATAAAGAAGATGTTCCTGCAGATATAGCAATACCACGTTTTTGCTTAGAGCGTGTCAACAATGCCATAGCGAAATCCGCGCCTGCTTCCGCAACGCATACGATCGTAATGATTGATAACATAAAGCTTTGTTGAGTTTGAGCGATCAATTGGATATTGACTGCAATAAAAGCGTGATGCATACCAGTCACAACCAACGGTTCCCATAAAAGGCCAAACAAGAAGCCAGCAATAATCGGGCTAAAATTAAATAAACTCATGATTCCATTTGTAATTACTGTTGCCACTTGGTTCATAAATGGTCCAATCGCTAAGAAAGTCAAGAAAGCAGTAACAACGATCGCCACTGGAGCCACCACGATTAATTGCAAAGTATCTGGAACGATTTTCTTCAATTTTTTTTCTAAGAAAACTAATACCCATGATGCTACTAGAGGAGGCAAAACTGAATTTTGATAGCCTAACTGCATTACTTTAAGACCAAAGATATGCCAGTATTCCGGTTTTACATCTCCATTTATAACGGAAGACATTTGCGAACCGGGTAACAATTGGGCATTGATCAAAACTAAACCTAAGAACACACCCAACATTGGATTGCCACCAAAGCGTTTGACCGCCGACCAAGCAACTAAAACTGGAATATAAGTGAATGCCGTGTTCGCTATCATTATAATCATATCAGCCAGTCCTTGAATCTGAGGATGTTGTGCAACTAAAGATTCAGATCCAAAAATACCAGCTGAAGTCAAAATATTTCCAATTCCTAGCAGTATACCAGCTCCTACAATCGCTGGTAAGATTGGAATAAAAATATCGGAGAACGTTTTCAATCCTCGTTGGAAAATATTTTTCTTTGATGCTTCAATTGCTTTTAACTCTGCTGCATCCGCTTGTTGAATCCCAGTTTGCTTTTCTACTTCATCGAATACCTTATCCACTGTTCCGGTACCAATAACAACTTGGTATTGTCCATTAGAATGAAAAGCCCCTTTCACTAAGGGTATCTCTTTAACCGCTTTTTCGTCGATAGCCTTTTCATCTTTGACAACGAAACGCAAACGAGTCACACAATGGGTCAACATTTTGATATTTTCCTTGCCGCCAACATGATCTACAATCTCTTTGGCAACATCACTATACTTATCCGCCATTTTTCTTACCTCCCAAAATGTATAAACAACTTTAATTATTTGTTCAAACAAATAATAATGCCCTTTCATTGCTTTGTCAACAGTTTTGTTGAAAACTATTTTTATTTTTTTCTTGTTAAAAATCAGAGATAAATATCCTCTTATTGAGAACGTCCTTCTATCTATGTATTCATACTATTACAATTATTTGTTCAGACAAATAATTGATTTCTAGAATATACTGTGTTACTATGCAAACGAATACAGTTAGAAATTTATTTACAAAATTATTAACTAAGCTTGCTAATTTACATGTACATTAATTCTTAGAAGCTATAGGAGGTTTTTGCTATGACAAGTTATCAAGCAGTTTTGAATTCTTTAACTGAGAATAGCGTTGAAGAAACAAATGACGGCTTGACTAAAATCATCAAACCCATCAACTCCAAGATCTTTTCGGGTGAATACAGTCCATTAATTTTTCCCGCGCTGGAAGAAAAATATCAAGAGGCGCGCCCAATCGACAAAAATTTGGAAAAACTCCGTACTGGAAATAACGTAGTCGGTACAATCGACTTCCCTGGCGATAATGTATCAACTACTACCAAAATTATCGAGTATTTAGAAAGAAAAGTCTCGGTTGAAATCCTTACTCCGCGACAATTAGAAGTAGACGCCGTTTTAATCTACTTTCACGGAGGTTCATTTTATGGAGGAACGCCGGCAGATGTTCATGATTTTTTAAAGGCGATCGCACAAAAAAGCGGCCGACAAATTATTAGTGTCGACTACAGTTTAGCACCAGAACACCCATTTCCGTCTGGAATCTGGGATGGCGCTGCGGTCATACTTTATTATCAGCAAAAACTGCAACGAACAGTCGCGATTGCGGGTGATTCAGCCGGCGGAAACATTGCTCTAGGAGCTTCATACCTTTGCCATGAGATGGGGGCCCCTGCCATAGAAGCACAAATCTTACTTTATCCTGTGCTTACATTTGATTTACATGCTCAAGATTTGTGGAATGTCAACGCATACCCAGTTATTCCTGTTCAAAAAAATATCCGAGACAATCTATTTGAACGTACGTTAAGTTTAAGCACTATCATGAAAGAGTACTATCTGCAACATGACGAAAAAATTGACGCACCTCTGACCTCCCCATTGGCAATGAATGAAATCGGTTTTATGCCAAGAACTCTATTTTTAGTCGGAGAATATGATTTCTTTCGTCAAGCAAACGAAGTATTTGCAAAAAAACTTGTGAAAGCAGCTGTTCCTGTCAGCTTTCTTCAATACAGCGGTATGATTCATGCCTTTGCACCTTTAATCGGCATCTTGCCTCAATCAGAAGACGTTGTTAACGAGATCAGCAGTTTTTTACGTATTTAAATAATAACCTTAAGGAGAATGATTATGCAAATTGCTACTATGCAACAATTTAGTCTTTTTGATCGCTTTAAAAAGAAAGAACCAAAAGTACAAATTTCCGATAAAAAAAATATTAGTACTCTAGAAACGCTTTACGCTCCAGTTGCGGGTAAAGTCAAACCAATTATTGAGGTTAGTGATCCTGTCTTCTCTCAAAGAATGATGGGAGACGGTTTCGCGGTGACTCCGACAGCTAATCAAATTTATTCGCCTATTAATGGGAAAATCATTAGTATTTTCGATACAAAACATGCAATCGGTATCGAGACAACTTCTGGTTTGGAGGTCTTGATTCACATGGGGTTAGATACCGTTGAATTAAACGGAAAACCTTTTAGCGTTTACGTTAATGTTGGAGATGTAGTCACTCCCACTACCATGATCGCAGAGATGGATATCAAAGCTGTAGTAGAGGCTAAAAAAGAGACAGATGTTTTGATCGTCGTCACAAATATGGACGAGGTCGCTGACGTTACCTTAAATGCAGACGGTCTTGTCGTTGCTGAGACTCCTGTCGCACTCGTAACCATGAAGGAACTTAAAAATAGAAAATAAGATTTCCTTGTTGAATTCTATAATTTTTAGTGCTGGTAGAAAAATCCTGTCGATTTTCTTCCAGCACATTTTTTTCGTTTGAATAGAAAAGAGAAGCTCGAATTAATAAATAATATCGTGTCTCAAAAGAGCTCTGACAAGGAGCTGCATGATTAAAAAAAATCATAAATAAAGTTCTTTTTATAAATCTACTTTTGCAACAAAGAAATAAGCTTCTCTCTTTTCTAAGCCTAATGGTTCTTTCAATTTGATATTTGCCAATATAATCTTACGAATACAAAAGAAGGTTATAAAAAACGAGCCTCCCAAAATAGGAAACTCGTTAAAGTCTGTTTGAACAGTCCTTTTATTTTTCTTCTGCGTTGGCGTCTTTGAGACCGTATTTTTTGTTGAAACGATCGACACGTCCATCGGCTTGCGTGAATTTTTGACGTCCAGTGTAGAATGGATGAGAGTCTGAAGTTACTTCGACACGGATTACAGGGTAAGTGTTTCCGTCTTCCCATTCAACTGTTTCTTGTGAAGATTTAGTAGAACCTGACAAGAATTTGAAACCTGTCGTTGAGTCCATAAAGACAACTGGATGATATTCTGGGTGAATTCCTTGTTTCATAGTTTTTTTCGCTCCTTTGCCCTGAATCATTTGCTGGTTCAGAGTTATTTTTGCAATTCGCAACATGAATATACTATCATGAATGATTCGACAATGCAATTATCTTTTTTGATTTCGTCGGGGTGATTTTCCGCCGAAGGAAACGTCTTTGAAGGCCTTGAAAACTCCTTCGTTGTTTTTTGATTTCTTTAGGAAATTTATGAACTGTGACGTGTATTCTAATGAGTCGCCTGTCATGTTGTTCCGCAGTTTGAAGATTTCTTCTAAACGATCCGGACTCATTAACAGTTCTTCTTTCCGTGTACCAGATTTCTTGATATCGATTGCTGGGAAGATGCGGCGCTCTGATAGTTCACGAGATAATTGTAATTCTAAGTTTCCAGTTCCCTTAAATTCTTCGTAAATCACATCGTCCATTCGGCTGCCGGTATCAACTAAGGCAGTGGCTAAAATCGTCAGACTGCCGCCTTCTTCAATATTTCGAGCGGCACCAAAGAATTTCTTTGGTTTGTATAATGCGGCTGGATCAATCCCACCACTTAATGTCCGTCCGCTTGGAGGCACCACTAAGTTATACGCCCGCGCTAGACGGGTGATACTATCCATTAGAATCACCACATCGCGTTTGTCTTCGACTAGCCGCATCGCCCGTTCCAAGACTAACTCAGACACACGGGTATGATTTTGCGGCTGCTGGTCAAAGGTGGAATACACCACATCGCCTTTGACACTGCGCTCTAAATCCGTCACTTCTTCTGGCCGTTCATCGATCAAAAGTACGATCAATTCGACTTCCGGATAATTATCGGTAATGCCGTTGGCGATTTCTTTTAGGATCGTCGTTTTCCCTGCTTTAGGTGGCGCCACAATCAACCCCCGTTGGCCAAAGCCGACTGGTGAAAAGATATCAATCATCCGAGTAGACAGTCGGCCTGGTGTCGTTTCCAACACCAACTGTTTGTCTGGATAAAGTGCGGTTAACGCTGGAAAGTGTGGACGTTCTTTGGCTTCTTCTGGATCTTTGCCATTGACACTTTCCACGTGCATCAACCCGTAATAACGTTCCGATTCTTTTGGCGGACGTGCTTTTCCAGCAACTTTGTCCCCATTCCGTAACCCAAAGCGGCGAATCTGTGAAGATGAAATATAAATATCCTCGGCGCTTGAGCCATAGTTAATCGGACGTAAAAAGCCGTAGCCGTCTTGACCGACGATATCCAAGACCCCTTCCATATAGAAGAAGCCTTGTTTTTCAGCTTGTGCTCGAATAACGGCCAAAGACAATTCTTTTTTATTCATTTGACTGTAGTAAGGGATTTTGAAATCCTTAGCAAATGCGTAAATTTCTTTCAGCGTCTTATTTTCAAGCTCCGCCATAGTTAAATAATCGCTCATTATTCCGCCTCTTCCTCGTCGATCATTTCGATAGTAGCACCAAGAGCCGTCAGTTTCTCAATAATGTGATCGTAACCACGTAAAATGTATTCTACATTATAGATCGTTGTTGTGCCTTCTGCCATTAAACCGGCAATCACTAAACAAGCCCCCGCACGTAAATCAGAAGCTACAACTTCCGCTCCGTGCAACTTGCTTGGTCCATTTAAGACGATCAGGTTGCCTTCTACCCGAGCATCAGCCCCCATACGAACCAATTCAGGGATGTGGTTCACTCGTTTAGAATAGATCGTATCAATGACTTCCGCCGTCCCTTGCGCCTTTAATAATAAAGGCGTCAATGGCTGCTGCAAATCCGTCGCAAAGCCGGGATAAGGCGAAGTAGTCACATCAACTGTCTTCAAATTCTTCGAAGGCAGAACATCAATACTGTCTTCAGAGATATTCATTTCCACACCGATTTCTTCCAATTTAGCGATAAAACTTTCGATATGTTCATAAATCACATTATGAACCGTCACGCCTTCACCCATCGCTGCAGCTAACGCTAAATACGTTCCGGCTTCAATCCGGTCAGGAATGATTGAATGAACGCAGCCGTGTAATTCCTCTACGCCCTCGATCCGAATCTCATCGGTACCAGCGCCACGAATTTTCGCACCCATATTATTTAATAAAGTGGCGACATCAATAATTTCTGGTTCTTTTGCGGCATTTTCAATAATTGTTTTGCCCTTTGCTTTAACCGCTGCTAGCATCACGTTAATGGTCGCCCCAATCGACACCACATCCATAAAGATGCGATCGCCTTTCAAACCTTCGTCATCGGTTCGTAGATAAATCACGCCATGTTCGTTAGACACGTCGGCGCCAAGGCTTTCAAAGCCTTTAATATGCAAATCAATCGGACGAGGACCTAAGAAACAGCCTCCTGGTAACCCAACGACCGCTTCACCAAATTTTCCGACTAACGCCCCCATGAAATAATAGGAAGCTCGTAGTGAATTGATTTTTCCACTTGGCATCGGGATTGAAACCACATTACTTGGATCGATGACCATTCGATTATTAGAAAACGTCACCTTAGCCCCCATGATCTCTAAAATTTCGATCAAGGAATGAACGTCTTGAATATCGGGAACCCCTTCTAAAGTCACGGGCGAGTCCGCCATGATTGCTGCTGGGATCAATGCGACAGCGCTGTTTTTTGCGCCGCTAATTGTAATATTACCTGATAATGGCTTTCCGCCATGAATTTCGATTTTTTTCATTTATTTTCACCTAATTAATTATTTTGAAGTTTATAGACTATTAATTATTTTAGCATAGATTCGCTGGTATAAAAAGGAAGCATTATTAAAACTATGTATAAATAAAACGGGCTCGCGAACTTGCTTAATTTTTAAACGATAAAACGAAGACTCTTGCTTATCGCCAAAACAGTTCCTCCGTAAAGCTCGCTATCAAAGCATGATTGTTCTCACGTAAAAAAAAGAAGCATACCAATCGAAATTGGTACACTTCTCGAGTGCCTTAATTGATTAAGCTTTGTTAGCTGAACCGAACCAGTCGATATGTTCTTCAGCATCTTTAACGATTGCAGCAACACCTGGTGCCAACAATTTACGAGGGTCAAAGCCTTTTCCTTCTTTGTCTTTGCCAGCTTCGATATATTCACGAGTTGCTTTAGCAAATGATAATTGGAATTCAGTGTTAACGTTGACTTTAGAAACACCCATTGAGATTGCTTTTTGGATTTGTTCTTTAGGAATACCAGAACCGCCGTGTAATACTAATGGTACTTCATGTCCAACAGCATCTGCGATTTCTTGTAAGTGGTCAAATGCAAGACCTTTCCAGTTTTCAGGGTAAACGCCGTGGATGTTACCAATACCACATGCTAAGTAATCAATACCTGTAGCAACCATTTGTTTACATTCTTCAACGTCAGCTAATTCGCCTAAGCCGATGATTCCGTCTTCTTCGCCGCCGATTGAACCAACTTCACATTCTACAGAGATACCTTTAGCGTGAGCTTTTTCAACAACGTCTTTAGCTAATTTCAAGTTTTCTTCGAATGGTAAATGAGAACCATCAAACATGATTGAAGTATAGCCAACTTCGATACATTCTAAAGCAGCTTCGTAGTCACCGTGGTCTAAGTGAATAGCAACTGGTACAGTGATACCCATTGAATCAACTAAGTTACAGATAATGTCTTTAGCAACTTTGTATCCACCCATGTATTTTGCAGCGCCCATTGATGTTTGAATTAGAACTGGTGCTTTTTTAGCTTCTGCAGCTTTTAAAATCGCTTGAGTCCATTCTAAGTTGTTCGTGTTGAATCCACCTACTGCATATCCGCCTTGACGTGCAGCTTTTAAGAACTCTGCTCCTGATACTACTGGCATAAAAAATTCCTCCTAAGATTTTCTTTTTTACTATTTGGTTAAGCGATGCTTAACTAACGTGTTAATTCTATCAAAGTTTCGACATCTTTGCTACTGCAAACCATTCGATAAAACCTTTACATTTCAACTTTTTTGGTTTTATTTACTGCTATTGCAAGAAGTAAAGCATTTTTCATGAAAAAAGAAGAAAAATTTCAGACATAGTTAATCCTGCTATATAAAAAAACTGGAAAGTGCGACCACCTTCCAGTTATAGTTATGCTTATTTTGCTTCTTTGTTTTCTAATGATGCTCCAACGAACGCTTTGATCAATGGTTGAGGACGGTTTGGCCGTGAGATTAATTCTGGGTGGAATTGGCAACCCACGAAGAATTTGTTTTCAGGGATTTCAACGATCTCGACTAAACGATTGTCAGGAGAAACACCTGAGAAGACCAAGCCTTTATCTTCAAACAATTGGCGATATTGGTTGTTGAATTCATAGCGATGACGATGACGTTCTTGAATCACTTCTTCATTGTCATATGCCGCAGCTGTTTTGCTGCCCTTTTTCAACTTACATGGGTATAAACCAAGACGCAAGGTTCCCCCTAAGTTTTCGATATTTTCTTGATCAGCCATCAAGTCAATAATATTATTGGTCGTATCTGGAACAGTTTCCGCTGAGTTCGCATCTTCAAGTCCAGCAACGTTGCGACCAAATTCTACACAGGCCATTTGCATGCCTAAGCAGATTCCTAAGAATGGTACGTCGTTTTCACGAGCATAGCGAATAGCTTCAATTTTCCCTTCGATCCCGCGATCCCCAAAGCCACCAGGAACTAAGATACCATCAGCATCCGCTAATTTTTCCGCAACATTTTCGCGAGTAACATCTTGTGATTGAATCCAGTTGATCTCGATGTCTGAGTCAAAAGCGAAACCGGAATGTTTCAATGCTTCTACCACTGAGATATACGCGTCTGGTAGTTCTACATATTTACCGACTAAAGCAATTTTGACCTTCTTCTTAAGGTTCAAGACTTTTTCTTCTAATGCGCGCCATTCAGTCATATCCGCTACTGGCACATCTAATTTCAAATGATCACAAACAATTTGATCCATACCTTGAGCTTGTAGGGCCAATGGAATCGAGTAAAGTGTTTCTACGTCACGAGATTCGATAACCGCTTCTGGAGCGACATCACAGAATTGTGCTAATTTATTTTTGGTACTTTGAGAAACAGGTTGTTCTGTCCGAACGACTAAAATGTTTGGTTGAATCCCTAAACCACGTAACTCTTTAACGCTGTGTTGCGTTGGCTTGGTTTTCATTTCCCCCGCTGCTTTAAGGTAAGGAATCAACGTTGTATGGATGTACATCACGTTGTCCGCACCGACTTCAGCTTTCATTTGACGCAAAGCTTCTAAGAATGGCAAGGATTCAATATCCCCTACGGTACCGCCAACTTCAGTAATGATGACATCTGAATCGGTCATCTTTGCTGCGCGCATGATTTTTGATTTGATCTCATTGGTAATGTGTGGGATTACTTGGACTGTCGCACCTAAGTATTCGCCCTTGCGTTCTTTACGAATCACTTCTGAATAGATTTTTCCTGTCGTTACGTTGGAGTATTGATTCAAGTTGATATCGATAAAACGTTCATAGTGACCTAAGTCCAAGTCCGTTTCAGCACCATCATCTGTTACAAAAACTTCACCGTGTTGGTATGGACTCATCGTACCTGGATCGACATTGATATACGGATCGAATTTTTGGATAGTCACTTTCAATCCCCGATTTTTAAGCAAACGACCTAATGATGCTGCCACGATTCCCTTGCCGATTGATGAAACTACGCCGCCAGTTACAAAAATATACTTTGTCATAAATGAAAAAACTCCTTCATACTAATTTGCAGGAAACGTCTAGCAAAAAGAATCTGAAAGGCAAAACCGACTTCTCTTTTTTGAAAGATACGTCCGTAGAACCAAACAAAAAGAAAGCTCCCTATCTTTTTTGATAGGGAGCTTTGAATTCACTAAACACTGACCCTTACTAAAAGGGTGCCCAAGCAGTATAATACCGAGTCTTTGGAAAAATGTCAACAGTAATTCTTGGTTGCTTAATTTTCCTTAATCAAATAGCTTACCAAAAAAGCTTTTCTTTTCTTTCGGATCGGCAGTTTCATCATCTGTTTTAGGCGGGTATTTTTTTTCGATATCAATGATCTCTTCATTCACCGCATGATCTGTCACTAATAACAAACCGATGCTATCTTCAGAATCCACTGTCGCGTCATTGACAATCGTAAAATCCACCGAGTTCTTAGAAGCCAGCGCAATAAAGGTGCTTTGCAGCGTCTCGGGAACTTCTCCATTGATCAACAGCTTGCCTTCTGGGTATTTTTGAATTTCTGTCAGCAGGTGGTCTCGATCGGTAGGATTTCCCATCTCTTTGACGGTCATGCTCAAAAAGCACCGTTCACGAAAAGTTCCTAAATATTTTCTTTGCTCATCTGGATTGACTTGCGGCGTTCCATACCGTCCCTTATCCATATGCTGCTGCAACTCATCTTTTGCCATTTTATTCACTTCCTTATCCATTGTTTCGATTGATTCTAGTATAACAAAAGTACGCTGAAAATGCTGATTCCTTGTAATCAGTTATCACATACTACATTTGACGAATATGTCGAGCTGCAAAAAGCCTTAAGAAAACCATTGTACTTTTATTCTATCTACTTTATAGTTAAAGATAGTTAAAAAATATGAAAACTGTCTTTTATTAAAAGCCCGTTGATCAACGGGCTTTTGTCGTGTTTTCTAAAAGGAGTGTTTTATGATCAAGCGTTACAAAAAAATGTTAAAACAAGAGTTTCTTCATTATTCAAAAGAAAAGCTGCAAAAAGATTTACTAGCGGGATTGACTGTTGCCGCAGTTGCCCTCCCTTTAGCTCTGGCTTTTGGTGTTTCTAGTGGAGCAGACGCCGCCGCAGGAATGATCACAGCGATCATTGCAGGGGTAGTGATTGGCAGTCTTTCAGGCGGCTTTTATCAAATTTCTGGACCAACCGGTGCAATGGCTGCCATTTTAACAGGAATCATCGCGACTCAAGGGTTAGCGGGGGTCTTACTAGCGACGTTTATCGCAGGTTTGATTTTACTTTTTGCCGGACTATTGAAATTGGGTAGTTTAACTTCTTTCATCCCCTCACCAGTGATTACCGGCTTCACGTCGGGAATCGCCATTATTATTGCTTTAGGACAAATTGATAACTTTTTTGGCACGAGTTCTACTGGTGAAAATTCCTTAGCTAAGTTAATAAGCTATAAAGATGGTTTTTCTCCTGATTTTCCGACCCTAGCATTAGGAATCATTATTTTATTGATCCTTCTCCTTTATCCAAAAAAATGGAATCAAATTTTGCCAGCTTCGCTCGTTGCTATTATTCTTGCCACTTTCGCAACCATTATTTTTCAATTTCCAGTGGCGAAAGTCGGCACAATTCCAACTTCTTTATTAACTGGTGAACGCCTTCAACTCTCTGCCCTTAGCCTATCTTCTATCAAGCAATTGCTTTTACCGTCAATTAGCATTGCGATGTTGGGAATGATTGAGAGTCTATTATGTGGGGCCTCTGCCGGACGAATGACCGGAAAAGACCTTGACAGCAATCAGGAATTAATTGCTCAAGGAATCGGCAATATCATTTTACCTTTTTTCGGGGGCATCCCCGCAACGGCAGCTATCGCGAGAACCAGTGTCGCTATCAAATCAGGCGCACAAACACGTTTAGCAGGTATTTTTCATGCACTATTTCTATTTTTATCAATGATCCTCTTCGCCCCAATCATGTCACAAATTCCGATGGCGGCGTTGGCCAGCGTGTTACTCATCACTAGCTGGCGGATGCATGAGTGGGCAACGATCAAAGCCATGATCCATGAAAAAAACCGTTCCGCCTTGCTTTTGTTTTCTGTGACGATGTTCAGCACAATCATCTTTGACTTAAGTATCGCGATCGTGATCGGGGTCATTTGCAGTTGCATTTTTTTCATCGCTAAAAGTGCCCGAATTTCGATAATAACTGAGGATATTGATTGGAAACGGATGGATCTTCCTGATTCTCCTGTCGGTTCTGACTGGGCAGTGATCTATATTACAGGTCCACTCTTTTTTATGTCCGCCAATCAATTGAAAAAGACGTTAGACCAAGTCATCAACAAAGAAGGTCTGATTTTTTCACTGCGCGGCGTTCCTAGTATCGACTTGACCGCTTTGGATAGTTTCAATGATTACTTTTCTATCGCTACTTTAAACCAGCAAAAGTTGATTTTTACTTCGATGCAACCAGAAGTCGAAAAACAGTTTAACCGCTTATGGGAAAAACGCGAGCACTCCCCTATTCAACATCCCACTGTTGCCCATGCGCTACATGAGATTCACCAGACATTTTAAAAAGCAGGAATACGGCAGACAAGAGTTGCTGCCGTATTCCTGCTTTTATTGTGACCAAATATTCGCCTTATAAGAAACGAACAAACCTAGTCCTAAATATTTTTGATTGATTTCTTGACGCTTTTGCGATTCTTTAATTGGGTCATCGCTAGATAAACGATTGGCAAATAATTAAAAATAAAACTCAAACGTTGCCAAAAACCCAACTGTTTGAAGACGGCAAATTGATTCAATTGCGGCAGTCGGGCCAAGCCGTAAATAGCAGCAACAGCGATGCTTAAACAAAATAAAATAAGATACCGTCGACTCATTTGTTTATCTTTTTGTATACGATATAAAAAGAATAAGATCAATGGAAACAGTAGAAAACCGGCATAACCAATACCAGAGCCAATATTATGGACCCAAGTAGAAAAATTCCACTGGGCCTCCGCAGAATCCACGCTGAACAATCCGGTAAAAATACAATCCCCGATCCCATAAGCGCCAATCGCCAACACTGCCAGTCCTGCTAGCCCATGGGACACTGGCTTGAAGGCTGAATAAAGTGCTGGTAACGCTAGCACATAAAAGCAGCCTGCCACAACTGACCAAATCAGAAACGCTTGGCGAACTGGACTATCCACATCCCCAAATAAACTCATCACACTCGTCATTTGATCCAACTGGGGATAAAAAAAACCTAAAACATATGGCGTTAAAAAGTCGCTGATAACACCTACTAATAAAAAATAAAAGCCATAGCGCTTTAGGATATTCACACGAATCAACTCCTTTATACTTCCTAACTCTATACTAGCATTGAAGGCCGCGACAGGGAAAAAAATCGATTCTTTAGACAGCTTCTATCAACAAAAAAATCCCACTATCCAAATAGATAGCGGGACTTTTTTTACACTAACTTAAATCAGATCTTAAAAGTCAGATTTAATTATTTAGCGATGAATGGGTTGTTTTTTAAGTTGTAGAAAGATTTGATTCCTTTGTATTCTGCAACATCACCCAATTGGTCTTCGATACGTAATAATTGATTGTATTTAGCAATACGGTCAGTACGTGAAAGAGAACCAGTTTTGATTTGGCCAGCGTTTGTTGCAACAGCGATATCAGAGATTGTTGAATCTTCTGTTTCACCAGAACGGTGAGATACAACTGCAGTGTAGCCAGCTTCTTTAGCCATTTCGATAGCATTGAAAGTTTCTGTTAAAGTACCGATTTGGTTAACTTTGATAAGGATTGAGTTATCAACGCCCATATCAATTGCTTTAGCTAATTTTTCAGTGTTTGTAACGAACAAGTCGTCACCAACTAATTGAACTTTATCGCCTAAAGCTTCAGTTAATTTCTTAGTACCTTCCCAGTCGTTTTCGTCTAAGCCGTCTTCGATTGAGATGATTGGGTATTTAGCAACTAATTCTTCATAGAATGCGATCATTTCTTCAGTTGTTTTTTCGCCTTCGCCTGAGTCAGCTAAAACGTAAACACCTTTTTCTTTATCGTAGAATTCTGAAGAAGCAGCGTCCATAGCAAGAACGATGTCTTTACCAGGTACATAGCCAGCTTTTTCGATAGCTTCGATAATTACTTCGAAACCTTCTTCGTTAGAACCAAGGTTAGGAGCAAATCCGCCTTCGTCACCAACTGAAGTTGCTAATCCTTTAGATTTCAAGATTGCAGCTAAAGCGTGGAATACTTCTGCGCCATAACGTAAAGCTTCTTTGAATGTAGGAGCGCCAACAGGCATGATCATAAATTCTTGGAAGTCGATAGAGTTATCAGCATGTGATCCACCATTGATGATATTCATCATAGGAGTAGGCAAAACTTTTGTATTGAATCCGCCAAGGTAGTTGTACAATGGGATTTCTAAGAAGTCAGCAGCTGCACGAGCAACGGCAATTGAAACACCAAGAATAGCGTTGGCGCCTAATTTACCTTTGTTAGGAGTGCCATCTAATTCGATCATTGCAGCATCGATTGCAGCTTGGTCGCGTACGTCGTAGCCAATGATTGCTTCAGCGATAACGTTGTTTACATTATCAACTGCTTTAGTAACACCTTTACCGCCGTAACGAGCTTTGTCGCCATCACGTAATTCAACGGCTTCGTATTCACCGGTTGAAGCACCTGAAGGAACCATACCGCGGCCGAATGCGCCGTCTTCTGTATAAACTTCTACTTCGATTGTTGGGTTACCACGTGAGTCTAGGACTTCGCGTGCGTAAACGTCTGAGATAATTGACATGTTTTGTCTCTCCTTTAAATTTGTTTTTGTAAATAGGGGTAAAAACCCTTATAACCAATAGTAATGAAAATCGTTGGCAGTTGCAAACAAAAGCCGCGATTTTCTGAAATTATTTAGCGCCTTCTAATAACGCTAAGAATGAATCTGCTTTCAAGCTAGCTCCGCCAACTAAAGCACCATCAACGTTTTCTTTCGCCATGTATTCAGCGATATTTTCTGGTTTTACAGAACCACCGTATTGGATACGAACAGCGTCAGAAACTTCTTTGCCGTAGATCCCTTCGACAGTTGAACGAACAACGCCACAGATTTCGTCAGCGATTTGTGCGTCAGCAGATTTACCAGTACCGATCGCCCAAATTGGTTCATAAGCAATAACCATACTTGAAACTTGTTCAGCAGATAAATCAGCTAAGCCAGCTTCGATTTGTCCTTTGATCCATTCAGCTGTTTTTCCAGCTTCATAGGTTTCCAAAGACTCACCACAGCAAAGAATTGGCAACATGCCGTTAGCAAAGATTGCTTTCGCTTTTTTGTTGATTTCTTCGTCTGTTTCGTGGAAGTATTCACGGCGTTCTGAATGGCCGATGATGACATAATCCACACCAAGATCAGCTAAAGCTGCAGGTGAAGTTTCACCAGTGAAGGCTCCAGCATTTTCCCAGTAGCAGTTTTGAGCAGAGATTTTTAGTTCTGTGCCTTTTGCTGCTTCAACTAATTCTTGTAAAAATAAAGCAGGTGATCCAATCACTGAATCTACTTTATCATTTGCAGGAATGTTGTTTTTTACTGCTTCAGCAAAATCTTTTGCTTCTGATGCAGTTAAATTCATTTTCCAGTTACCAGCAATAATTGGTTTACGCATTTAAATGAACTCCCTTTTTTTCAAGCTCAGGAACCCACTTACAAGTGAGCTCCTTCAACACTTGGTATTAGTTTAGGTTTTATGGTTTAAGAGCTGTTCGAGCTCAAAAACTCTTCTATTGTCTAGTTTATTGAGCTAGCTCTATCAGCAATAAGCGAAAATTTCGAGAAACTTGAGAAGCAGTTTATCAAAATTTTAGTCTTATTGTTCAAGAGCTACTCGAGCTCAAAAACTTTTCTTATTTATCGTTGATTGCAGCTAGTCCTGGTAATTCTTTACCTTCTAGCAACTCAAGGCTGGCACCGCCACCTGTTGAGATGTGAGTAAACTTGTCAGCAAAGCCTAATTGTTCAGCTGCTGCTGCAGAGTCGCCACCACCGATGATGGTTGTTGCATCTTTAAGGTTAGCGATTGCTTCACAAACACCGATTGTTCCGCGAGCAAAGTTACTCATTTCAAACACACCCATAGGTCCGTTCCAAACAACTGTTTTCGCGCCTTCTAATGTTTGAGCGAATAAAGCGATTGATTCTGGTCCAATGTCAAGACCCATTTGTCCTTCAGGAACATCACCAGTATGTTCTTCTGTTGGAACGTCATTTGAGAATTCAGCCGCTGTGATTGAGTCTACTGGTAAAACTAATTTGTCGCCAGCAGCTTCGATCAATTCTTTTGCTAATTCCACTTTGTCAGCTTCTACTAATGAGTTGCCGATTTCCATGCCTTTAGCTTTGTAGAATGTATACGTCATTCCGCCGCCAATCAAGATTTTGTCTGCTTTAGGAATTAAGTTTTTGATTACGCCGATTTTGTCAGAAACTTTCGCGCCACCTAAGATTGCGATCATAGGACGTTTAGGTTCTTCAACAGCTTCGCCGATGAATTTGATTTCTTTTTCCATTAAGAAGCCAGCTACTGTTGGGATACCAGTAGAAGCGATCCCTACGTTAGAAGCGTGGGCACGGTGAGCTGTACCGAATGCGTCATTGACGAATATATCGCCTAATGAAGCCCAGTATTTACCAAGTTCAGCGTCATTGCCGCTTTCTTTTTTACCGTCGATATCTTCAAAACGAGTATTTTCAAAGACAACGACATCGCCGTCTTTCATGTCAGCAATTGCTGATTCCAATTCAGAACCACGAGTTTCAGGAACGAATGTCACGTTTTTGCCTAGTAATTCGCTTAAACGTTCAGCTACAGGTTTTAATGATTTGCCTGCTTTGTCTTCTTCTGTTTTCACACGACCTAAGTGAGAAAACAAAATTGCTTTGCCGCCTTGTTCTAAAATGTAGTTGATAGTTGGTAACGCCGCTTTAATACGAGTGTCATCCGTGATCACGCCATCTTTAACAGGAACGTTGAAGTCCACACGAACTAAAACCTTCTTGTCTTTCAAGTCAAGATCTTTAACAGTCATTTTTGCCATGAAAGAAAACCTCCGATTAATTTTTTTAAATCTTCTTCATTATACAACTCTTTTCAAGGAAAGAGCCAATGATAAACTTTTATAGAACAGCTAGTTCGTCAAGCCAGAAACCAATAAAAACTTCAAAAGCCCTATCTTTGTCCAGCTATATATTTCTGTTCTAACAAAAAAACGGAGAAGCGCGTCGCTTCCCCGCCTTGTTCAGACAATGTTGTTTTCGTTTAAACTAAATCTTAAAGTTTAGCGAAGTATTCTAAAGTACGAACTAATTGTGCAGTGTAAGACATTTCGTTATCGTACCAAGAAACAGTTTTAACTAATTGTTGGTCGCCAACTGTCATTACTTTAGTTTGAGTTTCGTCAAATAATGAACCGTAAGTCATGCCTACGATATCTGAAGAAACGATTTCGTCAGTGTTGTAACCGAATGATTCGTTAGACGCAGCTTTCATAGCAGCATTTACTTCATCAACAGTAACTTTTTTGTTTAATACAGTAACTAATTCAGTTAATGAACCAGTTGCAACAGGAACACGTTGAGCAGCTCCGTCTAATTTACCGTTTAAGTCAGGGATAACTAGACCGATTGCTTTAGCAGCACCAGTTGAGTTAGGCACGATGTTTGCTGCAGCAGCACGCGCACGACGGAAGTCGCCTTTAGGGTGAGGTCCATCAAGAGTCATTTGGTCACCAGTGTAAGCGTGGATAGTTGTCATTAAGCCTTCAACAACACCAAATTCGTCATTTAAAGTTTTAGCCATAGGAGCTAAACAGTTAGTAGTACATGAAGCACCAGAGATAACTGTTTCGTCACCAGTTAAAGTTTCATGGTTAGTGTTGTAAACGATTGTTGGAACATCGTTACCACCAGGAGCTGAGATAACAACACGTTTAGCACCAGCTGTTAAATGTTTTTCAGCAGCTGCTTTAGAAGTGAAGAATCCAGTACATTCTAATACGATATCTACTCCTAGGTCTCCCCATGGTAATTCTTCAGGGTTGCGGTTAGCAAGAACTTTTACTTCTTTGCCGTTCACGTTGAATGAACCTTCGTGAACTTCAACAGTTCCGTTAAAGCGACCTTGAGTTGTATCATATTTTAACAAGTGAGCCAACATTTTAGCGTCTGTTAAGTCGTTGATAGCTACAACTTCCAATCCTTCTACATCTTGGATACGGCGGAATGCTAAGCGTCCGATACGTCCAAATCCGTTAATTCCAACTTTTACTGTCATTTAAGATTTCCTCCTTATGGAATCAAAAAATATATTTATTTTAAAGGGGATGTCCCTTTTAAAATCTCATTTGCGGCGGCTTCATCAGTAATGAGCCACGTTTGCTTTGGAGCATTTTTCATATAGGCGGTGATTGCTTTAACTTTGCTTTTCCCACCAGCTACGGCTAGAACCGTTGGCATCTTCTGAATATCTTCTAATGATAATCCGATGCGTGGCACTTTATGGACGATCGCTCCATGTTCGTCGAAAAAGTAGCCAAAAGATTCTGCAACAGCATTTTTTTGTTTCAGACGAACGATCTCTTCTTCTGACATCTTACGTCTGGCTGCCATATGGACAGCACGACCGATACTGTGAACCACACAATTGGCCTCTTTGATCATCGCCAAGACGCTTCTGATCGAAGGTTCTTTCAGCAGTGTATGATAGGCTTCTTCACTTAATTGCTCTGGCACATAAAGGGCACGATGCTCGCCATGAGCATTAGCCGCCATCAAGGCACTCACTGAGTTGGCTTGGATCGATACTGCTTCCCCAATACCACCTCGAGCTGGAACAAAAAGATTGTGACGTTTCGCTGTCTCTAACGGGCTAACGTGTCTGGCAACTTCTGCCATTGTGGTACCGCCCATCACTGCAATAATGTTTCGGCCATCCGGTAATTGACGCTGCAATGCCTCATCAACTAACTCGCCAAATTCACCAATTACTTTTTCCTGTTCATCACTGTTTCCAGAAACAATCAGACAACGTTCGATGTTGAAAAGTGCCGCTAGTTGTTTTTCTAACTGATCCATACCCGTAAACTGTTCCATCAAAAGTTCTAAATGCTGCAACAGTTCCGTACCTTTTTCAGTTAATAACATGCCGCTCTTTGTCGCATCAATCAAACGCTGATCTCTAAGATAATCCGTTTCACTGCGCAAGACCCGCTCAGTTAAACCTAATGAATCAGCTAAGTTTCTTCGACCGATTGGTTGCATCCAAAAAATATTCTGCATGACGCGGTATCTTTTTTTGACAACCTCTAACACATCAGGGGCGATTGCTTCAAGTACTCTTAATTCACTTAACAAAGGAATTCCTCCGTTGGACTTAAGTAGTCCCTCATAGACTTTTAGCGACCCATGAATTCTAAAAAAAAGTAAGAAAGTCAATTTATTTTTTTAAATACGAATTTCTTACATGACAAAGTGTACCAGTTTTGAGCCTTCTACGCAAGGAAAAAGCCAAGATTTTTCACTTGGCTTAATCGAAACGTTTTCTTTTCGATGAACTGGGAATTTTCAGCGCGTCTCGATATTTCGCAACCGTCCGCCGCGAAATTTTTTGCTCCTTTTCAGCAAGTAGTTCGACAATTTTTTGATCCGATAACGGTTTGCGTTTATCTTCTTCTTTAACTAACGTCGCGATCAATTGCTTTACTTCATCCGCTGAGGTGTCGTCATCGTTTACTTTATTGACAAAAAAGCCTCGCAGCTCAAAGACGCCGAAGTCGGTTTCAATATATTTTCCATTGACCGCGCGACTAATAGTTGATTCATGGACGTCCAATTGTTTGGCAACATCTTTCAACATCAATGGTTTCAAGGCACCTTGTTTATCCTCAAAAAAAGCCGATTGATGTTGAACGATGATCTTGCCCACTTCTAGGATCGTATCTTTCCGTTGTCCCAGTGTCTTACTTAACCATTCAAATTGCTGCAGCTTTTCTTTCAAGTAAACTTTGGTTTCCTCATCTGCCTGCTCTTTCAACCGTTTAAAATAATTTTCTTGAAAATTCAGTCGCAATTGTCCGCGTTTATTTGATAGAACTTCCAGATGATCTTCTTCACGAATCAAGGTTAGATCAGGAATGATAAAGTTTGACTCTTGTTCACCAAAACTTGCTCCAGGAAATGGATTTAACGTCCTAATGTAATCCATAATCTGCTGAATCTGCGCCAGACTGATTTGATATTCCTTCGCCAGCTGTTCAAATTTTCGTTTAGCGATTTTATCAAAGGCCTCTTCTAATAGAAGATAAGCAAGTTCCGGTGCAAAATCATCTTGCTCCGTTTGCAGCATCAAGCACTCCTGCAAATCTCTGGCCCCAACACCAGGTGGATCTAATTGCTGCAAAAGCGTCAAAGCATCCAAGTATTGGATGTCACTTGCTTGCAGTTCTTCCTTAACCTCCACTTCATCCACTTTTAAATAGCCATTGACATCGACATATTCGACTAAGACCAGCATGATTTCACGAATGAAAGTATTCCGATAATTCAAATGAATTTGATTGATCAAGTGCTCAAACAACGAGACGGAATGATCCGCGATTTGCATAAATGAATCATTCTTGGGTGCGCTGCCGCTCATTTGCATCAAGTCACTCTGAATCTTCGGCGCAACGACTTCAAACAGCGGATTCTCCAATGAGACTGTTTCAACGTAGTCTTGCAGCTCTTCGGTATTAAATTGTAATATCTGAATGGCTTGTTGTAATTCCTGTGTCATCGCCAATTTTTGGGTCTGTTGTTGTTTTTGCGAATAGCCTTGTTGAAACTTCATATATTTTCCCCTTGTTTTTTTAAAATTATATGCTAAACTAATAAACGTGCTGCGCCCTTAGTGTAGTGGATATCACGTAAGATTCCGGTTCTTGAGACGGGGGTTCGATTCCCTCAGGGCGCATTATTTTAGCATCCATCCGTTAGGCATTTCCTGTTACCAGGAAGTGCCTTTTTTTCTGTTCTCACCCGAAATTTTGACCCGTTATTTATTTTTAGCTATTTTCTACGCTATTATTATAAGTCGTTTTCAATTTTCAAATACTCATAGAACGTTACTAACTTTATCTAGTAAATCAAACCGAATATGAAATCATTATACTCGTTTACCTACCTATTTATCAATCTCAATCCATTTAACTCGTGATCGGTCAACCAATCCTGAGTCAGAAAGCTCTGAAGCCGTTTGTTTGTTTCACCACCATTTACCTTTTTTTAAAAAGATTCTTCCTAGTAATAATGTTCAACTCGCTTAAAAAATCATTTTATTACATTATTTAAAACAACATTGATACCACAGTATTAGTGTATTAAAATGAAAGAGCTTGCACTTGCAAACTGTTTTAGAAATCAAGTGACTTTTGACATAAAAAAATCGCGTAATGCAAATAGCTTATAAAAAGGAGATCGTATGAGGTACAAAGAATTACAGCAAATTTACTCTGAAGTCCATTTAACGAATAGTCCAATTTCTGATCCACTCTATCTTTGCATACCTATAGATGAAGGCTATGCAACATTGTTAAAAAGTAGTCTCACTAGTAAAGAACAGCGATTACTCCTACTTTTAGGAAATACTACTTACGAAGAAAATTCAGCCCTCTCGCATTTATGGTATCAAATATTATTTGAAAATAAAAAAAGTGATTATGAAACCCCCGTTAGAATCCTTCAAGTAGAAATAAGCATTAGAAAGGATTTTGCTAAAAAAGAGTGGCTTGAGACAATCGATAATATGTTTCCAGGATTAGCAGACTCCTTTTGGATAAGCGAGCAGCATTTAATTTTAATTGAAAAAAAAGACTTAGAAAATTATTCAGTGAGTGAGATATTCGGTATCTTTCAAGCGCTAGACAGCGACTTTGACTGCTATAGTCGCATCTTTATCGGTAATTTTTATGATCCAAATAATGACCTAGCTGCCAATTTCCAAACAGAAAGAGCTATTTTCTTTCAGCAGAAACTATACAATAAAACCAGAAAAGAATTCACTCTGAGTAATTCTGCTATTGATTATTTATTAGTTGATCCCATGCGAGAAATTCCACTCTTCAAAAGTTTATACGAAATTTGGTTTTCTGATAAAGAGTTGATAGCGCTTTTAAAATGTCTATGGCAAGCACAAGGGAATATTAGTGCTGCTGCTAAAGCATTGTTTATCCATCGAAATACTATCAAATATCGTATCGATAAATTTCAGGAACTGACGAATTTGGATTTAAAAAAAATGGATGATCTGGTATTTTGCCATATATTAATCGAAAATTTTTATGATAATTAATTCGAACAGTGAACCTTCCTTCAATAAACTTCAGTCTTTGATAACTTGCACAATAATTGAATAGCTTTTTGTGCACATCGACGTAACAGCTGTAAACGTTTTCCTCTATACTTTGGTTATACAAAAGAAAGAGAGATGTATAACTTTATGGTACAAATGAATTTGAATCATGTTTTCAAAAAATATGACAATGCGGAGAATTACTCAGTAACCGATTTCAATTTAGACATTGCTGATCGAGAATTTATTGTTTTCGTAGGACCTTCAGGTTGTGGAAAATCTACTACATTACGAATGATTGCTGGACTCGAAGATATTACAGAAGGCGAGTTTTTAATTGGTGACAAAGTTATGAATGATGTAGCACCAAAAGATCGAGATATCGCCATGGTTTTTCAAAACTATGCCTTGTACCCACATATGACTGTTTTTGATAATATGGCCTTCGGCTTGAAGCTCCGTAAATATGACAAAGAAAACATTAAAAAGAAAGTCGAAGATGCTGCTGAAGTCTTAGGCTTAAGTGAATATTTAAACCGCAAACCTGCAGCCTTATCTGGTGGTCAGCGTCAACGTGTCGCTTTGGGTCGTGCCATCGTCCGTGACGCGAAAGTTTTCTTGATGGACGAACCGTTATCGAATTTAGATGCTAAATTACGTGTTGCCATGCGTGCTGAGATCGCTAAACTACATCAGCGTTTGAATACGACAACTATTTACGTTACTCATGATCAAACCGAAGCGATGACCATGGCTGATCGGATCGTTATTATGAAGGATGGATTTATTCAACAGATCGGAACACCTCAAGAGGTATACGATACACCTAAAAACATGTTTGTCGCAGGTTTCATTGGATCACCGGCTATGAACTTCTTCAAGGTCTCTTTGAACAATAGCGTGATTTCTGACGGCTACGGATTGAAACTACATATTCCTGAAGGAAAAAACAAAGTTTTGGTTGAAAAAGGCTATGAAGGAAAAGAAATAGTGTTTGGTATTCGCCCAGAGGATATTCACTCTGAGCAAGTAGTTCTTGATTCTTCCCCTGATACAACTGTTCGTGCCGAAGTGATTGTTTCTGAGTTATTAGGGGCTGAATCGATGTTGTATACAAAAACTGGCCAAACAGAATTTGTAACAAGAGTTGATGCTCGTGATTTCCATAATCCTGGTGAGAATATCGACTTGTCATTCAACATAAATAAAGGACACTTCTTCGATACGGAAAGTGAGAATGTTATCAAATTACCATAGAATCCATTTTTCCACCCAAAGCTTATTCTGGCTTCGGGTGGATTTTTTTTCATTCGTACAATCCGTAAAAGCTCACACAGACTGCAGAATCTAAGGCCTGTGTGAGCTTATTTTATGATTTTATTTACCGTAGAGCAGCGAACCCCGATGACCGGAAATCATTTCGCCTTCATTTTTAGCTCCTCGTAAAGTTTTTATCACAGCGAGTTCGATATCTGCCAACTCTTTGTTATCAGTATAATGAGCTAAAATACACTCGAAGCCTAACGAACTGATATCTACTTGGCCGCATCCACGATCACTGATAAAAGTCTCTGAAACAACATTTTTCCCTATTTGATATGCCGCATTGTAGTTAAACCCTACAAGCAGTCGTGCTTGATATAAACTGAAAAGATCAAATCCCTGACGACTCGCGAGATGTGCCACGTTGGCGAGTCCAGTAAGTCCCATCCTTGCATGGACTTGGTCTCGGTTTGATTCTTGGGATTCACCTGTGGGATAGACATAGTTAGGAAGTGCCCCCATAGACAAGCAAGCACCACCTGCAACGTTTCCTAACTGAAATTGACGAAGACAACGATCCATCAATTGTGTGTCCTCCAAAAATATCCCGCATGCTAAATTAAAGGCCGTGATGATCGCATCCCAATTTCCATTAGCTTGAGGGTAGAAAGCAGCGGTTTTCGTCAATAATTTCTCACGTATAAAGTTTTCAAACGCAATGATCTCCGCTGTTTGCCACTGCTCATCCTGCGAGATAGTTGTATGCTGATTGTAGTGATGCCGAATAAGTTCGGCTGCATTAATCAACTCCACTCCTACTAGGGAAAATCGTAACATCAAATCATTGCCATCAGCTACCTCTTTCAAATAACGCGCCCAAGTGTTCAATATAGCCATCGTTTTTTTAGCGTAACATTTTTCCCCTGTTATTATCCACAATAATGCGAGATCATGAGCTGCGATACAATCTGTCGTCCATTCGTTTCCACCAATATTCGGTGTATTATAGGGGCCGACATTAATCGCAGTAATAGAATGCGGGACTCTCTCGTCCTCAATAAAATTTGCGTTCATCAGTTCTTCTACAGCCTTTCGAACACCGAAAACATTTTTTTGATACGAGAAAATTAGCTTCTCCAAATCGTTTGCCGATTGAAAAATACCTGGGTGCTGAAACGAATGAGTTGATGATACATTCACTAATTGTGATTCTTCCATGTAGTTTTCATCGTAACTTTCAACTTGAATAAAATCTAAATTAGGGCCGTCATAAACTGCTTGTCCCGGTGGCGCTTCATTCGTAAGATATAATCGATGGATTCCGGCTGTCAGATAGCAATTGAGATGGTTCAGATTCCATTCCTGATTTCCAGCGACTGTTTCTTTCGTTTGGGGAGAATACGGTTTCCAATCCTGATTATAACCAGACACAGAAAAAATCATCCATCCTAGCCAGTTATCTTTTCTACCCAAAGAGTCATCATCAATCATCACTCGACAATTTCGTTCGTCACGAAGATTCCGAGCTCCTCCCATCATAAATCCAGGATTATTATAGCGAAACGTAATACGATAATAGCCATCCTTTGGTAGCTCGATGTCCCAAGCAGCTTGATCTTGTCCTGCAGGAATCGTAGAAAGAAAGTTACTTGTGTTCGTTAAAGGGTTTGACATATCTAAATAGCTTTCATACTTACTTCCTGTTAGGGCGAATCCATCGGGTTGTTGTTCCTCTTTTGTCCGACGATAAACATTTCCTTTGATCTCTACAGCATGAATTGCTGGAATTTCTATTTGAAATTTTTTCATCTTCTCACCCTTTGTGTAGCCGAAACTCGCCTTTGGCCAAAGTAGTGTCTGGAATAACAACCTCGTCTACTTTGCCATTAGCTAGAAAAACCTTCAGTCCAGTGGTAGTTTTTTCAACTTTTTTTATCATCGGCTGATCTTGGTACTGCTCAAGAACAATTAGAAAGTTAGCTGCTGTTCCACGCTTGCGGAAGCTTACTAAACGCCGCCGATCAGCCTCATTTCCTAACGGATAATCTCCGCCAATACTCACAACCAACTCTTTTGGATCAATATCTGAAAGGTCAAAAACCATTTCAGCTACTTGATTTTCTGCTATCGGGGTTGCAGGCAGGCTTTCAGTCATCAACTTTGTTTGAATTTTCACCGGTCCTCCTTGATAATCACGGTTTGGCTCAGACACTGGTCGAATATTTTTCATTTGATAAGGTAAAGTATTCAAAGAAATTAGTTTTCCATCTTTTGTTTTTATCTGACCATCTCCCCAAAAAACAGCAGGTAGTGGCACATCAATACCGCTGCCATATTCATTGGCAACGTATTTGGTGTTTGTTATCAAACGAAGCTCATGGGTGTTCCTTAATGATAGGCGGATGTCGTCTCGTCCTAATACCCATGTACCCAACTGATTTTCATAAAGTGTTTCTCCATCTGCTTCAATTCGATAAGAGAGCTGTTGTTGTGTCTGATAGTATTCTGGATCACACGCAATAATTACCTCCTTTTCCTCTTGATCAACAGAATGAAGTGCCATTTTCAGTAAACCGGGTACGTTTTGTGAAGTTCGTAAAGGTGTTAGCCAGCCCTGATCATTGTACTTAGACATCTCTACTGAACAGTCTAGACGCACTTGATCCTTGGCTTTAAACCAATGGCATTCAGTCACGAACTGGCCACTGCTAAGGGGATTACTATCCAGCTGCTCTGAAAAATGATCGTAATGAAGCTGTTCATTTTCTCCGATTTCAAAAGCACAGCTGTCACTGAGATCCTTTGTTAGTCGATGACTTTTTTCCGCTTCAGGATGACAGATTTTTTGAAGACCACTAACATGAAACAAACAATCAAAATCATGCTCTTGATTACCAGCTAAATAATCGGCGATGACCACATAATCATCGGTCACCAACGTGGCTCTTCGTTGTAAGATATCCTCAGTAAAATCTGTTCGTACGGAATAAGCGGGCTGTTCAGTTGGAAGCGGTACATAACGGCCTTCCTTCCAACAGCGCTCCTCAAAAGTCTCATCTTCTCCGACCCGCCAGCCACCATAAGGAGGATTGCACCACTGAGTCGTTATCTCTTGCAGAGCATATTGAAGCTGTTCGCCAGAGTATACTTCCTTCGTGACAGCTTCTTTGGGGTCTTGTTGCTTCAGATCTACCACTGTCATGTTATGGGTGATCGAATTCTGCACAAAAAATTTATACATAAAAGTATGATAAGCATACCAAATATTTTCTGGATTATAGAAATTTTTGCCAAAGCGACGGATAGAATTTAAAGCCAAGCGATCATAATGTCCATGTGCTCCTCCTAAAATCCCGGTCTTCAAGCTCACTTGATAGCGCTCGTTTGGTGGTACATCTTTGTTTTGAGTACGTAGTAAAGTAATACCAGCAACGTCCGCTTTGACCGTTTGCTGATAGATGTGAGTATCAGATTCTTGATAGCTCGGTAACTCCGCCAAGCCAAATAATAAATCTCGGTCCTCCGGCTGAATCGTGTGTAAAAGTGGGAGCATTTCCGACTTCGGATACAGATGGTATGCTAAATCGAAACGTGGGTCCATCAAATGAACCCCTACTGCCCGGCTCTCGCCGGAGTCATTCATTCCGAAGATCACTCCCTGCTCATCATAAAAAGCGAATAAACTGTCCACCAGCATCTCGATAGAGCGACTATTATTCTCAGACGGTCCCCAAACATCACTCACCAAACCGTCGATCTGATCCTCCAGCGGTAATTTTTTTTCATCTAAATTGTAATAAGACGCATAGTTTCCCGGGATTTTCTCGTATCTTAAATTATAATCCCATTTATCGATGATTTGACAAATTTCCAAAAATAGTCCCATCGCCAAAAGATTGTAGCCGATAGATGCTTCATACCACCATCCATCATCGAGAATTCCTCGAGCGATATGTCCGCGAACACCATTCATGTGTTCTAAGAAGAAGTCTACTCGGTCCAGATCCTGTAAGACAGCAGCGCAAGTAATCACACCTGAAAGCTCCGCCAAATTCCAATTGGATACTCTTCCCTTCTGACACTCATCCTCAATTATCTTCATGAAGAATCTGAAAGCTTGCTCAAGTCGTGTTTCTTCATCATTAGACAATAAACCTGCATGTTTGATTCGATCATAAGCCAGAGCTGTATGCTTGAAAAACTCGCCTTCATGTACCAATTCCTGATTTCCTCCATGGGGAAAGACGAGATAGCCGTAATCATCTCGAATGAATTCTCTCAAAAAGGCTGCTGCCTTTTCAGCAAATACCTGCTCGTCAGTCAAAAGATACATTAAGGCAGCATTGCCAGCTTCATCTGATTGGCGGGTTAAGAAAAGGTAGGAACGCTTTGGATCAATCTTCGGTACTTGCCAATTCTTAGCTTGCTTATATAGCTGTTGAAATTTTGTTTTGGCCCAGTCCGCTTCTTGAATTTTCTCTTTAATCTCACAAATATCCATCAGTGATAAATTAGTCAGCAAATCTTCACTATGAGCTACCGTAACAAACTGGCAACTACTTTGAAAACCGCCACTGATAGCAACTATTTTTTGCGTTTCGCGAGCAAAAGCTGGAAAACGAGTGGTATTTTTCACCACTAACCGATAGGTTTTCGTTTCACCGACAGCTAGCTCTGTGGTAAGTTCTTCAACAGCCCCATCATTGGGAGCTGCCAGCTTAGCATCTAAAACTTGCCAGCCTTCTCTTTCAATCATCAACTGCAACGGAATTATTTCGTGAGTCGTATTACTGACAGTGAAATCATAGTTAACCTGATCCTTCAGTGGCTTCCCTTTGATTGCTGCAGTCAAAAGTACTCTTGGTGCAGGAATAAATTCACAGATAAGCAATTTTATAGGTGCAGAAAAAGCTATTTGAGTTACAGCTTTAAATAAAATGGACATACCGCGGTCATAGTCGAAACTTTCAAATGAAAGTTCAGTTGCTTTTCCGCCTTCCAGATAAATCTTTCCTTTGGTCGTAATCAATGCTTCAGGAGCTGGATTTTTTTTGAGACTACAAGTAAGTGTGATCTCTATCCACTGCGAAGGAAAGTCTGCTTCTGGTTCGATTCGAATTCCCCAATAGTCTATGACATCCGCGGCATGATCATTTAATTCTTGAAAGCCATGATAGGTCCATTGATTATTTTTATTAGGATTTGGGTGAGTATAAGTTAGAACAGCTGATTTCTGTGTCTGTTTCCATGATAAGATATTGATATTTTCCATTGATTAAACTCTCTCCGAATTTTTTTGCTGCCTATGATAGCCGGTAGCTTGATTTTTTTCTTCGCTATATTTTTTTAATTTTTCTTCGATATTCTTTCGGTGTCATTTGATAAACCTTCTTAAACAAGCTCGTGAAGTATGCTTGAGAAGAAGTTCCTACTTCCTCAGCTATCACGCTTAAGCTCTTATCTGTCTCTATAAGTTTCTTTTTGGCTTCTTTCATCCGAACTTCCAAAATATAATCATTCAGATACTTACCGGTCACTTCCTTAAACAATTGACCCATATAGTTAGGACTGAGAAAAATCTGTTCAGCAATCGATTTGCTACCAATGTTTTCCATGTATTGTTCATGAATGATATTTTTAACTTTAGAAATAATCTTATTGTCAGTTGGAGACAACTCGTTTGTATCAAACAAAATTATAATCTCTCTTTTCAAAAAACTGGTAAGATCTTCAAAAACTTCATTTTGATAAAGGTGCTCTTTGAACCGTTGTTTGTCGTTTTGATCGTTAAATAGGAAAAAACGTTCGTCTAAATGATGAATCAGTTCATAACAATAAAAATAAATCTGCTCTTTATCGATTCCACAAAACTGTTTCAAAACTCGAATAAATCCTTCTAATGTCTGGACTAAATGTTGCAATCTATTTCCACTTGTATTTTCTAATAAGGTCACAGTCACCATATCGATAGTATCGTTTCGCATTTTTGCAGATTTTTTCCACTTGTACCATTGCTGATCAACATTATGGAACGTCTCTTTATCTACCTGCCAAAAATTGGCACTGCGAAAAGCTTTATTTGCTTCATTGTATGCTTCAACTAAATTTCCGTCTTGATGAGATAAACTATAAAAACCCTTAGACAGTGTTTCCAGCATAGGATACATTCTTCCCTGAGGGATGACATAGATTTGAATGAATTTTGATCTGAAAAAACCTTGTGCAACAATCATTTTTTCAAAAAAGAGGTCTTTATCACCAATTCGGATAAAAAGTTCCTCATTTTTACAAAGGACATACTTTTGAGCCGTAAATAATTCGGTGATCTGTTTGTCTGAAGATAAAGCTTGACTCACTCTAATTTCCTCTACCACCTCTTGAATCGTATTGCGCAGTTCTTCTTCATCTACCGGTTTCAACAAATAATAACTGACACCATACTTAATAGCTTCCTGTGCATAAGAAAATTCTCCATATGCCGACAGTAAAATGATTTTCGTTGTTGGATCAATGTTCATGATTTCTTTAGTCATTGAAAGACCATCCATGAGCGGCATTTTGACATCTGTCACCACGATATCTGGTCGATGTTCTTCAAACAGTCGTAGTCCCTCTACACCATTTTGTGCTGCCCCTACAATCGTAATCTCAAATTCTGCCCATTCCAGTGAGTCAATTAAGCCTTCTCGACTGATATATTCATCATCTACAATCAAGCATTTCAACATTAAATTTCCCTGCCTTCAGTTTTCAAATAGTTCTGCCAACGAGTTAAAATGAAAAAGGTGTTAAGATAGATTGGTATTGCGAAGCTAAAGAATGGTATGCCACCGGGAATTAAATAGCTTAAAAGTATAACGGCTACTGACACCGCTATGATTTTTAAAGTAGTCGTAGTCCAGAATACTGGTAACAAGGCTGAATTTTTAAGAAGCACTTTTATCGGAAGCTGAAAGTGCACTTCATTAATTGTCAAATATGGTAACACCGCGCAATTAACATAGAACGCCGTAATCACGATCACACTCTTGAAGATGACGTACTTGAAGCCTAATGTGTAATAACTCAAAATCAAACACAAATTGATTCCACGAAAAGAAGAGAAACAACAAAATATTTTTTCATATAAACAAAATAAGTACGCCAAGCATGACGAAACCAGTTGAACTCATCGCTTGAGACAATTGTTTTTCTGAATACTTCGGCTAGCGTCAATGTCGCCGGTATGACTCCAAAGATCACACCTCCTAACAAGGTAAAAATTATCCAACATAAATTCATCAATGCCAATTTAGTGATAAAAAGACTACCTTCATATATTTTGATTGCTAAATTTTGATTCATTCATTGCTCCTTCTAGATGGATATTCCTATTCTAATTGTTAATTTGACGAATATTTTTCAAATTTCTACAGTACCAAATCAAGATATCCTTCTTAGTAATTCAGTAAATCAAAACAGGTGAACGACTCACAGAAGAAGACCAGCTTTGGTCTAGGTCATCTTCTATGTTTGAGTCATTTCACCTGTTTATCTCACCATTTTTCTTTCGTAAGCTACTGTCCTCGCGCGTCGGTCCAGACTTTCGCTTGTTTAGTTTCGAAATCAACACATTTTTTATAACCCAAATTGGTCGTTTTTTCGAGCATTTCCTTTTTTAATGAATTAAAGGTTGCTTCATCATTTGCATAAATCATTTTCCATGAGTATTCCTTAATTACATCACCTACTTGGTTAACAACGACTTCCAAATCATCGTCATATTTCCACGTTGGCACATCAACCACTGGATAGCTCACTGATTGCCCTTTTTCTACTAAATACTCTTTGGCATTCAATGCGCCACCGTAATCAGCGGTCCATTCTTTATCCAAAGGAGTAGCGGATTCTTTCAAGTAAGAAGTCCAGATCGTACGTAAACTGGGTTCCTCATACAACGGGTTGATTGCGTTCTGATCGATCGTCGGACCATTGACCAACTTTTTGAAGGTATCAGCGATCGCGCCACCACCGACATCTTTAGATGCTTTGGTATCAGAACTACCGAAGTTTTGACCCAATTCTGTCAATTCAGGTTTTCCTTCTTTATTTAGATCCCAAAGAACGCCTTGAGGTCCGTTCTCATACATCATTGCTCCTTCATCTGAATACATATAATCCAAGAATTTCAGCGCTTTCTCTTTTTTCTTAGATTTAGAACTGATAGCCCAGAACCAATTATTACCAATAGTGGAAGTCTTCGCGTCTACGGCTACCATAGTGTCATTGGGCACCATTTTGTATCCTTTAGATTGAGCTGTCATATTAGGATTCGTAGGGTTGTAATTCAACTCCCCCATATAACCCCACATTAATAATGCTGATTGTCCTTTTTCAGCTTTTTTCAAATAGTCTTCCCAAGTTTGAGATGCAGAATCGGGATCCAAGATACCACGACGATGAGCGTCATTCAGCCAAGACAAGCCTTGCATATATATACTATTCTCCGCTAAAATATCCTTCATCGAATCATCTTTTACACCAACCTCTAAGAAGTTATAAGTATTTAGGCCATCTCTGTCAGTGTATCCGAAATTATTTGCTAAGCCTCTCAATAAGTTGATCGATTTTCCATCCCATTCACTGAACAATGAAATACCATACATTTTATCGCCTTTATCAGTCTTGGGATGCGTTTTCATCATTTGCTCAGCTAAATCTAGATAGTCCCAATAATTTTTCACTTGTGGACTGCCTAGTTCTTTATAGTAGTCGTAACGCATTGCTGGAATATTTTGTGGATTGGTTCGCGTTACTTCTGCATCAGCTGAAACAGTAGTAGGAATTCCATAAAGCTTACCGTCATATTCCTTTTCCATCCGGTTTACTGCATCAGTGAATCGATTAATGTTTTTCATATCTTTCATGTCTTTTGATATATCCGCGACAACACCAGCTTTGATAGCCTTGTTGAAATCATCAGAATTTGTAAAGACCATTAAATCTCCTAAGTCACCGGTAGTCAAACGCGTTTCCAAGCGACTAGTGCCGCCTACCGTATTGGGAACAACTGACAAAGATACACCGGTTGCCTCTTTAATAGCCTTTCCTACATAGCCGCCGACTTTTCCTTCGTAGGTTGAAGATTCAGAAAAGATCGTTAACGCATTTGGATCACTATTTTTTTCTTTTGCTGAGCCAGAGCTGTCTGAACTACAGCCTGCTGTTGAAGCTAGTATTCCGCCAACCATCAGTGTGATTCCTAGTTTCTTCCAGATATTTTTTTTCAAAAAGATTCCCTCCAAATACTTTTACTCTTTTTATTTCACGACCTAGCCTTTCACCGCACCAATAGTTATCCCTTTAACAAAGAATCTTTGGAAAAACGGGTAAATTGCGAAGATCGGTAAAACCACACACATTGTTACAGTCAATTTCACAGATTGAGCAGTTTGAGCATTTGCTGCGATTTGATCGGCTGCCATATTTCCTGAATTGACCTCATTCGCTAACGCTGTCGCCTGTGTTAAATAGCGATAAAGAACGTATTGCAGAGTATGCAAGTCTTCTCTCGTAACATAAAGCACAGTATCCATAAAGTTATTCCATTGACCCACCGCGGTAAAAATAGCTAATGTTGCTAAAATCGGAACCATCAATGGCAAGACCACTTTGAAAAAAACCGTCAGTATACCTGCACCGTCAATCTCAGCAGATTCTTGCAATGACGCTGGAATACTTGATTCACAGTATGTCTTAACTAAGACCATGTTGTATGCTGAAACCATTCCAGGAATAATATATACTAGGAAATTATCTAGTAATCCTAGTTGCGTGAACAATATATAAACGGGGATCGTTCCAGCACTAACATACATCGTCGTAACGAAGAAACGGTAAACAAATTTTCGTCCAGTCATCTTAGTCTGAGTCATCATGAAGCCAAGAAAGGCGCAACATAATACCGTCAGCGCCGTCCCAATTAGCGTACGAGCGATGCTAATGGTAAAAGCACTGGAAATATTTGGTATCTCAAAGATTTTAAGGTAGTTTTCAAAATGGATTCCTTTTGGTAGGAATAATATTTTTCCTGCAGCACTCAGCTTGTTATCTGAGATAGTATTGATAAAAATATAATAAAACGGATATGCGCATACGAAAGTGAACAGCAGGAAGAAGAAAGTGTTAACCGCGTTAAAAATTTTCTCTCCACGACTAAGCTGTTCCTTAGCGATAGTCTTCTTTTTAAAAGGAAGACTAATTTTTTTCTTTTGATTTACTGTATCCACCATAGTGCATCACTCCTTAGAAGATCGATTCGCCGCGAACGACTTTTGAAAATTTATTAACTGAAAAGAACAGAATCAAACTAACAAAGCTTTTCAAAATACTGACAACTGTCGCTAAAGAGAAGTTCCCATTTCCAAGACCGATGTTGTAAGTATACAAATCTAATACCTCCAAACTAGTTTTATTCATTGCATTTGAAAAGATAAAGTATTGTTCCATACCAGTATTGATCATATTGGCGACACTCATCATCAGTAAAACAAAAAACGTTGGTAAGAGACCGGGAATCGTAATATGCAGTACCTTTTTGAACCGGCTGGCTCCATCAATACTAGCAGCTTCATAAAGCTCCTGATCGATACCATTGATAGCTGCCAGATACATAATAGCGCTCCAACCGATACCCTTCCATAATCCCAGCATAGACATTTTGATCCACATATGATCTGAGTCCAACAAAAAATTAATCGGTTGACTGATAAAATCAAAATCAACTAACAGATTATTCACAACACCATTGTCAACTGACAAAAACGCGAAGACTAATGAGTAAACGAGCACCCATGAAACGAAATGGGGTGCTGTAGTTAGCGTTTGAACCACTCGACGTACTTTGCTACTGCGAAGTTCATAAAGTAAGATGGCAAAAAACATAGGCAAACAACTTGTGGCTAAGCCTAAAAAACTCATCCCTAAAGTATTTTTTATTACACGTATAACAATATTTATTTGCTCTTGTGAAGAAATCAGCATCTTGAACCACTTTAGACCTACAAATGGCATATCCATGATGGATGCCCCCGGTGAGTAATCAACAAATGCGATGTACCATCCAGCAATCGGTAAATAGGCAAAAACAAATACAAAAAGCATAAACGGTAGCACAATAAATAGTAGTTTATTCCCCGTCGTCAGAAACTTTCTTTTTTTCTTCACCTTGGTATTTGTGACAGAAGCTTCCATCTTTAACTCCTCCTTACTAATTCAAAGAAACTTTGTAACCGTTTCCGATGGATTAATCTTACCTTTTTAGAAAGCGTTATTTTTTATAAAAATCAACGATTCATTCAAAATGCAATGGTATTTATTAAAATCCAACGATGCACTATCGTTATTGAAATATTATTTTAACCCATCATCTTTTTATTATTCTTTTCTTTAATCGTATCTCAATTATGGTTCCTTCTCCTTGAATGGATTCAAACGTCACTTTCACCTGATCTTGATAATAGGATTTTAGTGTTTGAATGATACACACTAAAGAAAATCCACTTTCTTCTCTAGGTTCAAAACTCCCTTGATTAATTTCCGACACAATTTCGGGAGAGGCTCCGATACCGTCATCTATTACAGAAAGATATAAGTACGTTTCATCTTGATTCACCTTTACGTAAATCTTTCCTTTTCCCTGAGGAAAGATTCCATGTTCTAAAGAATTTTCTACCAATGGTTGTAATATTCGATGCAATACATAATAGTTCTCACTTTCGATCTCCGGATCAATAACAATTTCTGCCTCCAATTGATCACTAAAACGAACCTTTTGAATCTCTAAATAGTAGTAAACAAGATCCAACTCATCCTTCAATGAAGCGAAATTCTTTCCTTTTGCTAAAACCAGTCGATAATAACGAGACAAGTCAGTCACTAATTTAAGGACTTGTGGGGTATCGCGCTTTTTTGCAGACCAACGAATGATAGCGAGGGTGTTGTATAGAAAGTGTGGTTGTATTTGTGATTGAAAAGCACTTATTTCCGCCTCGTGCCGCCCTTTTTCTTCCAATTGCTTTTTCGTAAAAAGTTCATCCATATCTTCAACCAGTTGATTGTAGCTTTTAGCTAAGTCGCCAACCTCATCATTGCTGTACACTGAAGCTTTTTGCGGTAGCTCTAGTCTATTCTGAGCTTTTATATGCTTGCTGAGCTTCACAATTGGATTTACCAACCATAAGGAAATTAGATATGTAAATAAGGACCCCAACAGCAAAATAGCGAACATGATTGGTAATAGTCGTCGCAAAACATTAATGAATTTTAATTCGTACTGTTTCGTACTGACAAAATTTAGAACTTTCCACCCGTTACTCAATTTCTCAGTGCAGACAATCAGATTTTGATCTATGATACTTTCACTGCAGCTCTTCGGTAATTTACTAGGTGCCGCCGCATCAGGCATGTTTTCATAAAGTAAACTATCTTTATTATCCAAAACTCTGATTCGGTTACCTTCGGGCTGATCATTTGTTATATGAAAAATCGTTTGGGGATCAATATTAACCTTCAACCAACCACTCTTATCATTTTTTTCCAAAAAGATGTTAAAAGGAATTATTAAACATAATTGATTCTGTTTTTTTAACCATTGATATTTTGGAAGTACTTTTTCCACTTTTTCTTTATGTATATAATGTTCCTTAGAAATTATAAAGTGATCATGTTCAAGAAAAACTTCCACCGATCCAATGCTGCTATTTTCAGCTATTCTGCCACGAATTTCTGCAACCATAGTAATCTGAAAATCAGTATTAGGATTTTGACTAAAATTTTCTTCGGCGGAATAACGAGAAAGAAAACTTCCAAATTGTTCGTCTTGGATCATCCGAAAACCTAGGTCTTCGACACTATTCAGTTTATAATCCGCATCCACTCGACTCTTTTCAGCCTCATTTTGAAGAATGATTTTTCCTTGATCCAGTAACGCACGATTGCTGTCGTTGTATAAAAAAATCAAGATGAACATCATTACCAAAAGAATCAACAAAATCGTCGTAGTAAGCGTTTTCCATTTTAAAGAATGATTTTTTAACCACTTCAGCAGCTCTTGCAATATATTCATCCTCTTTCTCTAACTGCTTTATTTCCTAAATAAAATAAAGCAATTTTCATGCCATTATCTGTCGAATTTTTTCTAGATCAAACCTTGGAAAAGACCATTAAACTGATCGGAGTTATCCTTTCCTTGAGAAATTAGTTAAATAATATTTCATTTTTCCGAATTACTCTTATTTCGTAAAGCTCTAGTTTATTTCCCGATTACAAATATCACTCAAAAAGAAGCCTTTCGTAAAAATGACTTAATAAATCTTGCTTATCTTTTCGGTTTTAAAAATTTTAAACTCAAATAAAATATTTGATCGTCTATTGTTTTTTCTACTTTAACCAACAAAAATACTTTTCACCATCAACAATTACTTAGATGGTGAAAAGTATTTTTTTAATAATTATTTTTTCACTAAAACTGCTTTGCTTTTTGGGAATGTCGGAAACTGATTCAGTGGGATCTCCCAATCTTGCTCTGGGACTGTAAACTGGTATTTATTCACTAGTTGGTCGGAAAAGACTCGTAATGCATGCAGTGTGATCCATTCACCCGCACAGCGATGCATCGCTTCGAATTTTCCGCCGCCTTGGGCAATCATTTCGTACTCTTCATCGTAAGAGATATGCTTTTCTTTGCCTAAATAGCGGGAGATTCGAAATACTTCTGGTGTTTCAATCGTGCGCTCATCGTGGTTCGTCCCATAGAGATCTAAGACCACCCAGCTGTCTTTAGGAATCAAGTAGCCATCGATTTCGACGTCTTGAACAGCAAAGGCCGGCAGCATCGGAAAGAAAGGATAATAGCGGCGCATTTCTTGGATAAAGGAATCTTGCAGTTGATCAAATTCCGCATGCAGACGTTGATAAATATCTGGGCGGCTAAAGAGCGCGTGCCCCATTAATGCAATCCACACTGTTAAAGCCACCGTTGGCCGAATCACATTCAACAACTCGACTGCCGCTACATCGATTGGCAACAATTCACCTTCGTCGTCGGTAGCCGAAGCGAAAGCATACAACGCGACCTCTTCTTTGCCTGCAACAGGATGTGTGCGCGCTTCTTCAATCAATGACTGCGCCCATTTTTCAGATTTCTTGCGATTCTCGATTCCCTTGACGTGAGTTTTCGGATTGGTTACTGCCGAGCTAATCATCGAAATTTGATATTCCGCCAAATGATCGATTTCTGTTTGACTCATCTGAGTCAAATCAATTCCAGACCATTCACAAATTGAGCGGAACAGAACATCTTTGGCTACATCGAATAACTGAAACTCGCCATGTTCTTGATCCATTCGTTTGGTTAATGTTCGATCCAAAATGCGATGATAATCCTCCATGCGTTTTGGCGTCATCAAGTCCATAAAAATCGTTTTGCGTTTCTCATGGGATTTGCCATCTAATGTTTGTACACCATCCTCGCCAAATAATGTTTTCAATACAAGTTTTGGCATTGCCCCTTCCCGTTTAAAATTACGTGGATCATAAAACTTTTTGGCCGCATCTTTCCCGTAGACGGCAATAACTTCCTTATTCAATAGGCGCGCTTTTACCACCGGTGCCCCAGCCTCTTCGCGAAGTTTCGAAAGAAGCAGATATCCTTCATCTAAACGTTCTGTGACATCGGTTAATTTGATTTTTATTTCAGGTACTTTTTCCATAGTAACCACCCTTCAATTATTCTTTCTAAAATTATACTAACGTGTTTTTTTCAAAAGAACAAAATTAAACGCTTGAAAATGATCAGGCTGGGTCATGTTATCGAAAAAAGTCTTTTCGATCTATCAGCTAGCTATTAAAAACTAGTTGCTATAAAGGATCTACTTTTAAGTTTAAAAAAATTGAAACTTCATTACAGATGCGACTCCCACTGTTATGCTAACTCATGTGATGGAAAACAAAAAAAGAGTAGATCATATTGATCTACTCTTCTTCATCCTCATCGTCATCAAAATCATCGTCGTCATCATCAATCACGCTTAGATCATCTTCGATTCCGCCAGGGACAACTTCTTCGTCATCCTCGTTTGCATCCGCTCCGATTTCTTGTAAATCAGAGTTGTATGCTGCGATTTCATCATCGTCGTCATCATCGTCATCGTCGATTTCATCCTCATCATCGTCTGCTAACAGATCGGTATCTTCAGGATCATCGTCGTTGTAGTCGATAGCATCTTCATCATCATTGATAAAGGCGTTGACTTTCTTACGTTTCTTACGACGCGGTTTGTCTTCTTCTTCATCTTCTAAGCCATGGTTCACTTCTTCATCGATCGAGTCGATTGCGTACCATGAACGTAATCCCCAGCGATTATCACCAAGAGAAATAAAACTTCCATCAATATTCAAATCGGTATAAAATTGAGCTAATGCATCACGAATCTCACTGTCTGATTTGCCAAGATAGTTTTGGATTTGATTGACTAGATCAGAAAAATCCATTACTTCTCCACGATCTTCCAGAATTGCGTGCGCCACTTCAATCATTGACAATTCATCTTTGTTCAAACCATCAAAAATACTAAGTTCCAAGTATGACACGTCCTTTCAAAGTCTACTCCTTATCATACAAAAACAAAAGCTAAAAAGCAAACCTTTCTTATACTTAGGTAGTAAATTCTAATACCATGTGATAGTCGCCGACTTTTTCTTCCTTCATATATAAGGAATAATCGATCGTAATAATGCCAGAAAAAGGCCGATCCTTTAGGCTGACATGGAGATTTTGCGCGTAGGTTGTGATCATAAACATGCCATAAGGTGTTTTATAACTCGTTTCCATTTTTTCCCGATAGGCAAAGCGCATCCGCATTCTAGCATCGCCGGAGCGAATCAATTGGACTTGCGAATCTGGTGTCACTTTGACTGTCACCGGAATTTCTTGACCATCTGGCTGGATTTCCTTGTAACGAATGTATAAGGTGTCGCCCATTTTGACGACTTGACCGGGAAGATCAAATACAAAATCTTCTGTTTCGTTATTTTGCATCACCTTTGTTTGGACTTTGATATTTGCGGGAATGCCTTCTTTGATATTCACAGAGCTTCCACCCTTTCTTCATTGTCGGTGAATTCATTTTCGATCTGATAAATGAATTTAAAATTATAATTATCTGTTACTTAAGTCGGATTAAAATCCTTCCAACATTTATTTTTGTCGGTTTTGTCACTTTTGTCAACTACTTCTGCTTTTTAAGCGACTTCATTACATGCTTCGCGTGTTTTTGTTTATAATAGGAAAAGAAACGATGAAACGAGAGGAAGATTTTATGAAAGAGGCTTTACTGTTTGACCAAGGAATGCTTTCGGAGAGCGAGCTGTTTAATCCATTCGCGTTGACCGATGTACTAACGGAATTCAGCGGCGAACAGCAGCAGCCTGTCATCCACTTTTGGCAATTACCAAAAACCTTGATCTTAGGTATGAAGGATAGCCGTGTTCCCCACCTTAACGACGCGTTAAAAACCGTTCACCAACAAGATTATCGCTTAGTACTGCGTAATTCCGGTGGCTTAGGCGTCATTAATGATACTGGTATTCTAAACATTTCATTGATCCTGCCAAAAGAAACCATTGCAGGTTCAATCGATGACGGCTATCAAGCGATGGTGGATTGGTTTCAGCATACTCCATTCGGCAGCCTAGGCCTAACGGTTGGTGAGGTCGCTGATTCCTATTGTCCCGGAAAATTTGATCTTTCTATCAAAGGAAAAAAAATCGCCGGGATCGCTCAACGTCGGATTAAAGACGGTGTGGCGATTATGATGTATCTAAGCGTTGACGGTGACCAAAATTTACGGGGCGAAATCGTCCGCTCCTTTTATCAAAGTGGCTTACAAGATCAATTTGGGATTGATTATCCCTCCGTTGATCCCAGCAGCATGACCACACTGGCAGAAACAGCACCCTTTGATGTTTCTTTAGCATCGGTCAAAAAAGAACTGCTTCATGCTATGCCTCATCAAGATCAATCCGCTTTTCTACCAAAATTTTTCCAAATGGAAGAGTATCAACGCCGCATCGAAAATATGCGGCAACGCAACACCACTATTCAGGAGGTACTTCATGACTTATAAATATCAACTGCTACCAATGGAAAAAGTTTTTCGTGATCCTGTGCATAACTATATTCACGTTCAACATCAAGTGATTTTAGATTTGATCAATTCAAAAGAAGTTCAGCGCTTGCGCCGGATTAAGCAACTAGGCACGACTTCTTATACCTTTCACGGCGCTGAGCACAGCCGCTTTTCTCACTCACTAGGTGTTTATGAGATCACCCGCAGGATTTGCGATATTTTCAAACGCAATTATTCAAAAGAAAAATTCGGTAAAGACGGTTGGGATGAAGATCATCGCTTAGTCGCTTTGTGCGCGGCGCTTTTACACGACGTCGGTCACGGGCCTTATTCTCATACCTTTGAACATATTTTTCATACGGATCATGAGGCGTTAACAGTCGCCATCATTACATCCCCTGAAACAGAAGTCTTTCAAATTTTGAACAATGTGGAAGAAGGCTTCCCAGAAAAAGTAGCTAGTGTGATTACTAAGACTTACCCCAATCCCCAAGTCGTTCAAATGATCTCAAGTCAAATCGACGCCGATCGAATGGATTATTTATTGCGGGATGCTTATTATACAGGCACGGAATACGGCACCTTCGACTTGACCCGGATCTTACGAGTGATCCGCCCTTATGAAGGTGGGATTGCTTTTTCCATGAATGGCATGCATGCGGTAGAAGATTATATCGTCAGCCGCTATCAAATGTACGTCCAAGTTTATTTCCACCCTGTTTCCCGAGCAATGGAGGTGTTATTGGAACATTTACTGGATCGTGCTCATGAATTATTTCAAGAGGACGCCGAAATTTTTGCGTTTCATTCGCAATTTTTAATTCCTTTTCTTAAAGAAGACTTTTCTTTGGAAGATTACTTGAAATTAGATGATGGCGTATTAAACACCTATTTTGCCCAATGGATCGATGAGCAAGACGTGATCTTAAGTGATTTGGCTTACCGTTTCTTAAACCGCAAGCCATTGAAATCTATCACTGTTGACTCCAGCGAAAATCCATTATTGCTTGAAATGAAATCCTTAGTTGAAAAAGCCGGCTTCAACCCCCGCTATTACACTGCGATCAATTCTAGTTACGATCTGCCTTATGATTTGTATCGTCCAGAAAAAGGCAGCCATCGGACTCAAATTGAATTGATGCAAAAGGACGGATCGCTAATTGAATTGTCAAAAGCGAGTCAGTTGGTTTCTGCTTTGACTGGGCAAGGACAAGGCGATGTGCGTTTTTATTATCCAAAAGAAATGACCCAGCAGAACGCGCAAAACTCTGATTTGTTTGATGATTATTATCAAGCCTTCGCCAGTCATATTCATAATGGCGCTTTGATAAATTGATTACAGCCCAAAGAAAAAAACTTTCTGTTCACATCAGAAAGTTTTTTTCTTTAGCCATTCTTCCACGGCCCACTTATGGCTGCCACGTTTTAATAACTCGATTGCTTTTTCCGGCGCTTCCCAACTGCTGCCATTTCCAGCCTCTAAAGGTTCCGAAACTTGCTTCCAGCTTTTGGTTCCATAAAAGTAACCGGGATTATAAAAATACGTTCCTCGATGACGGGAATAGAAATACTCATCCGCTTGCCCTAAATAATCAGCTAATACCACCTCAAAGCCTAATTCCTCTAGCATCTCTCGATCAATCGCTTCTTCTTTTGTTTCATTGCCTTCAATCTCTCCGCCAGGTAAAAAATAGGCACCATTTGGCGCTTGGACTAGCGCAATTTCCTTTTTATCATTCATTAAAATCGCATAAGCAGCATAACGTGCTTGATAATTTTTTTCGGCTTCCTTCAGACCAAATACTGGGATCATTGGTACCCTCCTACAAACTCTATTTATAAGCTAGTGTACATTAAAAAAAACTCATAAACAACTAAGATCCGTAAATCCGAGAAAACAATTCAATTATGGTATGATGAATCTATCAGATAGGAAAGGATGTTTATTTATGAAGATGGCACACACCTGCGTTCGCGTAAAAGATCTAGATGCGTCGTTAAAATTTTATCAAGAGGCTTTCGGCTTTGAAGAGTCACGGCGCCGTGATTTCCCAGAGTCAAAATTCACCCTTGTTTACTTGACTTTGCCTGGAGATGATTATGAATTAGAATTAACCTACAATTATGATCACGCAGCTTATGATTTAGGCGACGGCTACGGTCACATCGCGATCGCTTCAGAAGATATTCAAAAACTTCACGAAGAACAAAAAGCAAAAGGCTTCAATGTAACCGACATGAAAGGTTTACCGGGAACTGAGCCTTCTTATTATTTCATTACTGATCCAGATGGGTATAAAGTCGAAGTCATCCGTTAAGTTGAATATTGCAAACAAAAACCCCCTGTGACAAGAATCTTGTCACAGGGGGTTTTTACGAATAAATAGCGTTTCAGCAGTAATTTCTTATACGATCTCTATCCTTATTAGCCAATCATTACATTTTCTTCTGGGAGCTTGTAATTTCCCCCTCTTGATTTCATTAAACGCATCGTCAAGGCAAAGCCCACCGTTAGAATACCTACTCTGCCGATATACATTAAGGAAATAATCAATAGCTTTCCTACTACACTTAAAGTAGGGGTCAGCCCCATCGTTAAACCGACTGTTCCGAAAGCTGAGAAAGTCTCAAACAATACATATTCGATCCCTCGGAAACGAGGAAGGATTTCAGTTATAGACATCACCATCGTCACAGCAATACAAAGACTCAAAGTAATGAAAAACAACGTCAACGCTTTAGAGACCACCGATGGGCGAACCGTCCGACGAAAGACCTCCGCGTGCTCTCTCCCCTTCAGCATTGAAATCGTTCGGACAAGCAGAACGCCAAAAGTCGTCGTTTTCAATCCCCCAGCAGTTGATCCCGGTGAGCCCCCAATATACATCAGCACAATAGTAAAAAGAATCCCCGCCTGACTGACGTTTCCATAATCTACCGAAAAATAGCCTGCCGTTCTGGCCGTCACAGACATGAAAAACATATTCGCAAAGCGACTAAGAGGCTGACTGTCATCAACGATGAAACGTCCGCCAGATTCTGAGATATAAAAGACGATTGTTCCGACCACTAGTAAGCTTAACGAAACCGTCAATGCCAGCTTACTGTGTAACGACAATTTTTTAGTTTTATGATAATTCATTAAATCCTGCCAAACCATAAAGCCCAAGCCGCCGGAAATAATCAAGCCTGAAATCACAAACAAAACATAGGGATTTTCTTGAAAACCAATCAAACTATCGCCAAATAAATCAAAGCCCGCATTACAAAAAGCCGAGATCGAATGAAAGATCGCATACCAGATCCCTTTAGCTGTCCCATAGGTTGGGACAAAATCAATCGCCAATAAAATAGCCCCTGCTAATTGGAAGCCGATTGCAAAACGTAAAATATAATACATCAACTTCATCACACCAGACAAGCTATCTAAATTCAAGGATTCCTGCAAAATAATCCGGGTCATCAAGCCGACTTTTTTTCTTAAAATTGCGAAGAAAATAATTGGCGTCATCATGAAGCCCAAGCCGCCGATCTCAATTAAGATCATTATGATCAGCTGCCCCCCCATATTCCAGTGCTCACTAGTCGTTAACGTTGTAAGTCCTGTCACACAGGTGGCCGAAGTGGCTGTAAACAGCGCATCGATAAAGGGGGTTGCTTTGCCAGACTGAGAAAAGACCGGCAATGTCAAAAGCAGACCTCCCAACAAAATGATTGCAGCAAAGCCTAATGCAATAAACTGAATCGGATAAATTTTAAACGGCCAACGTTTTTCTTTACTCATAGCTCCTACCTTCAAAAAAAGGTACTACTTTCTCAAGTAGTACCCATATTTTTCACTTTAATCATACGTGTAACTTCCGCACGTTCGTTTTCTTCCAACTTCATCTGGATAAAGTAGATTGTTTCTTCCAACTGAGGAATCGTCATATACTCCAACGCGTTTACTCGCCGACGTGTTTTTTCGATTTCTTTCGCCATCAATTGACAGGTTTTTTCAATCTCAGTCAATTCCAAAAGCTTTGGCAAAACTTTTGTGAATCGTTTGATACTTTGATCTAGCTCGTCATTCGAATTCAAGAAACCATATTCTAACGGACCATCGGCTAGATCACTGTCGTGTTGAAAATTCATCACAGGGACCTTCACACTCATAACGTCCTTTTCGATCACATCAAGGGTTACACGTTCTTTCGGGACAGCCAACAGCTCTTCGATGTACTTATCATTCAATAGCGCATCGGCTACCGAAAAATTCTTCATCGCCTGCTGCAGCTCTTCCTCGACTTCCCCTCGCATCTCATTGGTCTTTCGAACCAATAAAATGAAGCGGCGCATCAATTCATCCTGCTTATCTTTCAGAAGCTTGTGTCCACGGCTGGCAGTCGTCAATTGTTTTTTTAAACGTGTCAATTCCATCCGTGTCGGATTCACATTTAATTTTACCATAGGATCAGGCTCCTTCTGTCAAATATTCGTCCAGCATATCGTCCTTAATCCGTTTTAGTTCTGTCCGCGGCAGCATCGCCAAAAGCTCCCAGCCAAGGTCTAACGTTTCTTCGATAGATCGATTTTCATAGAAACCTTGGTTGACATATTCTTCTTCAAATCTTTCCGCAAACTTCGCGTAGATCTTATCAACATCCGATAAAGCGGAATCCCCAAGCACGACAGCCAATTCCTTGGCTTGCTTTCCTTGTGCATAGGCCGCAAACAACTGATTCATCGTCGGTGCATGATCTTTACGCGTCTTCCCTTCACCGGTACCTTTATCCTTCAAACGAGAAAGCGAAGGCAGCACATCGATTGGTGGTTGAATTCCGTTCTTATCTAACTCACGAGACAAAATGATTTGTCCTTCGGTGATATACCCGGTCAAATCGGGGATTGGATGGGTTTTATCATCTTCAGGCATCGTCAAGATGGGAATCTGAGTAACTGATCCCTTCAAGCCGCGAATTCTGCCGGCACGTTCATACAAGGTTGCCAAGTTGGTATATAAATACCCCGGGTAACCACGACGTCCTGGTACTTCCCGACGAGCGGCTGAAATTTCTCGTAAAGCCTCACAATAGTTGGTCATATCCGTCATGATAACTAAAACGTGCATGCCTTTTTCATAAGCCAAATACTCCGCCGCTGTCAAGGCCATTCGAGGTGTCGCGATCCGCTCAATGGCGGGATCATTTGCTAGATTCATAAAGACCACTGAGCGATCAATTGCCCCTGTTTGACGGAAATCTTCCATGAAAAATTCCGCTTCTTCAAAGGTAATCCCAATTCCGGCAAAGACCACCGCAAAATCATCTTCGGTGTTCAGTACTGTGGCTTGTCTGGCGATTTGTGCAGCCAACTCCTTATGGGGAAGACCGAAACCTGAGAATACTGGCAACTTTTGACCACGCACTAAGGTATTTAAGTGGTCAATTGCTGAGATACCGGTTTGAATAAATTCATCCGGATAATCCCGGGAAACCGGATTGATTACTTCTCCGTTGATGTCGACATTTTTTTCAGCTAAAATTTCCGGTCCACCATCTTTAGGGCGACCCAAGCCGTCAAAAACCCGGCCGACCATATCTTCCGAAACACCTAGCTCTAACGGATGTCCCAAAAAGCGCGCAGTGGATTCTTTCAAATTGATTCCGCTCGTTCCTTCAAAAATTTGGACCAGCGCTTTATCTTCATGAATTTCCAGAACTTGTCCACGACGCAGCTCGCCATTACTTAAACGAATTTCTAAAAGTTCTTCATATTTGATGCCTTCGACTTTATCAATTGCCATCAAAGGGCCGACCACTTCATTGATCGTACGATATTCCTTAATCATTGGTCATTCCCCCTTCAGCGATGATCGCTTGGACTTCTTTCACGATATCGGCATTGATCGTATCTAATTTTTCTAATTCTGTTTCTGGAACGTATTTACTTCGTGCGATCCGATCGCGTAAAGTAACGGTTCCGTCGATAATTTCTTTCAAGTACGTTCCTAATTCTAATGCCCGCTGGCCTTCCTTATTGAAGGTCAAAATATTATTCAACATTTTAAATTGTTTCTCTCTTGATGAAAAAGTATCCGTATCATCAAAAGCATTTTGCTGCAAATAGTCTTCTCGTAATGATTTTGTGACTTCTAAGGTTAAACGATCACGTTCAGAAAGCGAATCAATCCCGACTAAACGAACGATTTCATTTAATTCAGATTCCTTTTGTAGCATCCGCATACCTTCACCGACCATTTGAGACCAATTCGCTTGTAAGTCATTGTCTAAATACTTGCCTACTTCAGAAGAGTATAAGGAATAACTTTGCAACCAATCAATCGAAGGAAAGTGGCGTTGTTGCGCCAAAGTCGCACTTAAACCCCAGAAAACTTTTACCACTCGCAACGTATTTTGTGTAACTGGTTCTGAGGTATCCCCACCGGATGGTGATACCGCACTGATTGCCGTGATTGAGCCTTCCCGTTGATCACTTCCAAGAGCGATTACTCGACCTGCTCGTTCATAATATTCAGCCAGACGACTTCCTAGATAAGCCGGATAGCCTTCATCCCCAGGCATTTCTTCCAGACGACCACTCATTTCCCGCAACGCTTCCGCCCAACGCGAAGTCGAGTCCGCCATAATCGCGATGTTGTAACCCATGTCGCGGAAATATTCGGCAATCGTAATCCCTGTATAAATCGAAGCTTCACGTGCCGCTACCGGCATATTTGACGTATTCGCAATTAAAATCGTCCGTTCCATCAAAGACTCCCCGGTTGTCGGGTCGATTAATTCTGGGAACTCATTCAATACATCGGTCATTTCATTTCCACGTTCACCACAGCCAACATAGACAACGATGTCCACATCAGCCCATTTAGCAATCTGATGCTGAACAACGGTTTTCCCTGCCCCAAAAGGTCCTGGCACAGCTGCCGCCCCACCTTTTACGACTGGAAAAAAGGTATCAATTACACGTTGACCAGTAATCATTGGTGCTTCTGGATTTAATTTTTCAGACACCGGACGCCCCTTACGGACTGGCCATTTTTGCATCATCGTGAATTCTTGCGGGCCGTTCTGTGTTTCAATCACATAAACTGTTTCATCGATCGTAAATTCACCCGCTGAAATTTTCTTCAAAGTCCCTGAAATACCATTTGGCACCATGATTTTGTGAGTGATCAATTTCGTTTCTTTCACCGTTCCGACGATATCACCGGCAGAAACGTTCATCCCTTCTTCTGCCGTTGCTTCAAACCACCATTTTTTTTCATGGTCTAAAGCTGCGATCTGTAATCCGCGGCTTAAAAAATTACTATTTGTTTGTTCCTTAAAAGTATCTAACGGACGTTGGATACCATCAAACATTTGAGAAACGATCCCCGGTCCTAATTCTACCGAAAGAGCTTCTCCGGTTGTTCTTACTGGTTCACCTGGTCCGATTCCAGCGGTTTCTTCGTATACTTGGATAGAAGCGACATCGCCTCGCATCTCGATAATTTCGCCGATGACGCCCAGGTCTCCGACGTAACAAATATCTTGAATAGCTGCTTGCTCCATCTTTTCCGCCATTACTAGTGGACCAGAAACTTTTATTATTCTACCTTCTTGCAAGTCATTAGCTCCTTCTTCATATTAAAGTATTCATTTTTCCAAATATTGGAAAAATGAGGTCTATTTTCATCCGTATGTCATTCCTCTATGCTTTTTCACACTCATTTAGTTCAAACCAGTTTGTTTCACGAACCTTGTTAACTGTGAAAAGAGGAACTGAAATCCTTCTTCATATTAAAGTATTCATTTTTCCAAATACAGAAAAAATGAGGTTTATTTTCATCCGTATGTCATTTCTCTATGGTTTTCACGTTTATTTAGTTTCAACCAGTTTGTTTCACGAACCTTGTTAACTGCGAAAAGAGGAACTGAAATCCTTTATAAAATATTCTGTCCGACTGCTCGTTCGACTTGTCCTTGAATCATAGCTTTGCCGATTCCCAATGTTCCTTCGTGATTCGGGATCAGTACGATTGCAGGAATCATCTGCTCCTCATAGCGCTTAATCGTATCTGGTACAAGCTGTGCAAATTCTTCCGTAATATAGATGATGCCATACTCATTTTTAGCCATCTCGTCGATTTGACGTCGAATCATCTGCTTATCTTTCGTTGTTCGGGTATCAAAATCAAAGAGTTTAAATGGTAAGATCGAGTCTTTATCGCCAATGGCGCCAATTTTATGAGCCATAAGTCTCACGCATCCTCTCTCTAATTTGTTCATTGGTTAAGCCTACGCGTTTACCGGTAATGATTAAACGCAGATTTTTCGATTCAATCGATTTTGCGTTTAACAACGCTAAGACCGGCAATGGTCCAAAGGCTTGTGTTTGCGCCGATTCATAATAGCTCGTCAAATAATCATCGCAAAGTCGTTCTAGCTGACTCAAATCAATCGTATTATTTTCAACGATTGGATCGATGATTTCTCCGTAAGAAGTCGTCTTAAGATAGGTAGTCAACTGCTCTAAATCACCTTCCACATAAGTTAACAATTCTTCTTTTGGGACACTACCATGGCTAGATAACACCGTTGACATAAAGTTACGACTGCGTTTTTGCTTGATGCCGCGGGCGGTCATTAAAAAGTTCGTAAAATCAATAAAGCCAATCACTTCTTTAATCAGCTCTGGTTCACCAATCTTATCTGCGACTTTTCGTTGGCAATACAAATATTTACGGTCCAAAATAATATCGATTCCTTGCAAGCTGTTAGATTCCTCGAAGTGCTCCCGCACCTCTTGAATACTCTCAAGTAAAATCGCCGGCAAGCTGCTGGCTTGCCCCGTACGAATCGCCGTCTTGATTTGTTCGATCGAATAAAAACCATCATAAATATAAAGCGTATCAAAATCTTGATCTAATAATTCAGCTTTGATCAGAGCTTTGAGGTTATGAAAAGTAAATCGCATCGTATATATCCAAACAACATCCGGATCAGGAACCAGTTTCACTAATTCCCTTAGCAGATCCGCATTCGCTTGACCTAAAGCCTCTTCAAAGCTCTCATAAAAATCGTCCTGCAAATAATCCCCGTAAATCGTCCCTCTAAGCAGCGTTTCCACCTCAGCCAAATCCTCGGCCTTCAACATGCGCGCCATCAATTCTGGGGGCAATAGTTCTAATTCCTTCAAACGAACCAGCGGATTCAATTCATGATACGTAGATTGTTTCATTCAATTCCTCCTAATTCGTATTACTGTATTCATTTTTCAAAAAAACGAAAAATGAGTTTGATTCTCATGCCGTATATCATTCCTCTAGACTGTGTCAATTTGTTAAGAGCTAGCTCGTATTTTAGAAATTTTTTTCGTACTCATACCATTCTACTAATCTTGTTCAAGCAAGAAGTAGAACTGGCAAAAGAGGAACTGACATCCTAATTCGTATTACTGTATTCATTTTTCTAAAAGCGAAAAATAAAATCCATTACTTCAGCTTACTCAAAAAGTGTTTGAGCAAATTGGAAGCTTTCCCGCTCTTGAATTTCTCTCACCAAACTTTGATAGAGAAAATTATATTGTACGCCGTCTTTGTCTAAAATAAAGCCCGCCTGTTTGGAAATAGGCGTATCTCCCATCACTAAACGATAGCTAAGGACGCCATTTTGTTCTTCCAACCATTTTTTCGTAAAGATCGACTGGGACTTTTCACCTGGAATAAAAACCAGTTCATCTTGTAACGATAGTTTCTCCAAAGCTGCATGGGCAAAAGCAAGCTGTTCTTTTTCCGACCAGGATTCCATCTGAATAACTGCCTCACTGAAGACCCGCTCCAAGATGGCTTGTTTCTGATTTAAAATCATTTGCTTTTGTGCCACCTGTTGGCGGTTTTTGGCTTGTTTATAATTATTTTCCAGATTTTTTATACTTTTTTCCAGACGTATAGTGTGTTCAGCCTCAATTTCAGTTAATTCTGCCTGAAATTCTTGATCGATCCGAGCCGTTTCTTTGTCTTTTAACTGACGTTGGTCCTGCTCGGCTTGCTGATTCAGTTGTTCCACTATCTTTTCGATTGCTTCCATCAAATAGCTCCTTATTCATATTAATGAATCATTTTTCAAAAATACTGAAAAATGAGGTTGATTTTCATGCCGTATACCATTCTGCTATCCAACACATTCTTTTTGATCCTGCTAAAGATAATTACAGCTTCTTCAGTGGGTTTCTGTAAAAAGCAGAACTGGCATCCTTATTCATATTAATGAATCATTTTTCAAAAAATCTGAAAAATGAGGTTGATTTCATGCCGTGTATCATTCTGCTATCAGCTTGATTCTTTCTCATTAAAAATCACGTAAGCCGCTTTTCGATTTGAATACTGTGAAAAGCAGAAGTAGCATCCTTATACTTGACCGACTAATAAGAACGAGATAACAAATCCTAAAATCGCATAGGTTTCAACCATGGCAGCAAAAATGATCCCTTTTGTAGAATGTTCTGGTTTTTTTGCTAAGATTTGAATCCCAGCCGCTGCAACTCTACCTTGGGCGATCCCTGAGAATAAACCAGTGAAAGCGATCGGTAATGCTGCGCCTAGATAGCCTAACCCTTGAACGACTGTTAAATCGTTAGATAAATTCGTAAAAATCAAGAAGGCGATAACGAAGCCATACAACCCTTGAGTCCCTGGTAATAGCTGTAAAATCAATGCCTGACCAAATTTTTCTGGTTGGCTCGTGGTTAACGCCGCTGCCGCTTCCCCGGTCATCCCTACACCTTTTGATGAACCGATTCCTGAGAAGATCGTCGCTGTCGCCATACCTAAAATCGCAAAAATAATACCACCACTGTTATTGATCAAATACTCCATCATTGTCTAAAATTCCTCCAATTATTTTTCTTGTTCTATATTTACATATTTTTCTTCCGTTTTTAACGGGCGGAACGCACGTCCGCCGCCTTCGTAGAATTTCCCAAAAAATTCTACATACTGTAGCCGAGCTCCATGAACATAGGCTGACAGTAAAGATAAAAAGATATTCAAACCATGTAACGCGAACATCAATAAGATACCGACACTGAAACGTGCAATCGGCGGCATGTAGCCCACTAGCATATTAAAGGCCGCCGCGATACTTCCGCCAGAGATTCCTAACGCCATCAGACGAGTGTAACTCACTAGATCGCCGATATAACTAGTAATGCCATACAAATTATAAGCACCCTTTGCCAATCCTTTGATTTTGGATTTTGACTGCAACATCGGTGTGACAACGATCAGTAAAGCACTTAAACAAGCCAACCCGACGCCAATCATAAAGAGTGATTGATTGTTTAACAACATTTTTCCTAACCCGCCGATAATTGCACCGATCATAATCCCTTGCCAAGCAAAACCGTCTGAAACCGCGCCTAAATAATTTTTAGCCTTGATATTTTCAGCCGCCGCCAGACCCAAACCGATAAATATTTGGATTACACCAAAAACGATAGACAAAATCAAAATACTGATGACATCGTCACTCGTGGAAAGAATCGGTGGATAACCTAGTGAAAAACCGAAAAAGGAATTATAGATCAATCCCCATATAATAGTAGGAATGGCTAGAATTTGGAAAAAGCGCATGAAGCGTTCCATTCCTCTTGGCAAAATCGTTCTCAATGCAACAGTCGTCGCGACTAACATCAATGCGCCGTAGCCGGCATCTGCTACCATCATGCCGAAGAATACAAAATAAAAAGGCATGAACCACGGTGTCGGGTCAACTTCATGATATTTTGGCAAACTGTACATCTCTGTCAGCATCTCAAAGGGTCTGACTACCGCATGGTTTTTTAATTTTGTTGGTATCTCTTCCTGAATTTCCATGTCCGTAGGCTCTTCAATCTCAAGGTAAAGATTTTCTTTCCCAATCGACTCTCCTACGAATGTCTCGAAATCAATGAAACTGTCTTTCTCGATCCAACCCTGGATCAGAAAAACCTTATCGTCTTTGATAAAGCGATCATGGATTAGCCAGCGATTTTTTCGAGCCAATAAGACTTCTTCAGCTGTTTCCAACGCTTCGATAACGATTTTTTTCTGTCCAATCAAGCGCGTAAGTTTTTTTTGCTCCTCAACTAGCTCTAAAGTCGCTGTTTGGATCCTTGCTAACTCAAGCTTAGGCAGCTGCGCATAATTATAGGTAAAGGCGGCTACGCTAAACTGATGGACGACTTCTTGCACCGCCGCTTGTTCCCCACGTAAATATAGCAATACGAAATTAACGATCTGATCGTCGCTGTAAATAATTTCATAATGAAACTGTCTTTCCTTAACCTCATGTTCAAACAATTCCCAATTACTTGCGTCTACTGTTCCTAAAAAACACTTCGTTGAATGCAGGGCATACTCTTTTGGCAAAAAATCTAAAGCCTGCCATTTTAAAAGAATCGCTTCTTGCTCATGCAAGTTACGCTGCCGCTCATTCGCTGCTGAAAAACGCTGTTCTAAGTCTTGAATGCTCGCCAACTCAGAAAATAGTGCAGATTCATCAAAAGATTCCTCTAGTTTTCGCAACGTTTGCCGTTTCCGTTTGAGATGCAGTCCTTTTTCACGGCTGCTGCCATGATGTTCGACAAACTGAATCGCATGTGTGATCTCTTCAAGCTGATTATCCAGCTTCGTAAGCGCATCTTGATTAGGCAGTGGATCAAGCTCATTGAAATAATTCTCTACCCACTGGTTGCTGACTGTTTGCTGAAAGAGATCACGGATTTCAACGCCTTGAAATCCTTGGATGGCAGATAAGATCTGTTCGCTATACCCTTCCTGGGCAATCAATGTCAGCTTGCTCATTTTACTGACCGCCATATTCTGAGATCACCCTTTCAATAATTTTATCAATCGTTTGTTGCTTCTTGGAATGATAGTTTTCTTCCATTAACGTAATTGCGTCCTCAGCATTTCGCGAAAGCTCTTGTTCTTCAGTCTCTAATTCTTGAGACAAAACCTGTTCCCGCTCTGAAAGCGCGGTGGAAAATTCTGAACGTAATGTTTCGCGCTTCTTTTGTAAAGACGCTTTTTTTTCGGATTCATAGTCAGTTAAATCTGCTAATAATTTTTCTTTTACTCGTTCATTCTGCTCTTCAGCAGATTTGATTTTTTCTAAAGCTTCTAACACACAAACCCTCCTTTTTATACAAAAAGGGCGCAAAGCTATGAAGGCCGTTCTTCTCACCCCTTGAAGAACACGATCCTTGAAGCTTACGCCCAACCGTTGTATTTTATGGAATTTACTTTAACCAGTATAACAAAAATATTTTGCAAAAAAAAGTAAGTTTATGAATAAAATGACAGATACGAAAGATAACGATCGAAATCTAATGGTTCGTTTTCGGTTTTGATCCTTCATCTTATCCGTTTTCTTTCAGTTTATTGAGGATTTCATAAATTTGGAATGGATTATTTACTTATCATACTTTTGAGCAGTTGGATGAATGAAAATCAGTAAAAATAAGTTTGAGGTCATTCCCCTTGCTTTCATTTTTGGGATGTGATACTTAATTATTAGTATGTTTTTTATTCTGTTAAAAAATATCGAACCTAACTTATAAAGGAGTGTCTTTTTTTGAAAAAACCAATCATCGGTATCGCAGCGAATCAACATTATCAAAATAACCAAGATTTTTTTGATCAACAATTTACTTACAGCCCTCAAGGTTTCATTGATGGCGTACACCAAGCCGGAGGCATTCCTGTTTTGCTGCCTATCAGTGATCCTGAGCTTGCCGGTGAGTATATCGAAACAATCGATAAACTATTACTAGCTGGTGGTCAAGATGTCACTCCTTTCTTGTATAACGAAGAGCCGCACCCAAAACTTGGTCCGACAAGCGTTGATCGAGATCGCTTTGAAATGGCTTTGATTAAAGAAGCAATCAAGCAAGACAAACCGATCCTGACTGTTTGCCGTGGGACACAACTACTGAATGTGACGTTAGGTGGGACTTTATATCAAGACTTGTCAGAATATCCTGATTGGGAAGTCAAACACGATATGTTTCCAACGGTTCCTGACTTTGGTCTACATTCGATTACGATTAAAGGCGATTCCACCTTGGCTCCCTTATTTGGAGAACGTGCGCAAGTAAATTCTTACCACCATCAAGCGTTGAGAGATTTAGCCGAAAGTCTCGTCCCAATCGCATGGTCTTCTGACCGGATTGTCGAAGCCGTAGAGAGTCGCGAACGAAACACTAAAATTCTTGGTGTCCAGTGGCATCCTGAATTAACTCGTCAAAATGATCCGAAAGAGCAAAGTCTCTTTGATTTTTTTGTCCAAGAATTCGAATAGTTTTAAAAGAATAATAAGGCTAGTTCGTTAAGCCGGACGTAGATATGCTCGCTGTAAAGCGATTTATTCACGTAAAAACTTTATACTTTCATTATAAAAAAACAAAGAGAGCGGGGAACAAAAATTGTTCCCGCTCTCTTATTTTAATCATCTTCAGGAGTGATTTCACCGAATGAGTTGCCGGCAAGATCCATTTCAGGATTCTTTGCTAGTCGCTCAAAGTAATCTTTTGTTTCTTTAAATACTACCGGACTTAGCAGAATCAACGCGATAATATTTGGAAAGGCCATTAAGCCGTTAAAAATATCTGCGATCGTCCAAACAGCTGTCACAGTCAAATAGGGTCCAATGAAGACGGCGAAAATATATAGCCCGCGAAAAGCAGTAGAGAACTTAGTATTCCCACCTGTTAAGTAGCTTAAGCAACGTTCTGAATAATAATTCCAACCTAAAATCGTCGTAAAGGCGAAAAAGGCTAAACAAGTCATCAATAAAAGTGAAGCGATGGTTTGCGAGATCGGCAAGGCTTCGGAAAAGGCAAAGATAGTCACCGCTGATCCTTCTAGCCCTGTTTCCCATGCTCCAGTCAAGATGATTGCCATTCCGGTCATATTACAAACAACTAATGTATCAATGAACGTTCCGGTCATTGATACCAAACCTTGACGTACAGGTTCTTTTGATTGCGCCGCTGCTGCTGCGATTGGCGCACTTCCCAGTCCAGATTCATTAGAGAAGATCCCACGAGCGATTCCTTTTTGCATCGCGATCATCATGGCACCCATTGCCCCACCAGAAACAGCCCGTAAACCAAAGGCACTTTGAACAATTTCAACAATTACCGCTGGCAACTTTGTAATATTCACCACAATCATGAACAAGCATAAGCTGACATAAATCACGATCATCAATGGAACAATAATTTCTGATACGCGGGCGATTCGCTGCACGCCTCCGATCAATACAATTGCAACTAGGAGTGTCACCACTGCTCCTGAAATAATTACTGCCCATGAATACTGATTGCCAAATAAAGTGATCGTATTCGCTTTGTTAGGATCAAAAAAAGTTTCCGCGGCTGAAGTGATTCCGTTGATTTGAGCAATCGTTCCAATTCCAATCACACCGGCGATCGCTCCGAAAAAGGCAAACATTTTAGCTAACCATTTCCATTTTTGACCTAACCCATTTTCAATGTAATAAAATGGACCGCCTAACGCTTTCCCGTGATCATCAAAAGTTCGATATTTCACCGCCAATAACCCTTCGGCGTACTTAGTCGCCATTCCGAGTAGCCCGGCTAATTCAAGCCAAAACAAAGCGCCGGGTCCCCCAGCTACGATGGCAGTAGCAACACCTACGATATTTCCCGTACCGATTGTTGCAGATAACGCCGTACACAGCGCTTGAAAACTAGTAACATCCCCTGCGCCGCCTTCTTCATTTTTAACCATGTACTTCAATGCGAGTGGCAATTTACGAAGCTGAATCATCCGACAGCCGACAGTCAATAAAACACCGATTCCTAAAATCAATAGGATCATTGGTGCTCCCCAAATTAAAGAATTAAGATTTGATAAAAAATCATCCATGGTATCCCTCCCTTTTCTTGTCATTTTACCATATTTTTTAATCCAACGTTCATTTGATTAAAATAATACTTAGTTCACAATCTTAATAACCTATTTTAAAGCCTTTATGGATTTATCAACCCTTATTATGTGAAATACATAACTTCATTTACGAGCAAAAAAGCATACGAAATGGTTCATTGACCATCTCATATGCTCGTAAATATTTCATATGATAAATTAAAAATCAAAATTATCCGGATCGGCCCCTAAGCGTTCATTAATATTCAACCCATCAATCTGTTTCATTTCCGCGTCGCTTAATTCAAAATCAAACACATCAAAGTTCTCTTTAATCCGTTCTTCATGAACAGATTTTGGAATGACGATGATATCACTTTGCAAATGCCAGCGAATAATCACTTGAGCAGCGGTTTTTTGATGTTTCTCACCGATTGCGACAAGTGTTGGATTTTGCAAGATTTTTCCTTGTCCTAGAGGTGACCACGCTTCAACCGCGATCCCAGCTTGCATTAAATATTCCCGCAATGCTACTTGTGTCAAAGTTGGATGCAGCTCGATTTGATCCACCATCGGCTTGATTTTGGCAGTTTTCATCAGCTCTTCGATATGATGCTGATGGAAATTAGAAACACCGATAGCTTTTGCTCTGCCGCTCTCGTAAATCTCTTCCATTGCCCGCCATGAGTCATTAAATTTCCCTTCAACCGGCCAATGAATCAAATAAAGATCAACATAATCGAGACCTAAGCGTTCCAAGCTTTCATCAAAAGCCTTATGAGCGGATTCATAACCTTGATCGGCATTCCACAGTTTTGTAGTGACAAATAATTCTTCACGTTTGATCCCCGCTGCGCGGATACCTTCGCCGACACCTTTTTCATTTTTATAAACAGCAGCGGTATCGATCAGATGATAGCCGCTTTCGATGGCCCATTGAACAGAATTCGTCGCGTCCTTTTCCTCCACACGCCAAACACCTAAACCTAAACGCGGCATTTCACTACCATTTGATAATCGCTTCGTTTTTTTCATCAGCTTTCCTCCTTATTTATGTGCTACAGGCTATCGTATCTTTTTATTGTGAGGGTCTTTTGACATTGGGTCAACTACTTTGTTTATTTGACTTTGCGATCATTTTGCATAATAGAGATCGATTGCTTCAACGCAGTCCACGCTCCGCCTTCACTATAAACCAAAACATTGGATTTATATAATTGCGCAGAGAAAGCTGTTAAGAAAATCGTAAAGACAATTAAGATCCCTAAAGAAACGAAAGCACTAGACATTTCGGCTGTCCCCGTTGCTAAACGGATCGGCATGCTGTAAGACGATAAGAATGGAATGTACGACGTAATTTTAATAATCATATTGGTTGGATCAGAAGCGCCTAAGATTAAGCCCAGCATATACCCGATCATTGAAAGATACATCACTGGCTGTACTGCCTTGGCGGTATCCTCCGGTTTACTGACTAACGATCCACATAAAGCCGAAAGAACAGCATATAAGAAAATCCCGATCAACATAAAGCCAATAATCAAGGCGACGTTCGCTCCTAAAAGACTCTTGATAGATACATTATTTATGAAACCTTGCAATATCGGTAGATCCTTAAATTGACGGAAGGCGACAACAATCGCTACCACGTAGATCAATAGTTGCGTCAAAGCCACCAATAAAACCCCTAAAAGCTTACCATAGTAATGACTCTTGGCCTTCATGCTGGATAGTAAAACTTCCATGATCCGTGTACCCTTTTCCGAAGCGATCTCTTGAGCGATAATCGATGAATAGCTCGTGATGAACATAAACATTATGATCGTCGTTAAAAAGCTTAAAATAAATTGGATACCGGAATCTCCATCGTCACTTTTCATTTTTCCATTCTCAAAAGAGACCTTGGTTGAATCAAATTTTGCCGGTTCCATTACCTTTTGCACTTGGGCAGTGGTTAAATTCAACTGACTCGCGCGAATACTTGCTTGCATCGAACTTAAAATTTGTTGCAACTGTGTTTCCGTTGAGGTGCCTAGCGATGCCTTACTATAAAGTTTGCCGGATATTTGATCTTCACCCATTTTTAAATCAAGATAGGCGTCGATTTTTTTATCCTCTAGCTGCTGTTGCGCTTTTTTATCGCCATCCACTGTTTTAAACGTATAATCTTTGTTTTTCGTCTTTGCCAACTGTTCCGCTACCGCTGGTTGGTCAGTCACGATCCCGATCTTGCTGATATCATTGGCATCCCCGAAGAAATGTTGAGACAAATAGAAAATTCCCATAACGAGAAACGGCGCTAAAATCATAATAACGAATGCCGTGGATTTCACGTTTTTCTTGTAAACATCTTTAATGATAATGCCCATTTTACTCATTTGACGCACCTGCTTTCCATTTAAAAATTTCTTCGAGGGTTGGCGGTTGCTGATTAAACATTGGGATATAACCATCCTTCGTCGCTTCTGTAAAGATCGCTTGGCCAGCGCTAGGATCATCTAAAGTAATATCAAAGCTACCATCCTCTTTTGACAGCACTGACTGCACACCTGGAAAAGCGTTTAGTTGTTCTTGCGTCAAATGTGATTCCAAATATAATTTACTCCGACCAAAGGATTCGCGGATTTCATGAACCTTGCCATTCAAAACAGTTTTACCGTTATTCAACATAATCAAGTGGTCACAAATTTTTTCAACATTGTCCATGTTGTGACTAGAGAAGATGACACAAGAGCCTTTTTCCTTCAACTCGATGATGCCATTTTTTAATAGTTCTGCATTGACTGGGTCTAATCCGCTAAATGGTTCATCCAAAATAACTAGCTTTGGCTCATGGATCAGTGTTGAGATCAATTGAACCTTTTGTTGATTCCCTTTAGAAAGGGATTTTACTTTATCGGTTTTCTTTCCTTTGACTTGGAATTTTTCCATCCATTCATCAATTTTAGGCGCGATCTCCTGTTTGCTCTTTCCCCGCAACGAGGCAAAGAATAATAATTGATTTTCAATCGTTACTTTTGGATACAAACCGCGCTCTTCAGGCAAGTAACCAATCGTGTCGTAGTCTTTACCAGATAGTGGATGTCCATTCCAAGAAACACTTCCAGAATCCTTCGATAGAAAATCTAAGATCAAACGGAAGGTCGTTGTTTTCCCGGCTCCGTTTTGTCCAATCAATCCTAAAATTTTGCCGTCTTCAATCGTAAAATCCATATTATCTAATGCCTTATACGTGCCGAAGCTTTTACTCAAGTGCTCAACCTGTAACATTTTCTCACTCCTTATAATTTCTTTTTGAAATAAAAATAGCCAACCAGATAACTGATTAGAAATACCCATAATAAACAAGTTGCCGTATACATTAATTCCCTTGAAATAAAACTGCCAATCATACTCAGAATAACTAAAACGAAGCTCATTACGAAGCTAGTGAAACGAAGTGCTTTGCCGTTGATTTGCAAGTTCCGTTCATCCGTTCGAGCAATTCGCTGCGTTCTCAATTTTTTTGGGTCTTGCATAATCTGGCGATTCCGCAAGATGAAAAGAATAAAAACAATTGTGATAGAGGAAAAAAAGCCCATTAAAAAGCCCGCGGCGGATTCACTGATCTCCAACTGATAGACTCGCGGCCCAATCAGAAGAATTACCATACAAACAATCATGAAAAGGATCGCTATAAAATAGCCTATATTAAACTTACGCAATTTCTCACGATATTCGCGGTCAGCCTTGGATAAATTTTCCATCATTCTTCCTCCTCCTCTTCAAAAATAAAAATATCTTCAATCGTCAAATCAAAAAAACGAGCAATCTTATAGGCTAAAATCAACGAAGCATTGTAACGACCATTTTCCAAAGAAATAATCGTTTGACGTGTCACTTCCAATTGGTCAGCCAAATCACTTTGGGTCAGCTTGCGCTCTTTACGTAACTTTTGAATACGATTCTGCAAACGATCACCCCTTCATGTACAGTGTCCTTTACTTTTATTTTAAAAAGTATAGCACCCTTTACTTTTCATGTAAAGGGTGCTATACATTATTTTTTCTGTAGTTGTTGGTGAGTCTTCTCAGCGACTGCTTTCGGCAATCCGACTTTTTGTAATTCTTCGATAGAGGCTGCTTGAATATTTTTTAATGATTTAAATTCCTTTAGCAGCATTTTTTTACGTTTCGGTCCTAATCCATCAATATTATCCAGTTTCGAAGCAAAACTATTTTTACTTCGCAATTGCCGATGGAAAGTGATGGCAAAGCGATGGACTTCATCTTGGATACGCTGCAGCAAGAAAAATTCTTGCGAGTTGCGTTCTAATGGGACGACCGTTAATTCTGGTCCGTACAATAATTCACTGGTTTTGTGCTTATCGTCTTTCGCCAAACCTGCGATTGGAATATCGATCCCTAGTTGATTAGCTAGCACGTCTTTGGCAACTTCTACTTGGCCTTTCCCTCCATCGATCACAATCAGATCTGGGAACGGTAAGCCCTCCTTTAAAACACGAGAATAGCGGCGATAAATGACTTCTCGCATAGAGGCATAGTCATCGGGGCCTTTGACAGTTTTGATTTTGTATTTCCGATATTCCTTCTTGGCTGGTTTTCCATCGATAAAAACCACCATCGCCGAAACGGGATCGGTTCCCATGATATTGGAGTTATCAAAAGCTTCGATCCGTATTGGAGCCGGAATATTCATCGCATCGCCTAATTTTTCCACGGCTCCGATCGTCCGGGCTTCACTGCGGCCGATTAAATCAAATTTTTCATTCAAGGCGACCTGCGCATTTTTACCGGCCAATTTCACCAATTTTTTCTTTTCTCCCCGTTGTGGTTGCAATACTTTCGTATCCAGCATCACTTCGACACTTGGCTTGTCGATACTATCCGGGATCAAGACTTCTTTTGGAATAAAATGCTCATTTTCTTGATAGAATTGTCCGATATAAGTTAAGAAATCTTCCTCTGCTTCATTATAAAAGGGGAACATTGAAACATCTCGTTCAATCAATTTTCCTTGACGAACGAAGAAAACTTGCACACACATCCAGCCTTTGTCTGTCGCGTAGCCAAAAATATCCCGATCGACTAGATCCGTATTCGTCATCTTTTGTTTGGTCATGACGGTCTCAATCGCTCTGATTTGATCACGATATTCCGCCGCCTTTTCAAATTCCATATCGACTGCCGCTTGATTCATTTTTTCGATCAACTGGTCTTGAATCTCGGTGTGTCCGCCATTAAGAAAGTTTTTAATTTCTTCCACCATGTCTTTATAAATTTGTGGATCTACATGGAAAGCATAGGGACAGAGACATTGACCTAAATGATAGTACAGGCACGGTGTTTTTTGTGACGGCTTGCATTTCCGCAATGGAAACAGCCGATCCAACAATTTTTTGGTTTCATTCGCCGCGTTGACGTCAGGATACGGGCCAAAATAATGAGCCTTGTCCTTCAACACTTTCCGAGTAATCATCAAACGTGGATATTTTTCGTTGGTGATTTTTAAAAATGGATAGGTCTTGTCGTCCTTCAGCATGATATTGTACTTAGGATCATTTTTCTTGATCAAATTGATCTCAAGCAGCAATGCTTCAATATTGGATTCGGTCACTATGTATTCAAAATCTTCAATCTCGCTAACTAACCGCTCCGTCTTGGTATTATGACTGCCGGTGAAATACGAACGGACACGGTTTTTTAAAATTTTGGCTTTCCCTACATAAATAATCGTTCCATTTTTATCTTTCATTAAATAGCAGCCCGGTTGATCTGGCAGGATCGCTAATTTATTCTTGATTCTTTCGTTCATGCGTTGTTTCCCTTCTCATCAAAAAGACTTTTGAACTGCCTATAGTTAGTATACTACCACTCTTTCTGATGTCATTCTTTCAGGTCTTCTTTTGTAGAAATAAATTTTAATCGTAAAAAGAGAGATACGACAAAATCTGTCATATCTCCCTATTCACGAATAGATTGTGTGACGAAAGTAACTTCTGCCACAACCTTATCCTTAAATTACATATGAGTCTTGATTAACTCTTGTAGTTGATCCTTTGTATGAACACCAATCACTTTATCAACGACTTGTCCATCTTTTTTCAAAACAAGGGTTGGGATGCTCATAATGCCAAATGATGCTGGCGTTTCAGGATTTTCATCCACATCCATTTTTACGATTCTGAATTCATCTTCGTCATATTCTTCGGATAATTGATCTAAGATCGGTGCTTGCATGCGACAAGGACCACACCAGGTTGCCCAAAAGTCGATTAAGACAAGTCCGCTATCTGTTTCTTCGCTAAACGTTTTATCAGTAACTACTTGTGACATTTGAATTCCTCCTATATTAGCTTCGGATACTAATTGTGTATCCTTTTTCTTACTAAAAGTAGTATAGCACGCTGGCTTTTTCTACGCTACTCTTCTGCTTACACTTGTAAACTATTTAAACGTTACCACCGTTGCACCGTTGCCGCCTTGATTTGCGGGAGCAAATTCAAAGCTTTGGACGTTTCGATTATTTTTCAGATAATCAGTGATTCCCTTTCGTAGCGCACCGGTTCCTTTGCCGTGAATGATCCGAACTTGAGCAAAATTTGCAAGTAACGCCGCATCAATATATTGATCGACTTCCGCCATCGCTTCTTCATAACGTTTGCCACGTAAATCTAGCTCAGGCTTCACGCGAGCACTCGCACCTCTTTGAACGCCGGTAACGACTCGTTGTTTAGGTTCTTCGATCGGAGTTGTTAACGTCATATCCGCTTCTGCAATAGTCATCTTCAAGATACCTAATTGTACTTGCCACTGATCGTCGCCCACTTTTTTGATCAATGTTCCTCGTTGACCATAAGTTTCTACGATGACTTCATCGTTTGGCTTAAATTGTTTTTTTGCCTTCGCTTTTTTCAGCACTTTATTTTTAGTCAGGTGCTCGTCTTGTTGTAGATTGGCTAATTGGCTCTTAGCATCGATCAACTGATGTTCTTTCACATTACCTTGTCCAGACAGCTGCATTTGACGGATTTCTTTGATGATTTTCTCCGCGTTTTCTTGCGCTTCGTTAACAATTTTATTCGCTTCTTTACGAGCCTTATCCATTTCTTTTTCGCGTTCATCAAAGAAATAAGAATAAGCATTTTTCAAGTCACGATACAACTTTTCAGATTCATCGACATAATGACGAATCTCCAAGTATTCGGTTTCCGTTGCTTTTCGTTGGTTTTCTAAATCAGAGATCATCTCGTTCAAATCTTGGCTTTCCTCGTCAATGATCTGTTTTGCACTCTCAATCACCGTCGCATCTAAACCTAGTCGACGAGAAATCTCGAAAGCATTACTACGACCAGGCACGCCAATCAACAATCGGTAAGTTGGGCTTAACGTATCGACATCAAATTCCATACTGGCATTGATCGTATTCGAACGGTTGTAGCCGTAAATTTTTAGTTCTGGGTAATGGGTCGTCGCCATGACGTAGGCAGATTTCGCGCCGACCGCATCCAAAATCGCGATCGCCAAAGCCGCACCTTCTTGCGGGTCAGTTCCCGCTCCCAGCTCATCAAATAGAACCAAACTGTGTTCATCGATCTTATCTAAAATCGATACGATGTTCGTCATGTGGGAAGAAAAAGTTGATAGGCTTTGCTCGATGGACTGTTCGTCACCGATATCCGCAAAAACCTCATCAAAGATTCCCATCACACTTTCTTCAGCGACTGGTAAGGGCATCCCCGCTTGACCCATTAGTTGCAAGAGTCCTAATGTTTTTAAGGAGATCGTTTTCCCACCGGTATTCGGTCCGGTAATTACCACCGCTTGGAAGTCTTCACCAATCATGATGTCGTTGGCCACTGCTTTGTCTTGATCCAATAGCGGATGACGAGCTTGTTTGAAATAGACGTGATTTGCTTGATTAATAGCTGGTACGACTGCTTTTAAGTCTTTGGCAAACCGCGCTTTCGCATTCATTAAATCAAAGCGACCCAAAACATAGGCGTTGTGTAAAATATCCTTTCGAGGGGCCACTAATTCAGCTGACAGCTCCGCTAAGATCCGTTCGATTTCCGTTCGTTCCGCAATTTGCTGCTGACGTAAACGATTGTTTAATTCAACGATTTGTTTTGGTTCCATAAATAATGTCTGCCCAGAAGCACTTTGGTCGTGAACCACGCCGCCAAAAATACCGCGATATTCTTGTTTTACCGGAATGACATAACGATCATTTCGCATCGTGATCAGACTATCACTCAAATACTTCGCATTTTTTCCGCGAATCAATCCATCCAGCTGTTCACGAATCGTCTGCTCACTGCGCCGAATTTGGGCACGGATCGTCCGTAATTCCGAGGATGCTTCATCCCTAACACGTCCGTCTTCTTCTACTGAGCGACGGAGTTTTCCACTTAGCTCAGGTAAGGTCGTAAGCTGATCTTCCCAAAAATAAAGCCGCAAAAATTCTAGCTCGCTATCTTTTAAGTCTTCAATAAAACGAACCAACTCGCTAGTCGTTGAAAGTACCCGAGATACTTCTGCTAATTCCAACCCATTCAAGTTAGCACCAATCTCGATCCGCTTCATGTGAGGTTTGATATTGTTCAATTTAGGAATCGGCAGCCCGCCTCGTAAACGTTGGACCTTCATGCCGTCTTCGGTTTCATCCAGCCAAGCCTGAACGGTAGCTTCATCACTAGAAGGCTGTAGCTGACGAATTTCTTCTTCCCCTTGTTCCGTGGTTAAAGACTGTTGGATCTTATTTTTTACTTGTTCGAACTCTAATGTTTTTAGAATGCGTTCATTCATTTTTTCACCTTCTATATCTAATTAGAAAGGCTTCGCGAACTTCCTTCGCTTTTACGCAATTCGTTCGTGAAGCCGGAAATTGAGCGCCTTGATTTTCCACTAATCGGCTCTTTCATTAAATAAACCGAAACCTGTCAAGCAGCGTCTCGGTCTTTACTTTATGCAATAGTTATCCAATAATTTTCGTGACCCACAGATTTTCAAACATCGGACTCAAGAATAGCGAATGTTCGATAATAAAACGGGCCAAACCACTTTTTTCCAATAGATCTTGGACCAAAGCCATTGGTACAAAGCTGACGACTTTCAATAGTAAGAAAATCGCGAGGTACACAATGAACACTTGCAAAATCCCAGCAATGAGTCCATCATATTGCGGGATCATCACCCGAAATAACAAATCTTTAAAAAAGATCGCGATTAAATGGGTCAATAACCAGCCAATAACTAAAATCAAGATAAAAGCAATCCCAGCGTAAAAGGCTTTGTCTAGATTAAAGGCCTGCTCGATGGAATAGTAAACCATTTTGGAATTGCTCGTTACTGACGGATAAGGAACGAATAAATCTAAATGCGATCCCAATCTCTGATAGAACATCATGGCAACGACAAATGATAGTGCGTAGCCGACAACAAATACTAACTGATACGCCAGCCCTCGCCGATAACCTGAGTAAAAAGAAAGTAAGATTGCAAATAAAATTACCAATGTTAACATAGTATCCCTCACTTATTTATTTGCCGCTCTTTTTTGGATCTCACGCTTGCGGTTTTCGTTGACAATTTGTTGTGCCTCTACGTGATTGCGGATTGGCACATCGCCTTGTCCATTTTTCCGCATGATTTCTTTAGCTTCAGCTTCGATCGCTTCGATTTTCTTGATGCGATTTTCCAGCTCAAGATTATGAGCCGCTTGTCCATCTAAAGTGAACTGCTGCTTTTCCATTTTAATCAATTCTTCTTGCTTCTTTAACTGATCCGAAACCGCATTGATTGCTAACAACATCGTAGCATTTTCTTGTGTGATCTCAGGAGATAAAGACATAATCTCATTTAACTGCTCATTGACCAACGCGGTAACCATATCCATATGTTGCTTGGATTCTCGCCCAATGATAGTATAAGTCTGACCGGCAACGACTGCCTTATAGCGGTTTTGCGCCATAGTGATCAACCTTCCTAAAAACTTATTTTACTTAAATCGCATGATGACAAAAATACTAGTATATTATATGCTAAAACCATTCGTATGTACAACTTTCATCAATCAATTACTAATTAAATTAAAGAAAAGAGAAAATTTATGAGCTCAACTGTCCTAAAATTAACAAAATCAGAAATCCAAAAATTAAAAAACTATTACACAGACTATTTGTTACACAAAAATGTTCCCTACAGTGAGTTCTCAGCCAAAAAAAATGGCGTAAGTATCACCGCCTACACGTCTGGTAAAGTTTTGTTTCAAGGAAACAACGCTGAAACCGAGGCGGCTCGCTGGGGAAAACCAGCCACAGCAGCAGCTAAGACCAGTGGGAGTCTGCCGGCTAATTTTGCTTCATTGGCTGTTTTAGGCAGTGACGAAGTTGGTAACGGCAGCTATTTTGGGCCCCTCTGTGTTTGTGCCGCTTACGCGGATAAGGAGCATTTAGCAGCATTAAAAAAATTAGGTGTCAAAGATTCCAAGATGCTGACGGATGACCAGATTCGCAGCATGGCAGAAACGATCAAAGAATTGATCCCCTATAAATTATTAGTGCTTCAGCCAGAAAAATATAACGAGATTCAGCCAAAATACAACGCGGTTCGCATGAAAGTGGCCTTACACAATCAAGCGATCCGGTTATTATTAGAACAAATTACACCGGCAAAGCCCGATGCGATTTTAATCGACCAATTCACCCCTGAAACCAACTATCAAAAATATGTAAAACAAGAGGCACAGCCTGTAAAAGAAAAAATTTATTTCGTCACTAAAGGCGAGCAGTATCATCTTGCCGTGGCCGCAGCCTCAATTATTAGTCGAGCAAGTTTCTTGGAGGAACTAGATGCCGCCTCCCACACTCTAGGAGCTAAGGTTCCCTCTGGTGCTGGTAAGCCTTCTGATGAATTAGCGGCGAAACTATTGCGTCAAGGTGGAATACCTCTATTAAAAAAATATGCGAAACTCCATTTTGCCAATACTGAAAAAGCTCAAAAACTTGTCTAAAAAGAGAACCAACCCGTGAAAAATTCGGGCTGGTTCTCTTTTTAGATTGCTTTGCCGCCTAGATAAACTTGGCGTACATTCCGTAATTGCTGGATGTCTTTTGAAACATCCCCCTCAACAACTAAAATATCAGCCTGTAACCCTGGCTTCAATTGGCCAGTTACATCAGCTAAATCAAAGACCTCTGCTGGGTTTTGAGTGGCTGTTTGAATCGCTTCAACCGGTGTCAGTCCATAACGCACCATTAATTCCAGCTCCTCAACGATTGGCACACTTGGCGCCTCTAACATCACCATATCTGTACCAGCTAAAATTTTTACGCCTTCATCATAGATTGCTTTAAAATTTTGCTCATAGGCGACGACCGAGCTTTCAAAAAAATCTAAATGATGGGAATAGGTTTCGGTGGATTGATTGGAATGATCCACGCCGACCTCTTGAACTTTTTGATTGTAATCTGCTAAAAAATGATAGGCGAACATCGTTGGCGTCCAAGCTTGCTGATTGGCGGCCATTTGTTGACCTTGTTCAAGGGTTAAAAAATTACCATGTTCAATCGTATCAAAACCGGCATCAATACACATCTGGACACCCGGTTGAGTTCCCGCGTGAACGACGCATTTCATCCCTAGACGATGCGCTTCCGCTACACCAGCGTCTAATTCTGCTTGAGAAAACTCGCAAATATCATCACGATTAGTTGTCAGCAACTTGATCCAATCTGCGCCGTCTTTCTTTTGACGACGAATCGTATGGCGAATATTTTCAACTCCGTCCACCTCTTCGATTCCATCTTCATGTCCGTGTCCGCCGGTAATGCAGATTCCTCGATCCGTATGCAAGATTCTCGGCGCTTTGACAAAGCCTTTTTCCGCCGCTAAACGTAATGTCTCCAAAAGAAATTGCGGACCACAGCAATCACGAATCGTTGTTACCCCTTTTCTTAAACAAGTCGCCGCTTGCTGCTGAGCATAATAAGCGATCATAAAATCATTGTATCGATGTAAATCCGGCTGCGTCCAATAGTAACCTAAGTGAATATGGGCATCCATCAAGCCAGGTAAGATCGTCGCATTTTTATAATCGATTACCTCAGCTTCAGGATACTGCTGCCGCAGCTCTTCTGCCCTTCCTACCGCTAAAATTTGATCCGCCTGAAAAACGACGCCACCCTCTTCAAGCATTGTTTTTCCGTCACCAATGATTACTTTCTTAGCTAGTAATAAAAAAACCAAAAATCCCGCCTCCTTTTTGATAACGCTTACTGTATTAGTGTAACAAAGAACCGCCAAAAATAGTTAACTAATTTTGGCGGTATGAAAGTAACATTGATCTTTAGTTTTTTTGATAGTGGGTAGGTAAGCAAAAACCATATTGGTCTTCGAATAGTTTTCCGATTTGAAATAATAAATCTTCTCTTCCACGAGCGGCGGTAAATTGGATTCCTAAAGGCAAACCGTTTTCCGTCATAACGGTAGGTAAACTGATCGCTGGTTGACCTGTCAAATTAGCGAGCTGCGTATAAGGAGTGATTCGCAAACTTTTTTCAAACATTCTCTCAATCAATTTTGCCAATTCATTTTCGGATAAACTAGATGATACTGTCAATCCATCTCGTATTTCTGGACTTTGCAGATCTTCTGTCAGTTTCGGCGCAGTCGAGGCAGTGGTTGGTGTCAGTAATAAATCATAACGGGTAAACAATTCTTCCATTTGATAAGCTGCTTGATCCCATTCATTCAACGTTTGGATGTAATGGGCTGCCGAAATTTTGCGACCATATTGATAGATTCCCCAAGTCATCAGTTCCATGTCATTTATCTCAAGGGGGCGAGCCAAGTTTTTTTCGATTCCCACAAACATCGCCGCTGTTTCTCCGCCATTCATTAAATAATAGCTATTGATTAACTGACGCCCATTTACTGGATAAGAAATCATCTCTACTTGATGATTTTGCTTAACCAAAAAATCTCTAGCCGCTTCAACGGCCTTCACCGCTTCGGAAGAAACCTCTGAGTCTATGGGAGAATCGATGATAACCGCGATTCTCAATTCTTTCTTTTGAGCTGCGGCGTCTTGTTGCCATTCTATTTTGGAAGCCTGATAAGGCGCTGCACTGGCAACCCCACGCATTCCGTAAAAAAGCCGTTCAGTATCTCGCATGGAGACAGTCAAAGCGAAATCGATCGCCGCTCCCTGCCAACCTCGCCAACCAGAAGGCCCCACCGGCATCGTTCCTCGTGAAGGCTTTAAACCGATCAAGCCGCAAAAAGAAGCGGGAATCCGTATCGAGCCGCCGCCGTCACTAGCCGCCGCCAACGGAACGATTCCCTCCGCTACAGCACTTGCCGCGCCGCCACTGGACCCTCCTGAGTAGTGATCCAACTTCCATGGATTTTTTACCAGACCATAAATCTCCGCATCTGTAATATTTTTAAAGCCAAACTCTGGAACATTGGTTTGGGCAAAAGGAATCAGCCCGTTCTTTATTAATCGCTTAGTAAAGTAACTCGTCTGGCTTGATCGATGTTCTCTCAATAATTTTGATCCCGAGGTATTTAACCAGCCTTTTTTTTCTTGTCCTAACATTTTTAATGGAATCGGCAAACCGGCGAAGGGCCGTTCGAGAATGTTTGCCTGATTTTGATATTCTTGCAGCGCATCTTGTTCCATTGTAGAGACAAACGCATTTAAAACAGAATTTTTTAAACGCGCCTGTTCTGTAAAAACTCCTAGTAATTCAGTAAAGCTGACTTCCTTTCCCCGCAGCTTTTCTGCCCAATAAGTAGCATCCTTCACCCATAACACCGCCTTTTTAAGTTAACTTCATTATCACAAATTTTTTTCGTGAATACTAGCAAAAGACCTGACGAGCAGCATGACAGCTTTACTCGACAGGTCTTTTACACTATCTCGACTAAAATTTTTTCAAAACATCAGACTCTGGGACATGTTTAAAGGAACATCCACGTTCTTCAACGAAAATATCATAGGAACGGTAGTTTATTCGGGAAGATCGTGGAAAATCAGCAAGCTCAATGACACCAGTTAAAATATCGTTTGCGACTCTAAATTGTACAATATCCTTCAGCGCATACTTCGAAGGCGGTATCTGTCCCATGGCTCACACATCCAATCTTTTTTCTTTCTTTTAGTCTAACAACTTTTTGAGTTAATTTTATATTTTACCGAAATTTGACATGAAAGCAAGAAAAAAGAATTATTAGCACGGGCTAATCAACAATCGTTGAAGAACGATGGTGTGTCTTTGGAGCTTTGATTGCTTGCGCATATTGCGCGACAAAATCTGTTAATTTAAAGGTACCTATTTTTGTATTGCGCTCCGTTAGATCACCATAGATCTGCTTAGGATCTTTTTGGTATTGGCTGCTGGTAACAAAAGCTTTCACGATTGCTTTAGGTACTTTTCTTTCTAACAAGCTTTGGGCAAATGCTTCATCGCTGATTGGGACAAAATGCAAATCCGGCAAGTTTGCTTCTTTGGCTAACGATTCGATAAATTCATCGATCGTAAACGTATCGCTAACGACGTAACGAACCGTAACCCCCTTTGGTACTGCCAGAATCAATGGCAATACTACCGCGGCAATGTCTTGCGGTGCTACGTATTTTCTGACCACATTTGCTGGTATGTTGGAATAGATTGCGTGCTGTTCTTTGATCGTCGACAAATCGCCGTATAAATTATTATAAAAGCCCACTGGACGAACAATTGCGATGTCAACATCAGTCATTTTTTTCAACTCTGCTTCTAAATAGTGATATGCGTGAACTGAACCTGCTTCGGGTCCGGCATCTGCACCAACACTGCTTAATTGAACGAGTTTATGAACATTCGCTTCGCTGATGGCTTGACGGAAAATTTTTCCTTGTTCCAATAATTCTTGATTCAGGTCACCACCTTGGCTGGCTCCTGAGACCATCAAGTAGACGACTTCCTTATTTGTAAATGTCTTTGTTAAAAACGATACATCCGTCATCGTTCCGACAGCCGCCTTCGCTCCTAGGGCCTCAATTTGCGGTACGCGTGCTTCACTTGAGGTGACAACAGTGACCTCATGACCTTGCTTGACCAATTCTGGTACGACGAAACGATTGATATTCCCAAGCGATCCAAGCAGTGCAATTTTCATAAAAAAACCTTCTCCCTTTTCTTAAAAGATAGCTTTATCTTTCAAAAACGATTATAAAAGATAGAGTTATCTTTGTCAATCTTGAAATCTTAAGACATTCGTTTTATACTGATTTTATGAAAAGAAAAGATGATACGAAACGCACAAAAATGTTAGATGCTGCAGCGGAAATTATTTTACAGGAAGGTGCGGCGGCGATTTCAACAATTAAAGTCGCAAAAGCAGTGGGCGTCGCTCAGTCCAACGTCTATCTCTATTTTAAAAATAAAAATGACTTGCTGTTAAACACCTATCAGCGAGAACTGAGTCGCATTCGGTCAGCCGGAGATACCTTTCAGTACTTTAACGATGCTGCTTTACCGATTGAACAACGAGTGGAAAGCTACGTCCATTCTATTTATGACTATGCGATTGAGCATCCCGACAGTTTGACGCTGATCGAGCAAATCAAAATGCTTAATCTTTCTGAAATGGATCTCTTTAACACGGATACTGTCGTTATCGACTTAATAACGGAAGCGATCCAACAAGGCTATTTGAAAAACTTACCGGTTAATTTACACATGGTAACGGTTTTTAATATTATGCATCGGCATGCCTTAAACCTAAAAGAAAACCTCTATAGCAAGGATCAGTATTCCTACAAAGAGATTTCGCAAATGGTCTTAGATGCGATAAAAGCCACGAAACGATAATCGTTTCGTGGCTTTTACGTATATTTCTTTTGAAAATAAAACTCCAAGCGACGTTGCAGATGACCAATCCCAATACACAAGATCCAATAAATCAATGCAACTAAAAGATACATTGATAAATAATCAAACGTTCGTCCACCAACGATCTTAGCCTTTTGGAAAATATCTGGCACTGTGATCATCGCCGCTAAAGAAGTGCCCTTAACCAAATCCATCGCCACATTACTCAAAGCTGGAATTGAAATACGGAGCGCTTGAGGCAAAACAATATAACGCATCGTTGGCAAAAACCGATTGCCTAATGCATAGGCCGCATCCCACTGTCCTTCATTAATCCCCGCGATCGAACCACGATAGATTTCACCGATAAAGGCGCTGCTAGTCAAACTAAAACAAATAATCGCCGCTACCACCGCATTTAACTGATAAGGCAAACCAAAATACAGCAAGAATAATAGAACCAGTGCCGGCGTCCCACGCAAAAAGGATAAATAGAAACGGACAAATACTTTTGCTGGTTGAAACGAAACAAAGTTCAGCACGGTCATCACAAGCCCTAATACATTGCCAAAGAAAAAAGCAGCGAGACTGATTCCTAAAGTGTATCCAATCCCGCTTAAAAGAAAGGGCAATGAATCAACCATCAGCTTAAAATCAATTGTTGGGATATACATTAGTCTGCTGAAACCTGCTCAGTCACTGTCTGTTTCGGTTTAACGGAGACATCGGTCCCGAAATACTGCTGGGAAATTTTTGCTAAGGTCCCATCGGCTTTTAAGTCTGCCAGTGCTTCATCGATTTTTTCTTTTAAAGCTTTTTGTTTTTTATCGAACAGAAAGCCGGAAGAATTGGCATTAAAATAGACATCTTCTAAAATTTTTACTGGAATGTCTGGTAAAGCAGCTACCGACATTTTTTGTAAATAATAGTCATTCAAGATCACATCGGTACGTCCATTCGCTACATCGGTCAAATATTGATCGTTGGTGGCATTGTCGTACGTTACCGCTTTAGCCCCATATTTTTCTGCAATCTTCATATAACTCGTATTCGGTTCCCCGGCTGCTTTTTTATCCTTTAAGTCCTTTAAGGAATGGATCCCTGAATCGTCACTTTTTCTGACGATCATGCTATCAAAGGAATACTTGATTGGCGAAGACAATGAAAATTTCTTCTCCCGCCCTTTTGACATCCCAAAATCATTGGCAGCAAAATCAGCTTCTCCGCGATTGACGGCCGTCACTTGACCATCTACATTGTATTCTTTAAAGTTGATTTTTAGCTTCAACTTTTTGGCGACTGCTTTAGCGACATCTACATCATAGCCCACTAATTTATTCTCATCATTATAGTAAGAAGACGGAAATAATGTCCCTGATGTAGCAACTGTCAACGTTTCTTTATCCGCAACCTTTTTCCAACTCTCATCCTTGCTAGCTTGACTACTACCACAAGCGGTAAAAATCAAACTTGCCATTAACAACGTTAAACCTATCCACCATTTTTTCATCGCTATCGACTCCATTCAATTATTGAGACTTTAAATCTTGCTATAGTTATAACACATAAAAAAAATCAGCTATAGAAAGTTGCCTATGAAAAACAGCGCTAACACAGTATTCCAATTACTTCTTTGTGTGATAATACAATTATTTAATAACTACAATTATTTTGCGCAGATAAAAAGAGCATCCGCTAAGCCGATGCTCCTGTTTTGATATTTGATTATAAATAGCGATTCTCTCTTAAAACTGTTTTTTTGATATCCGCCACCGTCTGAGTCCCAGCCAGTTGCATCACCATCTCTAATTCCTTTTTGAAAAACTCAAAGACTTGTTGGACGCCAGTTACTCCTCCAAGCGCCAGCCCATAAATAACCGGCCGGCCAATCGCCACTAAATCCGCTCCCGAAGCCAATGCCTTAAAAACATGCTGCCCGCGACGTATGCCGCTGTCAAAAACGATCGGCACTCTCCCAGCAACAGCTTCGGCGACATATTGCAAAGAATCAAAAGAAGCGGGTCCCCCATCTAATTGACGCCCGCCGTGATTTGAAACCCAAACTCCTGATGCACCTGAACCAATTGCCCGTTCTACATCTTCCTCTGATTGAACACCTTTAACATAAACTGGAAGATCAGAGTTGCTAGCGATAAATTCAACATCTTTCGGACTCAACTTTTGCTTTGAGGAGCCATAGACCGCATCCATCGTCTGACCGATCCCAGATTGATAAGCTTGCACAATTGGCATTGCTAACGGAAAGGTAAAACCATTCCGGCGATCCGTTTCACGATTACCGCCAACTGTCGCATCGGCAGTCAACACGATCGCCTTCGCACCATTTCGCTTTGCCATCGCTAAAATATCGCGATTGATGCTATCATCTTTACTCATATAGAACTGGAACCATTGGGGCGCATCTGCCCCACCAGCTTCACGAATTTCTTCCAACGTACAAGACGCATAGGAACTTGCTGTATAAATTGTTCCAAAACGTGAAACGCCTTTAGCCGAAGCCTTTTCAGCCGCTACATTGGCTAACCCATGAGCCGCAACAGGTGCCATGATAATCGGCACTGACAATTTTTCTCCCGCAAATTCTATTTTCGTATCTGGTAATTCAATATCTTCTAGTACATGGGGAATAATCAGCTTATGATTAAAAGCCCTTTCATTTTCTTGATAAGTAAAAACATCTCCGGCCCCGCTGCTAATGTAGCCGTAACCACCTTTAGGAATGACCTCTTTAGCACCCTCTTCTAGATCAGTCATATTAATAAAATCAATTGCTCCCTCTGCTGTACTTGCTTGATAAATTTTTTCCATCTGAATCCCACCTTCAAAATAATAACGTTTACATTGTTGATGTTACGCTACCTACGAAGTAGTGACAAATGATTTGTTTACAGTCATTTTTTTGTTAGTACGCGTAAAAATAATTCAGTAAAATAAAAAAACCGAACCTATAAAAGGTTCAGCTTTCTAATTTACTTATTCTTCTTCAGCCATGAATGTATTGAAGACTTCTTCAATCATATCCCATTCAGCGTCTGTTTCGATTTGTTCCAATTCGCCTTCGCTGCCGTCTTCGTTTTCAACGTAAGCGTACGCTTGTAATTCAACGTCTTCATCCTCAGGTGCCCCAGCTGGATATAATAAGACATAATTGCGATTGAATTCTTCTTGACCATCGATCGTCAAAAGAATTTCGTATAAGGTTTCATTTCCTTCATCATCCACTAAAGTAATCATTTCATGTTCGTGATCATGATCGTGATTGTGATCGTGTGTGTGTTCGTGTGCCATTGTCATTCCTCTTTTCTAAAGTTTGTTGCCCGCCCGATCCAGATAATTCTGTAAGATCATGACAGCTGCAAGTTTATCAATAACTTTTTTTCGTTTCGAACGTGAGACGTCCGCTTGTTCAACTAACATCCGTTCCGCTTGAACGGTCGTTAGTCGTTCATCTTGAAACTCTACCGGTAAATCAAAGAGCTCTTTGATCTTGTCCGCATAAGCCATCGAAGCTTCTGCACGCGGTCCGATTGTATTGTTCATATTTTTAGGAAGCCCGACAACAAATTTCGTGACTTTGTATTCTTTGACTAATTCACTTAAACGTTCAAAGCCAAACTTCCCTTTTTCTTCGTCGATCCGAATAATCTCGACACCTTGAGCCGTCCAACCAAATGGATCGCTTACCGCGATTCCAACAGTCTTTGAGCCAACATCTAGGCCCATTACTCTCATCGAATATCTATACCGTGATCTTTCAAGTAATATTTAACTAACACTTCCATGACTTCATCGCGTTCATGACGACGAATCAAGTTCCGTGCATCTTGATAACGAGGAATATACGCAGGATCGCCTGATAGTAAATAGCCGACGATTTGGTTAATCGGGTTGTAGCCTTTTTCAGCTAAAGCATTGTAAACAATCGTCAATGTCTCGCTAATTTCTTTCTTACGATTATCATCAAAATCAAAACGGACTGTTTCATCTGTGTATCCCATTTTCTCACACCTCTCCTTGGTATTATCAACAACTATATTTTACTAAAAGAAGACAAAACTTACAAATTTTGCAAGCTGCCAATCTCTTGGCTTTAGAAAATCTTCCGAATTATTATAACACGGTTTAAACTTGAACAGGTGCTTTTTTCTTAAGCATCTTTTTTTCTTTTGGACTAAAGGCTCGGTATACTAGTTAAAAAGGAGGAAAAAAATATGTTAAATAGATTTTTCAAGTTATTGGCCTGTATTATTGGAGTTGAATTGGTCGGCTCGCTTTCCGGCTTTTTCGCAGGTGATATTCCAGCAGTCTATGCTCAATTAAATAAGCCGCCCTTCGCTCCTCCTGGCAGTATTGTAGGAATCGTTTGGACGGTTCTATATGCATTAATTGGTTTAGCCTTATTTTTAATTATCGACAGCAAAGAAAGACGGAAAAAAACAATCGCCTATAGTCTCTTCGGAATTCAATTAGTCTTAAACTTCATTTGGAGTATTATCTTTTTCGGCGGCACCTATTTTTGGATTGCCTCGTTTATTAGTTTATTCCTTCTGATCTCTATCGTTCTTAGTATTCGTGAATTTCGCTTCTTTTCTAATACAGCAGTGATTTGTTTTATTCCTTATCTGTTGTGGATCATCTTTGCGACCTATTTATCTTTTGGATTAGCTATCTTAAATTAATTGGATTAAAAAAGCGCTTGAGGAGCTCCTCAAGCGCTTTTTGTGTTTGGATTAGTAAAGCTCTAAGTATTGATCGCGTTCCCACTCTGAAACAGTTTGACGGAAGGCTGCCCACTCCATCCGCTTCGCTTCATTGAAGTTGGAATAGATATGATTGCCTAATGCGTCAACCATGATTTGGTCTTTACGTAATGCTTTAATGGCATTATGGATCGTAGAAGGCAAGTCATAGATTTCTGCTTCTTTTCGTTCTTCTTCAGTCATCACGTAAATGTTGCGATCGACTGCTGCTGGCGGTGTCAATTCATTGCGGATACCATCTAAACCGGCTTCTAATAAAACAGCCATTGTTAGATATGGATTTGCTGCTGGATCGACTGAACGTAATTCTAAACGAGTGGATAAGCCACGAGATTCTGGAATCCGAATCAATGGTGAACGGTTGCGTCCGCTCCAAGCCACATAAACAGGCGCTTCAAAACCAGGAACTAAGCGTTTATAAGAGTTAACGATGGGGTTACATACTGCCGTATATGCACGCGCGTGCTTCAAAAGACCCGCTAAGAATTGGTATGCTGTTTTACTTAATTTCATTGGACCATCTTCATCGTAGAAAACATTGCCTTCTTCATTAAATAAAGACATGTTGCAATGCATACCAGAACCGTTGATTCCATAAAGCGGTTTTGGCATGAAAGTAGCGTGTAGACCATGTTTGCGAGCAATTGTTTTAACAACCAATTTGAACGTTTGGATATTATCGCAAGCTTCAATCGCGTCTGCGTATTTGAAGTCGATCTCGTGTTGACCAGGGGCCACTTCATGGTGTGAAGCCTCTACTTCAAAGCCTAAGCTTTCAAGTTCCAATACGATGTCACGACGACAATTTTCTCCTAAATCAGTTGGAGCGAAATCGAAATAGCCACCTTTGTCATTTAAATCTAAGGTTGGATCGCCATTTTCATCCATTTTGAATAAGAAGAATTCTGGTTCAGGCCCTAAGTTAAATGAAGTGAAGCCAAATTCGTCCATCCCTTTTAACACACGTTTTAAGTTTCCACGGGGGTCTCCAGGAAATGGTGTTCCGTCTGGGCTGTAGATGTCACAGATTAAACGTCCTACTTTGCCATGATCACTTTCCCACGGGAAGATCATCCAAGTAGACAAATCAGGGTACAAATACATATCACTTTCTTCAATCCGGACGAAACCTTCGATTGATGAACCATCAAACATCATTTTGTCATCTAAAACTTTGTCCATTTGACTAACGGGTACTTCAACGTTCTTGATTGTTCCCATAATATCGGTAAACATTAGACGTAGAAAACGGACGTTCTCTTCTTCGACAATTCGCTTAATATCCTCTTTACTTAGATCTTTTTTCGGCATAATATCTAATCCCTTCTTCGCTCTTCATTTTTTATATTCCACAATCGCTAGAGTTTCGGCCCTTGCGCTTGGTATGGATTTTGTTGATGTAACCCGCCTTGTGTTAGCATTTCGTCATAAAAAATACGTCGAACATCTTTATCCGTTAACGGTGGCTTTTCTTTAGCGGCTTTCACTTCTTCTTGACGCATTTGATAAACGTGCTTGATGCCCGCCATGTTCAAACCATCGGATAAATAATCTTTAATTTCTAACAGTACATCAATATCATTAAGAGAATACATCCTACGGTTTCCTTCACTGCGCTCTGGATGAATCAATTCCTGTTCCTCATAGTACCGGATTTGTCGCGCAGTTAAATCTGTCAACTTCATAACTGTACCAATTGGAAAAACAGCAAGCGAACGACGCAATTCTTTTTCCCGCATAACATTTCCTCCTTGTTTTTTGATGTTGAAAAAAGGATACCAAGCGTTAGACCAATTGTCAAGGGTTAATGTCAGATTTTCTTACATAAGGCTTTTAATGTTCGTTTTTTAGTGTTCACCCGTGTCAGATCAACATTTCGTTAATGATCGCAAACTTGCTATACTAAGAATAAATGAAAAGAGGAGAAAAAGATGTTTTTTGAACGTGGCGAACTCGTGGAATTAAAAAATAAAAAAAATCCTTTGGCTGGGTTTATTGGTCAAATCATTCACTATCAAGCAGACACACAAAAATATTTAGTCCAATTTAGCCCCGATCAAAAAAGCTATTTCACCGAATCAGAATTGGAATCAAAAAAGGCCTAAAAAAGGATCTGTGACAGTAAAATGGCACAGGTCTTTTTTAGGCAATCAGTATCTCAATTGTCGCTTCTTTTGAAAAGATCGTTAATTTTCTTAAGCCAAAAACATCGTCGCAAGGTCTTTATCTATTGGTGATACACTTCATTGACGGCATTCGCTACCGCAACCTTAACATGTTCAAAAGTCAATCCGCCTTGCAAGTACAACGAATACGGCTCTCTAAGTGGGCCATCTGCGCTTAATTCAATACTTGCACCTTGAATAAAGGTTCCAGCTGCCATGATGATATCATCTTCATAGCCAGCCATGTAAGAAGGCACAGGCGCAACATACGCATCGATCGGCGAATATTTTTGAATCGCTTGGCAAAATTGAATCATTTTCTCACGATCGCCAAAATCAATCAGCTGGATCAAATCCGTTCGCGGCTGATCCCATTTTGGTGTGGATTCTAAATCATATTTAGCTAATAGCGCCGCTGAAAAAATCGCGCCTTGAATCGCTTGGCTGACCACATGAGGCGCTAAGAAAAAGCCTTGTAGCATGTCAAAGACGCTACCTAGCATTGCGCCGCCTTCCGCACCGACACCCGGGGTTGTTAAGCGATAAGCACAACGTTCGATCAATGCTTGCTTGCCGACAATATAGCCGCCGGTTTTGGCAATGCCGCCGCCGGGGTTTTTGATCAATGAGCCGGCCATTAGATCCGCGCCTACTTGGGTTGGCTCCATTAATTCGGCGAATTCGCCGTAACAATTATCGACAAAGATTACAACATTGGGTGCGATACTTTTGACATAGTCACACATCTCTTTGATCTTTTCGATCGTAAATGAGGGTCTTGAAGCATAGCCTCGTGAACGCTGGATCGCTACGACCTTCGTCTTAGTGGTAATTTTTTCCTTAATTCCAGTAAAATCGACGTTCCCATCGGCTAATAAATCGACTTCATCGTAACCAATTTGGTATTCCTTAAAAGAACCGATTCCGTTTCCCTGAACACCGATCACTTCTAACAAGGTATCATAAGGGGTACCTGTAATATACAGGAGGTCATCACCCGGACGCAGCACCCCAAAAAGTGAGGTTGCAATCGCATGGGTCCCCGAAACGATTTGCGGACGGACCAGCGCCGCTTCTGCGCCAAAAGTTTGGGCGTAAACGGCTTCTAAAACATCCCGACCTTGATCATCATTGCCATACCCGGTTGACGGTAAAAAATGTGTTTCTGAAACATGATTTTCTCGGAAAGCCGTTAAGACCTTCGCTTGATTTGATAATGCGACCTCACGAACCTCTTGCAGTCGTTCTCCGATTTGTTGATCGACTTGATCGATCTTTACTACTAGCTCAGGCGCCAGTTTCGTTGTCCAATTCATCTTCCATTCTCCTAATCCAAAGAGACTTTTTCTTAGCGAAGCCCCGCACGATATATTTTTCCTGCTCTTCGTCAAAGTCCTCGCTTAAAACGAGGGTCTCTCGTTTCATTTCACTTAACGCTTGCCCTTCATCGGCCCCTAATGTAATCAAATAAGGCTCAAGCAAATTCATAATCTCCTGTTTGATAGCGTCAGCCAGCAGATCTTTTCCTTTAAGGGATTTAGCTGAGATCAAAACACTAGGAAACAAAGTCGGCGCAAATGAAAACTCGTCGATCCGATCAGCTTTATTATAAATCGTCAAGATTGGAATATCGTCCATTTCAAGCTCTTTCAAAAGCTCTATGACTGTCTTTTCTTGTTGTTGTCGATCTTCTGAGCTGGCATCAACAATGTGCAATAGCAGATCCATCCCTTTACTTTCTTCTAAAGTCGAATGAAAAGCATCAACTAATTGCGTCGGCAGATCTTGAATAAATCCCACCGTATCAGTGATCGTCGTCTCCATTCCTTGAGGCAAGTGCCAACGCTTGGTCAAAGGATCTAATGTGGCAAATAGCTGATCTTCTGAATACGTATCCGCATTGGTTAATAGATTTAAGATCGTGGATTTCCCAGCATTTGTATATCCAATCAGCCCCATTTGAAAGACACTTGATTGCTGGCGCTTCTGTCGACTTCTTTCACGATGAGCCTCGACTTCTTTCAACTCTTTTTTGATGGCTGAAACACGGCGACGAATGTGGCGACGATCCGTCTCTAGTTTTGTCTCACCAGGGCCACGCGTGCCGATTCCCCCGCCTAAACGAGAAAGACTCTGACCCTGTCCCATCAGACGAGGCAATAAATAGTCTAATTGGGCCAACTCAACTTGCAACTTGCCCTCTTTTGAACGAGCTCGTTGCGCGAAAATATCTAAGATCAATTGAATCCGGTCAATAACCGGTACGCCGATCATTGCTTCGATCGTTTGGCTTTGCCGCGGTGATAAGGCATGGTTAAAAATGACCAGCTCCGCTTCATGAGCGTCTACCAACTCCGCTAATTCCTGCACTTTGCCCTTTCCGATAATCGTTTGTCGATCAATTTTTGGACGTTTTTGCGTTAATGAATGAACGATTTCACCATGGGCTGTTTTGGTTAGTCCAGCCAGCTCATGCATCGATTCTAAATAATTGTGTTTACTTTCATCTGTCTCAACGCCGACTAGGATGACTCTTTCTGTCAATTCGTTTCCTCCTCTAACCATTTTTCAATCGTGTCTTCAATTTCATGAAGTCTTTCCGGCTGTTGGACCAGATCATACCAATTTACCGACATCCGATTGCGAAACCATGTTAATTGCCGCTTAGCATAGCGTCTGGAATGTAATTTTATTTCTTCAAGAGCAGACTCTAGGGTAACGTTACCCGCAAAATAAGGAAATAATTCCTTATAGCCAATCCCTTGAGCGGCTTGAACCTCTGGCGTATCGGCTAATTTTTCCGCTTCAGCTAGTAAGCCTTGCTCCACCATAATGTCCACACGTTGATTAATTCGTTGATAAAGTATTTTTCGATCCGTATTTAGACCAATCAAGAAGCTATCATAAAGCTTTTGTGGCTGCTCTTTCGGTGCTAAGATGGAGTGTCCCGTCAATTCAAAGACTTCCATAGCACGAATCACTTTTTTACGATTATTGAAATGAATTTTTTCTGCGGCTAATGGGTCGATTGCTTGCAATTGCTGCCACAACGCTAGATTGCCATTTTTTTCTGCGAAGGCTTCATGCTTTTCTCGCAGCCCAGTATTTTCTACTTCTCCTTCACGTCCCAACTTGTAATCCCACAATAACGATTGGATATAAAGTCCGGTGCCGCCAACTACAATCGGTAATTTCCCACGTCGACTGATATCTTCAATCGCAAGACGGGCTTCGTGCTGAAAATCCGCGGCCGAATAACTGTCATGAATCCCACGGACATCAATTAGATGATGAGGAATCCCGGCCATTTCTTCTGTGGTAACTTTCGCTGTCCCAATATCCAAACCGCGATAAACTTGCAAGGAATCACCACTGATGATCTCGCCATTGAAGTGCTGGGCTAAATCGATACTCAAACTCGTTTTTCCGACAGCGGTTGGACCGACGATTGCGATGATCTTCATTGCTTGAACCTACTTCTAGCACGAATCGCTTTTTCTGGAAAATCGGTAATGATCCCGGCAAATTTTTTTTCAAAACAACTCATCATCGTTTCGTACAAATTAGGCGTCCACGGACGAAGCGACTTTTCAAAAGTTTTAACGATTTCAGGGTTTTGTTTGATCCAATCGTAGCTTGGATGCAGACCTTCAATAAAAGGCGAATCCAAAACTAGCTGATACTTATCAAGAGCATTTTTTTGAATCAAATCATATTGTGCGTCTGGTTCGTATTCATGCATGATTTCTAAGGAATCAAGATTAAAACTCGCGTACCAATAAGTAAAAGGCCATTCTTTGCTAGTCATTACCGCTGATATTTTTTCTTCAATTCCCGGATAATGAAATTTATTCGTTTTGATTTCAATACATAAAAAGCCACGAAAACGCATTTGCAGCAATAAATTCAAGACTTCCTGCAACGTCGAAATTTTTGTCGCTTGATATTTTTTATCAAACCAGCTGCCGGCATCTAGTTCTTTAATTTCTTCTAATGTCAATTCACGAACCAACCCTTTACCGTCAGTCGTTCGATCGACGCTTTCATCATGAATGACTACCAGCTGTTGATCGGCCGTCAAATGAACATCCAGCTCGATGCCATCTGCTCCGCTTCTAACAGCTTCCATAAACGCCGGTAATGTATTTTCAGGATGCGTTCCTGCACTACCGCGATGGGCTATAATTACTGTCATCTATCCTCACCTCGTTGTAATCACAAAATTAACTTATGAATCCTTGGTTGAAAAGCGGTGACCGCTTATTTTTATTAAGACGCCTTGAAATAATGCAAAGGCTGCTTCGTTGAACGAGCCAACTGCTGTCTTTTTTCGTCTAAAATTTCTAATAACTGTTCTGAGAAGGTCTCCATGACCACCCGGCCGCCTTTGTATGTGTAGCCGCCGATTTTAACTGTCTCTTCAGGTGATAAAATAACTTTTCGATGAGAAATATTTTTAAAAAATTCTTCAATCATGTAATTAGGTAAATAAAAATTATTTTGTGCCGTGAATGAGTTCAAATAAATGAAATCATCAATAGTAATATAGCAATCATCAAAGGAGTTAAAAGATACATAATCTTGCATCAAAACGTTACGCTTTGATAAAATCTCATTAATTTTCTTGTTCAATAAATTAATTGTTTCGATTTCTTTGACCTTATGCTCCAGTTCTCTTTCACGATGATGCTGTAAATCAATATACTTTAAAATTGAAAAGACTGCGATACCGGTAATACACGCGCCGATTAATACACCAATAAGTCCAATAAGTGCGATTTCCACATTTTCCCCTCCTAATTCGTTGATAAAAATATTTTTTTCAAAAATAAGACTGCGATTCAACACACTGTTCATTTCGCCAAGTCATTTGGGTCTGCATCACAGCAAAAAAAGGAACGATAATTCTTATCTCTGCGTTATTAATAGTACCATATTTTCCCGTTTCTAGGATAGTTCGAGCCAAGCAAAAAACACGAATCATTCTATTTGACCAAGACTGACCAAAGTTGTATACTTTTTTTAGGTTTTAGCAATCAAACCCTGTTTGTGCTAAAATAAATATGATCAATATTTTTAAGGAGGACTCACTATGAACTTAGTTCCTACAGTCATTGAACAATCATCTCGTGGTGAACGAGCTTACGACATTTATTCACGTCTATTGAAAGACCGCATCATTATGTTAAGCGGTGAAGTAAACGACGATATGGCCAATACCATCATCGCTCAATTACTCTTCTTGGATGCCCAAGACTCTGAAAAAGATATCTATCTTTACGTTAACTCTCCTGGTGGTAGCGTTACTGCTGGTATGGCGATTTTTGATACAATGAACTTTGTAAAAGCAGATGTACAAACAATCGTTCTTGGAATGGCTGCTTCAATGGGCAGCTTCCTATTAACAGCTGGTACCAAAGGCAAACGCTTTGCTTTGCCGAATGCTGAAATCATGATCCATCAACCTCTTGGTGGCGCCCAAGGACAAGCAACTGAAATTGAAATCGCAGCACGTCATATTTTGAAGACGCGCGAGCGCTTGAACAACATTTTAGCTGAACGTACTGGTCAACCTCTTGAAATCATCGAAAGAGATACCGAACGTGATAACTTCATGACCGCCGAAGAAGCAAAAGCTTACGGCTTGATTGATGAAGTAATGGAAAACAGTAGCTCATTAAGCTAATTTAAAAAGCCGAAGAAAATTTTCTTCGGCTTCTTTTTTTTGATTCTTTTTCAATTATTTAATTCTTTTTCTTAGCCATTCCCGCCCTTAAATCTGCAAAAGCTAAGACGTCCTGTAGAATTTTTTCATTTGTTACTTCAAAGGATAATGCTTTTCCCAACTTACTAGCTGCAACAGTTTGATAAAGTCTTTTGGTATAGTCGTCACAGAATTGAAGTAAAACTTCCGCATCAGCCAATTCCTGCGAGTTTAATGAAATCAATACTGTAAAATAACCCGCTTTTGGATATACCGTACACAATGATTTCCCGCCTTTCTTAAACTTGAGATTCCAGCCCTTCCAATACCCATTTCCCATCGAACAACTACTATAAGCTAGTTTAGGCTCAACCTGATAGGTGGTTTGAAGGCTATTAATCAGCTTTTCCCATAAAGGATTCGCAATAAATGTGCTGACTTCTTGATCCAAAGGTTGTTGGTCCTCGTTAAATCTTTGATCCCATTCCATCTTAACACCAACTTTCTCGACAATTTCTATAGGTATTATTTTACTTGATAAATCATTTTTCCGCTTGTCTCCCAGTGCTTTTTTACTAAAGTCAAAAAAAGCTGAAGCATTATTTACTCCAGCTTTTGTTCTATTCTTTTTGCGAATAGCCATTTTGATAATCATTCTTAATGCCATCCTGCACATTGTAAATGAAGAGGTTAAACGAAATCTGGTCGTCTTCAATGCTTTGGGCTTCCATCTGTACGCCGCGAGCGACTAATTCATCCCCTTTAAAATAAGGTGTCACACGATAACGGACATGATGATTGGTTTTTCGAATATAATTTCCAATCTCGATTTCGTGATCATTCATCCCGGGATCATTCAGCGAGGCCGTGCCGGTCATTAGATTCTTGAGATTATTGTTCTCACCAGAAAACTGATAAGCGATCAAATGCGCCCGATTATACAAAGGCTCGTCATTGTAAAACTTCTGACGCCAACCCGTAGGCTTCACATACAAACGCTCCCGCTCTTGGTGCGGCATCAGGTCTTTGCCTAACATACCATTAGCAGTACCTACGCGGTTCAAGTGATCCAGATCGGAAAAACGCGTCCACGTTCCATTATCCAACGAAAGATCACTTTTGGAAAATGCCGGTTGATTACGATTCAACTCAATCGTTTGGTGGGTTCCATCATAATCCGGTATTTCTGACAGCTGACTAACAGCTACTTCTTTAGCCGCCTGATTTGTTTCGTTATTAGGCTTTACTTGCGAGTAAACGCCATAAATCCCCGCCAATAGCACAACAATTGCTGAAATAATTTTCGGGGTTTGTTTCTTTGCTGCGATGTTGCTTCAACTCCTAGCTCGTAAAAATAGTTGGTCCATTTATCCGTCTTGGTATTTTACCACAACTTTTACTGCGGATAATCTTATTTCGTTTGTTGCCAAATTTCTTTGATTGCTGGCACATTGCCCAGCTCCGTCAAATTACTTGGCATAATGACGGTGTTACCATTGTTTTCAACGACATGCTTGAAGGCTTCGATCCCTAGATAAGCGATCATTTCATCGGTCAAATTACTTTCGGCAATCGCTTGGTTGATTTCTTTGATCCGCGCCGTTTCCGCCTCCGTCAACTTTCTAATTTTCTCAGCTTCGGCGGCAGCGTCGATCCGCGTTCTTTCAGCTCGAGCATCGGCATCGATCTTGGTTTGTCTTGCCCGCGCTTCTGCGTCGATTTGCATTTCAGAAGATTTGGCTTCCGATTCTAAAATAACGGATTGTTTCTTCCCTTCAGAAATCGTGATCAGTGATTCTTTGTCACGACTAGCAGTAATCAGCTTATTCATTGAGTTGACGATTTCATCTGAGACCGAAATCTCCCCGATATTGATCCGGTCAATCGATAAACCATAACCGGCTGTAATATCTTTCACACTTTCATACAGGTTGACATTGATTTCCTCTGTTCCATTTAACACTTCATTCAATTCCATCTTACCAATGATGCCTCGTAGATTGGATTGACAATCTTGGATCATCGAAGTAACAGAATTTTCATTGTCATATACAAAAGCACGAGCATCGGTTACGTGGTACTTGATGGCTTCATCGATCTCAACGATTACGTTGTCCCGAGTAATCACACTTTGCGGCTCGATTTGGATCGGCGTTTGTTTTAGCGATACCCGACGACGCACGACGTAAAGAATCGGAATCAGAAAATGCAGCCCTGGATCGATCGTTTTGACATATTTACCAAAACTTTCTACAACCTTGACTTCCCCTTGCTGTACGATCACCACTAATTGACTTAAAATAAACAGCGCAACGATAATCACAATCACTAATAAAATAATATTAAATACTACCAACATAATTCACATCACTTTCATCTCGATTATTATTAATAACGACTAACAGTTCCCGGCTAGTAAAATCAACCACTTCCAGCATGTCTTCAGGCTCGGGAGGCCCGTTTAACACTTTATAATCATACCAACTGCCAAAAATCCGAACCAGTCCAGTAATTGCTGAACTTTTGCTGCGAAAACATTTTCCCATCGTTTTCTGCATTTGATAATCTGCCACCCACTCAACTCCTTGTCCTAGTCAAAAATACTTAAATAGTCTATACAGTTTAGTATAGCAAACCCTCCACGAGAGATTTGGCTTTTTTCAAATTTCTTATTACTTTACAGTTTTATAGATTTTTTTTAAGATAACAATAGACTGGAGGCCTTTTTATGGAAACAACCAAAAAACAATGGTGGGGACTTTTGGTCGTCCCACTTGAATTAATGATCGGTGATCTGCTCTTTCCACTTCTTAAGATCGATCAAAATCCTAAAGTAAGTCTAATTGCTTCAACAATGTTATTTGTTATAGGCTTTCTTGTCATGCTTTATTTATTTCACGATTTTCTAAAAGCCCAATGGCAAGTCTATCGGCAAAAACTTTTCCGGCATTTATTAATCAGCATTGTCCTAGTCGTAGGTGCTTTTTTGATTCTCAGCATCGTTCGCGGCTTAATTCCTAGCAATCTATTGCAGCAACGAAATACTTCCGCTACTGATGCAGCCCCATCGTTAAATGCTAGTTGGGCTGTTTTAGCCGCCGTAATGCCATTTATTGCGCCTTTTGCTGAAGAACTGACCTTCCGTTATTTGCTTTTCGGCAAGATTGCCAATAAGGCTTTGCGTTTTGTGATGCTGTTTGGTCAAGGAATTCTATTTGGCTTGGTCCATTGGAACAATTTTAACGGTAACATTTATGCCATGATTCCTTACATGGTACTTGGAATTTATTTAGGCTTGATTTACTGGTTCTTCAAAAATATTTGGGGCTCCATTATGGTCCACTGGATGCTGAATACGATGAATTCTATGCTACCAGCACTACTTCTATTTATTCTTAGTCTATTCGGCATTCAAACTTAATCCTCCATTGTGAGGATTTTTTTATTCCAACAAACGAGCATACAAGAAAAAAATGTAGGCGCCCATGCACCAAACGAATAGCTGACAAGCGATCAACGCCACTTGATTAATTCGTTTTTGCCCAGCAGTTGCGGACACTTCCCACTCCTTATTCTTGCCGTACCCAGCTCCTGCAAGTATCAGCGCGATCGCAGGCAAGGTAAAAATCATGATTTTATTTCCCCAATTACTCACGGTCCAGTCAAACGCGAATTGTATCGGAATTCGTTCAGGCAAACGAGTATAAAAAAGACTTGCCAAAGCAAAAAAAGTTAACGCAACCCCGAAGCCCAAGCGAATCGACCACTGATATGTTCTTCCTAACACTTTCTCACCTCCTGTATTTAGCCCATAGTATATTCCTCACACAAATAGAACTCCAGAAGATTTCAAGTCCCTAAAGTCAAAATAGTTTATAGGATAAGTTCCTTCATTAAAGTAAACATACTTTTTCTTTATCTCTGATTTTAAAATATTCTTTTTCGCATAATTTCTTTTTTGGACACAAAAAAACCAACGCTCAGCCACAAACGTTGGTTTGATCAGGTTTTATAACCTAAGCGGGTGACG
>NZ_JXKM01000019.1 GCF_001885905.1 Enterococcus devriesei | reverse complement strand
GATCACGTTTGCGGAACTTTCAGCTTTCGTGAATACATCATTGTCATCAATCTTTTTATTGATTTCATCGATACGAGCATTCAAATTCGTGTTAGCAGTTGTAATACTTTGTTCTAGCTGTGTGACTTTAGTTTTAGCTGTAGTAACGTCTGCAGTTAGACTATCAAGCAACGCTTTTGCTTCTGATTTAATTTCAGCAATTGACTCGTGATATTGCTCCATGATCTCTCCGAAACCTTGCCAGTAATAATCCTCTAATTCAGGCGTGTTCAAATCAATCGGGCTTCGCTTGATGTCAAAGGTAAAACGTCCAGCGGTATCTAATGAGCGTGAATCAGGCAATTCAATATAAATTGAACCAGTGACACGCCCGACATAGCCTAAAATATTGTCTTCTAAAACAATCGACACAATTCCGTTTATCGCATCTTCGATTATCGCATGATAAATGTGGCGGCCGCCAACAAAATCTAAGCAAATTGGAACAATTGTTCCTTCGGACAACGTTTGATTAACATAATCCTTTTGCAGTTGAAAAAGCATTTTCGCAGTGCCTTTATCATGCGACCAGAAAACGACTCCAGTTGTTATCGGATCAGTGGCTTCCGCTTGAATAACGATGATCTCTTGCTTTGTTTTAAACAATTACATCACCGTCCCCTTAGTAATAATTAAACCTGGACCACCTGTAACACTAAGATTTTTTGCATAAGTAGTTGAAGTAACATTATGAGAGATTATTCCACCAATCTGAGCCAGAAAGCCTGTTTCATTATCTTTACCACGCGAACCGCTTACCATTGTATTTGCTAGTTTTTCGCTTCTTAAAACAATTTTTTGATTAGCGACATAATCAGCCCCCCACATGTGGCAAGTGCTACCACCGCCAACATAGACCAAATTGAAATTAAAGGATTTCGTGTCTTCAATTGCTTTATACCCCCCCATTGAAAGATAACCTCCTTGATCAATTAGAAAACCATATTTTTTGTCATTAAAAACTGGCGCGTTGGCAGAATCGACAATTTGAATGTTTTGAACTAAGTAATATCCACTACATGCATAAAAAGCGATACTTCTCACCTTCACAGATAAATCTGTCACAGAACGGTCAACATCACCGGGATCTTTTATAGCTTTAATAGTGATGTCTGAGATCATTCTACTTATTGACACATCTTCTAAGTAAACACCTTCATCAATCCATATAGTGTTCGCTGCTGTGGAAATCAAGGGAATCATATTCACCGCCATCTGAATCGTCTTGAACGGCTTTTCCTCACTACCATTCCCATTTTTATCGTCTCCATTAGTAGCGGAAACGTATAAATCTAACGTTGCTCCATACGTCCCCATCAATTTGCCAATGCCATTATTCAGTTGTTCGAGCTGCAGTTGCTGATTCGCTTGAGTTAATCCTAGTTGTTCAACATCTGAATCATGTGTATTTTCAGTATCGAGCAAGCGTGCTGCTAGCGTAGAAAACGTAACTGCTTTATTGTTGACGCGCGCATCTACTACTTCATTCGGGGACTCACTACCACTATGCAAAACGAGGTTGTCGATTCGACTGTTCGTAGTATCTAGTTTTTGATCTTGATCATGAGCATTGCGATTTAGAATATCAACATTGTCGTTAAACGTTTTTTTCCACTCTGAAGAGATACGATTCTTAATAAGTTTGAGTAATTCCATCAAATCACTCCTTTCTTAGCGAGATTCGCTAGTATAGATGTCATTGTTTTCTTCGTATTTGATAGCGTGATTTCAGGCGGTTTGTTTGGCAACGCTGGATAAGTTGTCATACCCACTACTTCAATAGTTGTGTTGATATTCAAAGGCTCATAAATGAACGGGACCTTATCACCTTTATTCACGGATGTTGCCCATTTTATTGTTACGGTTCCTGAAATGTCAGGATAATCGTGTAGTTCTTGCTTCAAACGAGCAGTCATATTAGATGCAATCGTGTATCTTTCGTCTTCAATTGGATCTTGAATACGAATTCCCCATTTATCTGCTTCTGGTGACGTGTAAGTTATTGGACTAAATAAATATTTATCATTGTCGTCTTTTTTACCAGATCCCCGAATTTGAGTTTTCAATGCGAATGTATCGATATCAAACTTCACATCATCAGTATTGTATTTGTATCTGATTTGCTGCTCGGTAACTTTTCCATATGCTCCTTTAGGATAGAAGCGCAAGTATTTGTTGTCCGGAATAACGATTGCACCATAGTCAGTCAGCACCTCATTTATTAGATCTAGATAGTTCCCGTTGCCGAAGTTCTCTTGTTCCACCGATAAAAAAGTATTATCTACATCGATAACTTCCCAAAAAAAACCATTATTACCACTGCTAAAAATATGTGTCAGCAATTGTTTAATAGTTTTTGTACCTGTCAAAACATTGTATTGCCAACAATCCTGAATCGTGTAATAAATATGCGTTGCTGTTACATCTTTATAAACCTGTTCTCCTGAAGCATAGCTTGCCATTTGTTTAATCACGAAACACTGACCGTTCCAAATAACAAAGTTTTCGTAATCGATTAAATCGAACGTCATGCTATTTAAGTCAGATTTACATACAGTGAAACTGACTTCCCAAGTTTCATTTTCTTGCCAAGATTCAACAAAAGAATCCTTATCATAATCGACAAGGATTTCTTCTTTACTCTCTTCTAAATTTCTAACTAACAAATCAGTCATGATATCACCTACTTGTATAAATAACGAAAATCCCAAAAAGATTTAACGTTAGCTACATTTTGAATTTCTATTTCGTTGATCCCCTCGACTAGGGTGATTAATCCGTGATTTGTATCAATGCCCCGACTAACACCGTTTAGTTTCGGGTATACACGATCTAAAGTGACTGTTTGACCTAAATTTGTAGAAAATTCCGGATAGTAAATAAAACGTTCGCCTGTCGTCCTATTAAAAATCGTCGCATTGCCCAGCGACTCACCTTGTAAAGTTATTTTTAAATACACTTCTCTAGGATCTACAGGAAAACTTCCAGCGTTATAGATAGTAAAACGACTAGTTTCATGAGTATATTTGTAATCGTCATCTACAAGTCCCTGACTGAATTGCCATTCATTATTCAGACTGAAATCAGATAGCGTTGAGGTAATCGATTCAGCGTATCCTTTAAACACATTAAAAGATACAGTGAAATGAGACATGAAAAACGCTTTTCTTGTAACCGATATACTGTCTAAAGACACCGGATAACGTTTTCCCGGCTCTTTCGAATAGATGAAATAGTACTCAGCTTCTCGAGAAAACAATTCTCTCAACTCGGTTTCTCTTAAAACGAGATCGTCTAAAGTCCTGACCTTTAAATCAAAATCAAGCATGATTGGAAATGAATCAAATGAATGATTAACTAATCTTTGACCGATGGATCCTTGAAATGATGTGAATTCATTTTTGGGGACTGGCATTCCAATGACAATTGAAGCAACTTTAATATCATGATCATTCGTCAAACAGTAATCACAATCGCTAAATCTTAATAAGACATCTGTTTTTACCATCTAAGCCCTCCTTGCCGTATATAGCTTACGTTTTAAAGTTCCCGCATTCGTTTGATCAACTGAATGTCCAACTTGTTTTCCATCCAAAATACTGTTCACTTTGACTGGTCTTTCGTTAATCTTATTTATTAACTGATTTAAATCAGTTTGAGTCACAAAGCGACCGGTTGAGTTATTGTTTGAAGAATAGTTTTGAGCAGAAGGTGTTGGCTTATACTGTTCTCTAGCTGCTATCGCCTTTTGAATCAACAAATCAGCGCTGTCCTTGGCAGGGTTGATAATAAATTCCTTAGCATAATTAGGATCTTCACCGATCCATGCGAGAGTTGGTCTATCAACTTCACCGCCATTAGCATACCAATGATTAGCTCGCCAGAAATTCAATGCTCCATTTGCACCACCGTATCGTTCATTTACATAGTTTCGCATCCATTTCAACTGCGTGATTGGATTTGTGCGCCAATCTGAACCAGCGGAAGCTAACTTACTTGCTGGCAAAGATTGGGGTAAACCATACGCGCCGCTTCCTGGGTTTACAGCTTGTGGGTTCCAGCTCGATTCATGATTAACAATATAATCAATTGCCGCATATTCAGACGGACTGAATCCGGCCTGTTTCATCCAATTTTGATGACCACCGGTTGGTTTTACGTTTGTTCCTCCAGAATTCGAATTGCCATGATATATATCACCTGACCCCATCCGTCCAGAAATATGGACATGGTTGTCATGATCAGTTGATCCCCAAGGAACCCATTTACCAGAAGTACCTCCGTGCGTGTATCCCATGCGGTCCCGAACCATTCCGTTAGTGATTACATAGCCAACTTCTTTAGGAAATTTTTCGAATGCATAGTTAGCTGCTTTTGTGTAAAGAGGACTTAGTATAGCTCCAGGAATCGCGATATCAATAGCTTGATGTTGTCCATGATGGTATTGGTCTCCTGCTCGATATCCTGATGATACATAAAATCCATTGCCGAATTTCCCGATAACTTTTTGAGCTACCTTAACTAAGTAATCATAAACGCCATTTGCATTCATTGCACCGTCAAAACTACCGGAACTTCCAAATTCTTCTTGATACTTATCGAATAACGATTGAGCATATTTGATTACGTTGTCCTTAACCGTATTCAAGCCACCTTTAGCAACCTTGAATTCTGCTGAGTCTCCTAATGAGTCCAAAAACTTGGATATACCAAGCTTATCCGTGACAGTGTTGTAAAGTTTGTCGGCTCCATCAAAGACAAAGTCTTCAACATTTTCAGCCTTCTCTTTGACCCAATCCGCTATGTTGTTGATCGTTCCCCAAACACCATTTGCATGGGCTGGCAATCCTCTAGTCATAGATAAGAACTGTTTAGAGGCTTCGTGTGGGAGAATCGATGTTCCGGCCTGTAAAGGTCGGATTTCAGGGCCTTGAGAACCAACTGCAAAAATACCTTTAGCGGGATGGTGAGCTAATTCAAATCCTTCTTCACCAACTAGCGCAATTTCATCTTCTGTTAGACCGCTTGTACCTTTTGCGTGAGCACCCCATTTGGGAATTTTTCCCCATCCTTTATGCAATCCATTTAACAACCCGTTAATACCATCCACAATGCCATTCACAATGGATTTAAGGTTGGTTTGTAATCCTTTCCAAGAACCTTGTACTGTGCCGGTCTCATTTTGTGATGCTCCAATATGTTCTCGAGCCTGATCATTCGCTAATTTAACTACAGCTGTTTTTTGCTTTGTAATCTCGTCGCTGACTTTATCGTGCTGTTCTTTTGCTTTAGCAGTTACTTCTTTGTATTGATTTTTTGCAGCAGTATGAGTATCGTCGCGTTGCTTTCTAGCTTCTTTGACAACTTTTTCGTACTGTTCTTGAGAAAGAGTACCTGTTTCATCACGTTGACGTTTAGCTGCTTTAACAGTCTCTTTGTACTTTTTGTCAGCCGCATTAATAACATCATCACGAGTCTTTTTTGCTGGTTTGACAGATGCTTCGTAAAGTTTATCTGCCTCTTCTTGCGTCGCCTCTAAATCTTTAGCACTTAGCTTACCTTTTTTCTTGCGAAGTTGTTTAAGCAAATCTTCTTGTTCTTTTGCTCCGCTTTCGATTGCTTCGACAGCTTTCCCATTCATGGCAAATTGATCAGCAACATAATCCTTGACGAACTGTTTACGTAATTTATTAAGTTCTTTATTTTTTTGCTTTTCACTTTTGCTGGAATCATTCTGAATGCCTTCTACCTTTTTGTAGTATTCGTTGACGGTCGTCTGCATTTTTATGAGCGCATCTTTTTTACTTTTCTTGGAAGCATCGTTATTTTTTTGTTCTTTCTTGAGAAGTTTATCCGCTTCTTCCCTTGTCATAACGCCTTGCTTAACAAGCAAATCTAAATCTTTTTTAGATTGTTTTTGCTTCTTTTTGTAGTAACCATCGATGTCTTTGCCCATTTCTTCAAAAAGTTTATCGGATTCTTTTTTTGCTTTCTTAGTGCTTTTAGGGTCAATACCCATGTCGACAAGAAGTGCTTTATTTAGCTTTTTGATTTCTGGAGCGATTTTTTTATTTATTTTTTTCTCATCGATTTCAATTTCGATTTTAGCCTTGGTTTTTTTTACTTTAGGCTTCAACGGTTTTCCATTCAGAGATTCTTGCAAGCTGCCAACAAAGCCACTACCAAATTTCGATCCGGCAAACTGTCCTGCAGCGCCGCCTAATACGGTACCTATTGCGGTACCAATTCCTGGCGCTATCATCGTACCGATCGCCGCGCCTAATTTAGCACCACCAAGACCGCCGCCGATACCGCCTAAAAATCCTCCAGTTTTTTCTCCTGTAGATCCTTTTTTGAAAAGCTCTGGTACACTTGCTAGCACGCTTATAACCGGCGTTAACTTAGCCAGTCCTGTCACTAAAGATCCTAATTTCGCTGCAACGCCTGCTCCACCAACAGCGGCAGGCGCTACAGTAGCTGCCGTCTCCGTAACTGTTTGTGTTACTCCTGCTTTAGCAGTGTTTCCAAATCCTCCGCTTAAAAAACTGGTTGCTTTTTCGACTGCAGTAAATTCAAGTAGAGATTTACGAGCTTGATTGATCATCGAAATGAATTCAAAACCTTTTTTCACTGCGAACATAGTCACAAGTGCTTTACCCAGTAATTCAACTTTATCTTTATTGTCGGCTAGGTTTTCAATGATTTTATCCACCTGTTTGAGAGGATCTTTGATTTTCTTTGTATTATCATCGATCAAACCGAACATATCTGCGACGGCAAGGAGAATATCCTTTCCTTGCTCCCAAGCGCCAGAAATCAATGCACCGGCTAAATCTTTAACGTTCCCTGTGATATTTCCAATCGTCGACTTGTTTTTGTCCAGATAAGAAAAGACGTCAGAAACATGTTGGAATAACCCGACAACAGAATCAGATGCGCCGTTGATTATACCTGTAAGCTTATCTTTACCTAAATGCTTAATAATATCATTAATTCCGCCAACGATATTCGCTTGTAAATTTCCAATTGCGCCTTCAAAAGTTGTAGTTGTTTTAGCGGCTTGAATTGCGCCATCGTTCATTCCTAGTTTAGTAATCGCTTGGTTAAACTCATCAGCAGAAATCTCGCCTTTTTCCATTGCATCACGGAAATTGCCTGTGTATGCACCGTTATCGACCATCGCTTTTTGTAACACGCCTGATGCACCAGGTATTGCATCTGCCAACTGATTCCAGTTTTCAGTAGTAAGTTTCCCTGCCCCAGCTGTTTGGGTAAGCATCATTGCTACTGCCTTGAAAGTCTCAGCACTCCCGCCAGCTTGAGCATTCAAGTTACCTGCTGCTTTAGTTAATTCGGTATAATTTTTAATACCGTTTGCCGCTAATTGAGCAGTTGTGTTAGAAACCGTAGAAAGGTCATATACAGTATCATCTGCATATTTTTGTACAATTTTAGTCGCTTCGTTGATCTCTTTTTCACCAAATCCACCTAGTTTCATAGTGGATTTAAATTTATCGATTGAGTCAGAAGCTTCTACAGATTCACCAATTAATTCACTAAAACTACCAGTGATTACTTGAATTGCACTTGAAGCAACTCCAGCAATTGCACCAATAGAAAGCTTGTCCTTTAAGCTCATATACTTCGATTCTGTTCGTTCAGCAGTTTCCCCAAGTTCTTTTGTTTCAGACTTTGCTTGAGTGGCATCAGCATTCAAAATAGTTTCTTTTTGTTTAGGTATTTCACTAATACCTTCTTTAGTTGCTTTGATCTTTAAGCTAGCGCCATCGTTATCAGCTTTTAATTCTGTAATCTTGCTTTTGGGGATATCCTTCAAGAACGCTTTGGTTTCTTTGACATCCCTTTCCGCATCTGAATTATCGGCCTTAATAGTGAACTTAACTGGTTTATCAAGAGTTTGATCAACATCATTTTTCATGGATTTAGCAATTGTTTCAATTTTTGCTGTCTCACTTTTGAACGAGTCGTCAATCTTTGATCCAGTATTCATACCTAGCTTAGTCAAAACATCATCCACAAAAGAAACATCGTTCTTGAATTTAGGTAAATTAGCCAGCATGACATCAATGTTAATCGTTGCATCTGCTCCCATGTATGTACCTCCTCTCCTTATTTATTTGATTGTGCTTGAGCAGCTAACATATCGAACATGCTGCCTAATTGATTATCTAAGTTATCCACAGTTTTTTCGGACTCCAAAGCATAATACTGTTGCAACTCCAAAAGATTTGTCAGTGATTCTCCTTCTAATCCAGCAACACTTCTTGAGCGAATAGATAAGATGCGTTGAAAGTGTGTTTTCTCACTCAATCCAGCCAGTAACGCTTTGAACGTTAAGTAGTGCATCTTTCCTCTTTGAGTCAGCAAATCGATTCCATAATCCGCAAAAAAAGACGCATAGATTGCACCAGCATCTTGTGAGTACGAATATAGTTTTTCTGGTTGCCCGTCAGTCTCGAATGATCCATCGCTTTCAGAATTGCCATAAGCATTTTTTTGAATGTAATTGCTGATATCTTCAACAAATTTACTTTTTTGATCAAAACTAAATCGTTTAGCAAGGATATCGTCACCAAAATAAAAGAGGTCAAAGGCTTTATATATCTTTTCAAAAGCTTTGAGGTTGTTATCTTCTAACAACTCATAGAATTTCAGAACGGTGTCAAAAGAAAGATCGATTGGTATTTCAATATCATCAATCAAGATGCTTGTCTCTAAATCATCAATTAAATCAAACAATCAGATCACTTCTTTTTATCATTTTTGTGGCGGTTACTGTAATGTTTATCAGCTGTTTTCTTTCGTTCGACCATTACCTTATCCAGTTCTGCTTGAATCAATCCGATAACTGTGTTCAGAACTTTTGTGCTTGAACCATAAAATTCATAAACACGTCTGCCTTCTCCTTCACCTAAAACTGCATCTAACGTAGCTAAGGCGCTATCTCGCATTGATTCAATTTCATTTTGAGTAAATGATTTATACTGATCTGCTGTAGCTGTTTCTGTATCGTCCATTTTCTCTAACTTAGAAGCCATGTCTCGCAGTTGGACAGATACTTCAATGTTTGTATAGTTAGCTAATGCTTGATCGACCTCATCTGAAATAATGACATCGTAGTCTTGACCCGCAATTCGTAATCGTTTAGTTAGTGATAACTTTTCATCTAAATTGATAATATTGTTAATAGCCATTCGTTTTCCTCCTAATAACCAGAGGCTTCACAGCCTCTGGTTATAACATTCTCAATCTTTTTTATACAGCTGTAACGGTTACTGTGCATTTAGCAGTTTTGCTTGCAGTAGTTGTTGTTGCTGTAATATCTGCTTTGCCCTCTTTAACAGCTAATACTTTACCAGCTGTATCAACAGTGGCTACTGCTATATCGCTAGATTTCCAAGCAACAGTTTTATCAGTTGCCGTTGATGGTGTAATGGTAGCTGTTAAGGTTTCGTTTGCCCCAACCGCAAGTGAAGTTGTCGTTTTATTCAACGCTACACTGGCAGGGCTAATTACTTTCCCACTGTTTCCGATTTAGGCTTGCCGTTGAATGCCATTGTGAAGCTGAACGTTTGCTTAGCATTAGCTGCGCCACCAAAAGGTACGATAGCCGTCAGTGTAACGACCGCTTGAACTTTGTTGCCTTTGGCATCCGTCCATTGAGCCAATGTGCGTAATTCATCACCAATTGATATAAACTTAGTAGCGATATAATCTTGTGCAGCATCTCCAAATACACGATGGCCAGCACATGCGAATGTGATGTTTTTACCAGTTACAGTAGAGTCAGTGAATCCTCCACCATCGTAGTAAGCAGAAGCGTCAATAGTATCTGCTGCTGCTGGAGTGATAGTTGTGATCCCTGCTGCTAATGGTGCGAACTCAGCTGATGAGATTTTATCTAAATCTGTACTTCCTGAAGTGTCGATTTCCAATTTGTTTTTAAAGTTTAGTAAAAATTCTTTACTATTTTCTGCCATTTAAATTTCCTCCTAATTTTTGAATTGATGAATGGTAATTTTGATGCCTAATAGATAAGTTGAGTTCCCTTGCACGTCCTGTTCGCTAACAAAAGGAGTCTCACTTATTTCGATACCTAAAAAGACGAAGCTCCCATCTTCTGATTTCAGAGTTGAGAGTTCGTCCAAATGATTTGATATGAGCCAAAGCGTTTGATTGGCTTTTTCTTGGTCTTTCGTGTTAAATCCGACTTCATAGAGCATTTCTCGTTCTTTCGTGCCGTTAAAGTATTCTTCGACTGTACGACTGCCCGGCATTGAATAGACGCAAAGCGTATCTTCGCCGTTTAAGAAACCCATTGAGCACGGCATTGGGAGACCTTGAATAGAATCTATCGAATCAGATAATCGTTCCCATAAATCCACTACAAGTTCCCCCCTTTGATAAACGCTCTACGCCAATCATCCATGTGATTCGCTTTTGCTCTAAGATCCCAACGTCTGCTAGTACCGGGAGTGGTGTAGTTTCTGACTCTACTCCCATTAACAAACCCTCTAAACTGCGCTTGTGCATACGGCACTGCATACGTGATTCGGTTCTTACTCACAAATGATTTGTCTCTTAAATGCCCATGACGTTTTGGCGCATATAAGTTCATGTCTGGATGCATTTGAGCAGTCATGTAGTACAGCGCTGAATTGATATTCATCACAGATAACTTGCGATCGACACCGTTTTTCTCAACTTTCACATGTAGCATTACAGCACCTCCAGCTCATATGAATAAACTTCATTGCTGTAAGGATTGCGGTTATCAACGATTGTTGTGATAGTGTAAGTCTCACCCTCAAAATCAATCTCTGAACCAACATGTTTCTTAGTTATTGTTGGCATTGGATCCGATACGCCCCCAAATAAAAAAGCGATAGCGTTTGCTACCACTTGCCGATTGTTGTTACTTCCGCTGTAAACTGTTTGAGGTTGAAAAATCATGTGATTAATCGTGATTGGTTCAGAAAAGACAGGTTTTTGCCATTTGTCATGACCATCTAGCAACCTCAAAGTAATTGACTGGTTACAAAGTTCTTTTGGCATTAAAGGAATCATCGATAGTCAACTCCTTTATAAAGCAAACCTGTATAGATCAATTCGTTATAAGCCTCTGTTGCAACCATCGTTCTGCCAACTGTTGCTGCATTAGTATTTCCTGATTCAATACGCATACGACCGACACTAACACTGGCAGGAGAAGCACTTAAAATCTCTGATAATGATGTAACTCCAACTGACTTCAAATATTCAATTTGGACAGCCATTGCGATTTTGAACTTATCCACTCGATATTTGAATGTGTCATCAGCTAAAGAATGTCTCATATAAAAATCGCCTGTCACTCGATTAAGTTGACGCGCAGCACATTTTTCTAAGTCATCAAACTCCGAAACTGATACTTTGTTGAATCCTGATTTTAGATATTCCTCATGCGTAAGATAGCTCATAACTGCCTCCTTTCAATTAAAAAAGGATAGCTACTAAACTATCCTTCGCTTGGTGCATTTACTGTGATTTCACAAGTAGCTGTTTTTCCATTTGTGGTTGTCGCTGTGATTGTTGCAGCACCCGCTTTCACAGCAGTCACTTTCCCTTGAACAGGTGTTACTGTTGCGGTTGCCTCATCGCTTGAACTGTATTTAACTGATTTGTCCGTTGCATCAACTGGCGCTACAGTAGCAGATAATGTTTCTGTGGCGCCCACCGCAAGCGTTGGTTTTGTTTTATTTAAGGTTACGCCAGATGGGTCTACCCTTTTGGGACTAAAGAGACAGATACGCCGTCTTTTTGTTTTTCTTTAATAAAGCAGTCATGATACAAACGATTTTGGTACAAGTAGCCATCCCCTTGTGAATGTTCGCCCGGTGCAAATAAGAAGACAGTATTTTCTTTGACGATTGGGATAACTGCTTGTTTAGCGACAACTAAGATATTGACGTCTTTTGCATCAGAGGTAGCAACGTATCCATCTGAAAAATTGTATTTCGTTTTAAAACGAGTATCGTCCCAAACTTCGACTAGCAACACACCGTCAAGAGAAGTAACACGGGATTCTAAAGCAGTCTGTCCAACGTTTTGATTGGTAATGCTGCGAGTGAACTCAGTAGATCGTTCTAGTGCATCCATTACCGTTGTTGATACAAACGCTACTAGGTTTTGCGGGCCGAATTTACGCACTGGTAAAATAGCAGCTTTAATTGCAGAATAAGCATTTTTATCAGTAATTGTTTCTTCCTTAGTCTTGCCTGCCCCAGTTGCTAACGTAGAGAAACGATAAGCATCAATTTCAGGTTGAACGTGTTCTGTAATAAATACATTTGAGATGTTAGCTACTGCCAAATCTTGATTTGTTTCGTCAACGTCTTGTTTATCAATGTAAAATTCAACGTCACGATCTTGTCCCATTGTATAAACTTTTTTGTCATTTCCATAAGTACCACTGTTAAATCCTTTGTTGCGTGTGTGGTTTTTTAAACCAGAAGTTGAAATAGTAGTCAATGTAAATGATTTACCACCGTTTACTAATTCTACTTGCGGAACACCTAAGATCGTCGTTAACAATCCTTGAGTGATCTTCTGATCGAAAATCCCATTGTCTTTTGTAATGTAATTAATTGTCATATTTTATTCCCTCCGAATTTAATTTTTGTTTGGCATAATTCCTAATGCTTTAGCGAAAGCATCTTCTTCAACGTTTTGCGCAGAACTAGCATTCCCAGAAAAGGTAGCCTTCTTGCCGTCGGGATTAAGTGGAACCTGTTCAGATTTGCCAAATAAATAACCGTCGCTTTCTTTAAGCGCGGCCAGTTGGTCATCTAATCCTTTTAATCCATCCTCTGCTAGTTCCAGTGACTCGCCATCTAATAAGGCTTTAGCAGCCTTAATGTTTTTAGCTCCAGCTTGAGTTAGAGCTAAGTCGATTGCTGATGATTTCTTAATATCTGCAATCTGTTGTTCAGAATCGGTTTTGTTTTGGTCAAGACGCGTTTGTAAATCAGTCACTTGCTGCTCTAAATCTTCGTTACCTTTAGACTTTGCTTTAAAGTCATCAAGCTCACTTTGATTTTTGTCTAACTGTTCTTGATACTGAGTCGCTTGCTGTTCCGCGGTAGACACCTTGCTGTTCAGTTCGTTTACAGTTACGCCGTGTAAAGCCATTACTGATCCAATCTGTTCGTCTGTTAAACCCAATTCTTTTAATTCTTCTCGTTTCATTTCATTCATCCTTTCGTTGTTTAACGAGGCTACGCCCTCGATGGATTGAACAGTTTAACGCCGTATTCAGGGCAAAATAAAAAGCCTTATCGCTGGCCAGCGAGATTATGGATCACCTCAATCTGCAAGTTTTATTTGCTTGTACAACATAGTTCCTTCTCCAAAATCCTTTAATTCAAAACCTTCACGAAGTAAAAAGCGTTTGTAAATGCGTCCGCGCCTATTATCATCCCAACAAACTTGAATGTAGGCAGGTAACGGATTTGTTAAGTATTCACTAGCATAAGCTTCAAAATCACGTATCTTCTTCAACGCCCAGATAAACGGATCTACTCCGTCCTTTCCGGTCTGATGGAGTGTATTGCTTGAGATTTGTTTTCGTTTCTTATAAACATTCAAGAAAACATTTGCTACACAGACATTGCTTAAATCAGACATTTCAAATTCAATTTGAACAGTCATCCCGCTCGGCAAACGTTTTTTTTCAATAACGGTTAGATACCCTTCATCATCTCTGTATGCTTCGAATGACACTAGATTCACTTCCTATTTGTTCGATAGTCAATTTTTTAAAAGACATAAATCCTTTCAGTCTGAATAAACCTGTTCTCTACTGTAATCACGGACCAAGAACTCATTGTCATTAATAAGTTCTCTTAATTGTTTCTGCTTGTTAGAAATCACTTGCTTACACATCTGAACAGTTTCAGGATCTTCCAATTCTAACGCCGCATTCATACGTTTCTTCTGATAGCGAATATCACGCTCAAGCTTACGCTGTTTTTGTTGTATTTCAGCATTTTCTTGCGCTTCCTCTGGATTATATTGTGGCTGATTGTTTGTATTCACATCCGGTCGCCCGGGATAAAGAATATGTTTGCAACCAATTCCTTGCGTTCCATCCGGGTCCCCGTAGCCGTGATCATAGATTGAGGGTAAATGTTTGAATTCATTCGGCGCTTTACTCTTTGGAACAACTAATACCCAGTCACCTTGAATTGTCGCACACGCTTTTCTAGCAGATGGATGACTACTCATTAATGCAGTAACGCATTCAAAGTCCTCCATACGCTGTAAACGTAGGTCGTTGAACGTTCGATGTGAAGACGACTGAACAACCATCCTAGAATAAGCTTCCATTGACCACTCGCGACCTGCCCTATCGACAAACCCCGATTTAATACCCATATCAACCATCTTATACACGTTATCTCTAACGGCTTGCTCGTGCGTTTTAAGCCCCGTCATGGATTCTAGGGTAGATTGCTTAATAATTGCTTGATAAGCTCGCATAACCGCATTCTCGTTGAAATTAGTAGTGATTAGTGTTTGGTTAACGTTGTTGTTCATGTCGGTAAAGGTCTGTCGAATAAACGAATCCAGTATCTTACTGATATCATCTGAAACCGGTACGCTCCTATGGACCATTCTTTCTAATTCACGGTCAACTTCATCGACTATCTTCACGCCATTACCTTTGATCAGTTGCTCAATAGCCTTTTGAGTCTCGCCGGTGTACTGAGCTAACAATTCGATTACCTTATCGTTAAGTACGCCCATTTTCGATAGTTGCTTAGCCTGCCAAAGCAATACGTCCTCTTTATCAACCTTCTCGAATCGAGATTGCTTCAATGCTTTGATAATTATGTTGAAGATACGATCCTCAAGCTCCGAATAGACGTTTACAATTGAAGTAGCTGAATCATTCATTTTATCTGGTGTAATCATGATCAATCACCCAAATCAAATAAAGCGTCTTGTCTGCGTCGCTCATCTGTTCCAGCTTCAGGGGCGTCATTTTTGAGGTCTTCCATCCACTCCGCTAGCTCTTCTTCATTCAAGTTGTAATTGCGGATAAGGAATTGCTTTCTCGGCATCACGCCAGCAGTTACCGCCTTCAAATCATTTTCTAGTTGCTGATTACGATCTACAAAAAGTCCATCTTCGAAACTGACCGAAACCGAATAACTATCATAATTTATTGAAAATAGAGGACTTCCGCTTTCAAATAACTCTTTATATCCTGCAAGCTCAAAAATAGAGTGGATCATTTCGTTGATTACTTTTTCAACCATCGTTAAATAGCTTGAGCGTGTTTGATAAGTCATAGAATTGTTCGAAACGATCTCAGTGGCCGTTTTAATGCCGTCATCTGCATAATTCATTGATCCAACCGATAAACCAACTTGAACTTCGAACTCCTTAATAAGGTGGCTAATAGCATCTTTATATTGAATTGTTCTAATCGGCGTCGTGATGTCTTTTACGCCAATATTTTCAGCGCCATATACACCAGCGAACACGTTCTGATCCGTATCAAACATAGGTGGATGTGATTCATCTGTCTTAAGAAATTCCGCAGGAACAACTACCCTTCGCTGTCCTAGTTGTATTTCCCAAGCAAACTGGTCATGGGTTGTGTTGATCGTATCGAGAATTTCCTTCGAATTATCTACAATCCCAGCACCTAAAGGACTTTCCAACGATTTGTTGTTAGCACCTGGTGTTCTAAAATAGGCAAACAACGGGCGTTTTAGGCCATCTAGCGTAACTGTTTCAGCTAAATCAGGATAAATTATTGCTAACGGCACCTGCTTTCCAACGATGCTATCATTGTCGGATTTATAAAGCTCATTGCTGATCACGTATTTATCATTCTGCCACTCGTGAAACTCAAGTAACGTATAATAATAATTAGTGTCGCCTTCAGTTCGAACTAACTTAGTAGCAATTGCGCACTCGCTTACTTCATTCGTATTTGAGCGCAAGGGATAGAATTGATCAGCTCGAATCCATGAGATTTTAATTTTATCTCCATCGATATATGGACGCATGGCAAATCCGCCTGCAGCGATCCCCTTTTCAAGGTTAAGCTCAAATAAGTTGTAAAAATTATTTTCGTAAAGTGTTTGATCTAAAAAATCTATTGCAGTTTGAAGTTCTTTAGATGTCTCTTTTTGTTCATCTATATCATTCAAAGTTACCTTGCATTTTTCATTAAAAATAATGCTCGCCAGACGTCTCGAAGCTGTTTTTGTAACGTTTAAAGATTTAAATTCACGCTTTTGAGTATGTCCGAACGACGTTCGATACTCTACGTCAGGAAACAAATTTGCGTAATACTTAAAGTTTTCCGCAATGCGATCGTATTCCCTTGAATCAATGCCGATTTTCGGGTGATCAGTCACCTTAGCGATATCTTTGCCAGCAAAACTCATGTTCACGCCATCAACTCCTCTCTTGAATATATTTTTAATCGTTTGGATTACTCCCATGTTCTCACCTACCATTTCAAATCTAGGTCGTTTAAATTATCCTTAACAAAATATTGGAATTGGTCACACGTGTGGTCGCCTACTTTAATTACTTTTGGATCATCGGACTGCAACGTGTCTTCATCCCAACGATAATCACGATGCTCTTTGATGAATATTTTATTGGCTTCTGTGTCCAAATAAAAAAACCTACCTTGTGCAAGTAAGTTTTGAACATAATCGATCATATCCACTTTTTTAGCTTTCGCTACCGCATGTAGACTTGTGCCGTAGTCTTTATAATACTGGTTTTTTAAAGCTCCTTCTGCCGAATCTATAGTAAGTTTATAAGCAAATTTATTGTAGTCGGACTGACATTTCTCAACAAAATTATGGATATCTCTTGCCAATTCATCCGGTGCTTTCTTATTTACTTTGCCTTCAGGCGAATAGTAATAAGTATCTAGAAGAATAACGTTCTTTTTCCTTGTAATAGCATAGCAACCACATGTTGTAGCTGATATCTGATGCCCACTATCAATTGAAAAACCTATTTGAGTAATATAATCATCATCCGGCATCTTATCTAGCCGATGGAAATGATCCATGTTGTAGATATGCGTGCCTAAGCCGATTACTTCACCAAGATACAGCCACTTGTAATAGTCTTCGTCATTCTTGCGGTAAGTCTCTATTAGTTTAAGTTGCTGCAGATCAGTAAAACCTAATTCATCATCTAAGTAAGTTGAATGGTCTACTAAGTGATCATCGAGTTCTTTAGATTTTTCTACCCATTCATTAACCCAATCGTATGGATTCTTTGGTGGGTTCCATGAATAGTAAACTTTTACTTGGTCCACATACTTAGAGCGCTGACGGATAAATGTAGCGTTGGTTTGGTCAAATACTTCACTGCTCTGAAAATTAGCAGCTTCTTCATACCACAATGAGATAATATCTCCTATCGCATTAGATTTAAGCTTCAAAGGATCATCGACGCCATAGAAGTAAAACGCCGATCCAGTCCTCTTATGAATAATAGTCAACGGTGACATTCGATATCTGAACTCATTTGCAACGCCCAGCATATTCAAAGCCCATTTGATTTGAAGATAAACCGCATCACGTAAATACTTGTGCTGGCTCATCATGCATACTACATTGACCTTATGCTTTGCTTGCGTGTGCTTTTTCATCTCAGTCGCTAGCTTTAAACTGATAACTGATGATTTAAAAGAACCACGTCCGCCCTTCATTAAGATATAAGGGCGTTTTGTGTGCCACATCTTATAAAAATGAGGATTAATCATTCTAGTAAGTTTAATCTGAGGCTTCTTCTTGGCTTGTATCGCCATTTGAATCAACCTCGCTTTCGATTAATGGGATATCATCAACAATCACGGTTTGTTCTTCTGACGGATCGTAATCATCATCTAACTGTTTCAATTGGGCTTTCGCTAAATCGACTTGAGTATTCATTAATTCGAGTTTCTTACGTCGCTCATCTTGTTCGTCGGCAATTGCTACGAACTGTTTAATAAGGTTAGCCAGCGTACTCATAGCACGCGATTGAGCGTTCATAAAGTTCGCTTGTTTATCCCAAGCGTATTGAATAGCATATTCTTCCGAACTACCGCTTTCGCTTGAAGACCATTTAGATACTTCTTTCGAAAGATCGCCATCATAAACATACATAATTTTTTGTGCCCTGATGATCGCTGTGTATTGAATCATAATATTATTCCAAAGGATATCCTCTGGTTTAGAAGTTGCAACCTCGTTCATGATCTCTAAGGTTTCTTCCGGCAGCCAATTAGCAAACAACCCATGTGTAACAGCATTCTTATTGCTTTCTGGAGCTCCTTTATTGTTTGGAATAGTTGCATCCTTGGTTGCAACCTTTTCTTTAGACCAATGTCGAGACTTCCAAGTTTTTACTGTGCTGATTGATACATTATATTTCTCGGCAATCTCTCGATATTTCAGCCCTTTTTGATAATCCTCAAAAGCTTGTTCGTATTTCTTCACATGTGACACCACCCCGCTAACGCAACATTTGTTTTGTAAAACAAAAAAAGACCGCCGAAGCGATCTTAGTTATGTATTAGGCGGCACAGTGAGATTTATAAGAAAGGAGTTTTCACTTCCTTATCTTTTATTTTTGGTTGTGCCGCCGTATTTAAGATTGTAGAAATCGAGAAAGGAAGCTGTTCACCTCCTTCTATTTTATGGGTTATGTGAGTAGCCCATAAATTTTTGACAACTCTCTATATCAACAG
>NZ_JXKM01000018.1 GCF_001885905.1 Enterococcus devriesei | reverse complement strand
GATCACGTTTGCGGAACTTTCGGCTTTCGTGAACACGTCGTTGTCATCAATTTTTTTACTGATTTCATCGATTCGAGCATTTAAATTCGTGTTAGCTGTTGTAATACTTTGCTCTAACTTAGCAACTTTACTTTGAGCTGTTGTAACATCAGCGGTCAAGCTGTCTAGCAACTCTTTTGCTTCTAACTTGATCGTTGCAATTGTTTGACGATATTGCGCCATGATCTCGTTAAATCCTTGCCAGTAATAGTCTTCCAACTCAGGAACATTCTCATCGATCGGTGATCGTTTAATATCAAACGTAAACCGTCCGGCGGTATCGAGTGAACGCGAATCAGGTAACTCAATATAAATTGACCCAGTGACACGCCCGACATAACCTAAAATATTATCTTCTAGAACAATTGATACAATCCCGTTCACTGCATCTTCGATTACCGCATGATAAATATGACGACCGCCAACAAAATCTAAGCAAATTGGAACAATCGTTCCTTCGGACAACGTTTGATTAACATAATCCTTTTGCAGTTGAAAAAGCATTTTAGCGGTGCCTTTGTCATGCGACCAGAAAACCACTCCAGTTGGAATAGGAGTGGTCGCTTTTGCCTGAATGATAATGATTTCTTCATTTGTTTTAAACATTAGGACAACACCGTCCCTTTAGTGATGATTAAGCCTTGACCAGTCGCCTTAGTTTTAGTTGTAGCATTTAACGGACTATCAGTGCTCACGCGCACAGTGCCGCTGTTTGCTTCAAAACCAATGTTGTTTCCAGTACCAGTCACGTCTCCTGCCACACGTGTTTCTGACATTAGTCTTGATACGTTGATTTGATTTTGATTATCAAAATGTGAATTATAAATATGACATTTTGATGTACCCCCAACGTAACTCACGACATGATTTGAAATAGCCTTTGTATTTTCAACACACCTAACTTGATTTAGCGCTAGATAACCGCTTTGTTCACATGAAAAACTATATTTATACCCTTCAAAAATTGGTGCGTTTGCTTGGTCCACTGCTTGAATTCCAGCGATTTGAAAATACCCCGTGCAGTTAAAGAAACCAATCGAACGAACTTTGACAGGCATATCATTTTTACTTTGGTCTAAAACGCCTAAATTTTGAATAGTCCGAATATTAATCCTCAAAGCATTGATAGATTTAAGAACTACATTTTCTAAATACACGCCATCATCGATCCAGATAGTGATTTGAGAAGAAGAAATCAACGGCATTACGTTCACTGCCATTTGAATTGTTTTGAACGGTTTTTCTTCTGTCCCGTCCCCATTTTTGTCATCGCCATCAACAGAAGAAACATATAAATCTAGCGTTGCACCATATGTTCCCATTAATTTTCCAATTGCTTGGTTTAACTGTTCAAACTGTAGTCTCTGATTTTCTTGAGTCATATCTAATTGAGCCACGTCTTCATCGTGTTTATCCTCTGAAGCGAGCAGTCTCGATTCTAAAGTATCGAATGTGTCGCCTTTATTATTTACTCGCGCGTCCACAACTTCATTTGGCGAATCACCACCACTATGCAAAACGAGGTTGTCGATTCGACTGTTCGTAGTATCTAGTTTTTGATCTTGATCATGAGCATTGCGATTCAAGATATCAACGTTTTTATTGAACGTCTCTTTCCACTCAGTCGTGATTCGATTTTTTAATAATTTGAGTAGATCCAAATTTAAATCACTCCTTTCTTAGCGAGATTCGCTAATATTGATGTCATTGTTTTTTTCGTGTTTGATAGTGTGATTTCTGGTGGTTTGTTTGGTAGTGCTGGATAGGTTTTGATTCCGACAATTTGAATGTACGTTTTGATATTTAATGGTTCGTAAATAAACGGAACATAATCCCCTTTTTTTGGAGTGATGCGCCATTTCAACGTCACTGAACCGCTGATTGACGGATAATCCTGTAAGTCTTGTTTTAGTCGCTCAGTCATGTTTCCAGCGACTGTATAACGTTCATCTTCCACAGGATCTTGAATACGAATACCCCATTTATCAGATTCGGGAGAGGTATAAGTGATCGGTGAAAAATAATTTGATCCATCGTCTTTTTTCTTGCCCGAACCACGAATTTGAGTTTTCAAGGAATAAGTATCGATATCAAATTTCACTGAATCAGTGTTGTATTTATAGCGAATCTGCTCTTCAATCTTTTCGCCAAATTCTGAGCGTGGATAAAACGTGAGTCGCTTATTATTAGGAATTACGACTGCATCATAATCACTCAATATTTCTTCGATCAGTTTTAAATAGTTATCGTTCCCGAAATTTTCTTGTTCCACTGTTAGAAATTTTTTATTTGGATCAACGACTTCCCATGAAAAACCACGATTTCCAGCACTAAAAATATGAGTTAATAGTTGATTAATTGAGCGTGAACCAGTGACTGTGTTGTACTGACGGCCATCTTGAATCGTGTAGTAAACATGCGTAGCAGTGACACTTTTAGAAACATGAGCGCCTTCTCCTGAAGTGGTCATGGCCTTAATAACAAATTCTTGACCATTAAAAAGCACCGAACTTTCGTAATCCACAAAATCAAAGACCTCACTATTAAAGTCAGTCTTCGTAACATCGAAACTAACTTCCCATGTTTCATTCTGCTGCCAATTCTCAAAAAAAGAGTCCTTGTTAAAATCAACAAGGATCTCCTTCTTCGTCTTTTCATAGTTTTGTATGATGATATCTGTCATATCATCACCTACTTATAAAGATAGCGAAAATCCCAACTGGATTTCACGCTTGCCACATTTTGTATTTCTATTTCATTAACGCCAGGCGCCAAAGTAATTAGATTCAGATTCGTATCAATTCCACGATTTACACCGTTTAATTTTGGATATACACGATCTATTGTGACCGTTTGCCCTAAATTCGTTGAAAATTCCGGATAATAAACAAATCGTTCTCCAGTCGTCCGATTAAAAATCGTAGCATTACCAAGTGACTCACCTTGTAAAGTGATTTTCAACTCGTTTTCGCGTGGATCGATTGCGAAATCACCTGCGTTGAACACTTGAAAACGACTTACATCAAACTCATATTCATAATCTGCAGATTCTAAGTTTTGAGAAAACTGCCACTCATCCGACAAGGTAAATTCTGATAATGTGGTTGAGAGAGATTCGGAACAGCCAGAAGGGACATCGAAAGTAACTTCGATAGTTGAATAATCATTTTCTTCTTCTGCTAGTTCGAAATTTGACGGATTTACCTTAAACCGTTTTCCTGGACTTAATTCATGTGTTACATAAAATTGAAAACCAGGAAAAACAATTTGATGTAATTCTGTGATGATTAATTCTTTATCGTATTCATTTTTATAAAAAATATCGAATGTAAGAACCAATTCAAAAGGACGAAAAGAAGCATTGACTTCTCTACTTCCGTTCGCCCCCTCGAAATCTTGATATTTCACTTCGTAGATAGGCGCTTGTCTTTTTATTTCTTTGCAGATTATCTTTCCATTTTCTTGCGGATCAAACAATCTACCATTTTGGTTAAAAAGCAATTTGTAAAACAATTAGAAGCCACCTCCTGTATACCCTAACTTACTTAAATCTCCGCCTAAGAAATCATTAGCAGCTTTTCCAACAGCATCAGTAGTAATACCGTTATCTTTTGATAAGATAGCTTTTAATATCCGCATCAGTTCGCTGTGCTGACGTTGTTGTTGTTTAATTAATGTTACTAACTCCCCGGTGTTATCAGAAGAGCTCGATTGAGAGTTAGGCTGTTTATCCCCAGCCATGAATGCCAATGCTTGGCCCATCAATTCGATTGCTCTCGATTTACGGGTTAGTGGAATAACCATTTCTGGTTTGTTTCCTTCACCCGCTCTGTAAAGTCCATCCTTGTTGATAAGACCGCCGTTAGCGTACCAGTGATTTCTTTGCCAGAAAGCCAGTGCACCATTCGCACCGCCATATCGCTCATTCACGTAGTTTCTCATCCATTTTAATTGTGTGATTGGATTTGTACGCCAATCAGAACCAGCAGAGGCTAATTTGCTAGCTGGCAACGATTGTGGCAATCCGTATGCTCCACTAGATGGGTTAGTAGCGGAAGGATTCCAACTTGATTCGTGGTTAACGATGTAATTAATTGCACTATATTCAGATGGTTTAAAACCAGCTAATCTCATCCAATTTTCGTGACTCCCTGTAGGTTTTGGACTCTTTCTAGGAGAATTAGACCCTCCTGTAAAAATGTCCCCGGCACCTTTCGAACCAGAAATATGCACGTGGTCAAAGTGATCGCCATCTGGCCAAGTTGCCCAACCGTCATGGACTCCCGTTCCTGAAAATCCTATGCGGTCACGAACACGTCCATTAGTAATTACATAACCAACATCACGTGGAAATTTTTCAAACGCATAATTAGCAGCTGCTGTATATCTAGGACTGCCAACCGGATAACCAGAAATATCAATCGCCTGATGTTTTCCGTGATGATAAACATCTCCAGGGCGATAACCAGATGTCGGGTACAATCCAGGAAATTTAGCCATCACCTTTTTAGCCACTTCTACTAAATATGCGTAAACTCCATTGAAGTTTCCTTCGCCTTGGAAAATAGAGCCATCAAATTCACCTGTAGAGAAGTTCTCCTCTATCTCCTTTTGAACAAACGGATAGGCAGAACTGGTCATTAATTTAACGCCAGCTTTTGTCATGTTTTTCCACGGTTCTAAAATACTATTATAATCAATTTTTTTATCGACTATTTTCTTAAAAGCACCTTCATCATCAATCAAATCAAATATATCGAAATCATCCGTCCCATTTGCATAGTGCGGAATATCAAGTCTATTCTTCAATTTTTTAGTTAATGAAGCATTCAATACCTGCGCGCCTTTAGGCAAATTCACTAACAAATCTTTCCCTTTAGCGATAAATCCTCGGCCGTCAGGCATCTGAACATACTCCTCATGAACAGCACCTTTTTGATCGTTTATCATTGCCAATCCACCAGGGTGTCCATCTGTTCCTTTCGCATACTGAGGTACTGTCCAATTGCCTAGCTTCTTATCTGATTCAACTTCTTTTAGAACATAGTTAACACCACCAATGACACCATTAACACCTTTTCCAATTCCACCAACCATTTTATTTGCTACGCCGTTCATCGTTGATGACAATGATCCACCCATTGAGTTTAGACCGTTAATTAGCGATTGCATCAAGAAGCGCCCAGCGTTATAGAAACCACCATTTTTTGATCGCAAGTTATTGATAGAATCATTGCCCAATTGATTCACTCTGGCAATAAATGAACCATATAACGAATTCCAACCATTTAAATTGTTCTGTTGCCACGTACGTCCATTGTTGTACATAGGTGCATTGTAACTCCGAAGAGTTGTCATCGCTTGATTACAGAAGGTCTTGATTAGATTGATAAATGTTCCTGTTAAACTGTTCCAACCATTCATCAAGTTTCTGTTCCAAGCGATACCCTGTAAATAATTTGGATTATTTTGGTTACTCAATTGCGTTAGATAGTCCGAAATAAATAGTGTTTCGCTTGCCATGTACTGCGGAACAATTGAATTCCAGCCGTTCATGAGATTAGTCATCCACATTGAGCCGATCTCAGTATATTGTTCTCCTTGAGCCAATAACTGTTCTGGAGCAAGAGAAGCAATTCCAGCGGTTCCTTGAGTATTCGGAATAACTGATTTCTCTGTCATCATCCCAACAGTGTCCGATTCAGCTGATTGAGGCTGAATAGTTTTGAACGTCAGAATTAGTTCATTTATGGCCCTGATAAGTTCCGTAATTTCAGAGTCAGAAGTGATTACTTCGCCTATACCACCGGCATAGCGAGGTATGAGTTGTTTTGTTTTAGAAGCATTCAAAACCTTTGAACCTTTTGTCAAATCAGGTAATAAAACATTTCTCCCTTGAGGAATAAATGGCGTTCCGCCTTTAGGGATGACTAGTTCTTTATACAATGAACCACGTTGATCATTGACAATGGCTGGCCCGCCTAAATGATAGTTTGTGCCTTTAGCATATTTTCCTGTAAGGTTATTACCTTTTTGGTTAAAAGCCTTTTTAACTTTTTCCCAAGTATCATCAAAAAATGCGGTCAATTTAAAACTGATTGTTTTATCTTGTAAGTTCGCAACTTCTCTATAGGATTTAACAGCTTCCGATGCAGGTTTCGAAACATTGTCCACACCGTTCATGTGCATATCCTTCGGGATATACTTTTCATTCAAGTCAGTAATACTTGCTTTGACCTGTGTAGACTTTTCTAGAACGTCACTGTTATTCCCTTTCATGTATTTATCTTTCGGAATATACTTTTCATTTAAATCTTTAATTGAGGTCTTAGATTGATCCGATTTGTTTAAAAGGTCATAATTATCACCGTACATTTTTTTGAGTAACGGTAACACCTGATTGTATTGCTCAATGCTAATTGTTCCATCATTAAGCTTTGTTTTCAAATCAACGTTATCAGCGAGCATATGTTTAATGTTATCGGGCATTTGAGTCCAAGCTGTGTATGATTCCGTGGAAGCAAATATTTTAGTAGTTAAATCTGTGTTGTCCGCTAACAGTTTTTTCTGATCTACAGGCAACGTATTCCACTGTTTTATTTGTTCTTGTGTTGTAAATAATTTATAAACAGCATCGGCATTATCAATTCCTAGTGCTTTTCTGTCCAGCACATACTGGTTCCACGCACCCATAGCATTGATAGTTTCATAAAGCTCTAGCTTTGCTTCATCACCGTTCACTAGCAACATCTTTTCAGTGAGCCACAACTCATCCCACTTGCCAGCTTCACCCATCGCAATAGCAACTTCTTCTTTAGCGTTAGAAGTCAATTTCGCTTCCTTGACCATAAATTTGAGCTGATTCCAGCCATCATCAGTCTGAGCGATTTCAGTTAAAACATCAGTCATGTTTGTTTTAACTTCACCAGTCTTAGGATCAAGACTTAAAGCGTTCCATTGCATATCGGCATCGGAAGTTCCTTTAGCGAATAAGCTTAGGTCTTTAGTGGTATCTTTGACACTGCTAGACACTAATGCAGTCACTTCTTCAACGTTGTATCCGTACTTTTCCCATTTGAACCAAACCGAATCTAATGAAGATCCTGATTTTTCAGTAAGATTACCAAGAGCCGTAATCATTTCACTAGTGCTTTTCTTATAATTTTCTTTTAAATCGTTTAATAATCTTTTTCTGACAGATGAGCTAAGGGTTTCGTTACTTTCAATCTCTTTACGTTGCTTGTCATAAGAGGCCTTTTCCTTATCCAAGGATTTTTCTAACGTTTTAATTCGTGTACTTACTTCTTTTTCACTCAACTTCGACAAATCATCCTGATAAGCTGTTTCGATTGCCAAGCGCTGCGACTTAGTAAAACCAGCTGCTTTTAATTGATCATCAGATAAGTTAGCGTATGACGATCTAATATACTGCATTTCTTGATCAGATAATTGTCGATTATTATCAGAAGCATTTTTGTATATTCCGTTAATCTTATCAATTTGCGCTTTAACCGTTTCGGCTGTTTTCTCATCAACTTTTTTCTGTGCAGCAATAACTTGCTCATACCAAGCTTTTGTTTCTTCATCCAAAAAGCTTAATTTAGTAATTTTCTCACGACGTTTTTCTTCTTTTTCCAGCGTTCCTTCGATTGCGTCCTGAATATCTTTATTTGCCTTTTTGATTTTTTCAGCATTGGTATTGACGCCGTCTTGGTACTCGTTCATATACTGAACGCCTTTTTCTTTTAACTCGTTCGATTTTGTGATTACTTTGTCTTGTGACTCAGTAACTTTCGTTCCCCACTTGCCACCAGATAATTGATAATCATCGTAGGCTTTTTTACCTACAACAACAGCACCGGCCACCGCTCCTAATGCTACTAATCCAATTCCAATAGGCCCTGCCAAGCCAGCGATAGACGCTCCTAACCCAGCCACACCACTTGTCCCAGCAGCAGTAGCAGAAGCAGTACCTACTGATGCAACAGTCGTACTAAATCCTGCAATTGCTTTCTTCTCAGCTGCTTTAGCGGCTAAGTCTACAATCCCACCAGTCAATTTACCGACAGCAGTTTGAGTCTTACCTATTACTGTAGCCCCGGTGCCAAACAGTTTTAATGTTGGACCGGCAGCGGCCGCCATAAGCCCCCATTTAAGAATGTTCTGTTGAGTTTCATCATCCAACTCAGAGAATTTGTTGATCAACTGAGTTGCTTTCTCAAGTATAGGCGTAAACACTGGAAGCAATTTCTCTCCAGCAGTAATGGCCAAAACATTTAACGATTCTTTAAATCGGGCTACCTTATTAGCTGGTAAATCATTCATTGACTTAGCAATTTCTTTAGTGGCGCCATTTGCGTTGTAAGTTTCTTTAGTCAGTCCTTTTAACGCGTCACCGCCTTGCCCAACTAATACGTTCATCGCTGATTGAGATTCGGTACCGAACGCTAAAGCTATTGCAGATGTACGTTGCGCATCCGTCCAGCCTTCAGTGTTTTGCTTAATCTTATTCAACATATCTGGAAGAGTTAACGTACCATTTTTAAACTCATCTACAGAAATACCTAGTTTTTCAAATCCGGCAATGTTTTGTTTTGATGGCTTCAATAAACGAGTTAATGCTCCACGTAATGCAGTACCAGCCTTTTCACCGCCCAAACCAGCATCACTAAGTATCCCGATTGCAGAAGCAGTTTCTTCTACATCCATGCCCAAGCTATTCGCTACTGGGCCCACATACCCCATTGCTAGTCCTAAATCTGAAAAACCAGCAGAAGTTGCATTAGCCACATAAGTCAACGCATCCGTCACACGTGTTGCGTTCTTAACAGTACTATTATAATCTTTGCCTTTTAAATTAAACTGACTGATTACCTCAGTCGTTACATTCATTACATCGTTGAAGTCATCCCCGGATGCTTTGGTAGCATCTAAAATAGAAGGCATTACACCAAGCGTTTGATTCGCGTCATAACCTTTACGAACAATTTCTGCTAAACCAGTATTTATTTCAGTAGTAGAAACACCATATTCCTTCGCCCATTTTTTCGAGCTATCAGACATTTGATCTAACTGATTGCGATATTCTGCGGTTAGTTTTCCACCGTTTGTTAGCAGTGGGCCAATTCCACCAATTTGAGTTTGAAAATCAACAGCCTTCTTAGTAGCCAATCCAAACCCAGCAGCGATCGGCGCTGTAACAGACATGGTCAATGTGCTTCCTATGCTAGACATTTTTTTACCGAAAGATTCAATTTTCTTTCCTGACTTAATCCACTGATCAGATTGTGCTTTAAGTTTCCCAGTTACACCTTCTGTTTCTACCTTCATGCGGGCAATTTTTCCTGTAGTAGTTTTCATCTGAGCTTCATAACTAGCAGACTTAGCAATCGCTTGATTCAATTCATTTGCATATTTAGCAGTGGAAGCCGTTGCTTTACCATTCGCGTCGAAGCTTTTATCATACTGAGTCTTTAACTTACTCATGTACTTTTCGTTAGAGCTAAGCGTCTTACTAAGTCCGTCATATTTAGCTCGCAAAGCGCCCACTTTATCGCCTGAATAATTCATCACTTGCATCTGGGCCTTCATAGCCTTTGTGTTATAAGCAACGCTTCTTTTAGCACCTTCTAGTCCTTTAGAAAAGGCGGAACTATCCAAATCCAAAATAACCTTCATATTCCCAAGCGGTTTTCCATTTGCCATAATTTTCCTCCTTTCCTAAATTGATTTAACGAAGTCTTTCAAATCGACCTCTTTTGATTTTTCTTTCTTAGGTTCCGAACAGACAATTTGAATGAGAGCTTCAAAATCCGCTTCTTCTATATCCTCTAAAGTCCAACCATTTTCTATAAGCTGCCTGCAAAGATTGAAATAATTTTCTTCCGCTTCTTCAGGGCTTACTTTTTTTCATCTGACGAATTATCTTCTTCGATTCCTAAGATATCCATATAGACTTTATTTAACGCATTTAATAACTCTTCGCTTTCAATCCCGTCTAAAATTGTGTCTTCTGTAACTTTTTTATCATTAAAGACTTCCACAGCTAATTCAATCAAAGCGTCTAACTGCGTACCCATGTCTGCGTCTTTTGCATACATTTTCCGACTGCATTGGATAGCTTTACGGACCGCACGACCTTTGACTTTCATTTTTTCGTGGACTACTTTTTCACCTTTTGCATTTTCTAACTCAAGTCTTACTTTCGCCATCTATAAATTCCTCCTAATATTTTCAAATAAAAAAGAGGACTACTACAGTCCTCTAAAAACCTATGCTGGTACTAATGCAAGCAAATCTGGTTTAAGCGTCTTTCCTGTGTAATCAATTTCGTGCGCTGTCAACCATGCTTTTATTTCTTCAACGGTATTCGCATTTGTTGGCTTTACATCTCCTTCAGGATCAAATCCGGATGTTTCCGGTTCTTGCTCAGCCAATGTCTTAAATGCTGGGATATCAACTTTCATTGATTCAACATCATTAACCAACCGAGTTGTTTGATAGTCTCCCTTTGCTACTTGTGTATTTGCTGCAATACCAGTGATAGAAAGAGGGCTTGTGCCCTCCACTACTTTTGTTCCACCTTTTTTATAAATTCTAAATGTATCTACCACACTCATTCTCCTAACTTAATGCGATTGTTGCCCCATTCGTCGTTGGGGTAACTTTTCCAACGACAGGGCTAACTACTCCCCCGCTGGAAAAGTCATAGTACGCAATGCTGTGATAGCTGCTTCTTCCTTACCGACATATTTAGCAACGGATTGTCCTTTTGCATCGCCTTCTGCATCATTAGCAATAGCAGAGAATACATACTCTTCTGCTTCGGGTTCGAATGCTTCGTTAGTAGTTGTATTCAAATTAATTGATTCTCGACTGAATTTACCTTTAAAAATAGTTAACATAGCTGTCTCACCACTTAAATCAGAAGACTCCATCAACACTGCGCAATACGGAGGTTCAGTATCTTCGCCTAAGAAGCTAATTTTATTTTCATTAGTTTTATATCCTAAAATTTTATCGTTCAAATCTTCTGGTAAATCTAACAATCCAAATGTCGCTGAAACATCACCTGTCCCTTTTTGTGAAATGTAGTATGCAATATCTGATCCATAAACTTTCGTAGATTCTTTTGATAAACCGCTAATTTCTGCGGATACTGTTGCACCTTTGTCCTGCTTACCTTCAATAACAAATTGATTAGCTTTTGGAATTTTACCGTCCTTATCAAAAATTCCGATTGTCATTTTTTTAAATCCGACTAAAGTCATAATTTATTTCCTCCTAATTTTGACAACAAAAAAAGACACGAGTTTTCGTGTCTTAATTCCTGTTATTCTGTTTTAATATTGTGTATCGTAAATTCGTGTATTCCCGTCATATCGTCGAGCGTCTACATAACGTCTAGTCTCCGAGAAGTATTCGTCTAAACCTTGACCATTTACTTGCCCAAAGCCAAGCTTCTTCATCTCTTTTTTAATTTCATATTGCATTTGTTTGCATGTTGCTCTGTATTTAGACTCAACATCAATTTGTAATAGATGTTCAATAGAAAGTTCTTTATCGCTTCCATGATAGGCTTCGTTTGGGACGTCCACAGGTCTAATTGTGATGAACGCCCCAGTCTTATCCGCCGTTTCTGGCTGTTCATAATACTTGATACGATATTCTTCTGTTTCATCATTGAACGTCATGTTTTTGATGTATTCATTGTTACACAGCAATTCATAGATATTACCAAGCATATCTTTCATAGGTTTCTCTTTACCTCCGATGCCACTGTCTCGAAGTACACAGGTTCAGACTTCTTTAGCGATTTTGTAATAATGCCAAATCCGCGCGGTTTTATTTGACGTCCATTTCTCGTATAACCCCATTCATTAAGATGAATGATTCGATAGCGCTCATGAGGCCCGTTCCACCCTATTTCGGCTTCTGCCTTATAGTTTCGATAAGTTGCATTTTTACGGACAACTTCGTCAATCGTGTATCCTTTATCTTTAAAGACTAGCATGTCAGATTGTAGTCGTTTCTCGACTTTTTCAGCACCAGAATTGATGGCTTTTCGAGTAAGATTTTTTGTTTTTTTTGTCCCTAATCTTTTTTCCAAAGATTGTAAAGTTTCATTTATGCCTTTAAATTCAACATTACTCATCGTTAGTCACACCTAATACGATAGTAAGGAACCTATTTCCAGTAATATCAGGTCTTACATCTATAATGTTCCAACGTTCGTCCAATCGATAATCTACGATTTCTACATAATGCTTGTTCGTAGGAACGTACTTCCCCCGTGGGTCTCGAATGACTATTGTTACAGCCTTCTTCGTACCTTTTCCATTCAGGATTTCTAAATCTTTCATGGATGGATCATAAACCTCAGCCCGAGCTTTATATAGGATTTTTTTTTCTCTTTCACCTGGTTCAGGTCCACTATTAGGTTTATACTGCCAAAAAGAAATTTTAGTATTTAGTTTTCCTGTTCTACTTTTCCTCATTGTTGTCGTCCTCTTTAAAAGCTAGGTAACTTGCCTTCAGTTGCAATAACATAGAGTTAAATCCTAGATCATATTCACGAAGTGCACCGTTTTGGGTTTGAGACTCTATCGTTGCTGACCCTGCATGATAGTAGTGGTCCGTTAATAATAGAATCGCTAGATTAATCAAATCAATCGTCTCGTTGTCTTGTAAATAGAAAGAAGGCTTCTCGTTTCCAATAGCCCCCTTAATATATGCAATTGCAGACATTACAGCCCGTTTTATTCCAACTTCGTCATCCGTATAATCTTCACGAATGGCAGCTTTTATTTCTTCTAAATCCTCTTTTTTGTTAGAGTCTAGAATCATTTTCTCACCGCCTAACTTAAGTTAATTGTCGCCCCATCTACAGTCGGGGTCACATTCCCGACAACTGCCGGGGCTAGGCTTTTTTTACTGTCGCCAGACGGAATGCAGAAGCTAATTTAATTTGATGATCGAACCAAGCGGTTACAACGAATAGATTTACTCCTGTTTTGATATCTTTATCTTGTTCATAAAGTGAACCAATATCGTAGTTGAAGTGAGAGTATGAGAAGTCGCCGACTACTGGCACTTCAGCAGCATCGGTAAAGATAACAGGTTTGCCTAAAATTTGTTCAGGTTGCGCGGTGTATAAAGTTGCACTACCATTCGCCAGGGTTTCAATAATGTTCAAGTAATCAGCATATTTCATCATGATTTTTGCATTTTCACGATAATCTTCATGCAAATCCGCAATTGCTGCTTTTATAGATTTATATAAATCCTCCCCTTCAACTTTTTTAATTTTTACATTTTTTTCATCATAAAAACTCATATGTTCTTCACCAGTTTTTGGAGCAGTGGCAAAAGCAACTTTTCGTTCTTTAGCTGCTACACCTGATTGTAAATTAAGTTCGACAGTTGAAACCAAATTTGTATTTGTTCCTGCAAGGATAGTTTCAGAAATGCCAGTGTATACTTTAAACTTATGACGACTAAAAACAACAGTATCGCCTTTTGCTTTTAATTCTTTCGCAGTCTCCATATCAGCAATGAAATCATCGTCGTCTAAAGTGAACGTCACTTTTGGGATTTCTAAGTTAGGAATATTAGTGATCGTAGAAACTTCACGAAGCGGATTTTTTACAACCGGTTCAGAAATAATGTCATTCGCTACTGTTTTTGGTAAAAATTTGCCACCTTTAGATGCGTCATCATCGCCTAAAGCTTGACGAACATCCAGCGGAACTGCTTCTTTAGCAATTGTTTTACGGATTAACGTAGCTTTAGCATCAATCACTTTTTGTTTAGGATCTTCAGACTCAGTAAATTGTCCTTTTGATAAGCTCTGCTTTTGTTCAGCTTCCATTTGATCGTGTTGTTTTTTTACGATATCAAAGCGTTGTTGTAAGTCTTCTTTAGCTTTTTGCATTCCTGTTAAATCCTCAGAAGTTACAGCCGGATCCGTCGCTTTTTGCATGATTAAATCATTTTGTTTTTGAACTTGCTGACCTAAAGTCGCCAAATCCTGTTTTAATTCAAAAATAGTTTTCATAAATTATAATCCTCCCAGAATATCGCCCATCAAGGCTTTGTTTTGCATTGCTCGTTTTTTAATTTCATTACGTTGTTCTTGTGTCACTTCATGTTGATCAATTGGTTTTAATAGCTTACTAGGTACGTTTTGATACGATTCAAACAGTTTTGTGCTAATTGAAGCAGCCATTTGATTTGCAGATTCGACTGCATCACAAAGACCGTACTCATACGCTTCTGCAGCGGATAACCACGTTTCCTCATCCATTATTTGTTTAATTTTTTCCTCAGATAGTTTGTCGCTAGCCTTAGATAGATATGTGACGACAGAAGATTCAGCGATTTTATCTAAATCATCTGCTTGCTTACGTAACTCTTTTGCATTCCCCATTGAGAAAGTCCAAGGATTATGAATCATCAACATGCTGTTTTCAGGCATAACGACCTTGTCACAGCTGGCTACAATCACACTAGCAATAGAAGCAGCTAGCGCATCTACATGAGCTGTAACATGAGCTTTATGCTGTTTAAGCATATTTCCAATCGCGATCCCTTCAAAGACTGATCCTCCAGGAGAATTAATGTGCAAATTGATTTGATTTAGCTCTCCAAGTTCTTTCAAATCTTTTTGGAAACTTGCAGCTGTAGTATCTGTGTCATCCCATTTGTAAGAAACGATTTCACCAAAAATATAAATATCGGCTTCCTCTTTGTTAGCCGATTGTTTAACTTCCCAAAATTTTTTCATCTCAACCCTCCTTTCAAGGCAAAATAAAAAGACCTAATCTTTCTTGATTACGTCTTGAGTACCAGTTTTATTCGATTTTCTGAGTGTAGGGTCCATATCTTGCGGATACATATCTCCCGAGATCCACAACTCAGACGCTTTCCCTCCCCGTGGTGGCATTTCTTCTAGCATTCTAGCTTCATCAGGCGCGATCCATCCATCGCGAATCCCACCGTGATAGAATTTCTGTCTCGCGTCACTGTCTCCTCTAAGAAGACCCATCATATTAAATTTGAAGTAATACCCTTTAACTCTCTCCTCTTTCCGAAGAATCTTCTTATTGAATTCTCGCTCATACTGTTTAACGATCGGAGTGAGAGTCATATTTACAAATAGTTGCATCAACTGTTCATTAGATGAAAAACTGCTACTATCAGAGTTTAAAAATATGCTTGGAACATTATAAACATTAGCAATGCGATCGCGTGTAATTCCCTCTGTAATCTTCATATCTGTAGCAACGAAGTTCCGTTTCATTTCTTCAATCGTCACACCGGGCTCTTGAAATAAAACTCCTCCATTTTCTTCATAGAATCGTCTGAAATCTTCTACAACAGCTTTTCTCTTTTCCTCATCTACACTTGTTGCATAGGTCAATATGAATGAATCCCTCAGAGATTGCATTTCTTTTAAAGAAAATTCTCTAACTGCTTTATCGAAGTCATTAGAGTTTTTCAAAACTGCAATCGGACTTATGCCTTTCCAGTTACCATTACCAGCAATATGACGAACGTGGATAACATCTGAATTGTGAAAGTAATATGTTTTTCCATTGTTATTTACCACATACCAGAGTTCATTGCTATTTTGTTCAAGAACTGGTTCAACATAATTAGGGTTAAATGGTATTAACATGTCTAATTGACCCCGAATATCCCTCATGATCAATGCATACCCATTACCATTTGTATCTCTACTAACTTCAAGTACATTAATAATTTGATCAAGTGTTTGATTTTTATTTGGATAATATATCAATCTATCCATTTCTTCATCAAACCGTTGGTCGTAGTTCAAATATTTTTTAAACGGTAGACTTGAGAGAGTATTACTTAATCTAGATACTACAGAAAAAATATTTTCGTTTGTTTCAAGTGTAGAATTTTCAATGCCAAAAAAAGTTTTCCCAAACCATTGTTTAAAGCTACTATTTGTTTGATAGTTTTTAATAATTGTTTGCTTAATAAATTTAGGAGTGACTCTGTTTATTGCTCTTTGAACTATATTCATTTCTACCCTCCCTTCATCATTTCTCTGATACTGATAAAGCCAACATTCGCAGTTTGTTTCGATTCATTAGCAAACATCTCTACAACGCTAACATGGCTATTCAACAGGGCAGCGAAACCATCAATCTTTCTATTTTTTGATTGCTTCGTTGGCATCCAGTTATTATTTCGGTCCTGAACCAACTTCACATTCGAAAGATACCACCGAAATATCTTTTGCTTGTTATATATTACTTTTCCATCTAAAAAACGTTCTTTAAGATCCTTCATTGGACCTCCCAGTGTAGTGAAACCTTGGATTGCCTCTTCCATTACAAAACCGTAATCAATCATTTTCTGATTCAAGATCAAGCTATTTCGACGGTCAAATCGAACCTTTAGTATTTTAAATCTCTTCGACTGTTCCACAAACCAATCAAAAACATAGTCATAGTCAACATATGGTCCCGGTGTAACAGTCAAATCTCCTGATTTTATCCATGCATCTAATCTTTGCTTGTTGTTGTCATTGTTGTACCGTTCTTGTGATATCCAACTATGCTCCAAAACAGCAATTTCTCCGGTTTCATAAATTGGAAATTCCAAATCAGCAGATGTGAAATCTTCAGTTTCAGATAAATCATAGCCAGCCACACATTCCTGATCTTTCATTGTTTCCCAATTTATTTCTTTATTGTTCTTATTGATCGTCTGCATATCTAAAAATGACAGTTCGTCAATATCTGAAAAAAGATTGAATTGTTTAGTAATCCAATCGGCACGTTCTTGTGGGCTATTGCGCTCTGTCTTCCAGTCAGTGACTAAATCGACAAATGACATCAACCCGATGTTCGGATTCGCCTTAATCCAGTTTCTTGGATCGTCAGCTTCAGCAACATCATCTAGTTTTGCGATAAAATAAAAAACTCGCTCATCCAGTCCATCTTCAAGATGTTCTAAACAATCGAGTGCATTGTCATAATATTGCATTAGTGGTCCATCTAAAACATATCCAGCAGTAGTAATATAAGTAATTAACGGCTGACGGCGGGTCCCACGAGATTTCTTAATAACGTTAATCAGTTTAAAATTGATAAATTCGTGTATTTCATCAAAAATGGCGAAATGAGTATTCAATCCGTCCAATTTTTTGCTGTCAGAAGCCCTTGCTTCCATTTTTGAAAATGTAGCTTCATCTTTGATAACTGACCGTTGTGGTTTGTACTTCTTATCCAATCGCGGAGACTGTTTGACCATCTCTTTAGTTTTATCGAATAAAATCGATGCTTGATCTTTTGCATTGGCAAGAACATAAACATTCGCGCCTTGTTCGTGATCATAGCCAAGCATATAAGCAGATAGACCAGAAATCAGCGATGTTTTCCCATTTTTCCGTCCAACGAAAGTTAAAGCTTCACGAAAACGCCGAACTCCTGTGTCCTTATGAACCCAGCCGAACATTGAACCAATGATAAAATGTTGCCAAGGTTGCAAAACAAATCTATCAAAGTCACCTTCTGTCGGCCTACAATTTTCTTCTATAAACCGGATAGGTCTATGTCCTGCCTCTTCATCAAATACCCATGGAAATTCTTCTGTACCTTGTCTGTCCAAATCCATCATGTGACGTTTAGCAGCTAAGATATTTTCTTTGCTCGCTGGAATAGAATTATCAATCAATCGTTCGGCATACCACGTTGTTAACAATTCTGGATAGGGTTCTATCAATATCCCACCCCACGAAGCCTGTTCCTCTTTATAATCAGCCCACCATTTTTCAAGTTCAGAATATGAAAGTGACATCAAGTCCATTCATCATCACCCTCATCTTGGGACAGTTTAATCGCAAGTTTCGCTCTTGCTGAAGGCGATAAGCCTAGGTCACTACCAAAAGAGCGCATGTTTTTAGAACATGTATCCAGTTGCTTGATTAGTGGATTTCCAATCGCCTCCGGGTTTTCAGCTTGAACTAACACTGCTTGCGCTTGGAGATTCATGTGTTCGGCGTACCAGTAACAATACATAGCTAATGGATAAATGTCGCCATTAGTAATAAGCTCAATTTCCAGAAGTTCATCTTTAAGAAAATTAAAAGCCCTCACAGCCGTTTCGTTTAGCCACTCTGGGGCTCGGATGTTATCGCTTTTCATTTGCAGTCGTTCTTCTGCTTCAGCTCTTTTTTTGAGCTCTTTCACATTCTTTTTGTTAGGATTCTTTTGCAGCAGCTGAAGTTTTGCACTTTTTGCTGGTTGTGGCATCTTATCACCTTCTTTCAATAATGTTATAATTTCAGTATTAGCAAAGAGGAGGAAATAATGAAACTTTTTGAACTTGTTCAGCCAATTGTTAAAGATTACCTACCATTAACGATCTCAATCTTTACCTTGTTCTTGGTAATCAAAAATGAAAATAGAGCAAATCCAAATTTAACATTTAGAAGCGGAACTATTTGGTCTGGTTTTAAGTCAACACCTTCAGTGCACGATTGGGCAATTGAAAATGGTATTACTTGGAATGAAAGTTTTGGTGCGTGTGTTACATCAATAACTTATACACTGCAAAATGTAGGAAACCTACCAGTAAATTGGGGATTTGTTTACTTTTTAGATTTTGAAAATAGACAAATTGCTTGTTCTAAACCAATATTCTATATAGATACAAAAGAAATTTACACAATAAAATTATCAACGCTAACTGGTAAAAAAACCGAAAGAACAGTCATTGATAATCTATTTTGGAAACTTGCTGAATTATACTTCAATGTACGTGGGTTACTTGAAAAGAGAGTTTCAAAGTTCGTGAGTATAGTTGTATTTTCTGATTTCAATAATTCGAAATACATGCTGATTAAAAGTCCGCATACTTTAAAACACTTTACAAAAACACAAACAAATTTAAATCTATTTCATCCAATCTTATGGATTATCTTTAAATACGTTCAAAAAGAAACCATATTTCAAAGAAATACTTTTGATGATAGACACGATGTATATACCAAGACGCCTGAAAAAATATCCAAAGATGATTTAGATAAATATTTTGATATCACCTTTAGAGAAGATTCTTGAAAAAAACTTTAAAAGCGGTAAAACTACAAAGGAAGGAGCTCACCGGTCTCGCGCCACTTCAGTTTTTACTTTTCGAGGTAGGGGGGCATACCCGAATCAATAAACTCAATAGTCAGATCGATTCTGTGATCTGAATCCCCCATAAAATCAGGTATTGAATCTGTGATGGTAAAATCACAACACTTAAGATAACTTGTTCCGTCCATTACTTGTTCTTTGATTTTTTCTAATGATTGAATTACTTTTTCAATATGCTCTATTTGCTTTTTGTTATTCTCTATTGGCATAGAACTTCACAACCTTTCTTTTTGTTTTTACTTTCTTATCTCCTCCTGATCTCTCAGGATGATCTCTATTATGACAAGCAAGACAAACAAGCTCTAGGTTATCTTCATCCCAGAACTTTGTTATATCTTCTCTAGCTTCTATGATGTGATGGACGACTACACCTTTCACTACTAGCCCACGACGCTTACACTCTTGGCACAGTCCATAGTCTTTTGCAATCACTACTTGTCGCAACTTACGCCATCGGTTCGTCTTGTATAGTTTGTCAATCTCATCACGTGGTCTTGGTTCAACCATCTATTTCATCTTTCAATAAGTTAAAGCTTCCGCGCTCTCCTTCTTCATCGATGAATACTTCTACTCTCTTAGCGTCTATATCAGTACCTTCGATAAACTCAAGAGTAGCCAACAACTCAGTCGGCTTGTTAAAGTCACGTGTATGCCAGTGCATATATACATCAACTAACCCGTTTGTTCCCTCGTCCACACGGGTGCCTCGATACCAAACTTCAGGCACTGAGTCAGTGTCTTTGAGTCTGATTTCTAATAGGTTAGGTTCCTCGTTATTAAAAGACTCTAGCTCGCGTTGGCGCTTCTTCATTTCTTCAAACGAGTCATTGATTGCTTTCATCTGTTCTCTAAATGTCACCATCGGTTGTTCGACGTCACGAGTTCGATAGCAAAGTTCACCATCGACTACCACTGTTACCTCATATCCCGAACTCTCTAAATTATAAATGGAGGTTGTAGCGTAGTAATTCGAACCGTTATGAGATAATTTAACAGGTATTTTTTCGTCTCTAAATCTAATAAAGGAAAGATCTGTACTTTCAAAGCTAGTACTTTCCACATAATTCTCTTTACGAATAATAATTTGAATATGTTTCTGCCGGTAATCTTTCCTATTCCAAAACATCACTCTTCCTCCTTCACCCATTTAAAGAATCTAAACCAAGCAAGTGTCTGTTGTTTACTGTTATACTCAGGACTGCTGTGACTCTCCGACTTTAAGACGTGGATAGCAATATCATCCACAGTATATGAATCTGGCAATTTATCTTTCGCGTGAATAAAGCATTGCTTTAAGTATTCGAAGTATGTCATCTCAACCATCTCTTTATGTTTGCCTGTATATGTTCATCCTTAAACCAACCGATACCAATGAGAACCAACTTGTACTTATCAATCTCTTGTGGTGTTGCTTCATCTGTCAGCTCAACAATGGTATAACGCTTTGCTATCTGCGCAGACATTGCGCGCTGCGGATAATTACCCGCCAATGAAATGTACCAGTGGTTTCTCAATTGGATCAGTCCTTTCTAATCAAAATAAAAAGACCACTCGCAATGAGTGATCTTGGTTATGTACTTGACGACACATTGAGATTTAGAAGAAACGGAGTTTTCACTTCCTTGTCTTTTATTTTTGGTTGCGCCGCCATATTAAGATTGTAGAAATCGAGAAAGGAAGCTGTTCACCTCCTTCTATTTTTGTAGGTTATGTGAGTAATCTACAAAAAGTTTTAGACAACTCTCTATATCAACAG